>JANMGV010000116.1:0-2077 GCA_031374825.1 Pirellulaceae bacterium
CTAGCCCAACTTCCCCAACAGGATTTCTGAGAATTTTTTATTCGGCGATCTATGTTGGAGATTCTTCCCGAGACACCATTAAAATTGGGGTTAAGGGATTCCGGCATCCGTGAAAGGGATGTAGTGGAAACGGCCTTGGTCTGGACGTGTTGAATTACCTGGATATTTTTCTGGGTATGTTTATTCGCCAGTGCTTCAGAACTGTTGAAGGAAAGCGTCGAGCTTATTTTGCTCTGGTCGAATCGGTACGTACGGAACAAGGTCCTAGGCAGAATGTCGTAGCTTGGCTGGGCGCGCTTGATGAAGCGGGACGGCTGGGTGTTCTGCAAGCAGCGGGGGCTGTGACGCAAGGTGAAAATGGTCGCCAGGCTTGCGCAAGCACCAAGCAGCTTGCTCTTTTTGAGTATGAAGACGAACCGATTAAGCCGCGTTGGGTGCGAGTCAATACCAATGCAGTTCGCGTTGAGAACTCCCGGGCCTTTGGCGGTCCGTGGTTAGCAATGCAGTTGATTGAGCAACTCAAACTGGACGAATTCCTGCACAAGGCGATGCCGCAGGGTCGAGAGCGAGTGCAATGGTCTTTGACGGCCATGATTCTGGTTATTGCACGGCTGCTTGATCCATCAAGCGAACTTTACGTCTCCGAACAGTGGTATCCCAAGACGACCTTGCCCGAATTGCTTGGCGTACCCATCGACCGCGTTGATGACAATCGTTTGTACAGAGCGTTGGATGCGCTGTTACCTCACAAGGAGGCATTGGAAATTCACTTAAAGAATCGAATGGGGGAGTTGTTCGGTATCGAGTATGACCTGCTGCTCTACGATGTTACGAGTACCTACTTCGAAGGCCAGTGCAAAATTAATCCTTTAGCCCAGCGTGGCTACTCACGCGATCAACGTGGCGATTGCAAACAAGTGTGCATTGCCTTAGTCGTCTCGCGTTGTGGAATGCCAATCGGTTACGAAGTCTTTGCGGGCAATACTGCCGATGTGACGACCGTCCAAGAAATCGTCGAATTGATGGAAAAACGTTATGGCAAGTCCGATCGCATCTGGGTGATGGATCGCGGCATGACCAGCGAGGATAACTTGGAATTCCTGCGTCAAGAGAATCGCCGCTACATCATTGGCACTCCGAAGTCGATGCTGAAGAAATTCGAACAAGAGTTGCTCAAACAAGATTGGACGACGATTCGTGACGGAATCGAAGTAAAGCTTTGCAAGCTTCCCCCTGAAGAGGATACGAGCGAATCTACCGAGACATTCATCTTGTGCCGCAGCCGAGATCGAAAGGAGAAAGACAAAGCGATTATCAAGCGAGCGGCGGACAAAATTACAGAAAGACTTATTGCGATGAAAGCTCGATGTGAAAAGTTGAATCGCAATCAACTGACGGTGTCTCGCGAGATTGGCCGTCTGCTGGGACAAAACACGCGTGCTGCGCATCTGTTTGAAGTGAACGTAGTTGATAAAGCGGTGGAGAAAGTAGACAAAGCGACACCCGAGAAGGATAACACGAAGGCTACAAAATTCGCCGCCATTGAATGGAAACGAATCCAACCCGCGACCGACTGGCACGAGCTAAGCGACGGTTGCTACTTACTACGTACCAATGTCAGTGATTGGACTGATGAAGATCTCTGGAAAGCTTACATCCAATTGACAGAGGCCGAGAATGCATTCCGCATCCACAAATCGGACCTGAGTCTTCGCCCGGTATGGCACCACAAAGAGGATCGCGTACGCGCCCACATCATGGTCTGCTTCCTATCGTATGTTCTCTGGAAAACTCTTGGACAACGATGCAAACAAGCAGGCTTGGGTGACGAACCCCGTCGAGTATTATCCGAACTATCCGAAATACGCTTGGTAGACGTAGTATTCCCCACCGATACCGGTCATGAAATCCGAAACCGCTGCGTCACCCGCCCTACCGAACATCAGCGAATCCTGCTCGATAAACTTGGAATGAAGTTACCAACGAGAATGCGCGAAGCCAAAATGTAGTGGAAACGAAAATCGAAAAACCAACCTTTTCCTTACTCGACGCCCAGTTGTTGGGGAAGTTGGGCTAG
>JANMGV010000125.1:0-37189 GCA_031374825.1 Pirellulaceae bacterium
GATCCGTTCAGCTTGCTGGCGAATGATTTCGTCGCGTGGGTCGAAGATTATGTCTGGCAAATTGGGCATTCGCCTGAACTAGCAAAATTCCGATAAAAAGAAAACAGCAATCTAAAATTGACAGCTACCGTTCGAAGCATCTTTTTGATTCAGAAGAGGACGGTGCGCATTCCTTGGTTGGAGACGTTTGATCTACCGGAAAATTCTGCTTCGTGTCCACGCCGCGAATCGTCCATCGTGGCACCACAAGCATTGTCGTTGATGAACGGTGCGTGGGCCAAGCAGGCAGCGTTGGCTTTGGCGGAGAGTGTGAATCGGATGGATGCGGTTCAAGAGTTGTCCGCAGGGGAATCGCAGATCGCTCGGTGTTTTCAAGCAGTTTTCCAGCGCGAGCCGACAGCCTCCGAGTCCGAGCAATGTCAGTTATTTTTGAAGACGCGGTCGATGGCAGAATTGTGTTTGGTGTTGCTTAACTCGAATGAATTCACGTTCGTCGAATGATCTGCGGGGCTCAACGGGGACAAGCTGCGGTGGGCGAGGCCTTGATTTTTCGCATACTTGGGAAGAAACTCTGAGAGTGGCCGACTAAATCTGCGAGCGTGATAAATGCCGCGTTTAAGAAACATTTAGCCAACGAGTCGTTACCAACTTCAATTGAGGTCATCGATTATGCATCGAAAAGCTGAAGCGATATTGCAAGCGGAATATCTTACTGCTCGCTCCAAGATTCTCGACTTGGCCGCTACGTTGGATCGAATCGATCGTGGCCAAGGTTCTGTAGCCGATAATGCCCAGATGACGTTGCTCACGGATGCCATGAAGATCTTGCTTGGCAATGAAAGCGAGCGTGCGAAAGCCGTCCAGTTGCATTTCAGTCGTAGCTACGACGCCGATTGGCGCACCAAGTTGGCTGTGGACGAAGCGAAGCGATAAAGCTCGGGCAGATGGAACGGTGCTGGCGACGAATGATGGGACATGCGTGGCGCGAGCTGGCTTGAGATGATTCTGAGGATTTTGAAAAGGAAGTTATGACGCATGTATTACATCGACCCACATATTCACATGGTTTCGCGCACCACGGACGACTACGAGACTTTGGCCAAGATGGGATGCGTCGCGTTGAGCGAGCCAGCATTCTGGGCAGGGTTTGATCGGGGGAGCGTGGAAAGTTTTCGCGACTACTTCCGGCAGCTAACGGAATTCGAGCCCAAGCGGGCGGCGCAATTTGGAATCCAGCATTTCACTTGGTTATGTATTAATGCCAAGGAAGCTGAAAACGTATCGCTTTCACGCGAAGTCATTGCGATGATTCCAGAATTTTTGAACAAGTCGAACGTCTTGGGGATCGGCGAGATTGGACTTAACAAGAATACTCGCAACGAATCGATCATCTTCCTGGAGCACATGGAATTAGCCATCAAGTATCGCCAGCAGATTTTGATTCATACTCCTCACCTTGAAGACAAATACCAAGGGACTCGCATGATTTTGGACATGCTCAATGGCGATTCTCGAATTGAGAAGTCTCGCGTTTTGGTGGACCACGTCGAGGAGCATACGATTGGGGCGGTCTTGGATGCGGGTTACTGGGCGGGGATGACGCTTTACCCGATCACCAAATGCACTCCGCAGCGGGCGGCCGACATGATCGAAAAGTATGGTACGGAGCGGTTGATGGCGAATTCGGCGGGGGATTG
Source organism: Pirellulaceae bacterium (assembly GCA_031374825.1). GTDB lineage: Bacteria > Planctomycetota > Planctomycetia > Pirellulales > Pirellulaceae > JANMGV01. The sequence continues at coordinate 1,698 of JANMGV010000125.1, forward strand.
GGGTCCGAGCAAGCCGACTGCGATCCCTGATCTGATCATGGAATTGCGGCGGCGAGGTCATTCTGCCGACACGATTAGAAAGGTTGTGTACGAGAATCCGGTTAAGTTCTTCTCGCAAAGCCCCAATTTTAACATTGCGCAGCATTGAAGCGTCAACAAAGCTTGTCGGAGCGGGGTTGGGCACTTATAGTAAAACCCTGGAAAACGACGTAAACTCAGACGAAATTCGGTACTTGTCGCTGCATCTACTGCGTTGTCTAGGCTTATTCTTTGGGTTCGAAAGTAGATTCTTTGGATGTGGAAGTAGAGCAATTGTCCTCAATTGCCTGGAAAACGATTAGGGTAATCGTTCTTCACGGATGTTCTTCACGGAATCGCTGACGCCAAAATAGGGCTTGGACGAGGCACTATTCACTCCTTCAAGGGATTGAACCACAGTGGCTTACGTGTCGTACAAGGGCTTGGTTGCATGCAAAGCGACCTTTTCACCTTGAAAACGTTGTCGATACTCGACTGAGTTGATTGATATCGTCGAACCAGTGAATGCTCCTCAAAACACTCCTCAAGGCTCGAATTGTGCGGACCAACCTTCCGTCGGCTTTGTGGTAATTACGCAATGTTGCTTCGGAGAAACCGAATGTCGGTCCAAACTGCACCAGAGTCCACTGCCACCAAAGCCGCTAACAGCGACGTGGTTATCGAAACCCGAAATCTCAGCAAAGTCTATCGCGACTTCTGGGGACGCAAGAAAGTCCATGCTTTGAAAGCACTGGATATCGAAGTCCGCAAAGGCGAGATTTTTGGTTTGCTGGGTCCGAACGGATCGGGCAAATCGACCACGATCAAGCTGATCCTTGGTCTCCTATTCCCGACTTCGGGTCGCGCGTTTGTCTTCGGCAAAGAAGCTGGCGATGTTTCGAAAAATGAGCGAATCGGATATTTGCCGGAAGAATCCTACCTTTACAAATTCTTGAACGCGGAAGAGACCTTGGATTTCTACGGTCGGCTGTTCGACATGCCTGCTTCGGTTCGTCGCGAGCGAACAAACGAACTGATTCAAATGGTTGGATTGCAACGAGCTCGCCGCCGCCAGTTGAAAGAGTACTCCAAAGGGATGACTCGCCGAATCGGTTTGGCTCAAGCTTTGATTAACGAACCGGACCTACTTGTGCTCGACGAACCGACTACCGGACTCGATCCAATTGGTTCCCGGGAGATGAAAGATTTGATCCTTCGGTTGCGGGATCAGGGCAAGACCATTTTGATGTGTTCTCACCAGTTGGCCGACGTACAGGACGTTTGCGACCGAATTGCGATTCTTCATCAAGGCGATCTCAAAGAGCTGGGGCGCGTCGATAGTTTGCTCAAGGTTCGCGATGTTACCGAAGTTCATGCTCGAGGATTGTCCGACGCGGCAAAGAACGAGATCGCGGACGTGATCAAGAAACATGGCGGTCAATTGGTTCAAATGGACAATCCGACCACGACCATGGAAGAGCTCTTTTTGGACATTGTTCGCGAGAGCGATCAGCGACCAGGCCACCGCGGCACCGGCGGTTGATTTATTGTTGACCGGTTTTCCTAGCATTTGCACAAAGCTTTTTTGGTTCATTCATGCGATTTAAGCCCGACCAATTTTGGAGTTATTTCGAGTGGCTATTCGAACAAGGAGGACTCTTTCAAGGGTTCCTTCTGACGCTCGTACTCGCCGTCCTTGGATTTCTTGTAGGTTACCTTGTCTCCCTGGCTCGAAGCGGCCCCAGTGAAGGCTTCTATGCCGTTGCCAAAGTCATTCGCGAGTTTTTTCGCGTCGATTTGCCTGGTACGAGTTGGCGCCGAATCGTCGCTATCGGACGTTTGGCCTTCAAGGAAGCTCTCCGTCGGCGCGTGTTGGTAATCGTCGCAATCTTTGTCGTGATCATCATGTTTGCGGGATGGTTTCTGGATACAGAATCGTCGAACCCTGCTCGCCTGTATATCAGTTTCGTGGTGACGGCAACAAACTACATGGTGCTGTTGCTTGCGCTGTTTTTGAGCACGTTCAGTTTGCCTGCGGAAATCAAGAGCCGTACGATTTATACGATTGTGACCAAGCCTGTCCGGCCAACCGAGATTTTTATCGGTCGCGTAGTTGGATTCGGTACAGTCGGAACTGTGGTGCTGGTTGTCTTGGGCGTTCTCAGTTATTTGTTCGTGGTTCGTGGGTTGCGACATGATCACGCCGATAAATCTTTTTCGGCGTCGGAAATGGTGGGTGAAACTACCCTTGACCGGTCCCACAAACATACTTTTAAGATCGGTCCCGAAGGATTAGGTGTCACTTCCGAAGCGAATGGCCATCAGCACACGGTCAAGCGAACCACACAGGACGGTCGCGATGTATTTGTTTTCGGCCCGGCTCAAGGCGAGTTGGGGGCACGTATCCCGGTTTTCGGCAAGTTGCGGTTCACGGGTGCAGATGGAAACGAAGGTAGCGGTGTGAGTGTCGGATACGAATCCGAATATCACCAATGGATCGAAGGCGCTTCGCTCATGAGCGCGATCTGGAAATTCGACCAAATCAATGAAAGCAGTTTTCCAAACGGCCTGATGATGGAAATGTCCTTGGGTGCATTCCGTACTTACAAGGGTGATATTGTGACCGGAGTTCGAGGAACCATCGTTCTCCGAAATCCTGATCCAGAAAGCAATGTTGAATCCGATCGAATTCCTTTCGTCGTTCAAGAATATCAGTTGGATCGACGGCAGATCCCCGTTACGGTGAAGGGAACTAAAGACAAGCAATCGGTCGACTTGAATTTGTTCAAAGACTTGGCTCCCAACGGCGAGTTGGAAGTCATCATCCGCTGCGAAGACAGTGGTCAATATTTCGGGATGGCTGCCGCCGACGTGGCGCTCCGTGCCGGTGATATGCCTTTCTGGTGGAATTTTACTAAAGGCTACGTAAGTATTTGGTTGCAGATGATGATCGTCATTTGCTTTGGTGTGATGTTCAGCACCTTCTTGTCAGGACCGGTTGCGATTGTTGCAACTTTGTCGTTCTTGATTTTGGGGTTCTTTGGCGGTTTAGCCACGGATGTCATCAACAATAAAAAAGAAGGTGGTGGACCCGTCGAGTCACTGATTCGTATCGTCACGCAACGCGGGGTGATGACGGATCTCGACTTGGGTAATCAGCCGCTGGAGCGAGTGATCAAGGCAGTGGATCGAGGCATCATGGAAAGTCTGGAGTTGCTGACTTCGGGTTTGCCTAACTTTAACAACCTCGGTACGTCGGACTTCTTGGCTTATGGCGTCAATCTTTTCGGTGGCTTGCTCGGACGGCACATGACCATGACGCTCGGTTATTTCGTATTGACCTGTATAGTGAGTTACTTCTTCCTGAAAACTCGGGAGATGGCGGCATGAAACTAGCATCCTTTCGTCGAAAACTGATCTATATCATTGCAATCGTTGTATTGCTGGTACCTGTATTTATTCTTGGCCAACCAAGCGTCCCTGGCAAAAGCGATGGCACGGGAAGCAGCCAAGGCGGCACCCTCGCGCAGATTCGCGAACGTTACAACATTGGCCAAGCCGATTTGGGTCAGATCGATCCAGCCAGCGAAAGCATGAAACTGGCGACCCTCGGATTGCGAGGAGTAGCGTCCACGATCCTTTGGCAAAAAGCCGAGTACTACAAGAAAGAATCCCTTTGGGAACGGTATGCCGCGACGCTCAATCAGATCTCTTTGCTCCAGCCGCACTTTATCAACGTCTGGGAGCATCAAGCGCACAATTTGAGCTACAACATCTCGGTTGAGTTCGATGACTACCACCAACGATACGAGTGGATTAAGAAGGGTATCGATTACTTGGTAAAGGGTACCAAGTTCAACAAGCGACAACCCATCTTGCAGTGGGATTTGGGAATCTATACCGGTCAGAAAATTGGAACTGCCGACGAGCAGACTTACTACCGCGAGCTATTTCGAAATGATACGGAATATCACAGCCATCTCGTTTCCGAAGGGCTGGATGTGCGAACGCCCGATGCTTTAGGAGTCGATCAAAAACCCGATCATTGGCTGGTGGGTCGATTGTGGTTTATGAAGTCGTACGATTTGGTTGACGGTGGAGCGTACTGCAGGAAGTCGCCGCATATTTACTACAGCGATGGACCAAAGTGCCAGCTTCGTTTTTGTGAAGCCATTGAAAAAGAGGGCATCCTGGACGAGCGAGCCAAGTACCAGTGGATTAAGGCAAGTGAATGGTGGCGGGAGTACGGAAATCGAGATGTGTTAACCACCTGGGGGCACACCGTCAAAATGAATGGTCTCGATGCGGCTAAGGAAGTCTACAAACAAGGCCTGGACGCGTTCAATGCATACGTTGGCGATGCAAGAGAAAAACTCATGGCGTCCCTTCGAGATAATTTGAGTGCCGAAGATAAAGCGTTGATTGACGCACCTGCGGATAGCTTGAATATGGATCAGCGCCGTCGTATTGGTTCGATCATGGGCCGCATGCAGCCGACGACGTTGGCCGTTGCGGGTTCCGTAGCGGTCGACAAACGATCCAAGGCAATAGAACTTGGCACGAAAGTCAATGACGCTGCTGAGTTCTTGTCTCACTTGGAGTCGTACCGTACGCAAGTGAACTACGATTATTGGCAAATTCGGCCGATAGCTGAGCAAAACGATGTAACCCTACGAGCACGTCAAAAAATGTTTGATGCCGACACCAAATTGACAAAGGCAGATGTCGATGGAGCATTAGCAGACTACGACGCTGCTTGGGTGGATTGGTATAAGGTTTTCGCTCGGTGGCCTCGTATGATGACAGACGATGCAGGCATCGACGTCATGAATTCGCTCAAACGATACAAACGAGTTTTGGATAAAGATTATCCTGAAGACTTTGTTCTGGCCGAATTTGTAAAGTTCAAAGAACAATACGATAAAGGTGGGTTCGATTTCGAAGTGGAAAAGTTCCTTGAGAAATGGAACAAGCAAGCCGAGGAGATTGGCAAGGACGAGATGAACTTTTTCAAAGAAACCATGCCTCGTGAAATGGTCGACCAAATTGATAACAATTTGCTCGAACCCAAATCGCCAGAAAAGAAACCTTCGACCGATTCGCAGCCGCCACCAACGGAACCATCCACCGCTGTTCCCGTCACAGGCAGCGAGTCCACCCAGCCCGCAGCGCCTGAAGCGCCAGCAGCCGTTCGGCCACCAAAACTCGAAAATCCATCGCTACCCAAATAAAAAATCGGAGTCGGAAAGAAACCGAATTTCAGAAATACGTCCGGTACCTGAATGCTGGTCATGGGGTTGTTTTGGGACACGTCGATTAAGCGGTCAAAGTAGCGTCTTCAGTTTTGCACCGACCTTGTCCCTGACTTTTGCAATTTGATGGATGTAAAAAAGCTTTGAGTCGATTTAGTTTCGAATCTGTGCGAGTGCTTGCTTTGTAGGGTCGGGATTTGCCGAACTTGCCTGGAAAACCTTGAACCCTTGAGAAATCGGGCTGCTGCCCTCAAAAAAACCGTGCACGCAAACGCATCAGCTCTTGAATTATGGCATCGTCAAAAAGACAACGTTGTTTTGACGATTGAGTGCAACGTGATATTATTTGCTATGCTTCAGATGTTGCGTTGCAATCGGCAATGTTTTCCCTGGAAAAAGTAATCTGCTCGGTTGCTTGATTTTGGTTGTGTGGGCGGGTTGCCCCTTGATGGAAAGCCTTTTTTTGCTTCAGATTGTTAGGCGAGCTAATCTTTTCTGCGATTGAGCAAAGACCATGGGCATCCACGATCGAACCTATTACCGCGAAGACGGAGTACCGGACTTAAGTCCCAACTGGGATTATCAGTCGGCGGTTTCTACGTTGATATTGATCAATGTCGCCGTATTCATCGTAGGAATTTTCGCTGGCAAAGATGCTAGCGGCCAATACATGACGCGTTTTATAACCCTCCATGCGACCGACATCTATGAGCCATGGATGCTTTGGCGAAGTCTAACGTATGGATTTGTCCATGACCAAACGCAAGTTTGGCACATTTTTTGGAACATGTTCGGCCTTTGGATGTTAGGTCGATCGGTGGAAGAAAAGTATGGGCGTTCTGAGTTCTTCCGCATTTTCCTGACGTGCATTGTTGTGTGCGGATTGGGATGGCTTGTCAACAACGTTTGGCTTTCTGGCAAAGGTGCGCAATGGACGTTAGCAGGTGCTTCGGGGGCTGTGTCCTGTATCTCGATGCTGTTCGTGCTCAATTTCCCGAAAGTCGTTATATTTCTTTTTGGTGTTATCCCGATGCCTGCTTGGGTGTTCGGATGTTTGCTCATCGCAGGAAACCTCATGGGTGAAACGCGAGTGGCAGGCTCTGGTCGAGTCGCATACGATGTACACTTGATCGGGATTGGTTTCGCTGCCGCATATTTTTTCCTTCGTTGGAATTTGACGTTTCTTTCTAGTGTCACTGCACTGGCACAATCCTGGCGACGCATGCAACAACGCCGTCGCATGCGCGTCTTTTCTCCCGAACAAGCTTCTCAAGATGATGATGAAGCGGACCGGATTTTGAAAAAGATTCATGAATCCGGCCAGGATTCTCTGACCGGGCGAGAAAAAAAATTCATGGAGAAATATTCGCGTCAAGTTCGCAAACGGCGCGATAGTGCAAGTTGATATTTAGAGAGTGTATTTGACCTATCGATTGTTTTATCGGATCCCAATTAAATAACTATGACGACCAGTGCATTGACCTTTGGCGGACTGCGAACCGAAATTGCAGGAATTCCTGTTCCTACGATTGCGGAACGTTTTGGAACACCTACGTACGTTTACGATATGGCAACCATCGCCAAAAAAATCAACGACCTCTCGATGTTTGATGTCGTGCGCTACGCACAAAAGGCTTGTTCGAACATTGCAATCCTTGATCGCATGCGCCGATTAGGAGTGATCGTCGATGCGGTTTCCGCTGGCGAAGTGATGCGGGCGCTGAAGGCTGGTTTTGCGGCTGGTGGCGAACCCGCTCCGATTGTGTATACGGCAGATGTTTTCGATCGAGAGGCATTGGAGTTGGTCAAAAGGCTCCATCTCCACGTCAATTGCGGGTCGCCCGATATGATCGAGCAATTGGGAGCAGTGGTGCCCGGCGCCAACGTTACGTTGCGAATCAATCCAGGGTTCGGCCATGGCCATAGCCAGAAAACAAACACCGGGGGCGCTCAATCAAAGCACGGGATTTGGCACGAACAAGTCGACGAATGCCTGCTACAAGCCGATCGATTTGGCGTGATGGTCAGCGGCATTCACATGCATATTGGCAGCGGTACGGACCTCGAGCACTTGGCACAAGTTTGCGGTGCCATGGAGAAGATCGTTACCAAAGTAGGTCGAAGCGTTACTACTATCAGCGCCGGGGGCGGATTGCCCGTGCCCTATCGGCAAGGTCAAACCTATGTTGATCTAGATCAGTATTTTCAACTTTGGGACGCCAGTCGCAATCGACTGCAGGATGTCCTGGGGCACACAATTCGACTTGAAATCGAACCCGGCCGATACTTAGTTGCTGAAAGCGGGTTTCTAGTATCGGAAATTCGTGCAGTCAAACGGATGGGTGAAAATGTCTTTTATCTTTTGGACGCAGGGTTCAATGATTTGGCTCGACCAATTCTATATGGGGCTTATCATCCAATTTCGATCACGCGACGCAACGCATCCAAGAGCGCAGAAGAAATCGACGTCGTTGTCGGCGGGCCGCTGTGTGAATCGGGTGATATTTTTACGCAAGAAGAAGGTGGCTTCGTCGCCAGTCGTCGGTTGCCCGTCGCACGCGTGGGAGATTTTTTGACTTTGGAAGTTGCTGGTGCGTACGGATTCGTCATGGCCAGTAACTACAACAGTCGAATGCGTGCCGAGGAAGTCCTAATCGAAAATGGACAGATGCTCTCGATACGCAGGCGCGAGACATTTGAAGACTTGATTCAAAACGAGTCCATCCCGCCGGTTGCCGTTGCCTAAGTTGTAGCTTTTTAAGTCTATTTTTGGGTGCAACAAAACGCACCCTTCCGTTCTGAGTGTTTGTTCTTTCTACGAAGTGGAGTTAAGCGATGCGAAAAAATGTTACGGTATGGGCAATGTTGCTTGGTTTGATTTTCTCGGTTCAAGCTCGCGCTGTTGAGGAGCTGAAACTGGATGCTGAGAAATCGAAAATTGAATTCGTCGGCAGCAAGTCCGACGGCAAGCACACAGGAGGTTTCAAGAAGTTCGACGTTACGGCCAAAGCCGACCTTGAAAATCCTGCCAAGAGCGAATTGAAGATCGTGATGGAGACTGAAAGCCTTTATTCCGATGACAACAACTTGACGAACCACCTCAAGAATCCAGATTTCTTCAACGTTCGGAAGTTTCCCAAGATCACTTTCGAATCAACAAAGGTAGAACCGATCAACGAAACCGAAGCTAAGATCCACGGCAAACTGACCATGCTTGACAAGACTGTTGAAGTGGTGGTTCCTGCCAAAGTCGAACATGAAGATAAAACGATGAAGTTGAACGTGGATTTCAAAATCGACCGTACGAAGTGGGGAATGACTTACGGTGAAGGCAAAATCAACAAGGAAGTTGATATCAAAGCGTTGCTCGTTTTCAAGATGTAATCGAGCTGCTCGATTCCTAGTGCATCGTCACAACTCAAATTCTTGAGACCATAAAAAAAGTAGGACGGGCCTCCGGGCCCGTCTTTTGTATGAGTGGTTGGGTTTGGAGGCTTGTTTCGTATGTTGCTGGACGGGCCGGGAGACCCATCCTACTGGAGCCGAGGATTTTGCTTTAGATCGCCTGCACCGAGGTTCGAATGGTTATTGGGTGGAAAGAAGGACTGTGGTGTATTCTGATTCCCATAGTCTCAAGCGTCATCGCAGCTTTCGTGGCGGGTTTCGGCTTTAACCAAGCCGCTCCGATTCTGCGACGTGCATTGGCCACCTCGGTTTGGTGGTTGGGATTGTTCTTATCGCTTGTCGCCATGTCAGGTTTGGAATGGTGGTCAGGAGACGATCCTTGGAAACGTTCAGTATGGCCAATATTGGCCTCTGGATTGATCGCATCGTATTGCAGTCGCAACACGACTTTCGGACTCGCCATAGTTACGAGCGTTGCCTGTATCTCCGCCTGGATCATTTTTCCGACAGCCGATTCTTGGAAGGACATACATCCTGAGTATCCCTTTTGGTGCATGGCCGTAGTTGTGAGTTGTGTTTGGAACACCTTGTCGATGCAGGGTATCGCAGCGCGTCATGGTCATCGTTGGTACTTGTGGATCGTTGTCGCGTGTCTTGCCAACGTCTTTATCATGGCCGCAACCAGTTATTCGGCATTAGCCAATTGGTCACTGGCATTTTGGATATCCAGTTTGGCTTTGGCCACATACTTTAGTCTTCGTCATGCAAACTGGAGTCATTCTCTTGCCGCTCCCTTGATGTTGTTTGCTTCCCTGATGACGGCGACAACACGATTATTCAGTGAAGGACGCTCTGTCTGGATTTACGCGATCGTTTTGTTTCTTCCCACAATCGTCTGCACTATCGATTACTTGATTTTCCACCCAAAGAAAATCGCTCGACGAGTTTTGTCTGCAGCCATTCTTTCCGCGTTTCTATCTGCTGTGGTCATTTGGCAACTCATGTATGCAGGGTCTTCAAAGTCTTGGTAGGGATTCCAATGATATGGCGGCGATTTTTAGCCTCCCTTGAGGTTTGTTTGTTTTGCAAGTTCGAGCCGAATCCACTTGCCATGACTAGCCATTTCGATTTCGTAGAATTAGCATCTAGTAGATTCACTCCACCGCTTTGAAGCTATATTCACTCGAAGTGGTAGACTGCGATCAAACCGAGATTTTCCATCCCGAATTACTTTCCCGCCTCAAAAGGACTCCATGTGATGAAATTGCAAAACCAATATCGACGAATTTCAGCTTGCTGCTTGGCGCTTTGCTGTTTGTTCCAATTCGATCAGCTTGCTGATGCTCAGGATAAGAAACCCAAAGCCGATGAGATTTTTAACGGCAAAGACCTCACTGGATGGGAAGGAGATACAACTCTCTGGAATGTCGAGGATGGCGCAATCACGGGAACGACCAAAGCCGACAAGCCCATTGCCCACAATACGTTCTTGATTTGGAAAGACGGCAAGCTTGGCGATTTCGAATTGAATTTAGAGTATCGAATCCAAGGCGGTAACTCGGGCATTCAATATCGAAGCAAAGTGCACGACGCGAAAGAATTTATCGTGGGTGGTTATCAAGCGGATATTGATTCGACGATGCGATATACGGGCATCAACTACGAAGAGCGCGGTCGCGGTATTTTGGCCGAACGTGGACAAATTATCACCATTACGGCGAGTGGCGAAAAGAAGGTGGTTGGCTCGGCCGGTGATGCCGATGCATTAGCTGGCAAAGTCGACAAGAACGGATGGAATCGATACAAGATCGTTGCCCAAGGAAACAAGGTCCAGCACTACATCAACGACACGCTAATGTCCGAAGTGGTTGATGAACAAAAAGGGAATGCAGCAGTCGAAGGAATCCTGGCGCTACAGCTACACGCTGGCGAACCGATGAAAATTCAGTTTCGCAAAATTCAATTGCAAAAGAAATAGTTTGACATCACCAAATTCTAAATGACAGCGCCTGATGCACGCAGCATCTTGGCGCTTGTTGGAAAGTGATGCACATCTGCCATTTTCAGGCAGCTCCATTGGTTGAATGCGTTTTGTCCCAATGCTTCATAGCAACGCGAATTTCCCGCATACGAAGCCAGTGACCGTGAGTCTTGCTCGTGCTTGACAACAAGGTTTCAGGTGTGACCTCGCCTTTTTCAATTTTCTTGCAAAGCTCAACTTCGGAAATTGGACCCACAGTTTTGTGAGTACCGAAGAATCCTTTCTTCATAAAATACCAGTCTACAGACATCAGCTAGATCTCCCTGTTTCGATCTTAGGATCGATTAGTGGGTTAAGAGAGATGTGGAGCAAAATCGCTCCTCATATCAACATATCGCATCCGTGCAGTCGCATGCTAGGAAAAAAATCCGAAAAATACCAGACTTATCTCTTCGGCAGTCACCAAGCGGATTTCCACCAATTTGGTACCGGCAATTTTCCTCCTTAACCTATGCATCTCTCCGCGCATCCTAATCTAATAACACTATTCGTCGACCAAAGTACCGTATTGGCCCGCCAAGTTGCAAAAATGTCCTTGGGCCGTAGTATCGGGGGGTGCAGGACGTCCGAAGCTCAACGAATAACATAAGGAAAGGTTTTCTCTGGCAGATCTAACTTAAGTAAGATCAATGACAGCGTTGCCTTGGCCAGCCGATTTCCACAACGCGTCAAGCACCGTTTGGGTCGTGAGGACGATCTGACCCCATTCTTCGTTCACGTTACCACTGAGTACGTGATTGGCAAAATTCCGAACCATGTTTACTTCTTGGCTGTTTGCGTGACCGTTGGCGTACTCGTTCACGGCATAATGTTTGCGATGACGTTCCATGTTGAAGTCGCAGCCTTGGATATGAAAGTGATTATTGCTCGCATCGAAACCCACTTCAGGACCGAAGAATGGCAAAACAAAATCATCTAGTTCGACAAAGCCATTGTCGCCACTAATGTGCACCCATTGTTGGTGTTGAGTGAGGAACGAGCAATAAAAATTTGCAGAGACGCCTCCTTCGAAGAATAGCTCGGCCGAAAATTCTCCCGGCACGCTGTCTTTGCTTCCTTCCCCTTTGAGTGGCGTGATGACCCGTCCAATGACTTTCTTGGGAAGTCGATAATTCATTGTCCAGAGAATCATGCGAATGCAATACCATCCGAGGTCGCCCAAGCATCCGTGCGGTTCATACTGACTCATCACACGGATGTTGGATTTGCGAAAGGCATCATCGCCGAGAAATGAAAAGTGGGACGTAATTCGTTTGATATTTCCCACACTCTTGCCGTTGTCGAGCACTGCGCGAAGTTGTTGTAGGCGTTGACTGTGCATGAACATGACGCCATCCATGTATTGGACATGACGTTGTTGAGCGGCTTGCAAAATCTGGTTCACCGCACTCGCATCGACGCCAGCGGGTTTTTCAGCGAGCACATGTTTGCCGGCTTCGATAGCTTTCAAAACCCATTCCGTTCGCATACCGGTCGGAAGCGGAATGTACACGGCATCGATATCTTCGCGACGCAGCAGTTGGTCGTAGCCTTGGACTGCTACAGGTCGCTCGGCGAATGAAGCTTCACGTTGGCATTCTTCGATAAACGACTCGGCTGATTTTAGATTGCGGCTCGCCACGGCGCGCACCTCGCCATTTCCGGACAACCGAATTCCCCGCCAATTTTTCTTTGCAATTCCTGCGGTCGAAAGAATACCCCAACGACATTTTTCCCGTACCATCGCGATTCCTACCTGCAAAAGGAAATCAAAGACCAATTATGGATCAAATCGAGTCGACGATTGTATTTGGACAGGATTAGCTTGTCAGCCACGATCCGACGGCACGATGAGCGATTGCGGTTAAAAACGTTTTTCCTAACGACTTGTCATAATCACCGAAATCCTGGATTCGGTTCCAAAGTGACCGAAAATCATCTATAATCGAAATAGTTTTGCGGCAATCCATTGCGATCAAGGCATTTGGTTTGGCCGCTAACCTTCCCATTTTTACACACGCCCACCCTGCCCTTCCCACCTCGTCGGTTTCGACAATCGTTTAATTCGCCACCGCGGTTGTCGATGATTGAGTCGTATTTGTTTGAAACGAATTTCGAGAAGGATTTATGACTGGCTCGAAAGATATGACTGCTTTGAAAACCGTACTCCGAATGCCTGGCTTGATCAGTCTGCTGGCTAGCATCGGTATGCAATTATCGTTGACTACGGTTCTTATGAGCCAGGATGCCGGTCAAGGGGCTGCACCGAGTTACTTCGAGACGGATGTGCGGCTTATTTTGAAAACGCATTGCTGGCAGTGCCACGGCGAAGAGACAGAGATCGCAGGCAAGTTGGATTTGCGCATGGTTCGTCTGATGACGCTGGGCGGGGAATCTGGTCCAGCGATCCAGGCGGGTAGCGCTGCCAACAGCTTGATTTGGCAAAGGATTGAATCTGGTGAGATGCCGCCAAAAGGCAAGGGTCTGACATCAATCGAAAAAGAAGCTGTAGTTCGTTGGCTCGATCAAGGTGCGAAAACTAAACGGCCCGAACCGGAGTTGTTAACTGACCTCAACGAATGGACCGAAGAAGAACTCAGTTATTGGGCCTTCCAGCCATTACGACGGCCTTCGGTCCCCCCGCAGTTATCTGCCAGTCCCGCTGTGAACGAGATCGACGCGTTCTTGTTGGCAGAATTGAGCAAGCACAATCTTGGTTTTTCACCTCAAGCGGATCGGTTCGTTCTGATTCGACGTCTGAGTTTTGATTTGTTGGGCCTTCCTCCTTCTCCCGCGATGGTTCAGCAATTTGTCGAAGATGAATCGCCGTCGGCCTACGAAGACCTCGTTGATCGCCTAATGGCATCGCCAGCGTATGGTGAGCGTTGGGGTCGTCATTGGCTCGACGCGGCAGGCTATGCGGACAGCGATGGCTACACGGAAACAGACGCTATTCGACCGTGGGCTTTCCGATATCGAGATTACGTCATTCATGCATTCAACAACGATATGCCGTTGAATCAATTTGTTATTGAACAAATGGCTGGCGACGAATTGCTGACGCCACCGTACGAGAATCTGACTGCAGAGCAAGGTGAAAAGCTTGCCGCTACGGGATTTCTTCGCATGGCTCCGGATGGGACGGGAGAGTCCGGAGTGGATGCAAACGTCGCACGAAATGATGTTGTAGCCGAAACGGTCAAAATTGTTTCGACTTCGCTCTTAGGCATAACTGTCGGTTGTGCACAGTGCCACAATCACCGTTACGATCCCATTTCGCAAAAGGACTATTACAAGTTCCGCGCGGTGTTTGAACCAGCGTTGGACTGGAAGAACTGGAAGGAAAAATCGAGTCGCTTGGTCAGCTTGTGGGGGCCGGACGAACGGCAGAAGGCTGCTTTGGTGGATGCGGAAATTGCCGAAATCGAAGCCCATCGTATCATGGAATTGGATTGCGTCATTCACCAAGTTTTCAATCGCGAATTGGAAAAACTACCGATTGAGAAACAAACAATCGGTAAATTGGCACGCGAAACACCCGAAGACAAACGCAACGATGAACAACGAGCGATTCTAAAGGAATTCCCCAGTCTGAATGTCGATCGCGGCAGCGTTTATTTGTACGAACAAGCTACCGTCGATCAATTGAACAAACGACATGAAAACCTTGCAGCGGAGGCGCGAACCAAACGTCCGCCTGAAAATTTCGTCGCGTGTTTGACCGAGACGCCTGGTAGTCTTCCGCCAACCTTTGTTTTTTCTCGTGGTGATATCCATCAGCCCAGAGATGCCGTCGAACCGGGTGACTTGAGTATTTTACAAACTCGGCCAACTTTGCAGGTAGACGATCCCAATCTGCCTACCAGTGGTCGTCGGCTGGCGTTAGCCAAATATTGGACGAGTGGTCAGAATCCTCTCTTGCCCCGATCACTGGTCAATCGAATTTGGTCGCATCATTTTGGTCGAGGTATTGTTGGTACGCCTGGCGATTTCGGGCGGCTTGGCGAGAATCCGTCCCATCCCGAACTGTTGGACTGGCTAGCGTGCGAGCTGGTCGATAGCGGTTGGCAAATGAAACGACTGCATCGGTTGATGGTGACCTCCGCCGCCTATCGTCAGCAGTCAATCAAGTCGGACAATTTACAAGCGATCGATCCTGAAAATCGACTCTATGGGAGAATGTCGATTCGGCGGCTCGAAGCCGAGGCGATTCGTGACGCCTTGATCGAAATGAGCGGGCACGCTGACTATCATCTTTTTGGGCCTCCTGTTCCGATCAATCCGGACGATGCGGGGCAAGCCATTATTGGACCAGCGACTCGCGATGGTAATGGTATCTTGGTTGCGCAGTTTCAAGATGGCCCGGATCAATATCGTCGAAGTATCTACCTGCAATCACGTCGTTCATTACCATTTGGGATGCTTGAGCCATTTGACTTGCCTAATGTGACACCCAACTGCGATCGTCGCACTAGTTCCACGGTTGCCCCTCAGTCACTCCTCATGATGAACAACCGTTATTCGATTTTGTATGCGGAAAAATTCGCCGAACGTGTTCAGCGTCAAGCGGGGCCGGAAGCGATGAATCAAGTCAAGCTTGCTTGGAAACTGGCGTTCGGACTTGAGCCAGCCGAGAGCGACATTTCCGCATCGCTTGAAATGCTTGCCACTCAGCGAGCGACTTTCGAGGCAATGGCTGCAACGCCCGCTCCAACAGATGCTGCCGCGATTGCCGCGCGGGGAACATCTCTGACACCGGACGCTCAGGCATTGGCCCTTCTCTGCCAAGCACTCATTTCGTCCAATCGATTCTTGTACATAGATTAGAGTTACCGAAATGCAGACTCCTGATTCATGTTTGAACCGACGACATTTCGTGGCCAAGCAAGGTTTTGCGATTGCTCCTTTGGCCTTAACTTGGCTGATGCAACAGGATGTAGTTCGGGGTGAACCCGCCAAACCAAATCTGGAAAAGATGATATTCGATACCCGTCCCAAGCCACCAAATTCCCCACCGCAAGCGACCGCCATGATCTCCATGTTCATGCAAGGCGGTCCATCGCATTTGGATTTGTTCGACCGAAAACCTCAAGTCGAAAAATATCACATGCAGAATTTTCCTGGCGAAGTCAAATACGATAACGCCGCTGAGGCAAGTTCCAAAGTGTGGTCGGGTCCTTGGAAATGGCAGCGGCATGGCCACAGTGGGATGGAGTTGAGCGAACTGATTCCGCACATGGGTTCGATTGCCGACGATATGACGCTGATTCGCTCCATGCACACCGGCGTTAACAATCATGGGCAATCGATTTATGCATTGCATCACGGTAGAATCAACGCTGGCCGTCCCGTACTGGGGTCTTGGTTGACGTATGCACTTGGTAGCGAGTCCGAAAACTTGCCTGCGTTTGTCGTATTGCCCGATCCTGGTGGACTGCCGGTTCTGGGAACGGATTGCTGGTCGAATGGATGGCTGCCGTCCATCTATCAAGGCACGGTCGTTCGACCTCGCGAGCCAAGAATCTTGAATCTAGATCCGCCGAGCAAATTGGCTGGCGAGCCCCAACGCAAATATTTGGAGTTTCTTCAAAAGATCAATCAAGACCATCTCGCGCAGCACGATGGCGAAACGGATTTACAAGCTCGTATTGCAACCTACGAGCTTGCCGCCCGCATGCAAACAGCGGCCAAAGAAGCTCTCGACATCGGCCAAGAGTCCGAGGCAACGCACCGTATGTATGGCTTGGATCAAGACGCCACACGCGAATTCGGAACGAGATGTCTTATCGCTCGAAGGCTGGTGGAACGAGGCGTCCGATTTGTTCAAATCTACACGTCGACGCAGCAATGGGATCATCACGGTAGCATCCTGACTTCGTTGCCTGCAGCGTGCAAAAAAGTAGACCAACCATCGGCGGCCTTGGTCAAAGATCTCAAACAACGAGGAATGTTTGATACGACTTTGGTTCACTGGGGTGGCGAGATGGGTCGATTGCCGGTCATTCAAAATGAGAAAAATGTAGGCCGCGATCACAACACTTACGGATTTAGTATGTGGATGGCAGGGGGCGGCATTCGCGGCGGGCTTGCATTTGGCGAGACAGACGAATTCGGCCATAAAGCTGTTCGCGATATTATCAATCATTACGATTATCACGCAACGTTGACGCACCTGTTCGGACTCGAACCAAACAGGTTTTCTTTCACCCGACCAGGCGGCGTAGGCTCGTTGCTCGACGGTCAACCAGGTCGCATCGTGAATGAAATTCTCAAGAAGCCGATGGCATAAGCAGATCTTCGTGAAAGCCAATGCCGCTCACGGTTACTTGGTGACCACCCAGTCCGATGGTACGGGCGTTTGTCCCAAAGCGGCCTTATCGACCATCCAAACAAATTCACCTTGAGGGCAAATCAATTGCGAAGGAAGAAGTTCGGGTTGATATGGTGAGTGCCAGACTTGAGATAGTGCGTTGGTCTTGCTTGCACCGCTTACCAAAAACGCGACATGTTTGGCAGCGGAAAGAACTGGAGCCGTCAAAGTAATTCGGTGGGTCTTCAGTTTCTCAACCCAATTGCAAGTCACCAGCCGCACTTGCTCCGACAAGCCACTGCTATATGGAAAAAGTGATGCCGTGTGGGCGTCGTCACCCATGCCGAGCAAAACGATGTCAAATCTCGTTACGGTCGAAAAGTTGTTGAAGGAAGTGCGAATGGTTGCTTCGTACTCGTCGGCCGCCCGCTCGGGAAAGCCTATCCGAATATTCACAGGGTGCAGTTGGGCTTTGCCAATAGATAGGACGGGGCCAAGAGCCGACTTGATCATTCCATAATTGCTTTGGCGATCATCGAGCGGCACGTTCCGCTCGTCACCAAGAAAGAACTGAACGCAGTGCCAAGGCACGGTGTTTGGGAAGGCCTTTGCCAGCTTTTCGTAGAGCAATCTAGGAGTCGATCCTCCGGGGAGCACGATTCGGCACACGCCATCACTTGAAACGCTCCGGCGAATGATCTCTATCAACCAATTGCTTGCCGTTTCCGCAAGTTGGTTAGCGTCTTCTGCTGTTCGAAGGTATTTGGTCATGGAGTTTAATTTGCGTTGAATGCGCAAAATGGCCGATTAGGTAATTTGTTCGGATTTGATAAAATTTTTGGATTGAAGCGAATGTTCCGTCGCAGGCGGCCGATAAATGAACGTGACTGCCTCACGAGAACCGTGGCAGCGCTATCGCAGGAATTGAGATAGCATACCCATTTGATCTCCTTACAGATGGATTGACTAGCCGTGAGCCGCTTGATTGCAATTATCGCTATCGTTTTGGGAACGTTCGGAACGCTCGAAGCCGGGGACCGAACCTCTACAGTTTCCAAGTCTAATTCGCGAGCCCAACGGTCGGCTGCAACGAAGAGCGTCCTTCGCTCACCGACCTCTAAAGGACGGCCAGCGACTACAGTGAAGAAGGTCGCTTTTCAAGAACCAGTCATGGACGAGGGCATGATCGTTGACGATGTCCCTCAAGCGGACATTCCATACGAAGGTGACTACGTTCCGGAATCGATGGCCGATTCTTGTTCCGATGGTTGCTCCGATCCATGCAACCTGAGCCCGCCTCCCGCCCGGTTGGTCTTTATGTTTCCAGGAAATGCTTGGGTCCAAATGGACTACCTGATGTGGTGGCAATCTGGCATGCGAATTCCGCCATTGTTGACGACCTCTCGTGACAACACTACTCCTGCGAATGCTTCAGGAATCCTAGGTTTGAATGGGACACGAACGCTTTTGGGAGACGACGAGTTTTTCAACAAGTCCCGTTCTGGCGGTAGGATAAAGTTTGGTTGGTGGTTTGCGAATAATCCAAACATTGGATTCGAAGGCGAGTATTTTAATATTGGTGGCGCAACCGAAACGTTTCTCAACCAATCATCGGGGGCTCCCCAATTGGCTCGCCCGTTCTTTAACGTAGCAACGGGACGAAATGATTCTGAGTTGGTTGGCTACCCAGGAATCGCGACGGGAAGTTTCCAAGTCGACGCTATGACGGACTTGAAAGGAGGGGCAGTGCGATTTCGACGTCGGTTGGCTTGCGGCTCTTGTCAATCTTTTTCGGAACTGTGCGGTGGATGCGTTCCGACGATGTCACGTATCGAAGCAACTCTGGGATGGCGGAACTTGCTGTTGACGGAAAGCCTCAAGCTACACGAAAACCTTCAATCGCAAGTGGATCAAGGACGATTTTCGATCGACGACAACTTCTACACACGTAACATATTCAACGGAGCTGAATTGGGCGTGATGTGGCATGGTCGCCGTGGACTCTGGTCTCTCGATAGCTTGCTAAGGCTTTCTATCGGCAACGTGAATCAACGCGTAACAATTAACGGTGGTACGCAGATTACGCCACAAGGTGCGGCTACGCAAACTTTTCAGTCGGGCTTTCTCACCCAACGCAGCAATATCGGCGTATTCGAAAGAGACGTATTCGCGGTTGTGCCTGAGTTTGGATCGACGATGGGCTATCAATTGACACCCCGAGCTCGACTACTTTGCGGATACACGTTGATGTTCTTGAGCAATGTTGTTCGACCAGGTGATCAGATTGATACGGATTTGAATCCTAATCTGCTTCCTCCGGCGCAAAATGTGAACAATCAGGTAGAGCGCCCCCAGTTTCGATTCGTAGAATCCGATTACTGGGTACAAGGACTCAACTTTGGAATGGAATTCCGGTGGTAAGTTAGCTTGCCACAATCAGAATAGACCGGAAAACCTGCCAAGGCAGCCTAATCCTTCAAGTTTGACTTGAGGATTTGCTGCCTTGCTTTGTTTTGAGTCCTGCCAGAGCACAAATGGCTTTGGCTGGTAATCGACTCGGTGTCATTGTTGTGGAACCCCGCATTCCGCTCGACATCGAATTCAATTCAAGGATGGAGCAGGATCAATGGCTGGCTTTTGGACCCGTTTGACAGAATCGCTACGTACCAACTCTCGAAACAAACGAACCAAGCCGGATTCAAGGCGACGGCTGCGAGTAGAAATGCTCGAAGGCCGTCAGTTGATGGCGGCCAATATCACAGGGACCGTCTTCAACGACGTCACTGACAATGCCACGCTCGATGCGAGCGATCCACGACTCTCGGGAGTAACAATCCAACTCGTTCGAGATGGAGGAAACGCAATCTTTGATAATGGCGGTGGGGACGACACGATCGTGACCACAAATAATTCAGCCGCGACCACCGGCGTCTACGCATTTAACGATATTACCACGGCGGGCCTGTATTTCGTCGTCCAAACGACACCTGTCTCAGGATTAGTTCAACGTGCAAGCCAGCGAGTCCAAGCCGTGACGATTTCGGCGGGGGATATCGCGGGAGTTTCCGTTCGAACGATTGATACATTTGACCAGACAGCTCAATTAGTAACTGCGACCGACCCTGGATCAACGCCTACAAGCTCCTCACTGGATGCACCTGAGGCGGTTGGTGGGGAACGGGATATTTTTGTTTCCGCAGTTTCCGGAACGGTTTCCGCAGAAGTCGACACACCTTCGACCACCAATTATCTGGCGTTTAATGTTGGTGCAGGCGCGAACGGCACGAAAATAATCACGTATGACGGGCAGGACAATGATGCGACGGCTCTCGCAACGAATGGTCTTGGAGGAGTTGATTTTACTTCATCAGGGACAGGAAATGCATTTCGTTTTGCGATCGGTGGAGAAGCCGGAAACACTTTGACCATAACCATCAATAGCGGCGCAAATGCTTCTGCCGTAACGGTGAACGTCCCTGTAACGGTCGGCGCATTGCCTACAGCAACGCTCGATGTCCCATTCTCTTCGTTTGTCACTACAGCGGGAACGGGCGCTGACTTGACCAATGTGGGTGCAATTATAATCCAAGTCGCTGGTCCCGATGCAGGCGATGCGATTATTGATAACGTCGGTATCGTTGGGCCCACGGTGAAAACAGTGAACATTGCTAACTTGCCGGCGATGACTATCGGAGACCTCCTCTGGGTCGACACCAATAATGATGGAGTCAAGGACGCAGCGGAAACAGGTATCGCTGGCGTGACGGTTCAGTTGCACACGGACACCAACGCCAATGGTTCTTTCGATAACGGTGTGGATTTGTTGGCCGCGACGACAACAACTTTAGCAGGCGGAGCCTTTTCGTTCGGAAACTTGCTTCCAGGAAGCTATCTGGTCCTTGTTCCAATTTCGCAATTTGGAGTTGGGCAACCCTTAGCTGGACATGCCTCGAGTACCGGCAATGACCCTGCTCCCGATCCTGACAACAATATTAACAACGACGACAACGGCACGCTAATCGCGACGGTTGGTGTTGCAACCGCTGCAATCACATTGGCTTCGGGAACCGAGCCAATCAATGACGGTGATACCGATACCAACACAAATTTATCGGTCGACTTAGGATTTGCTCCGCTAATCGATTTGCAAATTGCTAAGACGGCCAATCCGACTTCTGCCGTTGCTGGTAGCCAGTTGACCTATACCTTGAGCGTGACAAACAACGGACCGGAAGACGCGACAGGCGTCATCGCATCCGATCCTTTGCCAGCCGGTGTAACATTCGTTTCCACCACGGCCAGTCAAGGAACATCGACGAATGCGGCTGGAACCATTACGGCCAATCTTGGAACACTTGCAAATGGGGCTAGCGCAACGGTCACGATCATCGTTGCCGTACCAACGACTGGTATCGGCACGCTAACGAATAATGTTACCGTTGTTGGTGTCGGTCAAGAAACCGATTTGACCAATAACGACGATAGTCTGATTACACCCATCGTACAGCGAACCGATTTGCGGATCACCAAAACCGACACGCCCGATCCGGCTAATGCGGGCGGACAGTTGACGTATACGTTGTCCGTAACCAACGATGGCCCGTCGAATGCAACAGGAGTTTCCATCTCCGATGTGCTTCCATCGGACGTGACGTTCGTTAGCGCTACTGCCAGCCAGGGAACGGCGACCAATGCCGCAGGCACAATTACTGGAACACTCGGTGCATTAGCCAGCGGTGCGTCAGCGACGGTCACTGTTATCGTTGCCGTACCCGCGGGCTCGACCGCTACCACCGTGAACAACACAGCAACGGTGACAGGCAACGAAACGGATCCCGTTACCACGAATAATACGTCGACAACATCAACGACGGTCCAGCGGAATATCGATCTACGCGTAACCAAAGCAGATACGCCAGATCCAGTTGTCACTGGGAACAACCTGACATACACGATGAGCGTCACCAACGATGGGCCAAGCACAGCAACGAACGTAGTGCTTTCGGATACATTGCCCGCCGGAGTAACCTTTGGTTCAGTGACGTCGACGGTTGGAACGGGAACTCAGGCTGCCGGAGTGGTTACCGTCAATATTGGCACGTTAGCCCCCGCAGCGTCCGCAACGGTGACGTTGATCGTAGGAGTCAATGCCAATGCGGCGGCAACACTCTCCAACACGGCGACTGTTACCGCAACCGAAACCGATACCGATCCGACCGACAATTCAGCGACAACTACCACGGCGACGCAGAAGCAAATCGATTTGGCGATCACCAAAGTCGATACGGCCGACCCAATCATCGCTGGTCAAAATCTTACTTATACCATTACCGTGACAAATAACGGACCATCGGATGCAACTGGCGTGACCGTTACCGATGCGTTGCCAACCGGTCTGACGTTCGTCTCGGCAACGCCAAGTCAGGGAACAGCAACGAACACCGGCAACAACATCAACGCTGCTCTAGGTAACATTGCCAACGGAGCCAATGCGACGATCACTGTCATCGCAACCGTTGCCGCAACGGCCGTGGGAACGCTTAATAACACTGCTACGGTGACTGGGAATGAAACGGATACCAATACGACCAATAATAGCGATTCGGAAACAACAACCGTGAATCGCCAAGTTGACGTCCGAGTCACCAAGACCGACTCGGCGGATCCGGTGATTGCTGGGAATCAACTAACCTACACGATTATTGTCACTAACGATGGACCATCGACCGCGACCAACGTGGTGATGACTGACGCGCTGCCAACCGGTGTAAGTTTTGTTTCAGGTACTTCTACGGCAGGCACTGTCACCAATGCCAGCGGAACGGTGACGGCGAATATTGGCACGTTGAATCCTGGCGCGACGGCAACGGTCACCGTTGTAGGAGCTGTTGCAGGAACAGTTCGTGGAACGCTTACGAATACCGCGACAGTTACTCGTACCGAAACGGACACGAACGCTGCTAACAACACGGCCACAGCGACGACCGTAGTCAATCCCCAGTTGGATTTGACAATTACCAAAACCGATGCAGTCGATCCGGTGGCACCGGGCGGAACCGTGGTGTACACGATCGTTGTAACCAATAGCGGGCCCAGCACCGCGACGAATGTACGTGTTACCGACACGCTGCCTTCGCAATTGACATTTGCTAGCGGCTCCGCAACGGCCGGTACCGTCAACAACACGGGCAACGCAGTAACTGCAACAATCGGAAATTTGGCCTCCGGCGCTTCAGCCACGGTAACAATAAATGCGACGGTGAACGCGGGTGCACAAGCCCAGATTACTAACACCGCGACTGCAGTGGCAGATGAAACGGAAACCAATGCGACGAATAACTCCGCAACGCAAACAACCGTGCTGGCTGCCCCGGCAAACATCAGTGGTACGGTTTACGTCGATCGAAATAGAAACGGTGTCCAAGACACGGGTGAGACTGGAATTGCCGGAGTGACGATCACGTTGACGGGCACTGATTTCTTGGGAGCGGCTGTCTCACGGACCCAGCAAACGACTGCGGCAGGCGCGTATGACTTCACGGGATTACTGCCTGGCACCTACACTGTTCGTCAAACCCAGCCAACCGATTTCGTGGACGGTGTTGAGCGAGCAGGTACGAATGGCAGCACGGCGAGCGCGAACGATACTTTTACCGTGAATCTAGCTGGCGGGAATAATTCGACCGGAAATACGTTCGGCGAAACGGTTTTAGATATTAGTAAGCGTCGATTCCTCGCGTCGAACAACTAAGTCGCTTGATTAATCTTTGCCTGCAGCGACCTAAAATTGCGGGCGAAGTAACCGAAATGGGCGATCGTCCTGATGCAATCTTAGGTGAGCCTGTACAATGGCAGGCTCATCTTGAGTGCAAGTTCACAGACGGATGGCTTGGCGATGTTCACCCGCGCGATTCGACTAGTTCTCATCATCTCTATCGCTGTTGGCGGGTGGATTGCAATTCGTCAAGGTCAAGTCTTTCGAACGCTATACGCAGAAAAAATGCGGCTGACGAACATCGTGGGTTACATGCCCATCGAAGATCCCAGCAAGATTTACGTCAAGCGAATCGCTACGGATGCTCCTGGCAAATTTGCATGGCGAATTTACTTGCCAGCCGACTACGCCGAAGAGGAACGCTATCGGACACAATCTGGTGGTGGAGGCAGCCAGTCAGTTTCCCTTCCTGTCCTTGCCCGCGAGGAAATTGTTCGCATCAATTTTCGTATCGTAAACGATCGACGTCTCGATGTGTTCGCTCAGCAGGAACGGACGTCGCGGTACTTTAGCCTAGATGTGCCCCAGGGACTTGATTTGACATCCGAAGCTTTGTTCAAGTTAATAATCGACTCTGGGGTAGAGGACTTTCAAGTCCATAGTTACAACACGGACCAAGTCGTCTACTTGTTGAATGTCGCTTGGCCCAACAAATATGCGAAGAAGTTCGAAGAATCCTCGCCGCTTCGAATGTATTTGAACGCTCCTATTTTGGAATACGGGTTTGGTAGCACCGAAGCTTGGCGTATTCAGGACGAAGTAGTGCAACGAAATAACTAATATGCATAACGCTGAGACTGGGGATTTGGATGTCGATGCGCAAACATTGCGCACATCAAATAGTTCGTGGAGATGGAGCCTGTCGACGCTCTTACTCATGATGACGACCATTGCAGTTTGGGTCGCCGTATTTCAGTTCACGAGGCGAGTTGAGCAGACCCGCATGGATCTCGTAAAATTAAGCCGCCTAAGCGCAAATTTGGTTATTACGGACCCTAACGCGGTTGCAGCGGTCGCACTACCAGCCGAATGGGCCAATTCCTCACGGTGGAAAATCTATGTTCCAGCTACCCTGCCTGCGTATCGACTGGTCTTGCAGGGTCCAATTCAGTCAAAACCAAACACTACTTTGCTCATTTCCAATGATGTGACGGTGTTATCGCAAGCGCAGCGGGTGTCGATTCCCATTACACCGGGGACTCACACCATCGATTATGAATATGACTTAGGTCGCCCGAATGAAACTGTCGAGAAGACATTTGTCAAACTTGACGGAAAGATCGTTCACGAGTTTGATTTACCAGGCCCATCCGTCTGGCAGTCGAGTGGGTCCACGTCGACGAGCGATACGAGCGATTCGAGTCGTTCCTATCCCGTTTCCTCCACGGTGAAACTTATGACTCAGGAGCTACGAGGACGAAATCCGCAGAATGCAAATTACATTTTGCAAATTCGGCTGGAGCCCGAATCGGGCCCCAGCCAGTAATTACCTACGAATCTCTTTTTTTAGATTTCGTAAACGCTATCACCAAGTTTGACAATGATTGGCTCGTCGACGTCTACGATCGATCCGAGTGCGTCCGAGTATTTTTCCAGTAACTTGAAATACTCGTCGCTGAAGCGTTCGACCTTCGTGACCTTCTCGGGAATTTTTTCACCCAAGCTTGAATCGATCCATTTTCCGTCGCGAAGGAAATAGGCGTGCTCACCGGACCGACGAATCGGGTTCGTCGCGACCTTAGCAGGGCCCGAAGCCGGAGCTAGTCCACCCAAGCCAGGTTGGCCACCCCCAGCACCACCTAATCCGGGTCGGCCACCGCCAGCACCCAACGTAGCGCTGCGTGGTTGGGTCGCATCCGCCAATCCAGCGCCAGACCCGCCGCCACCGAACGATTGCAAGCGATCGGCTTCAGCCGCATTGCTCGCCTTGCTCAATTCCGTGGTGTTCTGCCGTTGTCGGAAAGCTTGTAGTCCTGACTGTAGTTCAAGCGAAGACAGACGACGTTCCAGCAACAGTTCTTGTTCGGCCAGCGGCATATTGGCATTGGGCTCTTCTGCTAAGAATGCAGTGTATTGCGTCAAGATTCCGTATTTCTTCGACAATTCTAACAACTCCTGCATCAACGATTCTTTGCGACCTTCTAAGTCCATTTCGTCAATGATTGCCGCAGCGCGGCGACTAGCCCACAGCGTCGCAATGAAGCGACCGTCAGCGCGAGATCGTGCGGAGCCCAAGTCAAGAGTCTGTTCGTACTTGACGGACTTGTCGCCGATCTTGCCCGTCACGATCAACGTCGCTTCGTGAGAGCCTCGAAACCGACCAACGATACTGGTTTGGTCACCGGAAAAAAGGTCAGGCAAATGGGATGGATAGACGTCGGCAAGTTTTCCTCGATCCTTGCCTTCTTCGCTAACAATTTCCCAGCGAACATCGGTTAGCGAAGGTTGGCCGAGTCGATCGTACAATGCGGAAACGGAGTCTTCGATGTCTTGTTCCGGCTCGACAAAAAAAGTTTGACCAAAGCACTCTTGGGACAAGCGATTCATCAATTTGCTGTTCACGTCGTGCCCGACGCCAAAGTTAAATATGCGAGTTCGCTCCTTATTGTTCTTGACGGCGTTTGCAGTGATTTGTCGCTCGTCGCGTTCGCCGATTGTGGGTACGCCATCCGAAAGATGAACGACGTAGCTTGGACCGTCACAATCGTCGAGCATCTTGAGTGATACCTGCAAACCCTGATCGATGTTTGTGCTGCCAGACGCTCCCAGAGTGCGAACGAAAGTTTTGGCACTTTCCATTTCGCGTTCGTCCGAAGCCGACACAAGCTCGTCGCGAAACGTCATGACTTGACTATCGTAAACGACGATGCCAACGCGGTCCTTTTTCGGCAAGTGATCGAGGACGTAGATCAGGGCATTTCGGGCCTGCTCGATCTTTTCGCCGCGCATGCTTCCCGATTTGTCGAGGCACAAAACGATGTTCTTTGGCGAGTTGTCGGCCGTTGCTTCAAAGGCTGGATGAAGCAGCATTAAAAAGTAGCCCGATTCATCCGAATCGGGTCGGTATCCAATCCAGTTTGCCGCAAGCTGCTTTTTGGTTGTATCCGCCATCACGCGAAAATTGCTAACGGGAACTTCGGATTTAGAGGTGTAGCGAATCGTCGCTTGCCGACTGCCGGTGCGGACAATGTCGACCGAGTGGGATGGCGAGTAAATGTTACCGAGCGATTGATCGTCTTCGAGGTAAATGTTAATGCTTATTTTTTCCAGTGGCTGGCTTGAGTAACCTGCCGCTCGCAAAGGCATTTGCCAATCGAGCATCCCGTTGGTTCTCGAGACCACTTGCGTGAAACTCAAGGTAACGGTTCTTTCTTTTTGAGGAGGGATAGGGAAAACGTTGGTCTGAATGAGGCCGGAACCCAACCATTGTACAAGTGCAGGATCCTTGGATCGCTGAACGTACCCTTGGTAGATTCGGCGCGCTTCCTCGGCGGACATCAATTTCCCCTCGATCTCTTTGCCGTCGACGAGGAACGTTAGATTCTGAATGACCGCTTCATAAGGGACAGGCATCACGCAACGAGCTTCGACGGTTTGGCTGCTCTCGTTCACGAAAGTTTGGCTTAGCTGGACATGGGCCACCGAGTTAATAATACGTGCATCGATCTCGACTTGCTTGGTACGATACAGTTGAGGCGGACCCGGAGGCTGCGGGATTGGCGGATGCGGATGGGGCGGAAATGGACGAGGTAGACGCCAACGTCCATCGGTATCCGGGACCAAAAATCCTTGCCCCCTAACTCCTGTCACGTTCGCCAACAGGCAAAGAACGAAAAACAACAGGCAAGAAAATCGGGACTCAAATCGACTCAACATGATCGTTTCTCCAGCAACATGATCGGGGCATGTATAGATTTGAAACAGTAGAGCCTATCGTCAGAAAATCGCGTGACAGGCTCGAGGCTCGTCTAAAGTAAAGCTTGATAGCGTGTAGCAAGCATGTAGTGAGCTCAATTAGAGCAACATTCACTTGGTACAGAGCACAATAGGAGTGCAAACTAGTAACATGGCTGCCACCAGCGAAGACGAACATTCGTTCCCGCCGGTTCCCGAATTTTGGCATTGAATGGTTTTTCGAGCAACTCTTCGCCTTTCCGGGCAATTCACGGGCCGGAAATCGTATTTACAACTTGACGCTATCCCAGCTTTCCATCACCTTAAGCGAAGGCTGTCACTTTTTCTGCGAGAAAACGAGGATATTTGATTGACGATGCGAGTGGTTGGCTTGATTGGCGGAGTTGCTAGCGGGAAAAGCACGGTGGCAGCGGAGCTTGAGAAACTTGGCGCGAGAATCCTCAACGCGGACCACATCGTTCACGCTTTATTAGGCGAGCCGGAAATCAAGTCGCAATTGAAACAGCTATTTGGCGAAAACATCATGGATTCGCAAGGGAACGTCGATCGGAGAATTGTGGCCAAGGTAGTTTTCGGGGACGATTCGAACTCGCGAAGTTTACGTAAGAAACTTGAAAACATACTTCATCCGGCAGTCCGAATCGAAGCCGACAAACTCCTTTCACTTTGGCGATCACAAAACGTCGATTTGGCTGTCATTGATGCCCCGTTGCTGATCGAAGCAGGATGGGCAGCAATGTGTGATGCAATCCTATTTGTCGACACGCCGCAACATTTGCGAGAAGAGTGGGCGGCTCGACGAGGCTGGTCCGTTGAAGAACTGACTCGCCGAGAAAATTCTCAAATGGATCTCTCAGAAAAGCGAGATCGCGCTAATCACCGAATTGTCAACGATGGGGATTTGAAAACACTGGCCGATCGCATTTCGCAATTCTGGCGAGATATAGTTGTCGATTGATCAATTTTTAAGCCGCACCGTTATTGCTGTAATCCAGCGGAGTAAATAAAAAGTATTGACGCTGGCAGTCGGGCCGACGGGGCGATGGTGGCCGCAGATTTGGCTTGATTTATAGCTTGAAAAATCTTATCAGCCCCA
Organism: Pirellulaceae bacterium; assembly: GCA_031374825.1. Taxonomy (GTDB): domain Bacteria; phylum Planctomycetota; class Planctomycetia; order Pirellulales; family Pirellulaceae; genus JANMGV01. The sequence continues at coordinate 30,489 of JANMGV010000125.1, forward strand.
ACTAGCACTGCACTGGTACGAGGTGCATTGTCTTTTCCCTCAGCGAATCAAAGCACGCAATAGATTTGAGGTTTGACGATGTCGATTGCACTGCAAACGGTCATATTGCTGTCTATCTCTAACGTCTTCATGACCTTCGCATGGTACGCGCATTTGAAGGATCTTTCGGACAAGCCATGGTATTTAGCAGCGTTCATTAGTTGGGGAATCGCTTTTTTTGAATACATGGTACAAGTTCCCGCAAACCGCATCGGTCATCAAACGCTTAGCTTGCCGCAGCTCAAAATTATCCAAGAAGTTATCACACTCGCTGTGTTTGTGCCCTTCGCCGTCATCTACATGAAACAAAGTGTACGTTTGGATTTTCTGTGGGCGGCGCTGTGCATGTGCGGAGCTGTCTATTTCATGTTTCGTGGTGGTACGCCATCGCCTTGAATTCCCTCCTGCATCGAGTTGGGCTATGTCCGCGTTCAATCAAACACCAGAACATCGTCCTGGGCCCACAGCCAGATGGACAAAAAAATTTCGCTGCGCTTTCCGTGGTATTGGCTTTGCCGTCTCAAGCGAAAACAGCTTTGCTGTCCATATTCCGTGCGCAATAATAGTGATGCTGTTCGCTTGTTGGTTGCGATGTAGTCGCCTGGAATGCTCGGTGCTTGTGCTGTGCATCGTAATCGTGTTTGTCGCAGAGTTATTCAACACAGCCATTGAGTGCTTGGCTCGGGCGATCACGCTTGACGAACATCCTGAAATCGGCAGAGCGCTGGATATTGCTAGCGGAGCGGTTCTCGCCGCCAGCTTGACTTCTATTGTTATTGGAATTGCGACTTTTCTTCCACCCATTTCTCGCTATCTAAGCCAACTCAGCTTGTAATCGCAGTTTCAAAATTCGCATTCTTGCCAAGTAACGCAATCCAACTCAGGAATAACTTGGAACACATTTCTGCTGTTGAGCTGGGGTTGTTTCAAAGAAAGGCCTTTGGTACCGTCCCTGCGACATTTGCGATTTCAAAACGATGGATTAACTACACGAAGCGTGCGCGTTGAACTCGTCGCGAAAAGTGCTTGGACGCCGCGCAAACGTATCCAGATCATGTCGATATCGGTAGGGCCAGCTAGGAGAATTTCCATGGTACAAACGTCAACTTTCTTGCGCTACGGGACATCGCTAGGCCTTGTCATTATTTGCGGCGCAAGTCTATTTGCCGACCCTCCCTCCGTGTTTCAATTCTTGAAACGCGATCACGTTGAGGCCAAAGCGGGCCATGAATACAAGTTGACAACCGACAACGGCCCGTGGTTGATACTTGCCCATGTCTTCGATGACCAAGACGCTCAAGTCAAAGCGAACGCATTGGCTTTGGAATTACGGCAAAGGTATCGCCTCAATGCCTATATCCATTCGGCCAAATTCGATTTTACAAAAACAGTCGAAGGCTCCGGTTTCGATGATAAAGGTCAACCAAAGAAAATGCGTTATCAAAACGATCGACTGATCGACAGTTTTGCGGTATTGGTTGGAGACTTTTCAAGCATCGACAGTCCCGATATCGAAGAGGCAAAGAAGACATTGAAATACGCTCATCCGCAAACGCTGGGTGGCGATGGCGATCCTCGCACGACAACTTTTGATACGGCCTCGAAGTGGATCTCAGGATTTCGATACGGGAATCGTCAGAAAGAGAAGGATGGAGACGGACCGAAACGAGGCCCAATGCGAATCTTTGTCACGAAGAATCCATTGCTGCCAACAGACTACTTTCAGCCGCCCAAAGTGGATGATTTCATTCGCAAACTAAACAAAGAAGTCGAATACTCGTTGCTAGAATGCCCGGGCCGATTCACCGTTAAGGTTGCGACCTTTCGCGGCAACGAAGGTGTTGCGTTAGGAAAGGACGCCGAAAAAATGATGAAAGAAGAGCTAACCGACGGCCTCGCGCGGGCGGCCGAGATGGCAAACTTGGCGGTGGTGGCATTGCGCAAAGAGGGCGTCGAGGCGTATGAATACCACGATCGAACATCGAGCATCATTACCATCGGCAGTTTTGAATCGATCGGGCAAAATGACGCGCAAGGTCAGTTTCAATACAATCCGGCGATCGTGCCCATCATCAATATGTTCAGCGCTCAAAACATGAAGCAAACGCAATACGGAACGGTGCCTGTCGCCAAGACGTTGTTGGATGTCGTTCCGGCAAGTCATCTTCCCGAACTCAATCAGGGAACGAATAGAGAGAAAATGAAAGCGGTTAAGAAATACGCAATCCCATTCGATCCACAACCCAAAGTTATCGCGGTCCCAAAACCAGATTCCAAATCGATGTATTCAGGTTCCTTACTCGGCAATCGCTAACCAAATATCGGTGACGTGTCTTAAATCGAACACGCCACCTTACTGTTTAGTTGTTCGGTCCGTTCGGGTTAAAGCCGTTTGGGTTAAAGCCATTGTTTCCCCCTTGAGCCATTTGTGCTAGCTGTTGAATTTGAGCAATAATCTGCTCAAGTGCTGCGTCAAATTCCTCCTGGGATTCGGCGTTCTGTAACGGTACGATCTGTCCTGAGAACATGGCTGTTCCAAGGCCCAACTGCATTTTCAACTGTGCGTTGGCCTCCGGAGTGATGCGGCTCAATTGCGTTTTTGCTTGGCCTATGGACTGCTCCCACTGATCCACCATCTGAGCTGGTAACCAACGACCGTCGACGTTGACTAAACGCGTATCAGGAGTTGGAGGTGCTCCGCCGGTTGATGCCATACTGAAGGTGACTTCCGTTGGAGTTTCATTCGAGAGTGTGTATTCGACTGCGGGTGGATTTAAGAACTGTTGGCTAAGGGGATTGTCCGCAGGGAATTTTGCGGCCAGGGCATTCATCTTGTCGGTCAAATTGCCAAAATATTTTTGGGCTAGTTGCCTCATATCGCCCTTCTTAAAATTTGCCGCATCCATCAGTTCCACTCCGGTCAGCGCATCGGCAAAGTTGACGATCTCGTCATAACACATGGCGAGCATGCCTTTTTGCGGACCAAGTGCGTCGAGGTGACGGCTGCCTAACACGAATTTCTTTTTTGACCTGAGCATCTTGGTTACGGTTGTGACCGACTGTTTGATTTGTTTGAAGATGGCTGGGTCAATTTTTTCACCTGCCATTTTGCTCAACTGATTTATATCGCTCTGATAACTTTCGGGCATGGCATCCCACACGACGATGTAGTTCTTTTTTTGCAACTCGCCGAAAACCATGTCTAGGAATTCTTTTGCCGATGAGTTCCCAGGAAATTCAACAACCGCCGAACTGCTCGACGAGGAACTTAGTGAACTTGAACTTGGCGATGGTGTCGGGGTGCTCGGCTCGGTTGACGTACTCGAGGGCGCGGGATCACCGGATTTCTCGGCAGCGATGCGAGCTTGATTTTGGCTAAACTTGTTCAGCTTGCTCATCGGCAGTTCGACAACTTTGCCATCCTCGCGCTTCAAGACAACCTTGTCACCATCCATTTTTACAAACTCTGCTTTGACCGTATGCTTGCCGGTTGCATCAGTCCACACACGAAGATCGCCTGCCATCAGCGTGGTTGCAAAGGCCAAGCAACACCCAAACGTGGCAACGGAGAAATGGATTGGTCTAAAAGAAAGCATGGTTTGAAACCTCAAATGGGTAGGTAGGGTGTGAGGGTAGTCGACGAGCAATATTGTAGCTCGATCAACTGCCGTGGGCCACTCTTCAGACGTTTTTCCAAAAATCGAAGCCCTACTTGCGGTCGCCTCCACTGCTGAATGTCATCCGTTCAAACCCTATTTTTCAGGGACATTCAGTTTAACGAGTTCCCTAAGTAGAATAGCTGTCAGTCCGAAACGCGGTCGTTTCGGTTCCCCGCTTGATCCCCCTTCCAAATTCGATGCACGCAGGAAAACCCATAATGAAGAATTTCAAAAACAACCGTCGCCAATTCATCGCTGTGTCGAGTGCAGCCTCTTTGTCATTGGGAATTGGTGGCCAGACCGTCCATGCCGCGCCTCGGGATCGATTGCGACTGGCCAGCGTCGGGGTTGGAGGAATGGGAGCTTCGGATTTGGATTCTTTGCGAAGTCACCCCAAGGTAGATGTTGTTGCGATATGCGACATCGATTCCCATAACTTGGCAGCGGCTGGCGAAAAATGCCCGAACGCCAAACGCTTTTCAGACTTCCGCAAGATGATCGCCGAGATGGCGTCCGAGATTGATGCAGTCAACGTCGCAACGCCCGACCACACTCACGCAGCTGCGTCGATGACGGCGATGAACGCGGGCAAACACGTCTATTGCCAAAAGCCTTTGACGCATGATATTTACGAAGCTCGTCAGATGCGACTGGTCGCCGAAAAGCAAAAAGTGGTGACGCAGATGGGAACGCAGATTCACTCGGCTAGCCAATATCGATCGGCGGTCAAACTCATTCAAAGCGGAGCGATCGGACTGGTCCGTGAAGTTCACTCTTGGAGCGGCAAGACCTGGGGATACGAAGGACCACTGCCTGCGGCTGGCGAAGTGCCAAAGCACGTGGATTGGGATCTCTGGATCGGAACTGCTCCCTTTCGCCCGTTTGCCGAAGGGCATTATCATCCGGCGAATTGGCGCAAGTGGTACGACTTTGGTTGTGGGACCATGGGCGATATGGCCATTCACATTTTAGATCCGGTCTTCTCGGCATTGAAACTTGGAGCACCACGCATGGCCATTTCAACAAGTCCCGAACCACCAAAACAGTCTTATGGGATTAAGAACCAAGTTCGGCTTGAGTTCCCGGCTTCCAAGTTTACGACGGATGGTTTTGTTTTGTCGTGGAGCGACGGTGGGTTGATGCCGGATACCAAGGATTGGCCTTTGCCAAGTGGTGCTCAGTTGCCAGATCAAGGTTCGATGTTTGTTGGCGAAAGGGGATTCATGCTCCTGCCGCACATCGACATGCCCAAGTTGTTGCCCGAAGCGACTTTCAAGGATTTCAAATACGAACCAGCACCCGATGGAAATCACTATCACCTGTGGGTCGACGCTTGCTTGGGAGGCGCGCCAACCACTGCAGATTTTTCTTATGCGGGGCCGTTGACCGAAGCCGTCTTGCTGGGAGTTTTGGCTAATCGTTTCCCTGGCAACAAATTGACTTGGCAATCCGATGCCATGAAAATCCCCGATCACGCCGCCGCAAACGCACTCGTCCGCCGAAAATATCGCGACGGCTGGTCGATTCTCAACTTGAGCTAATCGAGTTGATCCCGGCGTTTTTGACATGGGATTTGCGGCAAATTACCAGGATTGAACGCAAATAAGCACCACAGCACAAGTTATTTAGCGTTATCAGCCGTTTTGGCGTTAGCCACGGTTATTTCAAATGACTGTATACTTACGCATGGGTGCTTATTCCTGAGGATTTCTATTGAAAGCGAATTTGAATGACGGGACAATACGTTATACGAATTGCGTTATCACGCGACATGACGAGTGCCTATGATGGCTCACGAAACTTCACTTTCGCTGCTCGATCGATTGAGAGATTCCTCTAACGAACAGGAATGGGACCTTTTCGTTGATCTGTATCGACCTTTCATCAGCCGCTATCTGACCGGGTTTAGCATTTCTGTTCAAGACGCAGAAGATGTATGTCAAGAGGCGTTAGCAGCCACGTATCGTTCTCTGCCCGCGTTTCGGCATAATGGAAGGGTGGGCGCATTTCGACGGTGGTTGCGAATTATCGTCCATCAACGCGCGCTCAATTTCCTGCGAAGTCGGCAGCATCAACCCACGCTTGTCGGCGCGACCTACGAAAATCCTTTGTCCAGTTTCGAAGCCGTCTCCAATTCATTGCAAGAAAACTGGGAACGCGAGCACGATCAGTTCATTCTGTCCCGAATGCTAAATCTGATCGAGTCCGAATTTACTAAGACCACATGGACCGCTTTCTATCGGCAAGTAATGACTGGCGAGAACGCTTCGGATGTGTCGACAGCCCTTGGTATTTCAACAAATGCCGCGCTCATTGCAAAGTCTCGAGTCATTCGCCGTTTGCGCGAAATAAGCGCGGGGCTCGTGGATCAATGGAATGATTGACTTCGCTGGCATTTGGTCTCAATCGTGAGAGGATTCGTCGTGAATAATGACTCACTCGATTCCACGAACCATCCGACCCGCATGGAAATCGACCGGTTCGTCTGTGGCAAAACTCTATCGGATGACGTTATAGAATTCGTGGAATCGCATCTAGAAAATTGCTCTTGGTGTCAATCCCTTGCGAGCCAGACGACGTCAAGCCAATTTGAAAAAAAGCTTTCCTCAATCGTTTCGGCTGCCGAGACTTCAAATGCCAAGCTTAGCGAAGGATACGAGATTGATTCAGAAATTGGTCGTGGCGGCGCGGGCATCGTCTATCGTGCTCGGCACAAATCGCTTGGGAAGCCGGTTGCCCTCAAGACGCTATTGTTGGGAAACCACTCAAGTCCACTTGCTTTAGCCCGCTTTCGTCGTGAAGCTCGCGCCTTGGCCCAACTTAGCCATCCCAACATTGTCGCTGTATTTGACAGCGGTGAACAGGTAACCGTTCACGATCTGGACTTTTGTTTTGGCAATTGATCTAGACACGCGGTCAGGTTTTTTGGCTTAATGTGGTCATGCCAAAGACCATCATACCACCCGAAATCGAAGCCGAAATGACCCCTGCGGTCAAGGCTTT
>JANMGV010000133.1:0-35294 GCA_031374825.1 Pirellulaceae bacterium
GGCAGGCAAACATGCTTGGCCCTAGCGTGCAGTCTCGCCGTCGTCGTGATCTAGGTCGCCGTGCCAGCCAGAAAACTGCGCAAACCACCGGTCCATGAAACCCCAATGTTTGAACAGCCCAGGCTAGCGCCTTGCCGCTCATAAAACCTCAAATCTGACCGCGCGGAGCATAGTGTCGCATATTCCCGAGCGCCGCTATCTCGATCGAGTTCTATTTGACGCACAAACTCAAAAGCGGTTTTTAAGTAGTCTTTCATTCTGTAAAGTTCTTGATTCTTTGCTCACCGGATGGTCGGCGTAATGAAACTTCTCCCTGTTTCCTTGGTCCGTCAAGTCGACGTGATGGCTTCGACAAAATTTGGAATGCATAGTTTGGTCTTGATGGAGAATGCAGGTATTTCCTCATGCAACTCAATCTGTAACTTTTTAGACCGATCGCATACGCAGGTTATCAATGGGCACGATGCAGATGAAACAGTGGATGCCGTCCTGCAAAAGGAATCAGCAGAACCTTGTAGTCCTGTTTCTAAAATCGCGATTGTGCTTTGTGGTGCGGGCAATAATGGCGGTGACGGACTGGTTATCGCTAGGCATTTAGAACTTCGAGACTGGAGTGTGATTGTTTGGATGCTGGGTGGTGTTACTAAATTGTCTGATGACTGCCAAGCGAATTTTGTTATTGCGAACGCTGCTGGCATTCCTATTCGCGTATTTCAGAATTTGGAAGCAAGCAATCGAGAGTTAAACAGGGATTTGGAACAGGCTACGGTGATCATCGACGCCATGCTTGGTACCGGCGCGCATGGCGATCCTCGATCACCGTTTGCCGAAGCAATCGAGGCTGCCAACCAGATCAAGGCGGTACGCGTCGCGGTGGATGTTCCTACAGGACTAGATGCCGAGACAGGGATTGTCGGAAAGCCCACTTTCCAAGCCGATTTAACCTGCACGTTTGTCGCTGGAAAAATCGGATTTCAATCGCCGATCGCGCAAAAATTTCTTGGCCAAGTCGATGTGTGTTCGATTGGCGTTCCCAAAGTGTTGCTTGACGAAATTTTTTGCCAAGTGAAATCGGTAGATGCCTGAAACTGAATCGGCAAAAAAACTAACCGGCTCGTCGCGCTTGTAAAGGTACGTCCGTGTTGTTGCGATGCACAGCAGGTTCGTCGGCACCGTCGCCATCGAAGTCACCAATGATGATTTGGCCATCGGTAGCTTCGAGTTCAAACACTTTGTCGGTTACATCCATTTTCCCGTTGTTGTTTGAGTCGACGATGACACGGCCTTGGCGTACAACGGCTATTTCGTCGGTTCCGTCGCCGTTGAAATCACCGACAACTGCCATGTCTCCAGGTGCGCCAAATTCGTGCGTTTTATCGCGTTCGGTGAACTGACCATCCCCATCGACATCGAGTTGCCAACGGCCGTTGCGGAATACACCTATCGTCGAAATTCCGTCACCGTTGAAATCTCCCGTGATGGCTTGGTCTTTTTTGAGACCAAACTGGAAGACGTGGTCGACGACATCCGCACGACCTTGGCCGCGCGACGTATGCTGCATGAGTCGTTGTCGATCGGGCGTGTCGTTCTCTTGAGGTGGCAAGTTCTTGGGTTTCGTAATTCGTTTGTTCGCGGGATCCGGCAGACCTGGTTCGGAATCGACCATTTCTTGGTCGCGTTCCCATTCCGGTCCAAAAATCCCGATGTCATCTTTCCCATCGCCGTCCCAATCTCCGACAACGGGTGAATCTTCGCTCGTTCCTAACCGCGCCCAGAGGTCAGATGGATCCCATTCGCCGTTGCCATTGATGTCGACCAGCCACTCGCCTTCGTAGTACAGAGCCAGCTCGTCGTGCCCGTCTCCGTTGAAGTCACCAGCCAGAGCTTTTGAGCCCAATACATTAAACGCTTCTTTAACCAAGCGTCCGACTTTGGGTGCCGTGGAGACTATCGACCATTTGCCTTGCCGAATACCCGCGACCGTCCAGTGTGTGACGTCCAAGATAACTGTAGCGCGTGCGACTCGTTCCTGATTGACTGACTTGTCGGCTCGCTCGCCACGAGGCTTGCCGGAGTTGATAACACTCAAGTGCCAGGTGTAGGGTTGCTCAACACCGCCTCCTAGCAACGCAGGCAGGAAGGACGCTCCGGGACCGCTGGCAGGTGCGCCCCGTTCAAATGGCGGAGACGTGATACCAGCCGATTGTTGTGGCGTGAATGTCGGCGGATTGCCGCTTGGCGGTGGGCCTTGCAATTCGTTCTTGCCCACTCGTACTTCGCTGAAATTATTCGACTGAGCGTGTTGACCGTAATTCAAATCTACACGAAGAATAGCATCATTCTTGGGGTCATTTCCGTTCGCGGCTAGCTGCAATACGAATTGTTCTTCTGCTGAGCCGATGCTGATGTCCTCTGGATTGACGCTCTGGCCTCCCAAAGTTCCTGCGGTGTCTAAACCGTCGATGTAGCCCTCGGGCTGAATCTCATAAACGTGATACGTTCCAGCTTGCAATCCATTGAACTCGAAATATCCATTCGCATCCGTTTGAACGCGAATGAATTCTGTCGAATAAGTCCCCGGCAATGCGTCACTGGAAGGCACAAGTCGTCCCGTAAGCAGCCGCAATTCCAGGGTTACGTTGGCGATAGGCGTATCGTCACTGGTCCGCTGACCGTCGCGAACGGGCCGCAATCGACCGGGCGTTTCACCATTTTCGGTCAGGATAACAGAGCCGTCTTGAAAAACGTAACCGGAAATCTTTGCAGGTGGTCGCTCGCAGAAATCTAAATCGCTTAGACTTTGACCGGAGCCTAAATTGATGTTGGAAATTTCATCTTGTTTGGTTGTGTCGGCACCGATGGCAGGAGCTGTTTGCCCACCTTGGAAATAACCTGATGGCTGCGATTCCCGAACGGTATACTTGGCTGGGCGCAATCCAGTGAATTGGTAGCGACCCGTTGCATCCGTAAACGTTGTTTGAGCAACGTTGCCATTTTCATCGAACAACTGAATTTTCACGCCGACCAGCGGTTGATCTTCGGGGTCTTGATTGCAATCGCCATCCACGTCGGAATACACTTTGCCGCCAAGCGATGCGGGTTCGATTTCGCAGAAGTTATAGTTCGTCAGCGACTGACCGGCAGGAATCAAGACAGATGAAATGATATCATCGACGGAGTCATCGCCACCGTTCGAACCCGCGTGTTGGTCGCCTTGAAAGAATCCTTGCGGTTGTATTTCGCGTACTGCGTACGTACCCGGTCGCAAATTCGCAAAAGAGTATGAACCGTTTGCGTCCGTTGTCGTTGTTTGAACGACGTTGCCTAAGGAATCGAGCAGTTCGATTCTCACGCCGGACAGCGTTCTCTCGTTGGGCTGAACCAAGCAATCGCCATTCTGGTCCACAAGAACGAAACCTGCGATGGAGGCGGGTTCGAGCTCGCAAAAATTGTAGTCCGTCAGGGCTTGTCCCGCAGGGATCACAACGGACGAAATAATGTCGTCGATGGAGTCATTACCGCCATTTGATCCGGCTCGCTGACCGCCTTGAAAAAAACCTTGCGGTTGGATTTCACGCACCGAGTATGTTCCGGGCCGCAATTGCGTAAACGAGTACGAGCCATTGTTGCCAGTGGTCGTTGTTTGAAGAACATTTCCTGAAGCATCCAACAGCTCAATCTGCACACCCGCGAGCATCCGTTCATTCGGTTGTATCAAGCAGTCGCCGTTATTGTCGACATGCACAAAACCTGCGATGGAGGCGGGTTCGAGCTCGCAAAAATTGTAGTCCGTCAAGGCTTGTCCCGAGGGAATCTCAACGGACGAAATAATGTCGTCTATAGAGTCATTGCCGCCATTTGATCCAGCTCGCTGACCGCCTTGAAACAAGCCTTGCGGTTGGATTTCACGCACCGAGTATGTGCCAGGTCGCAATTGCGTAAACGAGTACGAGCCATCGTTGCCAGTGGTCGTTGTTTGAAGAACATTTCCTGAAGCATCCAACAGCTCAATCTGCACACCCGCGAGCATCCGTTCATTCGGTTGTATCAAGCAGTCGCCGTTATTGTCGACATGCACGAAACCGGCAATAGACGCGGGGGGGATTTCGCAGAAGTCGTAATCCGTTAGTTGGGCGCCGCTATTAAGCAATATCGCAGAAATGAGGTCCGGCGTTGAAGTATTCCCACCACCGCTGCCCGCCGTCTGATCGCCTTGGAAATAGCCTACAGGTTGGATTTCCCGTACGGCATACGTTCCAGGGCGAATCCCCGTAAATTTATATCGACCGGCCGCATCCGTTCGCGTCTCTTGCAAGACATTGCCACTATTGTCAAGCAACTGTACGAGGACGTTTGCCAAAGGCTGATCACCTACTGCGTCGATTATGCAATTGTCGTTTGTGTCCGCAATCACGCGACCCGAAATTTCGCCGTTGCGTAATTCTCCAAAGTCGTAGTTGATGCCATTCATTCCCGATGGCAAGTTGATTTCGCTGATCGTATCTAAGGCCGAATCCGCTTGACCGACTGTCTGGCCGTTAATCGTTCCGGCTCGATCTTTACCGTCGATGAATCCTGCGGGCGTCGTTTCTCGGATCTTGTAATTGCCTGCGCGAAGGAACGTGAACTGATAAAAACCGTTGCTATCAGTCGTTGTTTGAGCGACGCGATTGCCTTGCGTGTCAATCAATTCGATTGTGACGCCAGCTAAGAACCGTTCGCTTGCTTGACGAAGACCGTCGTCGTTGACATCTTCGTAGACATGCCCGGAAAGTGATGCGGGAGGCAGTTCGCAAAAATCGAAGTCTTGGCCGATACTGCCGGATACGAGCGCGATGCTGCCTATTCGATTCGAATCGATCACGGAACCAACATTCGTACCACCGACTTTTCCAGCGCGAGCGCCTCCGTCGATCAAATTGCTCGGAGTGAATTCAACGACAGAATAGGTACCGGCCTTTAGATTGTCGAAACGATAGGACCCGTCAGCTCCAGTTTGGGTCGTGGCGATTACGGTGCCGGTGCTGTCAAGCAAATCGACGCGTACGTTGGCTAGTGGTTCTAAATCGCCGGGAATGGTTGAGAAGCAATCTTTACCGGGTTTAGCAACACAGACATGGCCCGAAATGGACGCGAATCGAGCTTCGGCAAAATTCAATCTTGTGGCAAACGTGTCGCCAAGCGGGATCTCGATCTCGGTCAAGATGTCTTTATCGCCAACAACGATTTGACCTGCGGTACGCGTGTCGACAAAACCTGGCGTAGCTCCGACGCTAAAGTACCCTGCCGGTTGACTTTCACGGACTTGATAGGTTCCCGGGGCAAGCCTAAGGTCGAGGCCGAATTTATATGCGCCTTGGGAATTGGTGGTTGCTGTTAAGCCGGTATTGACGTATTGGCTTCCATCTTTACGCCACAATTCCAAACGGACGTTTGCGATGCCGACATCGTTGGCATCTTGCGAAAGATTTTGGTTGAAATCTTCGTAAACGATTCCTTCCAACCAAACCGGCTTGGCGATCTGCTGGACACTGAATGCCGTTCCGGCTGAACGATCGCGTTTCCCGTTGTCGTCGTCGCGTGGTAAATCCAATCCGGCAGGATCCACTTGGACATCGTATAGGTTGAGATACGATGATGATCCGGCAATGTTTTCGTAGTGCGGTGCCTGGAACTCGGCTTGGAATTTGGTGGTTTGAAACTCGACACCAGACGTTATTGGGTCGAAACTGCTGTTGATAATGGCAAGATCCGTTTCGCTCGGATCAAAACCTTCGACTTCGTCGACATCGATAGAGAAGACGAGCAAGTCGCCGGCTTGGAAATTTTCAAATTCCAAAATCAACTTGGTCGATCCGTCTTGGACAATTGCATTCACACGAGCGTTGGGATTCGCGGTGACGAGTTGTTCAATTTGGAAACCGAAACTATGGTCCGCACCATAGCCGCCATCGGCTGTATCGAAAAAGTTATCACCAAGATTGAATCCTGGGGTGCCTTGATCGCCGTCAATCACGAGGCGCGTTAGAACGGTTCCTGCTGCTCCACCTCGGAAACTGATGTGGAAAGTGTCGCCGTGTTGATCGCTTCCCGAGTCCTCTTCGATATAGACGCCGCCCACCCAAATCGGTGCGGCCGTCAGGAGTTTCCGCGGCTCAAAGGCTTCTAACGATGCGCGGCGCGAAACGCGCGAATCTCGCTTCGAAGATTTAACTTCGCCGCGAATCCACTTGTCAGCCAGTCGTTTTAACCTTCGTGATAATGTCACTAACCCGATCTCCCTATCAATCGTGACTCGACCCAACTCCGCTGAATCAACGAATTATTTCTGGCCCATGCTCTTGGTTTTGTGCCAGTACTATTTCTTTGATATCCCAAGCTCGAATGGTGGTATCAAAACTGCCCGAGTACAACGTGTCTTCATTCATACGCAATACAGAAACCGAACCTTGATGGCCTATCAGTTTTCGAATTTCACCTTGTTCGATCCAACAAAACAGTCGAATCGAGTTATCTGCAGTCGCGATGGCTGTCAGTAAAGAATCCATTTGCGTTAAGGCAGTCATCTTGCCGCAAACCATAGAGAATTGGTCGACTTGCTCATCAACTAAAACATCGTAGCGAGACAATGTGCGATCGCGGCCTACGGAATTAATCATTTCGCCGTCGCTTCGAAAGATCATGCTCTCCATGCGGCCTTGGTGCATTTTTCGTTCGACCTTTAACTCGCCGGAAACCGAATCCCAGATCCGTAGCTTTCCGTCGCGACCACCGACTGCGAGCAGCGAACCGTCTTGGGCATATTGAATGCACAGAAGATCATTTTCGCTACATATTAGTTCTTGATTTTTGGCTGCTTTTGAGATCGAATGGACAAGGACTTTTTCGCTAAAGCCACACGTTGCAATTTGGTCGCCATCTGGATGAATCGCGATCGCAAACAATGCGAACTCGACATCGATGAGTTTCGTTCCGGACCAGCGGTTTTCGACATCCCAAGTCCACAGGTGGCCGTCGTTGCCACACGAAAATAGGTGCTTTCCATCGTTCGAGAACACCAAGCACTTGACCCAGTCTAAATGACCGACAAGCGTTTGCTTGGTCATTCCAGATTCTGCACTAAGGATTCGAACGACATGATCGTCGCCAGCAGCGGCCAACCAACGTCCATCCGGTGAAATTGCAAGCGCCGTGATTACGGGCGGATCGTTGCGTCCTTCCAAAGGAGCTAAATGCAGGACCTTGGAATAGTTGTCAGATGTCCATTGACCCCGACAAATCTGATGACAGGATATCGTCGCAATAAATGCGACTATCCCGAACAAAACTGATCTGCTCATGAGCGACATCCGTGTCAAATTAGAGTAAGTATCAAGCGAAACTCTCGACAATCCTTGTCGAAACCATTCTTCAAACCCAACGCCCTTTGAATTCTTCCGAAGGTTTTACCTCTGCGTTGAACAATTACACGGAATCGATCATTCTGGCAAGCCAAACGATCCAACTTCGCGGACACTGCTACGATAGCATTTCACGACAATTGCTCATCATCTGGTATCGACCGGCCCATATCGACCGTTTCAAGCAAAACCTAAAAATAACCCGCTTTACGGAAACCTTAGAATCCGAATAGGACTCAAAAATCGCCCAACATCCCCAGTCGGCGCAGAAATTACCCAACTTCACCAGTTGACTCAAAAATTAAAACCTACGTTATTTTAAGCTTCCTTCGGTTGAACTGATTAAGGCTGCGGTGTTCCGTAATTTGAATAATTGTAGGATTGGAAGAGAAGCCAAAGCTTCAAGCGAAAACAATTAAAATCATCAAATACTGCGAAAATTGACTCTGTGATACGATAGATAACAAAACACAAGCCTTTTGCATTAGGTCAGTGGTCAAGTAAATGGGACGAGTATAAGTGGATAGTCAAAGAATAAATGCTGCGGAGACGTTGTCAGCCGTTATTGAAAACTTGGCCATTTGCTTATCTTTGCCAGTTGAGAAATCGAATGCATTCCATCTCCTACAGACACTGCAGCTTGACGATCAGGAACAGCAGGTTTCTGCTTTAATCCGAGCGGGGCGTTTGTCGCAGATGCGTTTGATTCCAGCAAGGTTGCGAACAAAAGATTTATTCGAACTTGTTCGCGAAGGCCATCCGGTCGCTTTGTGCATGAACGAATGCGATATTCCGGAGTGGTGGGTCTTTGAGGGGAAAGGCGACAAGCAGTTTACGGTCACAAAGATAATCGGCTTGAAGACTACGACTGGTCGATTTTACAAATCGGAAATCAAACGAGCGTTGATTGACAGAATTGCTCGAGGCATCCCGTATTATTTGGTCGCTCAACCTCTTCTAATTTCTGGTTCGCGTGACGGTCATGAGGATCTGGACGAAGGCGTTCATTTGCATCCCCTTCGTCGCCTTTGGCGATTGTTCGCGCCCGATCTTCGCGATATTGGATCGCTGGTATTGTTTGGCCTAGTTGCCGGTCTTTTGGGTCTCGCTTCGCCTTTAGCAGTGGAGTGGGTTGTTTCGACCATTGCGTTTGGTCGTTATTTACAACCGCTGGTTATCTTGTCGTTGATGTTGTTCGTCTTATTGACTTTTGCTGGCATGATGCGAGTGCTTCAAGCCTTTGTTGTTGAGATGATTCAGCGGCGTTTCTTTGCTCGCATCGTCGGCGACTTGGCATTCAGGCTACCCAATGCGCGTCGTGCTGCTTTGCATGGCACGAATGGATCCGAGTTGTTGAATCGATTCCTCGACGTGGCCACGATTCAAAAAGCTACTGCCGTTCTTCTTTTGGACGGCATTACGATTTCATTAACTACCTTGATTGGGATGATTTTGTTGGCTTTTTACCATCCTTTTCTCTTGGGGTTCGACATTGTCTTGTTGGGCAGCATGGTGATCGCGACCTTTGTCCTTGGTCAGGGTGGAATCAAAACGTCGATCGAGGAGTCTGCAGTTAAATATGAACTGACGCATTGGCTTCAAGACGTCATTTCAAAACCGGTAGCATTTCGGTTTTCTGGCGGAGAGGCATTTTCAATTGATCGAGCCAATCGACTTACTGTTCAGTATCTCGAAGGTCGACGCCGTCACTTCCGAGTATTGATGCGTCAAATGATTTTCGCCGTCATGCTACAAGCATTTGCATCGATGGCATTACTCGGTATTGGAGGTTGGTTGGTCTTGCAGAACCAATTGACGTTGGGGCAATTGGTTGCGAGCGAATTGGTGATCACGGTCATCATCGGTGCATTTGCCAAGGTCTCCAAATCGCTTGAAAACTACTACGATCTCATGGCTTCCACAGATAAAGTTGGCCACATACTCGATTTGCCCTTGGATATACCGGCTCGTCCACTGCGTTTAGGAAATGCCACGGGAACTGTTGGCTGGAAAAAGCTCTCGTTTATGGATGACATTTCGAAACTAGACGTCGATTTGGGTACCGATACGATCGATGCTGGGGAGCGAGTTGCTGTCGTCTCAGACTCCACCGACAAACCCTCTCGGCTGTTGCGATTTCTGGCAGGTTTGGACGAGGCTGCTTCAGGATATGCTGAGATCGCCGGCATAGATTCACGCGATGCAAGTCGTTCGGCATTGGGTCAAATAGCTGGTTATGCTGGACCAGTCGAAATCTTCCGTGGAACCGTTTTGGAAAATCTCAGCCTTCGGCGAACCGATGTGTCGATCGAAGACGTCTATTGGGCTTTGGATACGGTAGATCTTAAGGAAAGTTTACTGCAATTGCACGAAGGACTAGAGACAAAAATCGAAACGGACGGTTTTCCATTGTCTCAAGAAAAGAGTTACCGATTGATGATTGCGCGAGCCATCGTGAGTAAGCCCAAGGTCGTATTGCTCGATCATGTACTCGATAACATCCCATCATCGATCGCACTGAAAATCAAAGCTCGGTTATGCGACTCTAATTTGAATTGGACGGTGTTGCTCGCTTCCAACAATCAGCAAATATGCGACGGACTAAGAATACTTCAGCTCTAAACTGAATTCCACAACGAGTTATTTCGAAGTTGCAGAAACAACGATTAAAAATGGCCAATCAACGAGTTATCCAAGTCAATATTGCGCAGCCTAATGCGTCAACTCCCGTACTTCGCGCCGATGGTCGGTATCGCAAGGTCGACTTGTCGGCAATCATGTTGCTACGCCCCATCCGCCAATTGCGCTGGGTCACTCGTTTGACCTTTGTGTTGTTGATTGCATCGATCTTGGCAATGATCTTCGTCCCGTGGCAACAGACTTCTCGGGGGTTTGGGCAAGTCGTCGCCATCGACCCTTTGCAACGACCACAGCAGGTGATGGCCACCGCTAAGGGAATCATAGCGAAAGTGAGAGATGGGCTTCGCGAAGGTACATTTGTAAAACAGGGAGAAGTGATTTTTTATATCGAACCGTTTGCTCAAGATGCCCAGCAGCAGATGGAGTCTCAAATCGCGCAGATCGAAGCCAAAATTGAAACAGCGGAAAATAAGAAACTGCTTTTCCAGCAAGCCATGGAATTACAAAGGCTTGCAGGAACCGCAATCATTGAGTCTGCCAGCGCCTCTGTCGAAGCAGCTCGCTCCAAAGTCGCTCAAGCTCACGACAAGGTTCAAGGTCTTGAGGCGTCGGTCGAGCGAACTCGGGCGGATTTCGAACGAAGCTCGAAATTGTACGCAGAAGGCCTCAAATCTCAAAAGGACTTGATAAAAGACAAAGAGAACTATTTAAAGGCTGTCGCCGAATTCGAAGCAGGCGAGGGAGCCGTCATCGAAGCCACCAAAGAACAGGTTGCCAAAGAACAGGACCTGTTAGGTAAGTCCCAGGAAATCGAAGTCAAGAACCGCGAAGCATCCGGCAAACTCCAAGACGCTTTGGCTAGCATGGCCGTCGCCCGTAAAGAGTTATCTGAAACCCAGCAGAAGATGGGTGAGTTCGGAGGCCGCTTGCAGGTTGTTAGTCCGCACGATGGCTATCTACATGAGATTTATGGATTATCTGGATCTGCAGTCGTCAAAGAAGGTGATACGCTCTTCACCGTTGTCCCCATCGCTGAAGATTTGGCGGTCGAAATGGTCGTTCGGGGCAACGATATTCCGCTTCTACATGTCAACGACGAAGTGCGACTCCAATTCGAAGGCTACCCCGCTGTCCAGTTCATCGGTTGGCCGTCAGCGGCTCAAGGCACATTTGGTGGTCGCGTTGCCTTGATAAATCCCACCGATGATGGCCAAGGCAATTTTCGGATTGTCGTAACACCTGATAAGGAGCAAGAACCTTGGCCAGATAACCGATACTTAAGGCAGGGTGTCTTAGCAAATGGCTGGGTTTTGCTAGCGACAGATCAAGGCAAACTTTGTCAGGTTCCGCTCGGTTACGAAATATGGCGACAATTAAACGGATTCCCGCCAGTGGTTGCAGACAAAGCACCTTCGTCGGAAAAAGACAGCAAACCCAAAAACGAAAAAACAAAAATCAAGCTACCGAAATAGCCTGCAAAGACTCGTCAGATTCTGGCTTACATCGCAAAAAGCTATCGCAATTTCGAAAGCGGTTCTTTTGCGTATTTGCCATATCACTCGGAATGTCCCCAACCTGCATCGCTCAAAATTCTAACGGTCTTGCAACTGGGAATGTTAGCATCACGTATGTGCCCCAGCAGCCGGTCCCAATGCCCAATGATGGCTCGACTGTTGAAACGCAGAATGCAATTCCTCGTCCGCTAACGCCACAGAATTTGACGGTTGAAAATCCGAGCGTCGCTCGCGAACTGCTGCCACCGACGTCTGATGCGCTGACGTTGGCCGACGTCATGGCTTCTGTTTACCAAAGCTACCCGATGATCACTCGTGCGAGGCTCGAATCGGGCGTTGTCGCAGGCGAACAGCGATCTGCGAACGGCTGGTGGGACCCAAAACTCGAAACCTATTCCATTAATCAACCATTGGGTTATTACAAGAACTACCGGCAGTCGGTTGGGCTGTCCAGGAATCTTTGGTGGGGCGGTTACTTGTCGTCGGGGTACCGAATTGGACGCGGCGATTTTGAGCCATGGTACAAAGAACGCCAAACGGATTTGGGCGGCGAGTTCAAACTAGCTTGGGTGCAACCGCTGCTTCAAGGCTATTCGATCGATCCCAATCGAGTCTCACTTTTCCAAGCCAACTTGAGACAGCAGGCAGTGGCTCCACTCGTTCAACGCGAGATTCTGGACAACGGCATTGAAGGGGCGACTGCCTATTGGAAATGGGTTTCGGCCGGTCAGGTCGTTAGGACTCAAGAAGAATTGCTTCGGCTGGCACAGGTTCGGATGGGGCAGATTCAGAAGCTAGTTGACTTAGGCGAAGTCAAAGAATCCATCCTGATCTTCAATAGCCAACTGATTGCGGAACGCGAATTCAAGCTACTTGAAACGGTGCGCAAGCTTCGCGAGGCAAGTTACAAATTGTCGCTTTACCTGAGGAACGCGGACGGACAACCCATGGTGCCTGACGATATGTGGTTACCATCGGCTTTTCCGCCTCTCGGACCAGTTCCACCTGGCGACTTCTCAGCAGATATGGCCGCTGCACTGGAACGCCGTCCTGAACTCCAACTACTCGACATCGACAGTCGTCAATCGCAACTCGATTTGCAGTTGGCACGCAATCAAACGCTACCTCAATTCGATCTCGTGCTGGAAAATTCTCAAGACGTCGGGGTTCCTGCAAGTAGCTTGAGAGACAAAAGTCCGTTTGAATCGGAACTCGGTTTTCAAGGCAGCGTCCCTCTGCCGCGAAACAAAGCTCGCGGCAAGATTCAGTCCACGCAAAACAAACTTTCCCAAATCGCCCAGTACCGAGAACTGCAATCCAACAAGATTGGCGTTGAGCTGCAAACCGCTCGGAATGCTTTGGAGATCGCTGCAGAACGAGTCAATCAAGCAGAAAAGACGGTTCGGATCGCTATTCAGTATTTGGAGCTCACCGAACGCGCTTTTAACGAAGGCGAAGGCGACTTGTTGGATTTGAATATCCTGGAATCCAAGACTTACGATTCACGATTTTATTTGATCGACGCCACCCAAGAATGGTTCGCAGCTTTGGCGGCCATGCAACGAGCATTAGGCCTCGACCCACTCGAGCAGGCCATGCGTCTCAACGAATCAGAATCCGCGATCGAGGCCCCGCTAGTAGTTCCAGAATCCATTGCTCCACGCGGTCAGTTCAGTAAATGAGAACAAGCCGCAGCATTCTCTTGTCTTAGAAGGGTTTGCGTTTCTTGGATCAATCGTGACCCTGATGTGCGGGACCGACCCGTTTGCGCTGCTCATCAAGCTCAATAAACGCTTGATCGATCCGAGTCTGTTCGGCCGTTGTGATTTCGGTGTCACCGCCATAACGAATGCGGTAATACAAATTCGTCAGGAACATCAAGGAACTACTGTTGGCTCGGCCATTTCCCTCTGAAATTGGCGCAGTCTGCAACCAATGGTCGGCGTCTTTGGTCAACTCAAGATACGTTTGCGAAGACTTTCGATACCAACCCATCTGTTCCAAAATGCGAACTGCTCTGCGAAAGAATTCGATTCGGACGAACGCTTTTTTCTTTCGAACAATTCGCAGTAGAAACCAGTTGGTTATCCAACTCGGCATCAGCCATTTCAGACTGCGGTACATCGCGGCCAAAGCTAACAAACCAATCCCAATCAACACGACGGTCTGCCACGACAGCCACTGGTCGGGTGCGAGAAAGCCCCCGATCATCTGCCCCTGTTGCAGCCGAATAATCAAAACTTGCAACTGACGCATATA
Source organism: Pirellulaceae bacterium (assembly GCA_031374825.1). Lineage (GTDB taxonomy): Bacteria > Planctomycetota > Planctomycetia > Pirellulales > Pirellulaceae > JANMGV01. The sequence goes on from JANMGV010000133.1 coordinate 13,814, forward strand.
AAATGCGTACGTCCCGCCTGACGACTCGCCAAAAATATCGTAAATCCCATTTTGGTTGGATTGCCCCATCTCCATGACATAATCTTGCCACAGTTCTTGGGCAAAATCCAAAGTCTGTTGATTAGGCTGTTGGAGGGTCCCCCCCGCATTCGATCCATTACCGGGTGGCGTGGGATCCAATCGCAACCAAGCGCCGTTCTTGAAACAGGCAGGCAACTTAATTGAGGATTTATCAAACTGCTCGCGACTGAAGAAAGCTTCGACCCAAGTGTGAGCGTGCTTTTGGCGAACCAAGAAGAATTTGCCCACGATATTGTATTCTGCGGGTCGAAAACCCACGACGATCCGTGTTGGAATATTCATCGAACGACACATCAAAGCCATCGCCGAAGCGAAATACTGACAGTGGCCTTTCTTGTGGTTACGAATAAAATCTTCGATGGGATCGCAAGTCCGATCTCGCGTCATGTTCAAATTCAATGTATAAGTAAGCTTGCCCGACAACGCTAAGTCTTCTTCCAGTGCAAGCGCTTGGTCGATCGAACTTTCGTTCTTCAGATTACCGCTGTTCAGCACTTCGTCACGATAGGCTAACAATGAGCGAAAGCGACTCTTCGAAAAGCGGGTTAACTCACGTCGCTCTTGCCGGTCCAGCACGGGTCTTGTCGAAGTGCCCTCGCTGGATTCAGAAATAACAACATCCTCGAATTCGGGCAGGAAAGGCGATTGTCGCCCGCCAGAAAATGCTAAGGTTCCGAATTCGTATTTGCGTCGATTGCGTTGTCCGCCCATCGTTTCACCATCTCGCATGCTCCACGCTCGATTAGAGAATTCCAAGGGCACGTCGCGATTGGTTACAAAAAATGGAGGCAGGCTCATGTACACGCCACTGGACGGAGACTGTTCATTGACGGAGACGATAACCGATGGAAACGACGATTGAAAAGAAGGATCGATTTCATCAGGACGCAAGAGTCGACTGCCCGAAAGCGGTTCGCTATCTTGCGTCCAATCCCCATGTTCAAATCCAGCTTCGTAGTTCGATAAGGCGACGCCGCGAATGTAGGGTGCTTCGAGCGGATCGTACGTTCTGCCGCTTCCCCCATCACGAAATGACATGCGCATCATCACTTGATCGCTTTGCAACAATTGGCCAATCTGAGCCAAGCTGACTCGTTCCGAGAATCCTACGACTCCCTGCCGCCAAGTCCCTTCATAAGCGTCCTTGTTGATTCTTGGCAGCAGATAGAAGAATGCAATCGCAAAAGCAAAAAGCGCAAAAGAGGTCGGCAATAACTCGCCGAACAAATGAGCCCGATTGGATTGGGGTACCAACTCGCTTTCGCGATTCAATTCAAGTTGAATCCCAGAAGGTTTCGCTTTCAGATGCGTTTCGCTACCTACCCAACCTAAAAGTCTTGCTACCATTCCTTCGGATTCACTCAAGGACTCGCCCGACTTGGAGTTGGTAATGAAGTACGAAAAAAGGATCATCGTCGAGCAACCGATGGCCAACGCTGGAATGAGTAGCAATCCATAGAAGACGTTGTCGTTCACCAACGAAGCGACGACCAATTCAAGTAACAAGAAAATGCCGAGCTGTTCAAAGATTCGCCGCGATTTTGTCTGAAAATAGAGCGGCAATTGAACGTAGATGAGTAGATTGGCAACGGAATAAAGCTGCTGCGAATCGACACCATTAAAGTAATCGCGAATGGCGACGACGGCACCGAGTATCATGGCCATATAAGCAATGATCTTGTTCAATCGCAGCCACTTGAGCCAGTCCGTATAGATCCAAGAAAAAATGACGGCAGCGGTAACGATCGAAAAAAGTCGCAGAGAACCTTGTCCCAACGCAATCAAACTTGCCGAGAGGATTGCGAACAATCCCATATGAATCGTCAGTCGTCGAAGAATACGTTCGTCGTTCACAGGCGGCTTCTCCGGAAATAAGCGTCTAGACCACCGTGAGAAACATCGACCCAAGTGACAGCGTTGTGCTTGATGAGGTTTCCAAAAGCTGTCTCGTGAGCTTCGAGATGCGATGCTGGATTTTCTCGAGTGCTGACGACGATCAAGTGCGGGAACGACATCATCACTTGATGAATTTGCTCCGCTGCAGATTTCCAATCGCTACCATGTGTAGCTTCGGCAACCGATAAACGATCCAGCAGTGCGGTTACTTGATTTCGCGATTGTATACGATGAGCGAGTGTAAAATGGCTGTCGCAAACCCCAACGGTGACCGATCCATGCCCTTTGCCGATCAGCATATTTGTAATGGAAGCGACAAATTCGATTGCTGCCTCGACATGTTCTTCTGCTTTGGTCATTTCTTCCTGCGAGACGGCATCCGTGCCTGGGATCCACAGGTCGAGCAAGATACAAGCTTGGTGGTTTTCTTGCCGCTCAAACTGCTTGACCACCAACTCGTTTCGACGAGCGGTTGTCCGCCAGTGAATCCAGCGGGGACTGTCGCCAGGACGGTAGCCTCTCAAGCCATAAAATTCGCCTTCGACAACCCCAGCTCGCGTATGTTGCCTTCGCGCGCCAAAACGTTCAATGTCGAAAAGCTCGCGCCAACGAGGCAAAATCTCTCCGAGAGGCGGATGGACGATGTACTCTTGAACCAGATATTGTTTTCGGCTGCTACGAATCAAACTGAGCGGGAATCGAGTAGATATTTCGATCGGGCCAAGTTCGTATTTGCCGCGTCGGTCGACAAGACACCGATAACCAAGAGCCACGGACCCACCCGGCGGAACATTGGATGCAACTAAGGTAATCGCTTGGGCCGAGCGATTTGAAGCAGCCGAAGATGTGCTACGCCGAATGCGGTCCCCAACCACAACCAGCCACGAACCCAGCCATCTCTGCCGACTATGGATGTGCAATCTCACTTCGAATGGCACTCGAGCTTGGGCGACAGTTGGCAGGAAACGCTCCAGTTTCAAACCGCTGATCGAACTCAAGCAGATTCGCCATTGCAGGAGCAGCATCGCCATCAACACGCCTGCAAGGACAACCAGCAGATTCACATCACGAAGCACCGCACCGACGAGAATGAACGTCAGCATGAAAAGAAAATGGTAGCCTTCGCGCGTTATCCGGCAACGGACTTGGGGCAGTTCCCGTTTTTGCTTAAGCGACCGAGTCGATAACTTCGCCGTGCCGCCCGCTTTACCCGGCAACGATTTCCGATCCGACTTGGTTTTTTCAAGCAGCATATTCACTAGCTACGGAGCGATCTGAAGAATGGAAAAAGTTTAATAGGTAATATTCTGTAAAGACAATTGGTTTAGGAAGTTTACGTCGGTACCGTTAAACGCTCCAGCAAAGATCGAATGATTGCTTCGGCAGTCGCCCGATCGCTGCCGGCCGCAAACCCGCGAGCGACAACACGGTGAGCTAATGCCGGAATAGCAAGTCGTTTAATATCGTCGGGTACCACAAAATCGCGATTCTCAAGTAGCGCCAGCGACTGAGCCGCACGATACAAACCCAGTGCACCTCGCGTACTCACTCCGACATGAAGTTCGCTGCTCGTGCGAGTCGCTTCAACCAAGTCCTGTAAATAATCCAGGACGCTTTCATCGAAGCGAATATGGCGGACTTGATTTTGCACGGTCAGCACTTCTGCAAGTGATACGACCGATTTCAATTCGTCAACAGGTTCTCCTTCGCGATGCGATGTGAGAACGTTTCGTTCCGATTGACGCGCTGGATATCCCACTTCGACACGCAACAGGAACCGGTCCAATTGGCTTTCTGGAAGCAAATACGTTCCCTCAAACTCAAACGGGTTTTGAGTCGCCATCACCATAAAAGGCTTGGGCAAGAAATGCGTTTCGCCGTCGACGCTCACTTGACGCTCACTCATGGATTCGAGCAAAGCGCTTTGCGTTCGCGGTGGAGCCCTGTTGATTTCGTCGGCTAAGACGACGTTTGCGAACACGGGGCCTTGATTGAAATTAAATTTGCCGGTCCCCGAGTGATAGATGCTGCTCCCGACGATGTCGCTTGGTAGCAGGTCGGGCGTAAACTGAACTCGCGCAAATTTTCCGTCCAAGCTTTTTGCCAACGCTTTTGCAATCAATGTTTTGCCGACCCCAGGCACGTCTTCCAGCAGCACGTGCTCGCCAGCAAGCAGCGCGACAAGTGTCATCCTGACAACTTCCGTTTTGCCGAGCACAACGGATTCCATATTTTTCTGAAGCCGTTCCAATATCTCTTGGTTTGGAAGTACCATTTAGAATCCAGTCTATGTTTATCGAAACTCGATGCGATGATAAGATTTATGCGTTGTTGTCAATCATGGATTGCGTCCGACCGAAAAGTGCTGGCAAAGCGTTGGCAATCTTTGATTACGAACTGCTGAAACGGCAGTTCGGCTACGGCAATCAAGGCCAGCAACCTGTCCGACAAGGGTGTAATGGTAGTAAATTTCTCTAAGTTCGACACGACCCCGCGCAATTTCTACCCTTTGATTGTCCGACAAAATCCAGAAACAGGGCAGAGGACGAATCCCCTGACAAACTCCCAACCCCTCGACGAAGCCCCTTCGGCCAATCCTTAGTCGGCTTTACGAGGTGGTTCCGAAATGCGATAAAATCAACCGCTCGGAAGCGAGAATGCTTCTGAATTCCAGCCCTCAATTGAGTTTTGTATGAGCAAAAAACGGATTGTTTGGATCATCATTATTTTCTTACTCTTTGCCGCGATTCCGGTTGTTCGCGCTTTGATGTTCGAAGATGACCATCAAATCGCCAACATGCTTACCGGACTCTTGGCCATGTTAGGCGGTTTCAATCTTTGGCTTTGGTGCATTACTTACGCACAGTTAGGGGCAATCGTCCGATTGCTGATTTTTGCAGCTCCAATCGTCGCAATAGTTATCTTAAACTCACAGTATGAACTCGCTGGGTTTTCGGGCGAAATGGTCCCACAGTTCAAACGCCGTGGCGCGGCTGAGAAATTGGTTCGCGAAGTCGTACCGTTGCAACCAAATGCCGATTTAAAGGGAATGGCCCCAACAAGTACCACGGAAGCCAAAGATACCTACTCGCAATTATTGGGAACCAATCGGGACGGCTATATCCCCAACGATCATTTGGATTCAGATTGGTCGGCAAACCCTCCGGAAATCCTTTGGACAAAGCCTATTGGAGCCGGTTGGTCCGGATTTGCGATCGTCGGCAATCGAGCTGTCACTTTGGAACAAACTGGCGATAATGAAAGCGTATCGTGTTACGAAGTTGCCACAGGAAACAAAGTTTGGAAACACGAATACGCGGCAAAGCACTTTAATCTACTTGGAGGCCTCGGACCTCGAAGCACGCCGACCATTGCAGATGGCGTGGTTTACGCTCAAGGTGCTACAGGTGAGTTATTCGCCATCGAGCTAGAAACGGGCAAAGTGAAATGGCAGAAATCTTTGTTGAGTCTTTTGATCTTGGACCAAGTATCTTCTGAAGCCGACGTGATGTGGGGCCGAAGCGGGTCGCCACTCGTAACCAAAGATCTTGTCGTTGTTCCTTTTGGGGGGCGATCCGCAAATCCAATCGCGTCACTCGTGGCTTTTGAACGGGAAACCGGAAATATGGCATGGCAAGGTGGCGATGATCAAATAAGCTACTCGTCACCAATCTTGGCAATGCTGGGCGGCACCGAGCAAATCGTATGTGTCAACGAAAAAACCGTTGGAAGTTACGATCCGAAAAGCGGCGAATTGCTTTGGTCGTTTCCTTGGCCCGGCCTCAGCAATCAAAATGCTTCCGTCTCGCAACCCATTATCCTGGACAATGACAATGTGCTAGTCAGTAAAGGTTACGGGGGCGGTGCGGCGCTCTTCAAAATTCAAAAAGAAGGCCCAACTTGGTCCGCATCCGAAGTATGGGAAGACAAAACTGCACTAAAAACAAAATTTACCTCTGCAATCCGCAAGGGCGATCACGTTTTTGGATTGAGTGATGGTATTCTCGAGTGCATCGATCCAAAAACCGGAAAAAGATTATGGAAAGACCGACGCGGACGTTATGGTCATGGTCAAATGCTAATAGTCGGAGAACACTGCTTGATTTTGAGCGAAGACGGCGAACTAATTTTGGTTGATGCCGTGCAAGATGGTTTTCAAGAACGAGGCAGGGTGCAAGTTCTCGAGGGCAAGACTTGGAACATCCCATCCATTGTGGGACCGCTTGTTTTGGTACGCAATTCAGAACAAATGGCGTGCGTTCTTTTAAAAACATCTAACTAGCGCATCTATAAAGAAATACAAAATGCCCCGATTTGTTGTGCGCTGCGGTATTTCACGAACGCTGCATGTTTTGCAAGCTCGCGATTCGTACCCGCGTGGTGGAAAAGTAATTGCTCGCACCCCACGCGGACTGGAAGTTGGCGAAGTTCTTTGCGAAGCGACGGATGAAGTGGTTGCCAAAATGGGCGACTCGCCAATCGGCTCCATCCAGCGGACAATTTCTGCTCAAGATGAAAGCGAAATACTCAAAATCATCGCAATGGCTCGCGAAGAATTTGAAACGAGTCGCCGAATCGTGCGGGAACTAGAATTGCCAATGGATCTCGTTGATATCGAACACCTTTTTGGAGGTGAACGTGTCGTCATTTATTATCTTGCAGAAGATCGTATCGACTTCCGTGACTTGGTAAAACGACTTGCCAACGAATTCCAGACCCGAATCGAGATGCGACAGATTGGCGTTCGCGACGAAGCGAAATTACTGGCAGATTATGGCGACTGCGGCAAGCCTGTTTGCTGCAATACCCATCTAGCTCAAATGCCTCCTGTTTCCATGAAAATGGCTAAACTGCAAAAGGCAACTTTGGACCCAAACAAAATTTCGGGTCGATGCGGAAGGTTGAAATGTTGCCTGCGTTACGAGTACGATACCTATGAAGAGATTCGACGCGACATGCCTCCCATCGGCAGTGACATCGTGACGCGTGATGGGCGAGCACGTGTCGTAGGACAAGAAATTCTGGCGGAACAACTGCTGGTTATCACCGAGGACAACCGACGACTACTGATCGCTTCTACAGAAGTGCTTTCGATCATTCGGCCTGCCGGCAAAAGAGAAAAAATAGCGGATTCCAACGACGATATTGACGAATCGAAAGGCGTAGAATGACCAAGATCCATCCAATCATTGAATTGCTACAACAGGATCAGCGCTATCGAATTGAAGCGTACCAGTTTGTGCGTGACGCACTTCAATACGCACAAGAGATTCTCAAGATGCCCCCGCAGTCAGGCGAGGAATCCGAAGGCGTCACCGAGCACCATTTGACCGGTCAACAGCTTTGCGAAGCCATTCGGTTATACGCAATCGAACAATATGGTTACATGGCGAAAATTGTATTGAATCGATGGGGCGTGAAATCCACAGGCGACTTTGGAGAAATCGTATACAACTTGATCCGAATCAAACAGATGCGAAAATCTGGCTCGGATCGACGCGAAGATTTTGACGATGTGTATCCCTTCGAGGACGCATTCCATCCAGTCTTTCAACGTGCGAGCGAAGCCGATTAACAATCGTACTCGGTAGGTTTGCACGATCTTTGTCAGCCGAGATGAGCCACAAAATGGAAACGCCAGTCCAGTCTGAACGTCCCAATTGGTTGATGATCTACACGTCATCCGGTCTACTTGTCTTGTGGCTCGTATTCCTTGCTTGGGTCAGTATCACAGCGTAATGAACACATTACGCTGCGATCCTAATTGCTCATTCAACTTTTTTTTCACGTCTTGAGCCACCTCTAGAAACTGCCCGTAACAATTGCTCGGCCATTGATCACAACGGACACGGCAGTGCCTGTTGCAATCACGGGAACCCTCTGCCCCAAATTTGTATCCAGTTCGAATTTGGCTTTGCCCAATGTAACCGTCGTTCTGGCAACAACGACTCCCGCAACGTAGAGGACTGCTGGCCTTCCTTCTAAACTCGCTAAATTTTCGGCTTGGACGTTCAGTTTTCTTCGAACTGCACTGGCTTCGTAACGAGCGCGACCTTTTGCAGCCGGAACGACTTGTGTCGAGGTCAAAATGATCTCGGTTTTAGGTAGACCTGCAACCACTCGAGTTGCGTTGATTTGAAAAAACATTGCTGCCACAACCGACGCAACTAGAAATACAGACTTGCTCGACATGTTCATACCTTCTCAACAAAATTGAACTCAAAAAATTGCAAAAACGTTTCTTGCTTATTGAGAGGAGTCGAGAACCTGGTTTTGATCCGCCATTAATTTGAACAAAAGTATTTGACAAGACAAAATTGGCGTCGCAGGGTAACGACGCTTGAAAATGCATCCATTTTTCGACGTTGCCCAATTTTTTCCGCGATGGCCTAGCCTCACCGGCAAAGCTAGCGATCTTGATGGAAATGTATTTCGTAAAAATCCTATCCCGCTGGCAACTCGAAATTGTTAATCTATACGCCGCGCGGTCAGAAGTGAGGTATTTTGAGCGGCAAGGCGCTAGCCGCCGGTGCTGACCGAATGCACAACCCGCAGCTAGCGCCTTGCGGCTCACTCAACAACACGTCCCTCAAATCTGAACGCACGGCGTATACCCCCATGAACAGGCAACTAAACTTGCTTGGCGATTGATTCTCGAAAAGGACCGTGATTCTTAAAAAGGACCGTGCACCGAATGGCAACGAAAGCAATAGCTCTTTGGCCAGGCCTTCCTGAGCTATGGTTTCGCGGGGAATGGCGAGCCCTAGCCATCAGCATCATTTTTGCCGTGTCTTTCAATATGGCGATTCTCGGGACTTTCGTATGGCCGCTTTGGTTTGAAAGCTGGATGATTCGTTTGCTTTGGTGCAGTATCATCTTTGCCTCAGGCTTCTCGTTTATTCAGGCCAATAAACGATGGGAGAAAACCACTGGAATCCCCCGACCGGACGGCAATTCGAACGAACGGTTCATCGAAGCTCAACGACAATATCTTCACGGCAACTACTTCGAAGCAGAGGCCTTGATTCAGAAGATTCTTGCCGACGGAAACGAAGATATCGAAGCCGTGCTGCTGCTCGTTTCGATACTTCGACGAACTCGTCGATGCCAACAAGCCCTACAATGGATCGAACGAATCAAATTATGTGAAAAAGCGTCCGCTTGGATTCGGGAATTGCAGGTTGAAAAGCAATTGGTAGAAGCCTTAATCGCCAAGCCAGAAACGGCTGAACTCGAGTCGGCAAGCACTTGACAAGTGACGAGTGTTCTACGGCCTTTTGAAAAAATCGTGTCAAAGTCGCAATTATAACGGCAGCCAAAACCGCGTTTGGACCGTCATCGACCGTAGCATTAGCTTAAGTTAATTTTCAGCAGTGATGCTTCGAAGCGTGATTTTACCAAGAACCTAATCTCCAAGGCGTCGGGCCAGCCTATTTTGCAGAGGCTCGCACCCCTTTTGAGTAAAACTCACGGAATCAAATTGTGATTTTCACAATTCCCTGTCCGGGACGCTGAGCCCTCAAAGACAACCATCCTCGTCCGACCGCAGTTCTCAAGATCGTCACAATCTTCCTCCCCTGCCAACTTGTGCCATTTACCGGTACGATTGCTATAACAGTGAAATGCGGAATCCGTGTAAGTTCTCGGTCGGCGAATTGTCGTAATCGCGTTCCGAAACGATCTCGCCATGGCACACAGGCTAACCGTAAGCAAAGTTGGAGCGGGGAATAATCACCTTAACCACGTGTATGCACGGAATGACACTTTGTCGCGAACTTGCTGTGCCATTAAGACAGGGAAGTAAACGGAACGCGGTTTGCATGACGTTGAAGCGTAAGGTAACAAAACGAGCGGCAACAAACCGAACGAGTTGACTACCTTCTAATAATTCATAGGCGAATACGAGACTTCGGTTTCTTGCTTGTGCCAGACGGAGGCCAAAAAACATGTATGAAAGATTCACAGATCGCGCTCGCAAGGTTATGCAGTTGGCCAATCAAGAGGCGCAACGTTTTAATCACGAGTACATCGGTACCGAGCACATTTTATTGGGGCTCGTAAAAGAAGGCAGCGGCGTGGCTGCGAACGTATTGAAAAACCTCGACGTCGATTTGCGGAAGATCCGCCTCGAAGTTGAAAAGCTTGTCCAAAGCGGGCCGGAGATGGTCACCATGGGCAAGCTACCTCAAACGCCCCGCGCCAAAAAAGTCATCGAGTATTCTATGGAAGAAGCTCGTAACCTGAATCACAATTACGTCGGCACCGAGCACATCCTGCTTGGTTTGCTTCGCGAACAAGAGGGCGTTGCTGCTCAAGTTCTGATGAACCTCGGGCTGAAGCTGGAAGATGTCCGCGAAGAGGTCCTTAATCTTCTCGGCCATGGCTTGGAAAGCTCGGAAGTTGGAGGAGAACGCGGCGGTCGCGAAGGCGTTAGCGGAGAAGCGGGCGCCGCGAATAAGGGCTCCAAGAGCAAGACTCCTGCTCTCGATAGTTTTGGTCGCGATCTAACCGAACTTGCTCGTCAAGGAAAACTAGATCCGGTCATCGGTCGCGAGCGCGAAATTGAACGTGCTATCCAAGTCCTCTGCCGACGCACCAAGAACAATCCAGTTCTTCTCGGCGAAGCGGGCGTAGGAAAAACGGCAATCGTCGAAGGTTTCGCTCAGCGAGTCATCAATGGTTCCGTCCCTGAAATCCTCGCTGATAAACGAATCGTCGTACTCGACTTGGCAATGATGGTCGCCGGTACGAAATACCGCGGTCAGTTCGAAGAACGCATCAAAGCCGTAATGAACGAAGTGCGTCGCGCTCGTAACACCATCCTTTTCGTTGACGAATTGCATACCTTGGTCGGCGCTGGTGGAGCAGAAGGCGCGATCGATGCTGCCAACGTCCTCAAGCCTGCTTTGGCTCGCGGTGAAATTCAATGCATCGGAGCCACGACGCTCGACGAGTATCGTAAGTACATTGAAAAAGACAATGCTTTGGCGCGCCGATTCCAAGAAATCATTGTCGAACCAACCAATACTCAAGAAACTATCGAAATCATCAAGGGCTTGCGCGAACGATACGAAGAGCATCATCGCGTCCAAATCACCGATGACGCAGTCGTTGCAGCCGTTGAAATGAGCGAACGATATATCACCGCACGTTGTTTGCCCGACAAAGCAATCGATGTGATCGATGAGGCCGGAGCTCGTGTTCGATTGCGTACTATGAGCAAGCCACCCGATCTTAAGGAAATCGACGACGAAGTCGAACGCCTGAACAAAGAAAAAGAAGACGCGGTAGCGAACCAAGACTTTGAAAAAGCTGCTTCTTTGCGTGATTCTGCTGACAAGCTTCGCAAGAAGAAGGAACAGATCACTCGCGAATGGCGTGAAAAGAGCCGCGAAACAGACGGAGTTGTCGACGAAGAAGTCGTTGCCGAAGTCGTTTCGAAAATGACCGGCATTCCTCTAACACGTCTCAGCACCGAAGACAGTCTGCGATTGATGAAGCTCGAAGAAGAGCTGCATCGTCGCGTGGTTAGCCAAGATCAAGCTGTGTCTGCCGTAGCAAAAGCTGTTCGTCGAAGCCGTAGCGGATTGAAGGATCCAAAACGTCCCACGGGTTGCTTTGTGTTCGCAGGCCCAACTGGCGTTGGTAAAACTTTGCTTGCCAAAGCACTTGCCGAAGTACTGTTTGGCGACGCCGAAGCGCTGATCCATATCGACATGAGCGAATACATGGAAAAGCATAACGTGAGCCGTCTGATCGGTGCTCCTCCAGGCTACGTTGGCTACGAAGAAGGCGGTCAATTGACCGAAAAAATTCGACGTCGCCCCTACGCCGTTGTGCTTCTCGACGAAATTGAGAAAGCCCATCCTGATGTTTTCAACATGATGTTGCAAGTTATGGAAGAAGGACGATTGACCGATAGTTTTGGTCGTAACGTCGACTTCCGTAATACGATCCTCATCATGACGACCAACGCAGGTGCGGAAGCAATCAAGAATGAGTCGGCATTTGGTTTCCAAAAGCCAGATGGCGACGCTTCATACGAAAGCATGAAGGCACGCGTGATGGATCAGATCGAACGAGTGTTCCGTCCAGAATTCCTCAATCGTCTTGATGATACAATTATCTTCCGACATTTAACGGCCGAAGATCTCAAGCGTGTTATCGATTACGAACTATCAAAGGTTCGCGAGCGATTACGAGACCGTGGATTCAACCTAATCCTCACCGACGATGCGAAAGAATTCCTCATTTCGCGTGGCTCCAATCTGGATTACGGTGCTCGTCCGCTGCGTCGTGCTATCGAACAACGTATCGAAGATCCGCTGTCCGAAGAATTGCTCCGAGGAGCTTTCGTCGGCAAGAACACGATTGTTGTCGGTACGATCAAGGATGACGAAGGCAAGGTTACGCGTTTGGACTTCGTTGGCGAGCAACGCAACGAACCAATTCCCGCTGAACCTGCTGCCGCAGGTGCATAGCACTCGATCTGTCGAGAAGTCAATCTATTCTCAAGGGCTGTTTCATCTGAAACAGCCCTTTTTCTTTTGACGAGTGAAAACTCGCAGTCCAACATCCCGTGCTTAAGTCATAAAAAAATCCTGCCAAGAACAATTGTTCAGGCAGGATTAGGAATTTTTCAACACGCCAATTTTTTCAATTGACCAGCGATCTACAAATTAGTTGTTTACCAATTCGGTTCCGGTAAATCCAGCCTTATCAAGTGCTGCAACTGCAGCTTTCTGATCGAAGACGCCCGTCAGGTGAACATAAACGACTGGGTTGTTGATGACGTCATCAGCTTCTTGTTTGGCCAATTCGACGCTTGCAACGCCGCCTTGGTTCTCAAGAGTTTCCTTGACGTTCGGCCAGCAACTGAAAGGGCAGCTCATCGTCGGAACACGTAGGGCCACGAGTGTAGTCTTTTCCTGGGTAGCATCGGCAGGATTTACTTGTGAAGTCGTCCCGCTGCCAGCCGGTGTTCCAGGTGCCGACTTTGTTGGAGTCGCCGGAGGTGCCGCTGGCGGAGTGCAACCCGCTGCCAAAATGCTCAAACATACGAGTGAGAGTGCGAACTTTCGCATGTACTAAATTCCTTTGTTCAAATCTGAAGAAACGAAGGTGGGTTTCCGAAATTGAAACGCAATTGCGGTTGGCTATTCACTTCACCTACAGTAACCCTAGTGTATGCATGAATTCGGAAATTACAACCGTCTAAACTTGATACAATGTGTCGCGGCTTTTCGCAAGTAACCCTGCAAAATGCTGCGTACTGTTAGAACCTCCCACTTGTTGGACCGATGGAAATTCTAAAATCCGAGCCCCAAGGCCATTCCCTGTAATGAGCGATACGAAAAAGTTTGATTTGGCCATTTTAGGCTCTGGAAGAGTTGGGAAGACCATTGGAAAACGGCTAACGCAATTGAGTTGGAATGTCGTCTTTGGTTGTAGAAACACTGAAGACTCTCGTCAGCGGCTTGGCGATGCGATTGACGAACCATTCCTGACGTCGATCTCAGAAGCAGTGCGTCATGCAGATCTTGTTCTGCTAGCTGTACCTTGGTCGGCAGCCGAACTGACTTGCAAACAATTTGCAGATTGGAGTGGCAAAACTTTGATCGATTGCACCAATCCTCTCAACTCAACTTTTAGCGGTCTCGAACTTGGATTCAACACCTCCGCAGCCGAACAAATCTCGCAGTGGGCAATCGGGGCCGATGTCGTCAAGACACTCAACACGGTCAGTACTGAACTAATGGACTCTCCGTCAATTAACGGTGTAGCGACAAACATGTTCTATTGCGGTGGATTGGAAAGCAGCAAAGCACTCGTCGCCAGCCTGCTTTCGGAACTCGGCTTCGCACCCGTCGACTGTGGTCCTTTGCAGTCTGCCCGCTACCTGGAACCATTCGCCATGCTTCTGATCGACATGGCCGTTCGGCAAGGTTACCGTGGCAAATGGTCAATGCAAATGATTCGGGAGCTAAGTTAAAAAAGTACGCTTTATTCGACACACACACTCCTGCAAAAAAATCAATTTGCAGCGGCATTCGAATTCCAAGCCCAACGATCTTTTTGATCAGACAAACGGATCGAGAATCGCATCGGAGGTATGCATTCACATTTTTAAAAACTGACGTATCGCGTTAATAGTTGCCTGCGAGTTTTCCATCGGAGTCAAATGACCAGCCTGGGGTATCACGGATAAAATTGCCTGCGGCATATCTTTGATCATCGATTGCATTTCAGTAACAGGCGTCATGACGTCGTCGGCGCCACAAATTGCCAGCGTCGGTACGTGGATCTGCGGGAGCTTGGACGTAAATTCCCTTCGAGAAGCCATCGCTCTCTGAGCGAATGCGATTGTGGTTGGCGGCGTGTTCTCAAACATTCGCAATACTTCGGCGACCAACTCCAAATTGTTATCGCGAGTGTGCTGACAAAGCATCTTGTCGATCATTGGAAAAGTCACGACCTTCGTTCCGACTTCCACTACAAGCTTCGCTGCATCCAAGCGAATTTGGCGACCGGCGTCGGTATCTGCAGCGGAACGCGTATTGCAAAGGATTAAGTTTTGAAGCTTGTCAGCAAATTTGTCCCAAAACTCGAATGCAACATATCCTCCCATCGACAAACCGATCATCGTGATCTTCTGCCGAATCTCCAGGGCCGAAATCAACTCACTTAGGTCCTGTGCCAAGTCGGCAATTGAAAACGGATTCTTTTCCTTGGCTGCCTCTCCAAAACCGCGCAGATCCGGCGCAATAACTAACCAATCTTCTCGCAAGTCTTCCAAAACACGATTCCACATCTTTCGCGACAGTGGATAGCCATGAATAAGTAGACAAGGCCGACCGCTGCCAGCAATGGTCAAGGGAATCGTCCGATCTTTAAATTTGACTTCAACATTGTCGACAAAACTCAAAATTTCCCTCGCCGATTTCGTATTCAAGGAGATGTTGCAAATCGACCAACCAATTGGTCATCTCAGTTGCGATAAGATGATAAACTAAATCTGTAGTCGGAGGCAGATATTGATCCACATAGTCCTCCAATTCATGGATCGTCGCTAGCTTTCGCGAGCGTCAGGACGGACCCAACCACACGATCCGCGTAGAGCGAATAAGAAACTGAAACCCGATGCTAGACGCCAAACTGGGATACCAACACAATGATCCAATATATTTCTCGACGTCGTTTCATCCGATCATCAAGCGCATTATCTGTAGGCGCTGCAGCATCCCTGACTGTGAGCGCTGGATTGCCGGTGGTTCAAGCTGACGACGTGCAACTTGCCGTAGGCTCCGTACAGTTTCGAGATGAGATCGAACCTCTCGTCCGCCTACTTGAAAATACTACGCGTGAACAGATTGTCGAGCGGGTGGTCGCTGAGATCCGAAAAGGACTAACTTATCGCGAACTATTGACTGCTGTTTTTTTAGCAGGCATCCGAAATGTTCAACCTCGACCGAATGTAGGATTTAAATTTCACACGGTCTTATCGGTTCATGCAACGCACTTGGCAAGTTTAGCGGCTTCGGACAGCGATCGCTGGTTGCCACTACTTTGGGCTGTCGACAATTTCAAACGAGCTCAGTCCGACGATCGCTCCGAAAGTGACTGGACGATGGCGGCTCCACCCACCAACAAAAGAATATCAGCCGAAAAGGCGATTACTGAATTCCATAAGGCGATGAATAACTGGGATGTGGAAGCCGCTGATTACTTTGTGACGAGCGCCGTCGAATCTGCAACTATCGACCAACTCTTCAATGCCTTCGCCCGATTTGGGACGAGAGATTTTCGAGACATTGGCCACAAAGCGATCTACGTCGCAGGCGCTTTTCGGACGCTGGAAACAATCGGCTACGAATATGCGGAGCCCATCCTGCGTTCGTTAGCGTTCGCATTGTTGTGTTGTGGAAAAGAAGCCAATCCCGCAACATCGGATTTGCCAGCGGATCGTCCGGGAAAAAACAATTGGGAAAAACTCCAGTCAGCACAGTCAAGCTGGCGTTGCGAGACGATCGATGATTCATCTACCCGCGAGATCCTAACACAGCTTCGCTCAATGGCAGCGGATGACGCTTGTACGGCAGTCCTCGCAAAACTTGAAAGCGGTTTGAATTGGCGGTGCGTTTACGATGCATTATTTCTAGCTTCGAGCGAACTTGTCGTGCGACAACAGGCGATCGTGCCTCTGCACGCAGTAACCACGACCAATGCAATCCACTTCCTATTCCGTACTGTTAGCGACGAGCGATTGCGGCAGTGGTTGTTGCTGCAAAACACGGCGTTCGTCTGCCTTTTGCGTGATTCTGCGCGAGGACGTGGAGAATTACCGGAGAAATGGATTGATGGGATTGAGCCTTCGGAATCCATGCCCAACTCAGTAAACGAAATTTTCAAACACGTCCACCAAAATGCCGATCTTGCTGCGTCGGAAATTCTTAAAGCTGCTGACGATAAAGTATCCGCTTTGGAAATAATGAAAGCGGCTCGCAATCTCGTCTTCGTTAAAGGCAATGACGCGCATGATTATAAATTCTCGTCGGCCGTACTCGAAGACTTTCACGCGATGAGCCCCACTTGGCAAAGTCGCTATCTTGCAGGCTGCAGTTATCTGCTTCCCGGAGCATCTCAACCGGACTCACCCCTCTATGCACGAGCGAAATCTGCTCTCGCGTAAAAGATTTACTACCAGCAGTATCAACGTATGCAGTCTCGCTAGCAAATTGCGGGGTGATCACGATGAACTTAAACAGCAAAGTAGAAGACAGGCAACCTAAGCAAGATTTTCTTAGGTTGCCGATAATGCTCCAACTTTCCATCCAATCATTTAGTTCGATTTTCAGTTTGCTGATGATTACATCATCGCAATGTCGATCAAAATGGCGAAGGGAAAATCCGTAATGCCCAAACTCGCGCTCTTTGCCTTATGTACTTTGTTGGCTCTATCGAATCCCGCTCCCGCTGGACTATTTGATCGGGATTCTCGCACGCTTTTTAGTTGGGACGGGAATCGCGATGTGGACATGGAGTTGCCCACCATGGCGACTGACCGTCCAGATTTTACTGAAGCCAGTTCTACGGTTGGACGTAGAGTAGCGCAACTCGAATCCGGTTATTTGTTTTCCAAGGATGACAACACCAAATCGCATTCTTTCGGCGAATCATTGCTTCGTGCCGGAGTCTATGCAAATTGGTTTGAATTGCGTGCCGCAATATTTCCAGTGTCCGTTTCAGTCGACAACGGCGTTTCCCGCGAGACCGCTTCAGGATTGGAAGACCTATACTTAGGCTGCAAATTTGCATTGACTCCGCAAAAAGGTTGGCTTCCAGAAGTCGCTGTCGTTCCGCAGGTAACCGTCCCTACTGGCGGATCTAATTTCACCGATGACCGAGTGCTTCCCGGTGTCAATCTGCTATACGGCTGGGACGTGACCGAGAAATTATCATTTGGAGCGAGCACGCAATATAATTCCTCGATCGACAGCTCGAATCAAGAGCACGCTCAGTACGCCCAGTCGCTGACTCTCAATCGCTCGCTGAATGATAAATTGACCATGTTCACGGAATGGTTTTCGCTAATGCCTCACAACGCAGTCACGGCTCGAACCGAACACTACATTAACGGTGGCTTCACGTATCTGGTAACTTCCAATATTCAAGCGGACATTCGGAGCGGTATGGGGCTCAACGATGCCAGCGTTGATTTCTTTGCAGGCGCGGGACTATCGATTCGTTTTCATTAGATTTTCCACATTGCTGGAAGAATCTCAGATTGCAAAAGATCTGATTCCCGAATTGCCTGAATTCCGGAACTTCATTCCCGACCTCCAGTGCGTCGATAATGCCAGACCACGCGATCGTATAATAGCCTTGTCTTGTTCGCGAATCTCTTTCTAGCAATTGGAAGTCACCCGCAAGCTGAATTGCCCTCAGTTGCAGTGGCTCGTCTTGATACTACAGGCGCAGCAGCAGACTAAACACTCCAAGTTGAATTTGCAGGTTCGAATATTGTAGGCTTGCAATCTTTGTTGTTTGCTCGTCTCAAGTTTTCGGAAAAATAGTCGAAAGCAAAAATCGACGCCTTCAATATCGATATCGATGCGACATTTCGTACTGGTACTCAATGAAATGGTTCTCGTACTCGTACTCGTTCTCGTTCTCGTTCTCGTTCTCGAAAAAAGCACACTGGTCGAGTTCGTCTACCGCCGATGGCTGAGCACGAGCAGGAACAAGCTTATGTTTAGCGTATATCCGCAAGATACGGAACGAAACGTGGCAGTCTTCGTCACAATAAGTATCTTGAAAGAGAAAGTTAGCACCAAGAACAGTTGATAAAGGCCGCAAATTCGCTGGCTTCCTTATTTCTTAGCAACTTCATCCGATCAAAATCCTTCCCTAAAATCCGTTAGCTGGTATGATAGCGCGAAGTATCCGGTTACCAGCGATTTCCAGTTGAATATCAAACCACACGTGGGGGTCGCACACATAGGTTTCCGCCGCTTTGCAATTGAATTAGCCGCGTCAAACTTATTTCGAGTGTGAGTTAATGTCCGATACCAACAGCGAAATTCGGCCACCGCAATCAACGCGGAGCCTCATCAAGGTTGGATTTCTGACGATTCCGTTGTTGGCGTCGGTGTGGCCATTTGTTCGATTTTTATCGATCAGCGGCGACCACCCAAGTGCTCGACTCTCTGTATGGCTAGTTGGCCTTGCAATTCTTGTTGCCGTGGGCCGGCTGGCGTGGGATCGCTTCCTTTATGAGGACGTACCAGAAGATGCTTCGCGGAAGAACACCTTAGAACGCTACTTGCCCGAAACCTGGGCCGTTATCTCACTAAGTTTTGTCGTCGCGTCAACCATGAATCCCTTGTTAGGCCTTGCCGCACTTGCCGCTGCTGTCGCAGGAATTGGCTCTGAGTTTTTCCGGAATGAGGGTCGCATGCGCCCTCTGCTTTGGTTCGTTTGCCTGACATTTCCGATCGTATTTTTTCTGCCCACATGGCAATCGATTTTTCAGTACTCGTATCGACTAACCGCCTGGATCGCGAGCGGTTTACTTGATGTAGCCGCAGTTCCAAACTTGCTGGTGAACGACACTATTAACACGGGCAGCCAAACCATATTTCAAGTTGCATCGCAGTTCGCACATTGGAATGGGCTCGAAACTTATCTAGCAATATGCTTGGCGGCTTGCATTATTTTTCGGCGTTCGCTGCTGACACTGGGATTGTCACTTTTGTGCACTTTTTATTGGTGCATTGCAATCCAAGGATGCCGGACTGCTTTAAATATTATGGCATTGGAAAGTATCGACACGGTGTTCGGACTGAGCATATCCATGTTTGGTTGGATGGTATTGATCTTGGGAATTGTTGGCGTTGTTCTTTTAGAGCAATTCGTCGCCGCACTGTGCGGACCGATTTACTTCAACACGCTTGATACACCGCTGCCGATGATTCCACAAGCTTTAAATCGCATCCTTACGTTTCCAGAAACTGTTCACCAGATGATTCAGAGTCGTGCCCCGGATCGAGTATCCGAAAGAGAGATTGAATACGAAGAAATCAGTCTCAGTTCGCTATCCGCGACCACAAAACGCATTGACAGCGGACCGATCGAGGTAGTTCGTTTCGAAGAAGTCCTGCAGCGAAACAAACGCGCCGCAGACGATGAACGGGAGCAAGCCTAATGGTAGAAATGGGACGCCATGTCAGTATTCGTACTCAGTGGTCGCGCATCGCAAGCCACCCAACCATCTTGATTCAGGCGATTTTCGACACCACGGCTTTTTGGATAAGATCTCGGAATTGGCAGATGGTGCTGATAACGATGCCGATCGTCGCAATCTTAGCAGCTTTTTACTTTACGCTGATCACCCAAAGTCTCCAAAACGGAGACCGCATCGCTCAGCAGTATTCCCAGTCTGCTCACTCACTGGTATCTACACAAACCCTTTCGCAGGCTGTCCTTGCCAAGTATGACTCGCAACTCGACCCCAAACCCGTCAAGTATTCGATTCCGGAAGACAAGTTACGAAAACTTTCCGTCTCGTTGCAACGCGTATTACAAGTAAATCCGAATGATGTCACTGCGTTGTATTCTACAGCTCTGGTCGATGAACTGCGTGGCAAATCGGTTGAATGTGATTCGACTCTAGCTGCAATTGCTCCGGATAAAGTTGCAGGCTTCGCGCCGGCTCATGCCATGATTGCTGCAAAGTTGATCATGGAATTCAATGCTGGCAATGCTGAAGTGCGCGAGCGTCTGACTCATCATTTGGAACAAGCGATCGAGTGGCCAGAGGTCGATCCTAGATTTTTGGTTGCCTACTCTCGCCTTATAGAAAACCCAAAGTCGCGAAGTAAAGTGATCGACCTTCTCAAGCAAGCCGCAACGCGAAACCCAGACTATTACCTACAACTCGCGTTCGCAGCCCGCCGACTGGGTTTCGAATCCGACGCCCGATTGGCTGCCGAAAAAGCGGTGAAACACTACGAAACCAATATCGCGAACAATGCAAGCAGCACCGAAGATTGGTTGGCGATTTCCAAATGCAATGTTTTGCTGGCCAAGTTCACGGAAGCCAAAAAGCTCCTTCGCGATGCGACGGAAATTTCCGAGCTAGATCCCGTGCTCCTCCGACGCGAACTATCGGAAGTTTATCGCGCAGAATTTTATGCGACGAGTAAAAAAGAAGGCAACAAAACGATCGCAAAGCTTGGATTGCTCGAATCCGCCGCCAGCGCGGACCCGACTAATCCGAACGTTGCCGAAGATGTTTCCTTGTTGCTATCCACAGAACTCCAGCCAACCGTCGTGCTACAACAAATCCTGAAAGATCATATCGAAAATAACACGGCAACGGCAACGACTTATTTTAATCTGTCCAATGAGTACGCTAAACGAAACAAATTTGACGATGCAATTCGGTATTTAGACATGGTCCTCAAAAACAATCCGGAAAGTTTCGAAGCACAAAACAATTTGGCACTGCTACTTGCTAGGCACAAACCAGATCAGATCGAACGCGCAGTCGAGTTAATCGAACGGGCGTACTCTGCAAGACCGAACAGTATCGAAGTGATCGACACATACGGAGAGATCTTGCTAATTGCCAATCGTCCAATGGATGCCATCGCAAAACTCACGACTAGCTTGACGGCGAACAAATCGCGAATTCCAACTCGCAAGTTGCTAATCCGTGCCTTCGAAGAAGCAGGTTTGCCAGAGATGGCGCAAGCTCATCGAGACGCAATAAAAGAACTCGAGGGAAAGAAAAAGTAGGACGCTTTTCAAAGCAAGGTTTAGCACTCCGTCGGCAACTCCATACTTTAGCTTGGATGATGCACTAGCCCAACTTCCCCAACAACTGGGCGTCGAGTAAGGAAAAGGTTGGTTTTTCGATTTTCGTTTCCACTACATTTTGGCTTCGCGCATTCTCGTTGGTAACTTCATTCCAAGTTTATCGAGCAGGATTCGCTGATGTTCG
>JANMGV010000138.1:0-3826 GCA_031374825.1 Pirellulaceae bacterium
CATTGGGAAATCGCAGGCATTTGACAACTCACCGGAGTACTTGCGCACTTCCGCTAACACTAATTCAACGCCATTCGGGCTTGTACCGCCAACGTCGCAAATGCTTGGCGTGCTACTATCCAATGTCTTGAACTGCGGAGCAGTGGCATTTGATAGCCACGGATGCAATCCGTGGTAAGCGATACAAAACATGTTGGGAGTGTTACCTGGGGTTTCGTTCGGATTGCGAACTTCACCCCAGGCTTTCAAATGACGTCCCTTCAGGACTAATCGCGTTGGGCATTCTAGCGTTGAGCGAGCGGTCGGCTTTGGCCTGTTGCGATCGATTGCTTTAATAACGCGTTTAGTTCTTCGACGATCTCTGGTTTCTTTAACGCCAGATTTTCCGTTTCACCCGGATCTTTTTCGAGATCAAACAACTGGCCAGCAGCCGTTGGAGCTGTATCTGGCAACGCATATTGTTTGAGATCTAAGTTGGTTTCGTAGTTGTTGCCGCCTGAACCTTTGTGCGCCAAGTACTTCCACTTGCCTCGCCGAATCGCTAGATCTCGTGCGCCAGTGAAGGCTTGCTGCAGTAGATAAGGTCGAATGGGCTCGCGATCTTTGCCCTGCAAAATAGGCAACAAGCTAAAGCTATCTTCCCCTGCATTTTCTGGCACTTTCTGCCCGACCAAGTCTGCGGCAGTCGCGAAAACGTCGCACAGAGAGGTGATTTGAGACGACGTCGAGCCAGGTGCAACTTTGCCGGGCCAGCGAACGAGGAATGGAACGCGGTGACCACCTTCCCAGTTGTCTCGCTTTACGCCACGCCAGGGCTTCGCACCGTCATGGTTGTGATCTTGACGCATATGAACCACGGTCGGAACCTCGGGCCCGTTATCGCTGGTGACGATGACCAATGTGTTGTCGGCCACGCCTAACTCCGTCAGCGTCTTCGTTAGCTCACCGACGATGTGGTCAAACTCGAAAATGAAGTCGCCATGCGGGCCTGATTTCGTCTTGCCCTTAAAATCGGCACCTGGAAACGAAGGCAAATGAACGGCTTGCGTTGCATGGTAGAGGAAGAATGGCTTGTCAGGCGTTGCACGGACATGTTCGCGTAGAAACTGCTGGCTCTTTTCCAGGAACTTCATATCGACTTCTTCTAAGTCAAAATCGGGAGCATGCCAGCCTCGACGATTGTCGTTCGCGTACGGATGCTTGGGCAGTTTCGTTTTGTCGAGCAACTCGGTCGGCGGGACCGGAATTCGATCGCCATCGATGTAAGCGTACAACCAATCGGTCGTTGGACAGCAAGCGGTTCCAAAGAAACGATCAAAGCCGCAATCGAGTGGTCCTCCATCGATCCGCCGCGAATAGTCGATCGACTTCACCGACTCGACACTGTCCTTATGTATCGGCTTGCCCTGGCTGTCGTAAAACGTCAGCCCAATATGCCACTTGCCGACACATGCAGTTGAATAGCCATGGCCGCGAAGCATTTTTGGCAACGTCAATCGATCGGCCGCAATCAAGGAGGGGCCGCCCGCTCCTGTGAAAACGCGGCCACCGTTGGGCACTCGAAAGGCCATTTGCCCAGTCATCAAGCTATATCGCGTCGGCGTGCAAACGGTACAAGGACTATGCGCATCGGTGAACCGCATCCCCTCGCTGGCGAGTCGGTTTAAGTTGGGAGTAGGAATGCGGGATTCGGGATTGTAGCACTGGACGTCTCCATACCCCAAATCGTCCGCTAGGATCAACAGAATGTTAGGAGCGGACCGCTCTTCGACGCGAGCAGTCGTGAGCGAATCGATCGCGATCGCGAATTCTTGGCTCGCAAAGCAAGCCACCAAAAGAAGGAAAGCAACCTTACGAGCCATATTGGTTTGATCCATCAAGTATGTATTTGGCGTCAGTGGTGACATCAGCGGTGACATTATACTTAGCACGACGCGCAAGCTAGTGAATTGGATAGTCGATTCACTAGCTTGCGAGTTTTCTGTGCTTTCGGGCCAACGGCCCAGCAATTTACATAGCCCAGCCCAACGGGCTGGGTATTCGTTGCGAATGTACTAAAGGGCCAAAGGTCCGACCGTTTGTTGGCTAACGTCACTAACTGAAGCAAACTGTCGGGCCGTTGGCCCTATCAATTCCTTTGCTTGATTTGCCCCAGCCCTTCAGAGGCTGCGGAAAAAGGTATTGGGTAATCTGGAGGAGTTCTGTGTCTGGATTCTCAAACTGGGTCGGGCTAACTAGGCTGAAAGCACAAAGTTTGACTCAAAAAGCCGTTCGGGCATGAGTTGCGAATGCAACGACAATTGTAGCAGACTAGACCGGTCCGTTCATTGCCCTTAGATGGCGTAGTTCACATCGAGTAGGCGCAGCATCCGCTTCAAATTCGCGGTTGTTGCTTCTAAAAACTTCTGTGCAAGCACTCTCGGAAGGCCGCGATATCGAGCCCGTCGCCCATCATGTCGGTTAATCAATTCGCCGAGTCTTCGTTCGACTTTTGGATGCTCCCTTTTTATCTTGGCGTACTCTTCGGTTCTGGCTCGCTCTTCGACCTTCTGATACTCGGCTTCGTAGTCCCCTTTTTTGACGGTTCGTCCATTCTTTTGATCTAGGTCAATGCATTGGCTTTTGAGTGGACAAGTATTACAGGTTTCATCGGCGAACTTAAATGAAGTCGTATGGCGTGCTGGCATCGACTGCTTCGTTCGCGATTGCTCACCCTGCGGACACGTCACACTCATGCCATCTTCATTGAGTTTAAATTCGTCGGATGTGAATTTACCTCGGTTAGTCTTATCTCGAGGAGGTATGAAGAGTTCGACGGCACCTCCATCGGAGGACTCCAGTTGCCGAATAACTGGTCCATCATAACCCGCACCGTCAATCGACATTTTCTCGACTTGGTTGCCATGATAAGATTGCTCCTGCTCAAGCAAGAGTACGGCATCAGCTGACTCGCTTTCACCAGCTGCCAACACGTTGATTGCAGTAAAAAGCTCACTGTCTGCGTCGACCAATACATCTACAAAGTAACCGTCATAAAACTCGCCGTGTCTGCCCCGTCGCGCATCAGGATCAACGGTACTTCGAATCTTCTTTGGGGCTTTTGGATCATCATGCCCATGGAGTACCTTGCGGGCGATTTCGATGGCGGCGCGTAGCGACAGCCATTGAGAACCCGCTTCTTGGCCTTTTGAAGACTCAATTTTTTCAACCCAGGCGAGAATGTCCCGCAAATGCTCCACACGTGCAATTAGACGTTCCTCATTACCTTTGCCATCGGTTGCCAGACGAATCGTCTCGATGCGAACACGCTCTCCTTCGACTTGTACCCGCTCAAACCGTTCAGCCGCGTTCAAAAGTTTGTTTCGAGCCTGTGCAACCAACTGCAAGCCTGCCGGAATTGCAATATCAGCCAACACATGAGTCGCGTCTTTGAGTCGTAAACGGTCCTTGACTAGGCCGTATTCACGCGATTGCGTGAGTAGAGCATGAAATAACTTGCCATGCCCTTCAGCTCCTATCCGGGCGCGAAACTTTCGAAGCGTGCTCACGTCAGGCAAAGTATCGTTGAGGCCTAGTCTGAGAAACCGACGAAATGCCAAATCGGTCTTGCAACGTTCCATGAGTTGCGAATCCGAAAGGCATTCATGAAACATAAGCAATTCCATCTTAATCAACATGATCGGCTCAACCGCTGGACGTCCCGAATCGCCGAAATGTGATTGAATCGACTCACGCAGTTTGAGGAAATCGATAAACTTGTCGGCACGTCGTGTCCAGTGATCGTAGGGCACCAACGAGTCGAAAACCTTCTCGTCCTGAAACGAGA
>JANMGV010000207.1:0-179439 GCA_031374825.1 Pirellulaceae bacterium
AGGTCGATCAAACCACACGAAAAGTGTTCCGACATACATATCAGAAGGATGTAAATCAATACCGAAATCTTCAAGCGAAGGTTTTGCAACAACACTTTGCCGCATAACGACTTCGGCGAAAACGAACAGACACTAGCTACAGTCCCAAAATCCGACATTGCTATCTTTCGGAGCCTGAAAATGCAATCGGAGAATTCCTTTCAATGCCGCTAGGGTGTACCATAGTATCCGGGCCGTGAATGGCGTCTTCTGATTCCTGAAAGGTTTTGCGATGAATCGTATTCCCGCTTGCAAAATGAGATTTTTCCAAGTGCTGTTTATAGGACTGCTTGGAATGCTGGCTAACATGAACGATGTTGTTTTTGCACAGTCGAACAATCCAGATTACGCAGCTCGACGTGCTCAACTAGTACGGGATATTTTGATCCCTGGTGGGGTTAAAGACCAGCGAGTGCTTGATGTTATCGGTTCGACGCCGCGCCACGAATTCGTCGAGCAATCGCTTCGCGACCGGGCATACTTTGACGTCGCGTTGCCAATCGGCGAAAAGCAGACCATTAGCAGTCCGTACATCGTCGCAGTTATGACCGAGGCTGTGGAGACACTGCCCACCGACAAAGTCCTCGAAATAGGCACGGGAAGCGGTTATCAAGCAGCCGTTCTAAGTCCCCTCGTGAGTGAAGTCTACACTATCGAGATCGTCGAACGACTCGGTCAAAACGCGGCCAAGCTTCTCCAACGCCTTGGCTATAAGAATGTTTTTGCCAAAGTAGGTGACGGCTATCTCGGCTGGCCCGACAAAGCTCCGTTCGACAAAATTATCGTTACTTGCTCGCCGGAAAAAGTGCCCCAACCGCTGCAGGATCAACTTAAAGAAGGCGGCTTGATGATTATTCCTGTCGGCGAGCGGTATCAGCAGATTCTTTATTTGATGAGAAAGCGCGACGGCAAGCTAGAACAAGAAGCTTTGCGTCCAACTCTGTTTGTGCCGATGACCGGTACCGCTGAAGACAATCGCGAAGTGAAAGCAGACCCCAAGAATCCCAAACTACTAAACGGAGATTTTGAACTGCCAATGCCAGAGAATGGGCATGTGCCAAACTGGTATTATCAATTTGGACTAAAAATGATCGATGATCCTGAAGGACCGGTCGGCAAACAAGTCGTCGAATTTTCCAATGACTCCCCGCATCATCCGGGTCTGTTGCTACAAGGCTTACCACTCGATGGACGTTATGTTCGCCGCATCCGACTCTCTTCATGGGTCGCCACGAAAAACACAAAACCAACGAGCGATCCTGATGAACAGCCTTCGGTGATCATCCAATTTTTCGATTCGAATCGAAAACGAGTCGCATATTACCAACTTGGTCCGTTCTTTGGAAATCGCCCATGGAAACAAATCCAAAAAGAGTGGGACGTCCCGCTTACCAGTCGCGAAGCGATCGTCACCATTGGCCTGTTTGGGGCTACAGGCACGGCCAAGTTTGATGGCGTCAATCTGGAAGTCCTCCGCACGGCTGATGCCGATCCGCCCAAATAAAGCGTGGGGAACTGCCGTTTGTATTTTGAATAACCGGCCCGAAGTCCGCTGGAAAGAAGTCCGCTACAGTCCGGACCTTGACGTTGGGTCGAACAACTTCTTCGTTTTACAAGTCCCGGTTAGTTCGTTTGCTCCAATTCCTCCCACCGAGTGAATGCGGTGGCCAAACTCTCTTCCAACTTTTTGAGTTCGGATTGCTTTGCGGAAATCTTGTCACGGGATTGCTGGTAGAACGACGTTTCGGCCATTTGGATATGGATGGCTGCAATCTCTGCTTCGAGTTTTCCGATCACCTTGGGCAAGTTCTCTAGCTCACGTTGCTCCTTGAAACTAAGCCGCTTTTTGGCCTTATCCGTTCCCGAATTTGCTGTCCCGCCATCATTTGATTTTCCGTTTTTGTTTTTGGTTTTTTGCAACTCAATCTCAGCCACTTTCGCACGTTGCATAAGCCAATCATCATAGCCGCCTGCGTATTCCTTAACACCGTTTGGTTCAAAGACGATCGTGCTAGTGACGACATTATTTAAGAACGAACGATCGTGACTGACGAGCAGGAGCGTGCCTGAAAAATCGACCAACCGCTCTTCGAGCATTTCCAACGTCTCACTGTCCAAATCGTTCGTCGGTTCGTCGAGTACGATCACATTGGCAGGCTTAGAAAATAGCTTGGCCAACAAGACACGATTTCGCTCACCACCCGACAAATAGCGAATCTGCGTCCGGGCTCGTTCGGGTGTGAATAGAAAATTCTGCAAGTAACCGATGACGTGTTGTTTCGTTTCTCCAACACCGACAAAATCGCTTCCTTCGCCAATGTGTTCCTGCACCGTTTCATCATCGGCAAGTTGATTTCGCAATTGATCAAAATAAGCAATGTCGATATTTGTTCCCAAACGTACATTGCCCGATTGCGGTTCAAGCTGACCTAGTAAAATTCGCAACAACGTCGTCTTGCCAGCACCGTTGGGTCCCATCAAGCCAACTTTGTCGCCACGCATGATCGTCGTCGAAAACCCGCTAACGATGATTCGGTCGTCGTAAGCGAACGAGACATCCGTCGCTTGAGCCACTAGGTTGCCACTTCGTTGACCTTCTTGAATGGTCAAGTTGACTTTACCGACCGCCGAACGTCGATCGCTGCGTTCGCGTCGCATGCGTTCCAAGGCCTTCACGCGACCTTCGTTACGAGTTCGGCGAGCTTTGACGCCCTGACGAATCCAGACTTCTTCTTCAGCGAGACGCTTGTCGAACAAAGCATTTTGTTTTTCCTCCGCAGCCAGTGATTCTTCTTTTCGGCGAAGAAACGTTTCGTAATCACACGACCAATCAAACAACCGGCCGCGATCGATTTCAAGAATCCGCGTCGCCAATTTTCGCAAGAACATGCGATCGTGTGTGACGAACAAAAAAGTCGTATCCCATCTAGCCAAAAAATCTTCGAGCCAACCTATCGCTTCGATGTCCAAATGGTTCGTTGGTTCATCCAGTAGCAGCAAGTCGGGATGCGAAACCAAGGCTTGAGCTAACAACACACGGCGTTTCATGCCCGATGACAACGACTCAAAGCTGGCAGTTGGATCTAGCTCCATTCGACTTAGAATCTGGTCGACTTGATGTTGAGACCGCCACTCGGCATCGTGAACATCTGCTGCGGCATCAGGGTCGAGTACGACGCCACTCGTTACGACCGATTCGATAGTGCCTTGGATGTTTTGCGGGACATCTTGTGGAAGCAGCGCAACGGTGGTACCCGGCGAGAAGATAATCTGTCCACTATCTGGCAGCATCTCGCGACGGAGCAGTCGCATCAAAGTTGTCTTGCCGGCCCCGTTCCGGCCAAGCAATCCAATCCGCTGACCAGGCTCGATCGTACAACTCACGCCATCAAGCAGTGCTGGGCCCCGGAATTGTACTTTTATGTCGCGAATTGTAATCAAAGGCATATGATAATCGTCGGATGGGTAAGGAAATATCCAGTTCAGTCCGGCGAATTATCCTCGAAACGCAGAGTTTACATAAGCGGTCGAACAGGCCCACCGACTACCAATGCGCTAAACGACCAACCCGTTGCAGCCCAACAAAAAACTCGAGCAGTACCCATTGGTATCAGCACAGCAAAATTTGGTCACTCGACAGACTCTGCCACGGGTAAATTTTCTTCAAGAAATCGCGACATCAAACCATAGAGATGACGCGTCGTGTTAGCACCTTCGCTGATGGAATGCGACCGATTCGGATAGGGCATTACCGAAAACTGTTTGTTGTGCTTTATCAACTCGTTCATTAATAGCTCGACGCCTTGGTAGTGGCAATTATCATCGCCTGTGCCGTGAACCACGAGCAATTTCCCTTCGAGCTGTTTGGCGAACGTGATTGGCGACCCCAAACGATAGCCTTCTGCATTTTCAGAAGGAAGCCCCATATAGCGTTCCTGATAGATCGTGTCGTAGAGAAGCTGATTCGGAACGGGCGCGACGGCCATTGCAAGACGATAAAGTTTTGGATAGCGAAAGATCGCATTTAAACTCATACTGCCGCCACCACTCCAGCCCCAAATGCCAATTCGATCCGAATCGATCGAAGGAAATTTTTTCAGTAAAGCTTCGGTAGCTTGCGCTTGGTCTGAAGAAGCGAGTATTCCAATCTGCCGATGTACAATCTTGCGCCAGTCGCGACCTCGTGGAGACATCGTTCCTCGGTTATCGATGCTCGCCACAACGTAGCCTTTTTGCGCCAGCATCTGGTGCCACAATCCTTGCTTTCCTCCCCACGCATCTTTGACCGTTTGACCATGCGGTTCACCATAGACGTGAAGGAACAGTGGATACTTCTTTTCTGAATCAAAATCCGGTGGCAACAAGACCCACGCATCCAATGTCACTTGGTCGCCAATATCCAGATTTACAAACTCAGATTTAGGACGATCCAAATTGGCGAGCTTCTCTCGCAACTGCTGATTGTCAGAAATAATCCGTTCAGTTTTGTGACCCTCGACACGAATCAGTTCTACTACGGGTGGCGTGGAAAAATTCGAGTAGGTATGAACTGCCCAATTACGACTTGGTGAAATGTTATACGAATGCCAACCCGATTGATCGCCGGGAGTAACTCGCTCCGCCTTGCCGCCAGCCAAACGTACGCGGTACAAATAACGTTGCGTCGCATTTTCCGGCGAAGCAGAAAAAAACAGGGAGCCATCCTTATTGTCGATCGCCTCGATGGAAATCAAATCAAATTCGTCCTCAAGGATGCGTTGATCGGGTTGTTTGCCATCGAGGGAAGCTCGATACGCCGATCGCCAACCACTTTGCTCGCTGATCCAGAGAAAGGCGTTGTCTTGATCGATCCAACGAAACGGGTTTTCATTTTCCAACCACGTTTCAATTTCTTCCACGTGAATGGAATGTGATTTACCTGATTCGGCATCTGCCAAGTAAACCGTGTTTCGATTTTGCAATCGGTTGAACTGCTGAATAGCGACCGAGTCACCTTTGGGCGTCCACTCCAACTGCGCTAGGTAGTTGTTTCTAGGATCTCCGGGAATATCCAACCAACGTGTATCACCTCCACCAATCGAAACAATGCCAATTCGGGCCGCCGAGTTCTGCTCGCCGACTTTTGGATAAGCAATCGGAATCGGACGCGAGTAGGTGTCGTCTGTGTTATTGATCATGTTGAATTCGCGAACGCCCGTCGTATCCAATTGCCAATACGCAATCGACTGGCTGTCCGGGCTCCAGCGAAATGCGTCACGCAAGTCCAACTCTTCTTCGTAAACCCAGTCCGATGTTCCGTTGATGGTGATCATCGAACCGTCGCTGGTTACTTGCTGAATGGCTAACGATTTCGTGTCCTGAACGAAGATGTTGTTCTTGCGTACAAAGACAATTTTGCGACCATCGGGAGAAAATTTAGCAAACATCATCGTCGCTGCTTCCCCCTCACCTCCAAGGCGTTGAAAACTCTTGGTCTCACGATTTAATAACCAATAGTCCCCTCGCGTATTTCGCCTCCATACTCGCTGGCCATTGGTGAACACCAGCAGCTGGGATTCGTCATCCGAGAACGTGTAGTTCTCGATTGCAACTGGCTCATCGCTACCTGCGGGTTGGAAATCCTTGGCCGAAAATACTGTTTCCTTATTTCCCGTTCCGATATCAACTTGGACAAGATCTTGCCCCTTGCCTTCCGTAGCCTTTTCCAGAATGAAGTAGCTTTCGTTCAACTTGCTCCAAACCAAAGCCCCCATGCCGCGATCATCGAATTCACTCGATCCAAAAATTCGATCAATGGAGAGTTTCGCTTCGAAGACGGAATTGGATTTTGCAGGTTGCTTGTCCTGCCCCATTCCTTGAGAATTGAAAAGCAGAACGATCGCGAAATGGAAAAAAGCAAGTTTGTCGTTCATTGAATTTCAGTTCGTTACACAGAAGGTCAAAATCAATACGCGAAACCACACAATGTCTCGCAGTGAAGGTCGCTCCGCAACAAGTTTACCGCAACTTAATCGAGTTTACAGTCTGATTACAACGCTGCATTCGCACAAGGTAACTCAAATGGAATGAACCCGATCGGATCGACTGCATGGCACATCAATTTGATGCTGTTAAGGCAGTCGCGCGAAAATTTCCCCACAGCCAAGTCGACTTATGCTAGGGAAAAATGCTGTTGGACTTGCGCCGTAATCCATCAAAATAATGCTTCTCCGCTTGTTGCAATATCAACTCGATCAATCGCGTTGATCACTTGCAACATGGCCAATCTGCGATCAAGCGGTAATGTTCCTTTGGATTGCCGATCCACGAATTGCAACCGATTAAGCAGTCCGCAACGGTTGGCAACTTGAATGGCAAGCCCCGGTCGTGCATTCGCTTCGAGGACGACGGGCCCCTTGTCCTTATCAATGACAAAATCAACACCAACGTAGCCCATCCCCAGATGATCAGCCAACTGCATCGCTGATCGCAACAGTTCGTCCCATTGAGGCACATTAAAGCCTTGAATAAATGCGCCTGTATCGGGATGCTTTGCGATAGTTCGATTTTTACAAACGCCACCGAAGGCACACCCCGTCTGCAAGTCCAAAGCAGCCGCAACAGCCCCTTGGTGAAGATTCGCCCGGCCTTGTGAAGCTTTCGTTGGCAATCTCACCATCGCCATGACGGGAACGGCACGATACAGAATTATACGGACGTCCGGCGTTCCGCAGGATACGTATTCGTCAAATGCGTTATGACGGACTATTCGCTCTTCAATAATTGCCACATCGGGCAAACCACTCAAAGAGAATAAGCCGGAGAGAATTGTGGCAAGGTGAGTTCGCAAATCTGATCGCGTCAGCAATTGTCCGCCGGTAGTCATAAATGCGTTTTCAAGTTGACAAGCAACCACAAGGATACCGCGCCCACCACTGCCACGAGCGGGTTTAATAACAAATTCGTTTAGGTCTTTCACCAATTCGTGGAATCGATGCGTATCACCATAGCGTGAAATGATGGAATACGTTTTGGGTACGTTAATGCCACACGCTTGGCATATCTCTTTGGTTCGTACCTTGTCATCTACATTTGGAAAATTGCGGCGAGGATTCACTGCCAGAATATATTCCGCATTCCGACGGTTCATTCCCAGGATGCCCTTGCGCCGCAACTCATGCGGCCAAGCCCAAAATCGCCACGGATGAACGCTCATGTTACTCGGCCATCCACTTCAGGCTGCCGAAGATCGCGGAACCGCCATAACTCCGCTATACGATAACCATTGTAACGGCCAACAAAGACGATTGCCGCCAACGTAAAAAAATGAACTTCGGGATAAGCCATCACGAGTTGCCCGACTTGAAGCCATCCCACGGTAAGGAAACAGACAAATGAGACGAGAATCGTATTCAGTAACAATCCAAATGCCGCTCCAAAACCTTCTTCGGCAGTTGCGACATAAAATCGCTCGATCGTCATCGTCAAAATGACCATCGGCAAAAGAACGGCTTGCGGGCTAGGAGTCAATCGCATGTAGTCTAAGACAGAAATAGTGAAGACCAAGATCACGACGACCAAGGTCAAAATGAAACTGAGCTTGGGTACCATTAACAAGCGTAGACGATCAATCAAAGCCCGGCTAATCAAGCCTACAAAAATTACCAACGCGAAAACAGCGACTCCTGTCCGCCAATCCGCCATCACAAAGCTCACTGCGATTAGCGTCGGGCTGAATGTGCCGATTGTTCTAATGCCTACCATCACTTGAAAAATGGATGTTACGAGTGCACCGAGGGGTATCAATAGAATCACAGCCAATACGGGATGCATTGCTGGCGGTAATCGTGTTAGGTCCAGGATTTGAGCGGGACGTCGGTTAGCAAACGATGCTGCATCTTGAGCCGATAACTCACTCAATGAAAACGTGACTTCGGCACCCTCTCGATCCGATAAAAAGACAAGCTGATCTCCATCATATCGGATAGGCAAATAGTTTCCTGGCAACTGATTGAATAAACGACTTTGCAGGTCATGCGATTCCCAAATCTTATCTCGCAGTGTTTCAACCCAATGGTGAGCCAGCAACTCGTTCTCCTGACCGACCCGAAACCCCGTAACAACACGAGCATGAATGTTGTCCGCGCGACAAAGAGCAACCATGGCTTTGGCTCGTCCAAGTTCCGTGCCGACCATATCGGACAAAACTCCTTCGGCATCGCCTGAAGATTCCCCTTCAACATCGTCTTCAATCTGTATCGAGCAAAAATCGAATATCTGTTGGACTGGATCGATTGGCCCCACGCGTTCAGAACGCAACTCTTTGATAGTTTCTTGCACTACTGCGCTTTGTGTTTGTATTGTCGGCGTCGCTCGCAAGTACCGCGCTAGCGTCGTGATACTCGCCTTCTCTGGACTTGGTTTTTGCGGTGCCCGATCACTTTGTGACAATTCGAGATCGAATTGAGCTAAGATAAAATGCAGTCCTGCGTTCTGTGTTGAAAAGCTAACCAGCGACGTGCCAGAAGGTTGAATCGACCGACTGGCTATCAAATCGCCGAAGCTTAGATTTTCGCGAAACACGCGCGCATGCGGCGTGTCAGTTGGAATAGCAACCTGAATTTTCGCTCCCGCTTTGTCTGAATCGAGTTCAATTCGATACGTCAGTCTCCACCATGTGCTCCGCTGATTGGCTCGCAACTGCTTAATGAGATACGTACGTAAGCCGATCGAACCCGCGCCGGCGAGAACGAGCAGGAAAATTACGACCAACGCTCCGAACTTAGTTCGCATTCAATAGCCTTGTAACAGAATCTTCAAAGCACCCACCTCAAAATTTCGCTCATGGGAAACGTGCTGCTCCCCTCCCATAGTAATTGCCCGTCTTCACTCTCGATGCAACCATTCAGCCGTTTTTGAGACGGCTCCTGCAAGCCCTAATCGCACGTCTATGAAACTGGCAGGCCTTCGATAAATTTTGCACACTCGGCAATTCGCTTTGACAAGGCACAATTTGGAGTCAGCCTGAATGTTTTTTGAAGTCCCATCAAAAAGCAGCCTTTCGCAAGGGGCTAATCCCAAAAAGGGAATTTTGGCGACTCCCGAACAGTCCTTCAACGACAACTATTTCCAAGATCTCGCTCGCCAAACAACTCGGCATCACCCATTACGCAGAAACGAA
Organism: Pirellulaceae bacterium; assembly: GCA_031374825.1. Taxonomy (GTDB): domain Bacteria; phylum Planctomycetota; class Planctomycetia; order Pirellulales; family Pirellulaceae; genus JANMGV01. Next base: position 9,200 of record JANMGV010000207.1, read on the forward strand.
CAATCGAGATTTTTGTACGAGCTTTTACGAATTCGACCGAAAATGCCCGACGAACTCCATTCACTTGACGCGGCTAGAATTTCGATTCGGTCAAGCTTGGTATCTTGTTTCTTCCCCTAAGCACATCGAATGAAATTTGGGTTAGAATTCGATGTTGATTAACAAGTTGGCGCCATTTAAGTGCGTCTGTTGAATTGTAACGCTGGAGGGATTTTTCATGCTTAAGACCGCCGCGATTTTTTTTATTGGCGTGATTAGTTTCGAATCGATAGCTCACGCTGAAAATTGGGGGCATTGGCGAGGACCGATTGGAAATGGTGTCGCGCTCGAAGCAAACCCTCCCACTGAATGGAGCGCCACGAAAAACGTAAAATGGCGAGTCGAAGTACCCGGTCGTGGTTCTTCGTCGCCAGTCGTTTGGGACGATCACATTTTTATCACAACGGCTATCCCGGTCGATAGCAAGAGCGATGCGGGGGGGATTCCAAATCTTGAGTTTGTGGTCCTTTGCTATTTTCGAAAAGACGGCAAGCTGAGTTGGAAGCAAACCGCCACGATCGCTACGCCTCATCAGGAAACGCACTCAACAAATGGCTTCGCCTCCGCTTCTCCATGCACGGATGGTCAACATGTCTACGCATCGTTTGGATCGCGCGGACTGTTCTGCTACACGATGGACGGCAAGCTCAAATGGAAACGAGAAGACTTTGGAAAAATGAATACACGGAACAGCTTTGGCGAAGGTAGCTCTCCGACAATCGCTGGCGATAAGATCCTTTTGCCGTGGGATCACGAAGGACCATCGGCTCTTTACGCCTTGGATAAACTGACTGGAAAAACTATCTGGAAAACTGATCGTGAAGAGCCGACTTGCTGGGCTACTCCATTGGTTATCGACGCAGATGGAAAAAAACAAGTTGTGATGAATGGACAAAATCGTGCCCGCGCTTATGATCTTGAAACGGGCAAGGAGTTATGGAGTTGTCCTGGACAAACCGAACGCCCAGTAGCGTCCGCAGTTGCCGACAAGGGGCTTGTATTTGTAGGAAGCGGTCATAGAGGATCGTTTATGGGCGCGTTCAAACCGCTTGGCTCCGGAAATATCCAAGGGACCGACAGCGTTGTATGGGTTATCAATAACGACACGCCCGATATCGCTTCACCACTTCTTTCCTCTGGGCGGATCTATTTTCACAAAGCCAAAACCGGCCAGCTTTCCTGTGTCAATGCGGCGACTGGAAAACCGTATTACGTGGCAAACCGAATTCCAGGTCTCGATACTACCTACGCGTCGCCCGTCGCCGCGGGCGGACACGTGTACCTATCCGCGCGGAATGGAACGACTGTGGTAATCCAAGATTCGGAGGAATTGAAAATCGAAGCAACTAACAACCTTGGCGAGACGATCGATGCGACTCCCGCGCCTATTGGGAACGAGCTAATCATTCGAGGCGAGAAACATCTTTTTTGTATCACTAAGTGATTACGTGAGCGATGAAGAAAGCAAAATTAAAACCCATCCAGTTCAATAATTCCTTACCGCAATTTGTGCGGCAGCAGTCAGCTCGCTGACTGCTTGACGGCGAAGGGTGCTTCCTTGCCAAGTGTCCCAATCGATAAAAAAGGAACAGGGAATTTGGGTATTTCCTGGAATCCCAGACGACATAACTTTGGACGGAAGGCTGTTTTTTAAACGATTTGTTCTATTTTTCGTCCGTCCGCAGGCCAAAAGGGCGAGCTAAGTCCGCAAATGCCTCCTAGTCGACGGACTCACCGCCTTCGATAAATATTGCCCAGACTGCTTGATTGATGGATTTGACGGGGTATCTTCTAAGATACGTGAGCGAATCTCGATTGGATTCTGCTAGTTACAAATCAGGTGGGGAGAGGAAAGTAAATGAACATCGTTTTGCGTCCCTGGATTGCAGCTCTATCAGTAGTTGCATGTTTGACAATGTTTTCCCAAGCTCAAGCGGGCTGGGGATCATCCGGTGGATACGGTTCATCCGGTAGCTATGGATCGTACGGCGGCTATGGCTCTTCCGGAGGATACGGGTCTAGCGGTTACTCCGTTGGCTACGGCTCTGGCGGTTCGTCCGGAGGTCACGTCGGTCCCGTTCGTCGCATTCTGCGCGGCGTCGGAACTGGACTACACAATCTCGTTCATCATCATCATCGGGCTGGCTATGGATCAAATGGATCCTCGGGCGGCGCGATTGTTTATCGTTCGTACGGATCCTCAGGCGGTTCCTCGGGTTCCTACTACGGTGGTGGCAGCAGCGGCTCTTACTACGGTGGTGGAAGCAGCGGTTCCTACTACGGCAACAGCAGCTACGGCGGCGGCAGCAGTGGCTCCTATGGCGTAGGTTACGGCGGCGGTAGCAGCGGTTCCTACAGCACAGGCTACGGCAGCAGCGGCTCGTATTATGGCGTCTCGAACAGCAGTGTCGGCTCAAGCTACATGGGTAGCACCACCGGCACGCAGTATTCGTCCAATTTGGTTTCCAATAATGTTGGCGCCGATGAAATACATCTTTCGGTCAGCCTCCCTGAAAACGCTCGCGTTTTTGTCAATGGAAATCCAACCACTAGTAAGGGCGAAATTCGCCACTACGTAAGCCGAGGTGTTACCGACAATTCCAGCTATCGCTTCGAAGTGCGTGCTGAAATCGAACAAAACGGCCAGATTCAATCCGAAACCAAAACGGTTGTGCTGACTGCTGGTCAAGCTGATCAACTTCGTTTCGAATTGATCGATCCAAACCAAACTGTTGAAACCGCTTTGACCATTAACGTTCCCGAAGGAGCTAAGGTAACTTTGGCTGGCAACACCACCAAAACTGCAGGCAACGTCAGGACCTACCGCACCAAGGAATTGCGTCGTGGTGAATCATGGGATAACTACGTTGTTCAAGTTGAGTTGAATGGCGTGGTCAAAGAGCAACCTATTCGCCTCATCGGCGGCGATGCAATCGCCTTGAACTTCAATTTTGACGAAGCTCAGACCGAAGATGCGGCTAAACTAGCTTCCCGATAATAGAATTTGTTGCCTGGTTGATTCGGATTAATTCGGAATCGATCAAACTACAATTGGCTTGATGACCCTCGTTTGCTAAGTTTTGCAAACGAGGGTTTTTTATTTGAATAGCCGAAGGCCATTTCGTGAAGACAAAAAACAGGCAACCAGAATTAGTTCCGTCCAACGCCACTTCGACGTCGGCATGGACTTTCCGCGCGCAAGTCATCGCGAGCATGCTACTGTTGGCTCACTTAGCAGCGATCGTCGCAGAACCTTTCCATTTTTTTAGCCGAACTCAAGTTCGTCCCTCAGCAGCGGATGCTCGATGGCTTCGCCAAACGCTAGCGCCCTACGTCGATTTCATGTACTTGAGTCACGGGTATTTTTTCTTCGCCCCCAACCCCGGACCAAACCATCTAATTCGCTGCCAAATCACGCCCAAACCACCTTTCCAATCTGCCGCAGGCACTCGTGAAATTTCCGTTCAGTTTCCGGACAGAAAACAACAAAAACCGAGATTGCTGTACCACCGGCATTTCATGTTGTCCGAGTTTTATTACACGCTCTTCACGCCACCGGAGTTACCGCCCGATTCAGACCAAAATCCGACCGCTCGAGCACAATGGCAATCGGATCGAGATCGCTATGTCCGACTACAGCAAGACGTCAAGAAGAACTTGAGCGAGAAGTTCCCCAATCACGAAATTCGATTGGACCGTATCGAACATTACCAACCTAGCGAATTTCAATACTTCGCCGAACATTGGAAACTGACAGATCCACGATTGTACGTTTTGTTGCCAGAATCCATCGAAGGCGAGCCATCTCCGAATGATAACGGCGCACACAGTGAATTCCCAGTAAGTGATTCCGTGCAGGGCTTGCCTCTTACTAATCCTGCGGTAGCCGAGACCGGGCTAATTCCATTTACCCCACCGACTCCAAAGTGATAGATGACTATGTTGCTAGTTAAGAATCGACTTTGGCAAGTGTGGTGCGATTTCTGGTTCAGTCCGCGTCGCGGCCACACTCTGGCGGTCATTCGCATCTTTTGTGGTGCCATGATCGCTTATATTCACTTAGTCTGGTTGATGCGCATTTCGGATTTTTTTGGCCCCAACGCTTTTGTAGGGCGCGAAACAGTTCGAGCACTTCATCAGAACGAGTACCGATGGACCTATCTTTGGTATGTCGATTCCCCCGCATTCCTCATCTCGCACGAATTGTTGGCCGTCCTTTTCGGATGTTTGATGTGCGTCGGTTTGCTGACTCGACTGACGGTCCCGCTATCTTGGTTCTTGACTCTCATGGTATGCCATCGGGCGACGGGATACCTGTTCGGTTTAGATCAGGTCGTCATGATGCTGGCGATGTACTTGATGATTGCACCGTCGGGCTCGGTATGGAGCCTCGACGCTTGGTGGCGGGACAAGAAAATGCCACGGCTGCCGAACTGGCTTTTGCCAAACGATGCGCCAGCCACGATGACAACCATTGCAACTCGATTGATTCAATGTCACTTGGCAGTCGTTTATCTTTTCGGTGGAATCGGGAAACTGCGAGGCGAGATGTGGTGGGACGGCAGTGCTATGTGGTTTGCGTTGGCTAGTTACGAGTATCAATCCTTTGACGCAACTTGGCTTGGTCGATATCCGTTCCTACTGTCCGTGGTTACTCACGTCACATTATTTTGGGAAGTATTTTATTGCGCGCTTGTTTGGCCCCGGTGGTCGCGATACTTTATTCTCGGCATGGCGGTGGTAATGCATGCCGGAATTGCGATTTTCTTGGGAATGATCACATTTGGATTCATGATGATCGTCGCCAACTTGGCATTTATCGAGCCGGAAATCACGCGCCGTATTTCCCGAGCCGCCCTGCGTTTGATAGCGCCAAAGTCATCAGGTACTTAGCTTCAAACAACCCAAGTCCGCCTGTGATGCAGGTCGACTCATTCACCCTGGTATGTGGATCAGCACGGCAGCAATCCGACACCAGTAGTGTGGGAACGGGATGCCAGGAATGGCTCTTTAGAAAGCTTGGCGTGCTATGATCCCCCGTAACGATGAAGACGTCAGGCTTTATGGCGTTAATCTGCGGAAGGATCGCATCTAGCTCCTCGATACGTTTTACCTTCGCATCAAAATTCCCATCTTCACCCGTGCTGTCGGTGTACTTGAAATGGATAAAGAAGAAATCGTATTTATCCCAAGCGTCCTTAAGGACATTTATTTGGTCCTGCAAAGTTGACGCATTGCCAATCACGTCCATTCCTACGAGTGCCGCCAGGCCTTTATACATGGGATAAACGGCAATCGCTGCCGCGCGAAGTCCATACACATCTTCGTAACTTGGCAAATTAGGCTTGGTTGCAAAACCTCGCATGGTCAAAAAGTTGGCTTTCGATTGACCAGCTAAAATCGATTTGGCCTGCCGCAAGAACTCCTTTGCAATCTCCGCCGTTTTTTGACTTGCGGGATCATGGCCAACGGGCTCTAGAGGCAATGCTTCCGTCCGCTGGGGATCGGTATCCGAGACATGGCCTCCTAAACCCGTCTGCCGAAACACGACTACAAAGCGATGTTCCTTAACGGGCTCAACGACGATATCGACACCAGGAATGCGAACTTGGCGAAGGGATATTGCGATCGGTGCGATTTCCTCACTACTGATTCGGCCCGCGCGTCGATCTACGATCAAGCCAGCTTTGTCAATCGTGCAAAAATTGCAACGTACGGCAACATCGCCGGGCTTCAACTCGAGACCAATTCCGGTAGCTTCCAAAGCGCCACGACCAATTTGGTATTGGATCGGATCGTATCCGAACAACCCTAAGTGCCCCGGTCCACTGCCTGGAGCAATTCCGGGTTTTACCGGAATGCTTCCGCCCTGAACTCCTATTTTTGCAAGTGCGTCTAGGTTGGGAGTGCAAGCGGACTCCAACTCTGTTTTTCCGCCCGGACTCATCGGCAAACCGCCAAGTCCATCTGCAACTAACATGACAATTTTAGAAGTATTCTGCTGTTTCAGTTCGCGGGTCAGATCGTGGATGTCCATTATCAGGCTTTCTGGTCGGTCAAGTTGGTGTCAAACGAGTTAAAACAAAGTGTTGTCCGAATGATGCGCATTGTGACTTGTCCCAGGCATTGTGTGAACCAGTCGTTTCAAGTCGACGTCACCTAGACAAATACCTTGAAAGATGATTTCTGGTACGAACAGATCTGCTTTTCGCAAGGTCTTTCGGGCTCAATCCAATAGGAAGTCGGATAGCTGAACTTGCAATAGATTGGTATCCTAGGCCCGAAATTATTGTTCAAAACCAATAGGCTATTTTTGCTTGACGAGGGCTCTCATGAAGCCGCGACGAAATTTTCTTGAACCACTTCGATTCGATCCAAAAGGCGCATTTATTGGAAAGCATGGTATCGACCCTGCGGACGTTCGTGAAGTTTCTGCGAAACTGGAATCCATTCGCGATGCGATGATGGGAGAGGAACTGCAAATGCTGGCGGGCGAAATCCCAACGCCAGCAGATTACCAACCGCTGGATGCTGGTTTCATTCCATTGCCAGAACGATTGCTTGAAGAGTACGAAGCCGATCGAAAGCAGAGTGAACTTGGTCGACTGTTCCGGCTTGCGAACCGATTGCAAGAGCAAGTGGACCGCGTCGTCGTTCTCGGTATCGGCGGATCTTATATGGGTGCCAAGGCACTTATGGATGCTTGCTGCCAACCCTATTGGAATGAACTGACGCGTGGCGAACGTGGCAGTAAACCGCGGATGTACTTCGAGGGAAACAATGTCGACAACGACGCATCCCAGGGACTATTGCATCTACTGTCGAATAAGCGGATTGGTATGAACGATGACGATCAACGACCGTGGGCGTTAGTCGTGATTAGCAAGAGCGGCGGAACGCTTGAAACAGCCGGCGCTTTTCGCCAGTTCCTGCGGGCACTCGAAGAATCCGGTGGGGTCAATCAAGATTTAACCAAGAGCCTGATCGTCCCCGTGACCGGCGATAGCGGCAAGCTTCATAAACTGGCCACCGAACTTGGCTGCCAAGATTTATTTCCAGTGCCGGATGGGGTCGGAGGTCGATTCTCGGTTTTGTCGGCCGTCGGATTGGTACCCGCAGCATTACTTGGCTTAAACGTCATTGAATTATTGAGCGGAGCGGTCGAAATGAATCGCCATTTCCGCGAAACTCCTGCCGAGACCAACGTGGTTCTCCAATTTGTAGCGGTCAATCATTTGCTTGAAAAGAAACGGGGGATCGACATCCGAGTTCAATCGGTTTGGAGTAAATCGCTCGAGTCACTTGGCCTGTGGTACGATCAACTTTCCGCAGAAAGCCTTGGCAAGGAAGGATTAGGGTTTACGCCATTAACCACAGTCAATACGCGAGATCTACATTCGCGTCATCAACAACACCAACAAGGTGCGCCAAACAAAGTCTTCAATAATTTTATCGTCGACGAGTACCGATTCGACGCTCTCCCCATCGGACGCCGAGATAGCGACCCCGATTCATTAAACGAAATCAGCGACAAGACGCTTCCGGAAATCATGGCTGCTGCGATTCAAGGTACGAATGAAGCGTTGCGCGACGATGGACGACCAACAACGAACCTTCATCTTCCACGCACCGATGAATTGCACATGGGCCAGGTGCTCCAAATGCTGATGCTGGCAACCGTCGTGGAAGGTCGCTTGATGGGAATCAATCCGTATGGCCAACCCGGCGTCGAAGCGTATAAGAAGAACATGAATCGTCTTCTGGGCCGAAAATAGTCGAGCGATGCAACTTGCTTTGAGAATAGCTTGAGTTTGGAGTATCCAACGAATGAAAATTACTTGGCTGGGTCATTCGGCATGGTTGATCGAAACGGCTGATCATTGCATCCTTATCGATCCATTTTTGACGGGTAACCCAAGTGCGTCCTGTGCCGCGCAGGGTCTCCGCGTCCAAACGATTTTGATTTCGCATGGCCATTCTGACCATATCGGCGACGCTGCTGCGATTGCCAATCGCTGTGGCGCATTGCTGGTTGCCAATTTCGAAATTGCAAATTGGTTTGCAGAAAAACATCACGTCAAAAACACGCTCGGTATGAATCTGGGTGGGCAAGCAAGAATGCCGTGGGGCTCCATGAAAATGACAGTCGCTTGGCATTCGTCTGCCCTTCCTGATGGCACCAATGGTGGGAATCCCGGTGGATTCGTTTTGGAATTGGAAGGCAAACGCATTTATTACGCCGGCGACACAGCCTTGTTCTCCGACATGAGTTTGATTGGTCGCCCCACGCTCGACGTGGCCATTCTGCCCATTGGTGATATGTTCACGATGGGGCCGAGCGATAGTGTCGAAGCGACAAAGTATCTGAATCCTAAATTCGTGTTGCCAACACACTACAACACGTGGCCACCGATCGCTCAAGATGCATTCGGGTGGGCTGAAATGATCAAAAGCCAAACCTCCGCCACGCCCGTCCTTCTGCAACCCGGCGAATCGAAAATAATTTAGCAAATTGTTCTCATGATGCCCTAAACAATCGAAGCGTTAGCGTCATGGCTTTTTCGAATCGTTATCATCTGGAATATCTAAAAAGATTTCATCATCGATTACGTGTACAACGTAAGAGGCGACACAGATTCGCGGATTATCTAACCAAGCGCCCGTACGAATGGAGAATCGCCAAGCATGCCATGGACACGCCACAGCACCTTCCTCTAAATAACCTTCCGCTAACGAAGCCCCCATGTGCGGGCACATATCATCGATCGCAAAAAAATCCGTTCCCTCATGGAAAACTGCAATCATGAGATCATCGACAGGGAAAGCCCTGCCTTGGCCCACGGGAATATCTGCGACGTTCGCAACTAGAATTCGTTTTGTCATTACTTGCTCCTGGCACAGAGTTTTAAGCAAATTCGGACATTTCGTAAGTCGAAATTTGCATCCGTCCACCAATTAGCTTCCGGTTCATTGACGCTTGCCCGGTGCCTGTATATGGTGGACAAAGGGGCAGTAATTTAACTTTTCTGAGGCAAATTGTGGCCAATGACCGATCCTTCTTCGATCGATAAAATCAAAAATTCGGATCGAGCGGAGAGTCCCGAATCCGCGACCATTGGACTTCCCGCACCGCAATCCCACGACAATTTGCCGGTGGATCCCGTCGACAAAACGGTCATCAGCAAATCGCTTGTCGAAGCCGCCGACGCGTTCGCTCGCCCCCCGACCGTCGCCGAACTCGCACAAGTTCTAATTGGCCAAGAACTGGATCACTACATCCTCGATGCCATTATCGGCGGGGGAGGGATGGGTGCAGTCTTTCGCGGCCACGACAAATTGCTCGACCGCACCGTCGCAGTCAAAGTCATCCCTGCAGCCCGGCGCGACGCAGATACTCTGAGACGCTTCCGAATCGAAGCCCAAAGTGCGGCGAAACTCGACAATCCCAATATTGCTCGCGTGTACAACTTCGGCGAGTCCGAGAATTGGAATTACATTGTTTTCGAATTTGTCGAAGGCACTAATTTACGTGATCTCGTCTCAACCCAAGGCCCATTGAGCGTTGATGACGCTGTTTACTACATCCGGCAAGTTGCCGAAGCCCTCGATCACGCTTCATCGCGAAACATTGTTCATCGCGATATCAAACCTTCAAACGTGCTGGTCACCCCATCGGGTATCATCAAAGTCGTCGACATGGGACTGGCCCGAATGACCGCTTTGGAATCGTCGCACGATATCACAGCCAGCGGCGTCACGCTTGGTACGTTTGATTACGTGTCGCCAGAACAAGCCAAAGATCCTCGCGATGCGGACGTGCGAAGCGACCTGTATTCGTTGGGTTGTACTTTCTATTTTATCTTGACCGGGCGTCCTCCTTTTCCCGATGGCACCGCAGTCCAAAAACTATTCAAGCATACGAGTGAAATGCCGGACGACCCTCGTCATTTTCGAGATGACTTGTCACCGGAATTGGTTGCGATCCTTATTAAGCTTGTTGCAAAAGAGCCAACGGATCGATATCAATCCGCCCAGGAACTAATCGGCGATTTACAACTCTTGGCCGAAATCGAGCAGCTACCCCGAAGCCGTACTTGGGTCGGGAACGCTCCACTGGTAAATCGTTTTTCACGCAAAACGGGTCTGGAAAACGCGTTTCCTTGGCTAGTGTCCCTGACTGCTGTCATAGTCGTCGCTGTAATCATGTTCGTTGTACAAGATTGGAATGATGACTACTCATTGCCTCCGATCGTGGGTCTGAACGCTAAGGATTTGGTTACCATTTCCGACCCCAAGGCGACCGGACCTGACTCATCGGACAATTCGAGCACAACAATGCCTTTAACAAATGTTGCGACCAGTAACGAAAACAAAGATGGAAATGGTCCCTCCGATAATCGAAAAAATTCGACAAGTTCGATCGAATCGCAATCGGATTTGGAAACCGATTCGATATCAACGGGAGACTTCCCTACGAAGCTAGATGACGAGTCGGTAAAAAAATCAGTCGCAACCGCGAGTTCGGTTGAACCCACGCCACGTTCGGCAAACAAGACGGTGCTGTTTGTCATTCCGGATACAAGCGATCAGACAGCGTACGATCCCAAGTTTGTCTTCAACACCTTGGAGCGTGCGATAGAAGTCGCTAACTTGACGCCCACGATCCAGGAAATCCAGTTGTGTTCTAGTAGCATCGAAAGCAATTCAGTTCGCCTTGAGCGAGACGGCATCAAAGTAACTGCAGGAGTTGGATTTCAGCCGAAGATACTTTGGCGGGCGAGGACAGATGACGTTTCAGAGACCAGTTGGCTCGATATCCAAAATCACGACGTCGAATTCCGCGGTGTCCATTTTTTGTGGACCGTTCCTTCGACAGCAAACTTCACGCTTGGAAAAAATTTCTTTCGCGCTCAGTCAAGCGGCAGATTGCGATTGTCTGATTGTACGATCACGGTCGATTCTTTTGGGCCAATGCCAACCGTCTGCGTATTAGAAATCGCTCATACTGCCGCCGAGCAAAACGCGGACTCGATCGAACTCAGCGAACCTTTTCAATTGCGAATCGAGAACACAATCGTACGGGGACAATGTGATTTTTTGCGCATGCCAGAAACTGTACGCAGTGAGATCAATTGGAAAAATGGATTACTGTGCATTTCTGGTTCGATGCTCGACCTTCACGGTACTTCGATTCGTCACCGAAGCCTTCCTACAGCGCGTGTGTATCTTGATCGCGTGACCGCTGTATGCGGACAACATTTTGCTCAGATTCGATTGAGTGAAGTGCGACCCTTCAAAATCTCTTTGTTACGAATAGCCACGAATTCTGCATTTTGGTGTGGCAAGGATCGTGCGCTCGTTTCTACTCAGGGACTCGCGGACCCGACTGAGATTCAAAAGATGATTGACTTGCGAGGTAACGACAACGCCTATGATCGCGGAATTCGATGTGCTATTGAAACTGTTAGCATAACTGGTGAAACGGTGTCACTTGATTTCGACGATTTGGGCAATTCAAGTCTCGCCGAGCCAGGGATCGAAACCAGCATTCGGTGGGTACAGCCTATTGCCAAAGAATTCAACTTTGCGGAACAACTGCCATCTTTTTTTCGACAACGTCCTGGCGAATTCCTTCCCGGATTTATTGAAGAAAAACTGCCTGCCATTCCCACCCAAACTGACTGATCGCGGTAGGGACCTGCCTCCAAGCAGTCGAAAAAGTCGCGATCTGCATAAGGAATGTCGATCCAGTACGGAGAAATAGGCAAACGCCACTATTCTGGAAGGCGGTTTTTCACGCAAAAGCTGCTTAAACCCACCAAATCCCCAGTTGGACAATTTGAGCCATTTGACACCTTCCCCCGAATGAACTTAAATCATTTGGTTAAGCGAGGGCGCTGTTGTTCTCGCTCGATGTGTTGAAAAATTGATTAGTCATCGTTGGTCTAGATATTCGTCAGCTATGTCAGCAGACTTTTGTCTTCCCACAGCAGGAGCAAGATTGATGAAAAAGTGGTTGTACTTGCCGTTGTTTCTCGCAGTCGCAGGTTGGAACATCACACCAGCCATGGCGATCAAGCAGTTTAACGACCAATTCACTTCAACGTACGCGAAGGATCCCAAGAACGAAGAGTTCAACAAGCTTGTCGCCGAAGCCAAATGCAACGCTTGTCACATCAAGGACGAAAACAAGAAAAAGCGTAATGAGTACGGCGAAGCCATGGCCGAATTTTTAAGGAAGAAGGACTTCCCACCCGATCGTTTCAAGAAAGAACCTGAGAAGTGCAAAGAAGAAATCGAAGCCGCTTTCAAAAAGGTTGAAGAGAAAAAGGCTAAGGACGGTCAAACCTTCGGTGAGAAAATCAAGGCTGGAAAACTTCCTGGTGGGAACGTTGACGGCAAATAATTAGGTGATTGAAAAATTCTGGTTCAACTTTTACTAGGGACTCTCATGCGAAAACTTTTGATGTTGATTTTGCCCGCACTGTTTGTCGGGCTTTTCACCGTGTCGTTTGCAGAAGACAAGAAGGACTCCGATTTTAAGCCCATGTTCGACGGCAAAACGCTTGATGGATGGAAAGCCAACGAGAACGAAAAAAGCTGGGCCGTCGAGAACGGCACGATCGTTTGCCAAGGCGATCGAAGCCACCTATTTTATGTGGGCGAAGAGAAGCCTTTCAAAAACTTCCATTTCAAAGCGGAAGTGATGACGACGCCTGGGAGCAACTCGGGAATTTACTTCCACACAAAGTATCAGAAAGATGGCTGGCCCAAATACGGCTACGAATGCCAAGTAAACATTTCTCAGGGTGATCCTAAGAAATCAAGTGGGTTGTACGCCGAGAAAGACATCGCTGATCCTGGCGTCAAGGATAACGAATGGTACACGCAAGAAATCATTGTCGAAGGCCGACATGTCATTACCAAGATCAATGGCAAGGTCATGGTGGATTACACAGAGCCCGAAAGCAAGAAACCATTCGATAACAACTTCGAACGTCGTTTAGGCGAAGGGACGTTTGCTCTGCAAGCTCATGATCCCAAGAGCAAGGTTCATTTCCGTAACCTGCAAGTTAAGCGATTGCCAGACTAGGCGATTGCCTGACGAACTGTCCTAAACGACGCAATATTGACTTATCCCACGAACGGGACGGTTTTTCCGTCCCGTTTTTGTTTTGTCTCGCAAGTGAACCAACAGCACGGGATTGGCGAATATAGAGATGCCTATTCTAAATATTCCGCTCATAATCATTCGGCCGAATTTGTAAGGTGAATTCTGCCGTTGATTCTGCGTGGGTCGTTTTCAGAAACCAGCGTAGCAATTATTCTAATGGAGCTTGAGGGTGCCCCTCAGGCCTGTACTTAGGCTGAGTTTTTGAACGGCAAACAATTGTTCTGTCACAATCGACGTTTTCTGACTTAAGCTCAACCTCGTAAAACCCTCCATCAACCGACGACTCAACGCAAACTAAGGGTTCAATTTGACTCGCGTTTTCATCGATCTCCAGCAAGGAACGCTCCGTAAAGTAGTTCAAGTGCTTTGTGCTTGTTTCTTCCTCGGCACTGTATTGTTCCAATCCTTCGTTTCTGCGGACGAACCGAAAGTTCAGTTTGGTATTGCCGGAACTTGGAAATTGGGTTTCCCAACCCGAATTACGGTCCAGCCAACCGCTCAGGGTGATCTCGAATTCCTGACCGTTGATGGCGATGGAGTGGCAGTACGATATTTGGCGGGGCAGGGAAGGGCAATTGCCAACCCAGGTGGTCCAGTGGAGATATTGGTTCAGAATGGCCGTATGAATCAACAGATGAGCCTCTCCACAAGAGGATCGGATGGACTGCTGATCGACGAATACTCCATTCCTGTCGACGCTCGCGGTTCGGCGATTCCAGCGACGCAAACCTGGGTGGTTGGTGTCGGGGGAGCCAATGGCCTAGAAAAGCTTTCGTCGCGCCTCTACGGCAGCACGCTTTCTACATTCACGACTTCCATCGTCAACAAATCGTTAGACTTGCCCGTCCACTATCAAGCTTATTCAGGCGTGGACCTTTTGGCGATTTCGACATCCGATGCGGAACTGCTTCTTCAGGCGACACCCGATCAAACCAAGGCAATCCGAGATTGGATTTTCAATGGAGGTCGTGCAATTATCGCCGTCGGCAAAAACGCCGAAACAGTTAAAGACCTTGCATGGCTAACCGAACTCCTGCCCGGCCCGATTGTCTCGCGAGAAGACAACGTATCGGCCGGCCCCATCGAATCGTGGATTGGTTCTAGCAAACGCCTCCAAGCACTTACCTGTGCTCGAATCCAACCGACCAAAGCGATTACGAAAATTCAGCTTCAATCTTTGACTCGCGAGCCGATACCTTTTATTTCGCGACGCGTGTTTGGCCTAGGTCAGGTCATTTTCGTGGCGTGTGATCTCGATCAAGGTAACTTGGCCGAATGGGAAGATGAGCCGGCATTCCTTCGTAAACTTCTACCAGCTCAATGGGACCAGTGGACTGCATTGACCGAAGCGTCCAAATCCAGCTCAAGCTATCTGGGTTTTGATGACTTGTCCGGACAACTTCGTGCATCGCTCGATGTGTTTCCTCAAGTTCAAAATACGGGGCTGACGTTTATGGCGTTGATACTCGCTCTGTTCTTGGCGATGATTGGCCCCCTCGATTATTTTTTCACCGTGCGTTTCCTTAAACGACCATCCGCAACTTGGTGGACGCTTGTCCTGAGTTCAGTCGCAGCGTGCTTTGTTATCGCGGCAATCGCGAGGTCTTGGAAACCGCAAATGGCAGCAGTCAATGATTGCGTGGTTTGGGACCTAGACTTTGAAAGCAAACATATGTTGGGCCGTTCATGGTTCCACGTTTATTCGGGTTCCCAAGATAAATACAACGTCCGTGTCGAACCGCTTGCGTTTTGGACCTCAAACAGCCACCCAATACCAGCCAAGATTGATTGGATGGGACTGCCCGGTCAAGGTTTGGGAGGTTTCGATTCCTCAGTGACCGCCGACCGCGGAATGCCGACTTACACTATTTCCATGGACTCCAGCGGTAGCGACGAAGTTCAAGGTGTTGGTATTCCGCTCGCAGGAACTAAAGCGTTTCAGGCCAACTGGTTTGCCGAAACCAACATCGACACATCCGGAACCAAGTTAGGCCTAGTGAGCGGTTCCGATTTGCTAAATGGGCAATGGGTCAATCCGCTTCCCGTGGATATCCACAATGCAGTCGTGCTATATCAGAATTGGCAGTACGCGTTACCCACGCGCATTCAGCCCGGCCAAAAAGTTCCTTTTTCCATCAGTGTTATACCCAAAGACTTTGCGCGACAACTCCAACGACGCAGGGTCGTGGATGGCGTTGAAAAAGGAAGTCCTTGGCAAGCACTCGAACGTAATGATCTCAGCCGGCTAATTGAGATGATGTTATTCCATCGTGCGGCGGGCGGTACAGGCTATACCGTACTGTCCCACAGATATATGCAACAACTGGATCTATCCGAATTGCTTCGACTAGATCGTGCCATGATTTATGGTCGAATCAATCAGCCCACGACGACAGTACACGCGCAGGTCGGCGAGAAGTCTCGCGAGCTGAAGGAAGGCAATCGCCAGACATGGATTCGCATGGTGATCCCAGTTGATACCAATTCTACGTCCATCTCTCCACAAGGCTGAACATCGTGATCAAAACAGTCAATCTGACCAAGAAATACGATGACATGTACGCGATTCGTGGAATCGACCTCGACCTCAAAGAAGGTGACTTGTTTGGCTTCATTGGTCCCAACGGAGCAGGTAAGACAACGACGATGCGAATCGTCGCGACCCTTTTGTCTCCAACCTATGGCGAAGCGTATGTATGTGGTTACTCGATTTATACGCATCCCAAGGAGATACGACGTCTCGTCGGCTTTATGCCGGACTTCTTTGGCGTGTATGACGATATGACGGTGATCGAGTACTTAGAGTTTTTTGCCGCCGCTTATAGAATCAGCGGCCCAGCGAGACGAAAACGATGTGATGAAATGCTGGAAATCGTCGACTTGGATTTCAAGCGCGAAGCATACGCCAACACACTTTCCCGAGGTCAAACGCAACGACTGGGCTTGGCCCGAACTTTGCTTCACGATCCCGCTGTACTACTTCTTGACGAACCTCTCAGCGGACTCGATCCCCGTGCTCGTATCGAAATGCGCAACTTGCTTCGGCGTCTTGGTCAAATGGGAAAGACGATTGTTGTTTCGAGTCACATCCTGCCGGAATTGGCGGACATTTGCAATAAAGTAGGAATCATCGATCGCGGTCAGCTTGGCGTGAACGCCGAAGTTGCCGAAGTCATGCGGCAAGTTCGGCCGCAAATCGTCGTGATCGTCGATGTCGTTGATCCGACCAAAATCGAGCGAGCACTGACACTGCTCGAGCAACAGCCAATTGTCGATTCTGTCGTCGAAGCGCGAGGCAAGGTCCGAGCAACACTGAAAGTCGCCGCCGAAGATTACTCCGACTTGGCGACAATTCTCATCAGCAACGGAATCACGATAAAGCACTTTGGCGAAGAAGAAACCAACCTCGAATCCGCTTTCATGGCATTAACCAAAGGCGTCGGGGCCAAGATCTAAATCCCTGCTCTCGACTCGAATGCCAATGTCACCAATCGCTCCGACCAAAAACTATTGGTCCAGTGCCATTGCTGCTTCTTGCTGAAAAGCTTGACGAACATCGGATGCATCGGCGTTCGGAAAATTTGCTCGCTGGGTCATGAGGATATACGCGCGTTTTTTCACAGGATCAATCCAAGCCTGTGTTCCAAACGCGCCGCCGTGTCCAAAACTACCGGGTGATAACATGTCGGTTACTCCTTGGGGTTCACGTACTATGCAACAACCAATACCCCATCCGTTCCCTGGTGTGAAACCGGTAGTCAACTCTTCTGTATGTACATTGCTGAAATCGGCAACTGCGCGCTCCGACAGAACCCGCTTACCTTCGAATTCGCCTTTATTGATCAACATGCGGCAAAATCGGCCATAATCGGATGCGGATGAAAACAAACCACCATTGGCTGCAGGAAACCGTCCTCTATCCGTTGGCGATTTTCCTGCCAGCACAAAAATCTGCGCCTCGTCAAGTTGCCCCGATTCGGTCCGCGAATACGACTTTGCCAATCTTGGTGCCTGAGCCTCGGACAGATAAAAATTTGTATCTTTCATTCCCAGCGGAGCACATATGCGTTCCTGAACGAATACATCAAACAGCTTTCCCGATACGACTTCCACAATTCGAGCTGCTGTGTTGATGCTAGTTTGGCTGTATTGCCACTTGGAACCCGGCTCAAACTGAACTGGCAACTTTGCGTATCGCGAGACGGCTTCCTGCAAGTTTTTTGAAGTGTAAGCTTCTTCGGGTTTCAACTCGCTCATACCCGAGGTATGAGTCATCAGGTGCTGGACAGTAATCACCACTGTGTCCCCCGTCGCCGTCTTCAAGTCGCGTAATTCGGGCAAGTGTTTTGAAATTGGATCGTCTAATTTCAGTTTACCTTCGTCCACCATCATCATCACACAAACACCGGTAACAGGCTTGGACATCGAAGCAATCCAAAAAATCGAATCGGCCGCCAATGGTCGTTTCGCTGCTAAATCGGCAAAGCCGGAAACGTGCTGATGCACGACCCCGTTTGCATCGACTACCAAGGTCACGACTCCCGCCATTTCTCCTGCTTCGACAAACCCATCCATTGCTTTTGCAATTCCAGGAATGACCGGAACACTTGCCTTTTCTTGGCTTCGAGCCGAGTGAACAACAATTGACGATGCTGCCAAAACGAATGCGACGATCGAATTGCTTCTAATTAACATGGCTTCTCCTTCAAAATCCAGTTTTCTGACAACTATTTATTCTTGTTACTACCTTGGAAGATCTTTCGTAATCGATCTCGAATTGGCTGGGCCGATGCTGGTTCTTCCTTACTGCTCTCGACAGTTGGTTTTTCTAGATCTTGTGCTGTTTCAGCGGCTCGACGTTTGCGAATCTCCTTTATCAGATCCGAGGCTGCGGAAATCGCTTCATCTGCCTGACCACCCGCGAGACCTTCCAGCGCGCCAAGCAACACACCCGTACCAGGCGCCTCTTCTTCGACTCGGTCTCGAATCATTCCGATGAGATCGGCTGAATTCTCTCGCAACGCGGTCCACTGCACTTCTGGTTTCTCCAGAGTCCCTCTGATCGGTAACCGAATCATGGGTACACCCATCTCTCTGACGGTGTCGCGCCTCGCCAGTTGTTCTATGGGTATGGGTATCTCGAGCAGCAGATTAAGCGACTTGTCGATCAATCCTACGGTGCCTTGCGACGATATCTGCAAACGGGGATCGACTCGGGGTAAACCCAGAGTCAGGCCTTGATGTTTGACTTGCCCGTTTTCAACCTGAACATCGACTTGCGATCCGTCGACAAACACCAATTCATGCTGCGGGTCCTTTTTCCTTAGCTGAGCGACAATATCAAGCAACCGAACGATGGACGGATCGGACGGACCACTGCGCATTTGATGCAAAGTCAATTTGGCACGCCCAGTCGATTCAACGGGTTTCGACAAAGGAATATGGATTGCCTCCGTCGTCAACGAAACCCTCCCGCCAAACCAAGCGGACTTGGCTAACAAAGGCACGGCGAATCCCAATCCTAGCTGTACTAATTCCGGCGTCACGTTGACTTGGTCGAGAAGCATTGTCGGTGAGACGTCCAGCGTGGATTCGCCTTCAGCGGCTCGATATGTGAATTGCACGTCAAATGGCGGCACAATCAAGAGAGGTTGGGGTTCTGCAGGGCGATGCACAATGGCAGAAAAGTTATGAACATGGACTTCGACGTCAATCGCTGGAACAACTCCTGACTCTGAAGTTTTCTGTCCTTCCAATGCCCCGATTAACTTTTGAAGATTGGACCCGTCATTGAGCAATTCGATATCGATCGTTGGATCGAACACGTCGACACGACCCAATCGACGACCACCCAAAATATAACCAAGCAGTCCGCGATCCGTTTTCACTTCGCGGACACTAAAGAGTGTTGGGCCATCAAGTGGCTTTACAGAAACGCCACGAAATACCAATGGAGAAAACCATCGGAACCGAACGTTATCGATTTGCAATCGATATTCGCCCGCTTCAAATCGGCTTAATAACGGTTGGTAGATCCATCGCGAACCCAGAATCATCGGCAGTAACAAAACAACGAGAAGGAACGTGCCGCTTGCAAACCAAAGTTTCCAATACCGCAATAACCAATTCGGCGAGAGCTGAAACGATTTCGACATGTATCAAGCCCTCGGATGCTTGACCAACGCACACGCGATATCCCAAGTTGTTATGCGGTAGCAGGCGTTGCCAATAATGCATCGCGAGCTGCTTGCAAAACGCGATTTCGAACTTCCGTGAAATCGCCCTCGACAAAAGCACCCGCTGCTGCACGATGTCCCCCACCCCCAAAATTCCTTGCCAGTACATTGCAATCGACGTGGCAGCGGCTACGAAAACTAATCTTAAATCCGCCCTTCAATTGTTCGACAAAAATCAACGCGACTTTTGTCCCCGCAATCGCTAACGTCAAATTGATAACATCCTCCGTATCGCTTGGCAGAGCGCCGGTGTCCGGAAAATCTTCTTTGCGCACATACGTGTGAACGAGCTGGCCACCCAATTCGTCCTCAACACGTCCGAGAATCCTGCCTCGCAATCGTACGCGACCGACCGTATCTTGCTCGTACAGATCCCCGTAAACGCTCGAAGGATTGGCTCCCGCAGCGACGAGATCGGCGATGACGCGATACGTTTCACTTGTTGTCGAAGCAAAACGGAACCAACCCGTATCGGTCGCAATCGCAGCGTAAAGTGCAGTCGCCATAGGCTTTGTAATCTTGACATTCATTTGCTTCGCACAGTCAGCCACCAAATGCCCTGTCGCTTCGGCGCTCGTATCCTTAAAGAATTGAGTACCCAAATCGTCTTCGCCAACATGATGGTCAATTACCAATTTCGTTCCCGTAAACCGCCGCACCACATCGGCCATCGCACCAAGCTGCGCCCAGGCGCTGGTGTCCAAGATTATCAAGCAATCGCCCGTAACGTCGTCGGTCGGGATTTGTTCTCCGACAACAAGAATACGCTGACTCGGGTCGAGAAACGATAGATTCGGTGGCGTGGGATGACCGTTGATAATCGTCACCGTCTTGCCCAATGACTCCAACAAGCCCGCCATCCCCAATTCGCTACCCAATGCATCGCAATCAGGGCGAATGTGGCTAGTCAAAACAAAGCGATTATGTTTGCGCAAAATGCAGGTAAGTTTTTCCCAGTCGATACTCATTTGACTCTTTCTAGTCCTCAGAAATAGAACCTCGTACGTATTGCCAAATTAGTGGAACCGATTCACGAAGCTCACGCAACTACCGGAACTTGGAAATTCGCTCTTAGCCAGCTTGTTTCGCCGCGAAATTGAATCAACTTGAAAACCTACATCCAATCTGCACCTCGTAATTCCGATCCATGCCTTGTAACTTTTTATGTTGAAAAAGTTACAGACATTTGGCTCCGAGATGCATAGTCCGATTTAGTTGTTCTCGCCTGCATCTTGCGACCCCGTTATGCGATTGCTGGGAACATTTGAATCCAAAATCCACAAACCGATTAAAATGACTGCAAGAATTACGGACGCGTATTGGTAACTTGTTAATCCCATAAACAACTTCGATTCGGGTCGAATCCACTCCGAGATGAAACGGTACCCAAGATAAGCCAGCAAGTACGCCTTCAACTGATTGCCGACTAAATACTTTCTCCGATCGGCAACCAAAAGCCAAACTGCAGCGGCCAAATGAAAAGCGACTTCGTACAGTTGTGTTGGATGCCGAAGCACTCCGGGAGGATCATGTGCGAGAGGGAACGCAACTCCCCAAGGCAGATTGGTGACGGTCCCAAAACAACACCCGACGGTAAAACACGCAATTCGCCCGATGGCAACCGCGATGGCAACGGGCAACGCAAAGGAGTCGCCCGTTCGAACAGTTATCCCACTCCAGCGTTTGACTAACTCGACGGCCAAGTAACCACCGAAAATGCCTCCTAGAATTGTCTTTCCATCGGCAAACCAAGTCGTTCCGCTGACCAGCCCATCCCAGCCAAGTTGCATGATAAACGGGACTTTGGCTCCAATCATCGCGCCAATGAACGCAGCCAAACCAATCGCAAAGCGATCCGCGGGATTGGGAAGTATCTTTTTCTGACGACTGCGGACTAAAAACGAAGCGCAGACGATCGCCAAAAGCATTGCCAACGCATAGACCAATCGCCAAAACATAGACTACCTTATCAATTTTTTGCAAACAAAGACGCAATCGATCGAATATGGATTAATCATAACTGTTAAACTGATAGCCTGGGTCGCATCTCCTCCTCCATTTCAGATTTAAGATTACGTGAAGAACGAATGAGCCAAAACGTCAATCCTTACGAGGCTTCGCCCGATTTGGGTCAGCCCGAAAACTTGCAAGTTGATCCATATCTTGCAAGTCGCGGTCAGACCATGTTAACGCAGTTGACCGTAGTTGGAATTTTTCAAATCGTTCAAGGTGCACTCGAGTCCTTTCTAGCTGCGAGTTTAATAGCTTTTGCGTTCCTCTTCCCAATGTTCGCCGCGCAAGCAAGCCCAGGGACCGCCCCACCCATGCCGCCGAATTTCATGTTTGGTTTGACCATGTATTACGGAATTGCCGGAGGCCTTACCCTCTTCTTTGGCATCCTGCGTGTCATAACCGGCATAACGAGTTTCTGGTTTCGCGGACGACTGCTGCTTTTTATCAGTCTCTTCGGGGGCTTGGTGAGTTGTTCAACGTTTTACTGCTCAATCACGTCGATCGCTCTTGCAATCTACGGCGCGATCGTTCTCAACCAACCTGGCATAAAATACGCTTTCCAACTAGCCAAGAATCGTATGCCTGCAAATCGTATCCGCAACGCATTTGGCCGAGCCTATTTTGGTCAAAGAGGGGCTATTTGAGGGGCTGCAATATCGCCATGCCTCATCCATCACTTTGCAATCATTGGCTCTTGAAAAGCATCCGCTCGAAGCTTCGGCAGAGGAACGTGGCCGTTGCGATAAAGAACGTTATACGCACAAAACGGAATAATATGTCCCGAAGGCAACACGTGGTGAGTGCAGCACTTCATGACTCGGCGAACATCGAAATTGTACGCATCTAAAAACGAAGTGATCGTGATTCGCAACAATTGTTTCGCGCCCAATTCTTTCGCAAGGGCTTGCGCAAAGAACGTGTCGGAGACTTTTTCAAGAGATGGTTTTATTACCGGCATCACTGGCTGCTCGCCTTCGTCGCAACAACCAGTCGGCCCACAGCAGTTTTGTCTGGCAAGATAAAGCTGGACCAGACGCTTTCCATCGTCTCGCGTAAAACTAAGGCCATTCGCTAACAAGTCGAGATTGGGTTTGGTATCGACAAACCTCGTCAAAGGAACCAAGTGACCTTCATGACGAAACGCCAGCGAGAGAATGTGGCAGTTTGGATGCGCACACGGCAAAGGGAAAAAATCCTCTTGCGTAAAAACACCGTTCGACTGTGTACATAGTTCTCGAATAACGTCTGGAAAGGTAATCCGCTGCTCCAGATCTTCCGGCAAATAATGGCGACCGCTGTAGGTCGCCGGCTGTAAACTCAGACCTGTAATCCATGGTCGCGCGGCAGCGAAATCCAACAACGGTCCCAGTTGGTCGAGATTAACCCCTGCTTGCAATGTGGTAACGATCGTTGCATGCAGGCCCGATTGACCTATCCGTTCGAGGGCGGCGAGCTTTGTTTCGGTCAGCTTAGCCCCGCGCAGCGCTACCTGAACTTCGTCGTTAAGGCCATCCAGTTGAAAATAGATTTCGACCCGCTCTCGATTAGAAGCGAGTTTTTCAATCAAGCGATCGTCTTTGGCAAGTCGAATTCCGTTCGTATTGATCATCACGTATTCGATAGGCTTGCTAAGCGCATAGTCCAATATCGTTTCAAATTCCGGGTGCGTCGTCGGCTCCCCACCGGATATCTGTAAAACGTCGGCTCGCCCTTCAGCTTGGACCAACGCATCAATGGCTCGAAAAACCTCTTCAACGCTACGGTGTTTTTGCCCCGGCGAGCTTGCCGCATAACACATGGGGCATGTCAAATTGCAATTGTCGGTAATTTCCAAAACGCCGATGCACGTGTGCTGCTCATGCTCACTGCACAATCCGCAGTCTAATGGGCAACCACGATCCGGCTCGACAAAGGTCTTCGAAGGAACACGTGCCGGTAACGCGTAATCGTAGCGATCGTACCACGAGGAATCGCTACAAATAAAGTCTTCGCGCGTACCGTGAGACTTGCATTTTTTTCGAAAGTAAACTCGGCGGCCACGTGCAATGATCTTGGCGGGAACGACATCCAAACATTCAGGACAGAGGCTTTGCGTTGTCCCTAAGAAGGTATAGTCTCGCGTCGTAATTTTGGTGACCTGCATGTCCTATTTTCCTGCTAAAGGTTTCCCTGCTAAATGCTCATTAGAAAGTCTTCGCCCCGTCGACGGCTTCTCGCCATGATCAACAAATCCTCTGTGCCTTTCGTCAACGAATAGACTTCCTTAGAATCCAGGCTGCAATCCAAATCGCAGCGCCAAAACTGAAACCGATGACGACGATGATGCCCATCGACCCCAATTCGGGAGATGAATTGAATGCCGGGGCAAGACTAAAAAGTGCCAATCCGGTTGGAAAGCAAACTGCGACAAAGGCGATGCCGGATGCGATTGTCGTTAGAAATCCGATTCCTAAACTCGACATCATGAACGGGGCCATCGAAATTGCGATCGTATTGGCCACAGACTCTATTCTCCGCCGCTGGATGCTTCGCAGTTGCATTAGTGAGCGTGCCAACGCAAAAAAGACCGTAAAGATCATGAGCAATCCCAGCGGCGGAACCAAATAGATCAGCGGCAAGCTCACAAAAAACAACAACGTAAGCGTTCCCCAGTATTCCCATGAGAATGGACTCGGAATTCTTGATTCATCTTCCGCCAAACTCGGCGGACTATACGGATTTGGCGTCTCGCTCAAGCTGGACTCACGGATCGGGTTCATAGGACAGCGGAAATTACGGAAAGGTGCAGATCGACTGGACTAAATCTTATACTAACGTCGAGGTCTCGACAGCGTACAGATTGCTTCCAAATTTTCGTGTTACAATTTTCGCGTTCTTGAATCTGACTTTGCAGCAATTCGATTAATTCCCAGCATTCGATTCACTTTGCCGAAAAACATCGATTCAGCGAATTTTGGTTTGCAGTTGACGAAGCAAAACTTGGCAATTTGCTATCAGCCAACCCAATTGGCCAACTATTGCAAAAACACTCTCGAGATTAGTCGCAAGCCCATGAGCGACTGGCAAAACCAGCATGCAGCGGCTATCGTGAACCTATCAATTCGGACCTACATCGCTCCAGATTCTCTAAATATCAAGCTAGGATAATCGCGTGGTGGATTCTGCCATTCTCCAACAAGCTCGCCAAGCCAGCGATTCATTTGTCGGTCAAGTACAACACATCCGAGGGCAATTACGACAAGTAATCGTCGGCCAAGATGAGGTGCTGGATCAATTGTTAATCTGTGCGCTCACTGGCTCTCACGCGTTGCTGGTCGGTGCTCCCGGTCTAGCCAAGACCCTGATGGTCAAAGCTTTGGCCAGCGTCTTCCATTGGCGATTCTCGAGAGTTCAGTTTACACCTGACCTTATGCCCAGTGATATTACTGGCTACGAGCTGCTGTCGCGGGAAGCCATGTCGGGGGAGATGCGGATGCAATTTCGACGCGGTCCGATTTTCGCAAATCTTGTTCTTGCGGATGAAATTAATCGAGCCGCTCCTAAGACGCAATCCGCGCTGCTCGAAGCAATGGCGGAACGACACGTGACAGTTGGGGGCGAAACCTACACGCTCGATGAACCATTTATCGTGGTGGCAACCCAGAATCCGATCGAGCAGGAAGGCACCTACCCACTGCCCGAAGCGCAATTGGATCGGTTTATGATGGAAATTCACGTTGGCTATCCAACGCCCGCGCAAGAAAAAGAAATTGTGCTCAAGACAACCTCGGAGGCGATCGCTTTGCCCGAAAGTCGTTTGACTAAAGACTCTTTCCTGGAACTCCGCAGCTTGGTCCGCGCGGTCCCCGTCGCAGACAGCGTTGCGGAATATGCCGTCGCTCTTTGCAATCGCACTCGTCCAGAAAGTCCCACTTGCAGCGACGAATCGAAGAAGTACGTCGCCTTTGGCGCTGGCCCACGCGGAAGCCAAAATTTGGTGCTGGCCGCAAAAGCACGAGCTTTACTGCAAGGCCGTGCTTCGCCACTCGTCGACGATATTCGAGCGGTTGCAGTTGCAATCCTTCGCCATCGTATCATCTTGAACCATCGTGCGATCGGCGACGATTATTCTGTCGAAAAACTCATTGCTTCGATCATCAAATCCACGCCCATGGCCATCGGACATTAGCAGATTTTGAACGGGTCATGCGATATCGGACTTCATCAACACTATGAGCCAAATGTACAGTCCAAATTCAACGATTTTTTTTGAGCCCTCGAAATTAGCGGGCCTGGAAAAAATGCGATTCACTGCAAGACGTCGTGTCGAAGGGTCTTACACGGGCCGCCATCTTGCAAAACGCTTGGGCGGAGCGGGCGAGTTTGTCGACTACCGAGAATACACTCCCGGTGACGATCTACGTCGGCTTGACTGGCGCGTACTTGGTCGAACCGGAAGATCGTATTTAAAGGTTTATCAAGATGAAACCGACTTGTCCTGTACCTTGGTCATTGACGGGAGCGGTTCGATGTTTCAAGGAGCCAAATCGGCCAAAAACTTAAGCGGCTCAAAATTGCAGTGGGTTCAATATTTTGCAACGGCCTTGACGCATCTAATCATTCTGGGACGCGACCATGCGGGACTTGCGTTGCTGCAACAAGACTCTGTCGATTACTTACCTCCGTCGTCGTCGTTCAAGCAACGCGGTTTGCTGCATGAAGCCATCGGCCGAATTCGACCTAACGGCACAACTTGTTTGGCAGAAGGTTTGAACCAGTTGATGCTCAGCGTCAAACGACGCGGTGTTCTCATGCTTTTTAGCGATTTCCTCGTCGATTCAACGGACTTACTGGCAGCCAGTATCCGCAAGTTTCGCGCGCGCGGCTGGGAAGTAATCGCAGTCCATGTCATCCATCCCGACGAAGAGCATCTTCCTCAAGGCCCCGCTTACCGGTTTTGGGGCCTAGAAGCCGAAGGGATCATCAGTTGCCAACCTTCGGAAATTCGGCGTGAATACGAAGAGCAGTTTTTGAACTTCGTTTCCGAAACGCGTGCCCTTCTCATCGGTTTAGGTTGCGAATACCATCGCGCGTCAACCGCCGAAAGCTATCTAGACATTTTGCGCTCGTTTCTCGTACTGCGAAGCGAATGATGATGCGGTTGCACAGGATTGAGGCATCATGACGTTTTTGCACTTTTGGGCCATCGGAATTGGAAGCGCAGCGATTGCAGCGCCGATCGCAATCCACTTCCTAACGAAACCACGGCCAAAATCGATGCCGCTTTCGACGCTACGGTTTTTGAAACAAGTTCTGCAGCAGCGCCGAGCCCGCAGCCGATTTCGCGATTTCCTCGTGCTCTTACTGAGGACATTGGCGATCGCCTTGCTATCGATGGCGTTGGCCCGTCCATTTTTTGAAGACAAAGCTGCCATCGATCCCTCCGTTCCAGGTGCGGTGTCGCGTGTCATCTTGATGGACGTTAGCCTTAGCATGGACACCAGCGTTGCAGGTGCATCGGTTTGGAATCGAGCTCAGGCTGCCGCTCTTCGTTATGTTGAGTACTCATCTGGCCTTCAAGCCGAAATCATTTTCGTAGGAGCCCGGCCTCGAAGTGTATTCGGACGGTTATCTTCTAACTTAGAAGCCCTTCGCGAGTCGATTCGACAAACATCCGTTCGGAGCGAACGAGCCGACGTTCGAGCGGCTATCGAACAAGCGAGCCGAACGCTTCAAACGAAAGGAAACGTGCCCAGCGAGCTGATCGTTATTTCGGATTTTCAACGAAGCAATTGGGGCTCGTTGTTTTTGGACGAAATCCCCGAGTCCACTAAAATACAACTTGAATCCGTGGCTATGAACGATACCGACAATATCGGCATCACCGCAGTTCGAACGGCGTCGAGACCCGTGGCTGGTCGGCCTTTCCATCTGGAGATCGACGTTGCAAATCATACGGATCGAACCGCCGAAGTTCGCTGCAACGCGGAATTGAATGCGCAAAAATTTCAACTGACGGGCTCGATCCTATCCCGAACAACGGGAACGATCACCAAGCAAATCGCTATGCCGGAACCGGGGTGGTGCCGAGGATGGGTGTCGCTTGACTCGAATTTGGACGTATTGTCTGGCGACGACGAACGACCCGTCGCTTTCGAAATTAATGCGCCACCACGGGTGTGTTTGATCACGCGGCAACTGCCATCGCAGGTCCCCAGTTCCAGCTTTTATCTGAATCAAGTCATGAGCATCGCAATCGGTGGGGCCGAATCAAGCGACAAGGCGTTTGCGGCGATCACGAGGTCCAGCACGAATAGCCTTACCGCGACCACTTTACCGACAGCCGATCTGTTTGTCGTTGATCATCCAGGGACAATCAACAACGATGTTTTGCAGACGTTAGCTCAGCGAGTGCGACGCGGCAAATCTCTTTTGTGGGTTGCGAGCAGCCTCGCTGATGGTGTGGCAATCGAGCAACTGACACCAATGCTTGGTAGTGGTTTCCAACCTCCCGTGCAATTTGCCGCGCCTCGCGATGGAGAAATTCGTAAAGATCTTTTCATTGCATCGACACGCGGTCGTGAACCGCCCTTCGCCATCTTTGGTGATTCCAGCTCGTCGGTACTCGGCACAGTGCGAATCGGAGGCGGATTAGACTCACGCACGACGCGAGAAGGGTTACAAGATCAATTGCTTGCTCAATTAAGCGACTCCTCCGCACTCCTCTACGTGACACCATGCGACGCCGGACAAGTCGCCGTGCTCAACATGGACTTGGAGAACTCCAATTGGTACCGCGAACAAAGCTTTGTTCCCGTCATTAGTGAGTTAATGCAGTTGCTTTTATCAACTCATACTGCGAGCAATGAAAGTTTTTGTGGCGAGCCTATCGTTCGCGTCTTGCCAAATACCTTGACGGACGAATCAACAGTCGACGTGAGAAATAGTGATATTCGATCCCCGGTTTCCGAAAACTATGGGAAATGGGAATGGTCGGAAACCCAGTCTGCCTTGATTTGGACTTGGCCAGATCCGGTCGGGGCAGGAGTTTATGAAATTCGTAATGCGGGACAAACGATCGCAACCGTTGCTACGTGCTCACCCGCAATAGAATCGGATTTGGCAACGCTTGAAAAATCCACTTTACAAGGCAGAATCTCGGGGACTCGCCCCATCGGTTTTCGAACTGCAGATGATGAAGACAATAACGATGATTCACTTTGGAACTGGCTCATTGTGGCATGCATTCTAGGAATGCTAAGCGAGCTGAGTGCGCTTCGATGGTTTCGCAGTTAATCGTTTCATTCTCAATTGGATATCAGTAGGAAATTGTTTCGTGTGGACGATTGACCCAAAAATCCCAATCGGCTTATGGTGGGCTCTGGCAGCATTGTCCGTGCTGATCATCGTCGGCTATTTTCTTCGACGCGACTGGACGCTGTCTGTAGGCCGTCAATGGTTAATTGGAATGCTGTGGTCGCTTGGATTGCTTGGGCCTTTGCTCATTGCATTGAATCCCATTCTCGTTGAAACCATTCCTCCGATCCCTGGCAGTCCAGTACTTGGCGTTCTTGTTGATGGGACAATGAGTATGGCAACTGCGGATTTGGACGAAGGCAGGCAGACACGATGGCAAGCTGCGTTGGAAGCTGCGAAATCCGTTGTTCCCGAGGTTTCTCTGCTCGCTAATGATTCTAAGGTCGAGGTGCGTTCGCAAGTCTTCGACGATCAGTTACATGCTCTCCAAGAGACACAACGCGACCGCTGGCCTCGCGGCAATCGGAGTGACGTTGCTAATGCTCTTCGCACAGAAGTCCGTAAATCAAATTTGGCGGGCCATGCAGTGTTGCTAATCAGCGACGGCGCGCACAATGCCGGTTCCATGGAGAGTTTGCTGGCGGTTGCTCAGGAAGCAAAAGCGATGGACGTACCTATCTACACAATCACGCTTGGTGGTTCCGTCAATTCTAAAAACTTATCGCTTGCAGCCCGATCGCCGAAGATGATTGCATTCCCAAATAATCCCATCATCATTCGTATCCGACTAGGGAATTCCGGATTTCATGGCGATTCTGCAAAACTAACGCTGTTTCGAGACGACGTTCCTATTCAGAACAAGCTGGTCAAGCTAGGGACTGACTCCAATCAGGAAGTCATTTTCAATCTGGAAAAGATACCCAAAGATGTTTTGCAGCGGTATCAAATCGTCGCCGAACCGCTCGAAGGCGAAGCGTCTGATGCCGACAATCGTACATCCGTGACCGTACAGCGACTCGACAATCCGATTGGCGTCCTTGTGCTCGAAGGCAAACCCTACTGGGACAGCAAATTCCTTATCCGCAACTTGAGTGGCGACCCCATGGTTCAACTGACTAGCTTGATTCAAATCGCGCAGAATCGATTCTTAATGAAAAAGAATCCCAGACATCTAGGCCTAGACCCAACTTCCGAGACGTCTGAGCAAACGGGTTCGCAATCCACCGTCGACGAGGATTCGAATCCGGTAGCAGACAGCGACTGGCGAATTGAACAGAATCTCAAGTCGCCACTTGAGGACGCCGCGCTATTGCGGCAATATCGCTTGATTGTATTGGGACGAGATGCCGAGGTATTCTTGACCGACACCGGTTTGCAGAATCTTAGACAATGGATTCTTCAGGAAGGTGGCTGCCTACTATGTTCCAGAGGTGCACCTACAAATCAGACCATGGCAAAACTTGCGGACATCCTGCCAGTGAGATGGTCATCAGGCATTGAGTCCCGCTTCCGTTCCAAGATATCTCAATACGGTCACGATTCGGCAATCTTCGATTCGATTGTTGATGACGGCGGCGATCCTCTCACGAATTTGCCTTCGTTAGAAATGAATGCAATCCCAAAAAGTCGTTTGGGCCTGCCCCAAGTGCTTGTTCAAAGCACACGCGATCAAGATGGTCAAGTGATACCGATCGTCAGCAATCAGCCGTATGGTAGCGGACAGACAATTGTGGTCGAAGGGTCCGGCATGTGGCGTTGGGCATTTCTGCCCCCTCAGCATGCCGCCAGTGACAACATTTATCCTGCACTCTGGCAATCGCTCGTCCAATGGGTAATTTCCCAACAAGATTTCTTACCCGGTCAAGATGTTGCAATTCGAAGCGACCGTCCAACTTTTCTCTCCGGCGATCCGGCGGGGGCGACGGTCATCGTTCGTCCCAACAGCGAATTGCAGGGGGAAATTGAATCCAATGATTTGCAAGTGTTGCTCGATGGTGGCAGAATGACACTGCCAAAGCGGTTCCCGTTGATTCGCTTTGACGACGATAAAAATGTTTTTCGAGTGGACTTTGGTACATTGGATGTGGGATATTACGAAGCACGGGTCGTGTCGGGGCAAACGGATACAACTTTGGCGGAAACTTCAATGGAGGTTCGCGACCCTTGGTTCGAACGCCTCGAAGTGGACGCCAGACCGGACGTATTGAAACGCGTTTCCCAGATTAGCGGTGGCAAAGTTCTTGAGCCGTCGGAAGCGGCAACCGTGATCGAGACGTTTCAAAAGAAATTGGAAGCTGCAAGGCCGAGCAAGTTCACAAAGCGCAGCATATGGGACAAGCCTACAATCTTGTTGTTGGTGCTCGCCACTTGGGTAACGCTATGGATCGTTCGCCGTCAAAGTGGGCTTGTCTAAACGTAAGAGGTAATTCATGGCGCAAGCTGTAGGCTCCTGGCAAAATCAAAGTATTCCTTCGCTCATTGCGCCCTTTCGTCGCCGGACTCTTTTGATCGAGTGTGCGCGAATCGCATTGACTGCTTGGGCGATCGCTGTGCTGGCTTTGTTGCTGACAATGTGGCTGGATTTGATTTGGGCGCTGCCGGCTACCGCGCGATGGATAATAACGCGTTTGGGAGGCATTAGTATTTTTATTGCCGCTTGCTCGGTTCTGTACTTTCGAATCCAGCGATCCAGTATTTCGAATCTTGCCATCTCAATCGATAAGCGAGCCGGTACGGGTGGACAAGTCCTAGCGGGTCTGGAATTGGAGAACGGAGATGGCTCGGGAACGTCGTCCATTACTCGTGGACTGGCCGCAATTGCTGCAAGCCAAGCGCGGAATCGACTGTCGAGAATTGCTCCTTCATCGGTATTGCCCCTCAAGCCCGCGCAAAGGCCTCTTATCGCCTTAGTAATCAGCTTAATAGTTACCGCAGTGCTGACGGCGATCATGCCCACGTTAGCCTGGAATCAAATTCAACGGTTTCTCTTTCCTTCACGGGATGTGCCGCCGTATACAGGCGTCGTCATCGCGATCGAACCCATGGAAGCTACTGTTCGTTATGGCGAAGACTTGTCCGTCAAAGCAATTGTCAAAAGCGGTAATGTCGAGCGAATGCAATTGGTGACTATCGCCGATGGAAATGAGCGAGTCGTGCCAATGCTGCCGGAAGAAAAAGATGCCTGGCAAGCGATCTTAATTCGGGTCACAGAGTCAATGGACTTATACGCTCGCAGTGGAGCATCTCGATCAAGCCTAGCCCACATCCATGTCGCCTTGACTCCAAAAATCGAAAGCGTTCGAGTCCGTATCACACCGCCGGAATACACGCATCGAGCTATCTACGAGGGGCCCATTTCGGCTGATGGCATCGTGGGCTTGGCCGGAACTCGCGTCGAATTTTTTGCGAGGAGCAATCGGCCGCTATCATCTGGTCAGCTTCGTTTACAGCTTGTCAAATCGGGTGATCTATTAGTCCCGCTCCAACCCATGAAATCAGGGGCTGCGGAAAATACTGTGGCCGGTGAACCGAACGAGGTGAGCGGAGCTTATGCACTTACCGAATCGGGCTCCTTCTCGCTGACCGTAACCGATATCGCAGGAACAAACTCCACAGACAAAATAGAAGGCAAGATCACCGTCGTACCCGATCAGCGTCCCATCGTTCGCATTCTCGAGCCAAAGCCCTATTCCCTAGCCACGCCCGATATCCAGTTGCCGGTGGTAATTGCTGCCGAAGACGACTACGGAATTGAATCCCTCGAAGTATTCCGTTCTCTCAATGGTTCTATTCCAACACCCATGCCGTTGCCAGTCGATGGCGGCCCCCGTCAAAATAACCGTTTCGAATTGCCTTTACCTAATTACGGGTTGGAACCCGGCGACGAAATCAAACTGTTCGCAAGAGCCGAAGACAATGACCCGCACGGCCCTAAAGGTTCCGAATCGCCCATAACGATCATCCACATAATTTCCACCCAAGAATTTCAGGAGATGATGCTCGAGCGCGAAGGTGCCGAGAGCATGCAAGCGAAATACAATGCGGCTCAACGCCATCTCGAAAACTTTGCTGAAACTATTCGACAAGCCACCGAAGCGGCCAAGAACGCCGAATCTGCCGCATCGACTAGCCCAACCCCCGAGTCCGATCAGGCGAACCAGGAACTCAATCAAAAACTAAACGAAGCGCAAAAAGCGGCTTCCGAAGCAGCCCAAGCCATGCAAGAAATGTCGAAGCAAGCAATGCCGATCGACGTCGATCAAAACTTGGCCAAGGAGTTGGAGGAAATTGCAAAGCAGACAACCGAGCTTGCCGAAAAATTGAAACAAATGGCCACCGATCAAGCAGGTAATCGACCTTTGAGCGAAGAGGAAACCAAGAGCTTAGAATCGATGGCTCAAGACAACAAACAGAATCGCGATGATCTTCAACAAAACGCGATCGAACCGCTCGACACCATGCAGGCTGCGTTGCCCCTGATGTTGGCCGAAGATACTTTTCGGCAGTTGGTCGAACAACAGCGAGATCTCTCAGAACGCCTTGAAGGCCTCAAAAGCAATGAAAATCCAAGCGACGAGAAAAACCAGCGACGCATTTCGGAACTCGAAGCCGAGCAGGAGCAGCTCAGACAATCTCTCGATCAGTTGCTGGATCAGATTGAAGAGCAAGCCGATAAATTACCCGACTCCGAAGACCTATCCGAGTTGAAATCAACAGCTCAGGAGTTTGCCCAAGCGGTTCGCGATAGCAATGCCATGAAGGAAATGGCAGATGCCCAGAAAGCACTACTGTCAGACGATTTTCAACAAGCATCCCAAAGCGCCGACTCTGCCGCTGACATTCTTGAGAAGTTTATAAAGCAATGCAATGAGATGTCTCAAGCGGGCGAAAAGGCTTGTAAAATGAAATTCAGTCCTTCGCGGGGTGGTAAAGGCCTAGGAAAGTCACTCGATCAGATTCGCCAGATGATGAAAAAAGGAAACAAGCCAGGCTCGTCTCAGGGACTAGGTAAGGGCAGCAAGCCGAGCAACGGATACTCCCAACGATCTCCCGGTCCTCAAAATGTAGGAATGTACGGAGCGACACCGTCGTCGCCCCCTCCCCAATCGCAACGTGGCCAAAGCAACAAAGTCTCCAAAGGCGCTGCGACCGTCAGCAGTTCGTCGGACGTTCGGCGTGGAAACAACGAGCGAGAATCCGTTGGCAAAGGATCAGGCGGGGGACAGAATGACGCGCGAGTCCCAAGCCAATATCGAAATCAAGTCCAAGAATACTTTCGCCGTATTAGCGAACAATTAGGAGACAAGCAATGAGTTCTTTCCTTCTTCGAAAAATGCTGTCGCTTGTTCAACTGGTCATTTGCACGTGTACGATCACGTTAACTACCATTTCTAGTTTTGCGTCAGATGACGACAAGAAAACAGTAGCTGATCCGGCCAGCATTGGGGGCGAAGCATCGAGTGTGGTGCAAGTCGCGAATTTAATATACGCGGGCACCAAAACCAGTGAATGCTTTTCGGATCACTTCCTTCAACGCGCCGAAAGAGATTCGTCGATCACGACCAGTCGTCGCTTGCATTCCGTCAAGCTCGCTTCCGAAGAGATCTACGCGTTTCCGTTGTTGATCATGACGGGCGAAGGCGAGTTCAAATTACTCGCCGAAGAACGAGAAAACTTGCGGCGGTTTATTGAACGCGGCGGTTTCTTGCTGGCTTCTTCAGGCTGTTCTTCCGTCGAATGGAATCAGTCCTTCCGGCGAGAGATGGCGCAGATTTTCGCTGACCGGCAATTAGAGAAGATCGGCCAAGATCACCTCATCTTCCATACGGCTTACGACATTGGCGAACTACAGGCCAAGAACGGAACGCCGCAACCCCTCGAAGGAATTCATTTCGGAAAACGTTTAGGCGTGCTGTATTCGCAGGACGGCCTTAACGATACTTCCAATACGGTCGGATGTTGTTGCTGCGGCGGGAACGAAATCACGAATGCAGAACAAGTCAACGTAAACATCCTTATCTACAGTCTGCTTCATTAACGATTTCCATTTGCGAATGCACGGCAAGTGATCGAAGTAAAAACTAAAAACACTATTTCTATTTTTGTGCGTTTGCGATCAGCGCTAGTCGTGGCCCTGATTGCGTTCTACGCCACGGGATGTTCCGCGAAGTCGCCTCCGCGAACTGCGACAATTTTTGTAAGCGGAGATACTGCAGGGTGGATAACGCCTTGCGGGTGTGCCGCGAATCAATCGGGAGGATTACCGCGCCGCGCTACTTTGATCCGTGGTGCTGGAAACAACGACCAAGTGTTATTGCTCGACGCAGGGGGCTCGGCTTCGGGTACCAGCGAATACCATCGAATAAAACTACAGGCCATCCTCAACGGGTATAGCTCGATGAACTTAGCCGCACACAACATCGGCGGTCCCGAATCGGCGTTGAGTCCCGCAGAACTCAAGAAGCTTGCCGCCAACTCCGGGGTAACGTGGGTTTCGGCGAATTTGACCGCTAAGGAATTTGAGGTTTCGAAAAGGATCATCGTCGAGCGAGGCGGGATCAAAATCGCCGTTACCGGAGTCGTCGAACCAAGCCGAATAACCAATGGTGATTGGTCGGCAAGCGAGCCTGTCCAATCCATTTTGTCCGCATTTGCAGGTTCGGACGCAGATGTTCGAATCGTTCTGGCATATTATGACGAGGCCGGGCTGAAGAAGCTTGCCGAGTCCTTACCGGAAATCGACTTCATTGTTGGAGGCCCCACGGGGCAAGCAATGAATACGACTCAAGTCGGACCCGCCCGAGTGCTTTCGGCAACTAACAAAGGCAAGTTTTTAGCAATAATCGAGGTCGCAAAGAAACCTGGTAGTATTCAAATCCTTCAATGCGGCCCGGCCGAAGTTCGTGCCGACATCGCTGAAGATGACAAGCAAAATAAAAACTTGATTCAATACTACGCGACATTGGAAAAACGCAATTTCACGGCGACCGAATCAGGCATTGTACAAACGCTGCACAACGCCAATGCGAATTTCAAGATCGCAGGAACAGAATCCTGTACCAAATGCCACACAAACGATCACACTCGATGGGAATCTTCAAAACACAGTCAAGCTTGGTTTGTACTCCAGTCAAAAGGTGCGCATGTCGATCCCTACTGTCAGCAATGCCATACTACGGGTTACGCCATTGACGGCGGTTTTCAAGGAATCTCCCTGACACCCAATCGCGTCAATGTTGGATGCGAAAATTGTCATGGACCATCTGCGGCCCACGCACTCAACCCCAAAAAGAAAACTCCATTCCACTCGCGTGAGCAATGCCTGCGCTGTCACGATCACGAGAATAGTCCTGAATTTAAATACGATCCCTATTGGACGAAAATCCAACACGGAACCGTCAAATCTACCGTGCCTTCAACTTCAGATTAAAGCGAAGTTTCATGAACACCACTTTGAATTGGATTTGCGTAGCGCTGTGCACTTTTGTTTTTCAGTTGACCGGTCAAGCGCAGCCACCCCGTCCGCCCGTGCTCGACCCATTTCAGTTGGAAGTCGCCTCCTCTGTACCTCAGGGCAGTCAAGCTGAAATTACTTCCAAAGAGTTTGATCAGGATACAGACAGACCGCTGATTGATTCCACTTCACAATCCATTGAATTGCAGACGGATCTGGATACAGCCAAACAGATCGCGATTGAAAAATCTCGACCCCTCTTTGTAATTTTCGGTGCTTCCTGGTGCAGTTGGTGCAAGAAACTTGAGGCGGATTTGGACGACGAAGTAGCCGATCCGATCTTTGCAAAGTGGATTGTGGTCGTTCTTGATGCGGAGGCAAAATCCGAAATAGCAGCCGATTTTCAAGTTGACTCGCTTCCCAGTTTGCATCTGCTAACGAGTAGTGGTGAACGAGTTGCGTCATTAACGGGATACCAAGAAACAACCGAACTAGCTCAGTGGTTAGATGATAATTATGAACTCGCATCGCCCATTCTCCCCGAAATACTGACATCCAAATCAGTACCCAACGGAGACGATGTAGCGGAACTCATCACGTTGCTCGCGACCAAATCGAAATCCTTTCGAGAATTGACAATTCAACGATTAGAAAATAACCGTCCACAAACTTGTTTAGCTGTCGCGCAAACGTTTCTGGAAGGCAGACTCGCTCAGAAATTGGCAGCCTTGGAGATATTGAGGTCCTGGCAAGCACCCATCGCTGCGATGGACCCTTGGGTACCCGCTACTTTTTCAACGGATGCGATCGCCAAATTACAAGCGTGGGCAAAATCGATCGAATAATCGAATCGCATTACTACTTGGCTAAGGACGCGCGTACAATCTTTCGATCGTTTCGAGCAAAGACGCTTTTTTCAGCAAATGCCGGATGTGACCAGCAGACACCATTGCGTTGCCCTAACTGTTCACGTGTCGGTTCGATCAGATTGCATCGATCCAATATCGTCAAGCCATTCGGACTGAACTGAGCGATCAGCAGTTCACCGCGTTCGTTAAAAAGCCAATTCCTGTTCCCTTGTTGTACCATGTGGATGGTCGCCCACCGCGCTTTGGGAACAGCGGTCAAGTCTTCCCAAACTCGCTTGCCAGTTTTCTTTTCAAGACAACGCATCTCACCGTAGCTATCGACGCCATACACATAGTCACCTTGGAGGAGACACGTCCCAATCATCGAATGGAGCGACTCGGTATGTTGTTCATCGGGACCGACCTGACGCCAAGCGACTTCAATCGCCAGTTTGTCTTTAGGAGTCTTGACCATGAGAGAACCGTCATAGAAAGACGAAACAAACAAAAATTCTCCGTCCCAGATGGGCGAACCAATTCCAATGGGCATACGCGAAGGCGGGAATGGATGTGCCCAATATACTTTCCCCGACAAAGGATCGAGGCCTGAAAGACTATCTGCAGTCCAGCAAACTAGGACGTCTTGTTTTGCTTGGTTGATGATGATGGGCGAAGAATAACCAGCACGCTCGTTCAAAGCCCGCCAAACTTCTTTACCTGATTTTTTGTCCATCGCCACCATACAGGCTCCGTCGCGACCACTCACTTGTTGGATAACAAGATTCTTGTAGATCAACGGTGATGCGGCGATTCCCCAAATGGGCATATCGATATCAAAATCAGATTGTAGATCGCGCTTCCAGATCACATCACCCTTTGCCGCATCAAAGCAAAAGAAATGGCCCATCGCGCCGACTGAATAAACCAAATTATCGTCGATTGTGACACTTGCTCGCGGACCTGCTTTGTAACTGATCGAATAAGGTGCCTCGTACTCGTGCTTCCAAGTGATCTGACCAGTTCCGGAATTCAGGCAAAGTACACGTTCTGTTTCCTTGCGTTCCGTCACCATGCGATCCATCACATAGACTCGACGATTTGCAACGGTCGGGCCACTATAGCCAGCACCAATCTCAGTGGACCAAGCAACGGGCAATTGCGCTTCAGGCAATTCATCACGGATTCCATCCTCTCGCCAAATCCCATCACGCAGGGGACCTCGCCATTGAGGCCAATCTTGCGCAAAGCCCACCAGTGGTGACAGAGCAAAAACCCAAAGCATTTTTTGGACAATCAAAAAACGATGGCGCATTATGAATTCCTGAGAGTGAAGACCAAGCAAAAGGGGGACGAAACATTTTTTCGCCGCTGATGATCATACTCGATCACGAATACCGTCTGATAGCCGCCCCACTTGGGATGCACTCGTGGCACTGAGGTTTACTCGCGAAAATACGACCAAACGGTGGCTAAACGACAGTTTGCAGGAAGGCAATAAGGTCTACCAACAAAACTTAGATGCCGACAGAACGGTCATTTCGCGATTTGAAAATCCAACATCGATTGGCCATATTTCTTGGCTTTCATGTCTTCGATTGTTAACCGCAATTGATAGCTGCCGGGAGGAATTTGCATCGGCATGTAAATGCGATAGACGATAAAGTAATCGCGACGATGATTTTTGCACACTTCTTTTTCCATAGGGAGAAGCTGATCGGCAATGCGTTTTCCGCCGTTATCGATTATTTCGTAACGCCCTTGCAACTGCGTTTCGAATCCATCTTGAACAGATTCGGCATCTACATTTTCAAGTTCGCAATAAAGTAAAACGCCTTGATCGGGCTTGAACTGATAGTTTGCGAACTTTTTGGTAGTACCGTATCCTTCGACACTCGTACAAAATGCCACAGAACGAACTTCGAGATCGCTGATCGCGGCCAGTTGGTTAGTCGCTTCGCGCTGACTTTGCATTACGGTCGACCAAAGTTTGCTGCGGACCGGTATGCTACCAGGGTTCGTTGCATCGTGCAGTGCTTGAAACTGATGACGCATGTATTCTTGTTCTCGCGCACTGAGACCATCAATTGGTTGGGTACATGCCTCTAATTTCCCCGCTGCCAGTTGGAGCATTCTCAACTTGGATTCGTTGCTAATTTTGACGTCATCAGGAGCGTGCGGATTTTCACGAATTTGCTTTTCGAGCACTGTGATGGCTTTTGACAACGACTCATTCCAGTTCACGGCATCTTTCGAAGCATCTTCTGAATCCGGACTCGCGCCCTCTGTGGAGCTGACTGGTACTTGTGCCGAAGCGGTAACGACTGCAGGTTGTTCGGCAGGCGACTCATCTTTTAGACTTCGACGCTCGACCGTTTCAGGAACTGGATGATTTGCAAGGTCAATGTCGCTGCCGGGTTGAGGGCCGGCTGCTGGTTGTTTTGATGAAGCGAGTGCCTGTTTCGTTTTGGATTGTTCAGAACTTGCCAAATACTCTTGAAGAAGCTTCTTGAATTCCGGAGAAAGCGACTGGATTTCCTCGGCTAAGTTTTCGTTGGGATATTTTGTCTCAACAATGGAGCTGGCGAGTGGAGGTTGGTCGTCTCTAATTCGAACGCCGATCCCCGTGTTCTTTTTAAGTGCATGCCCAAGTCGAGTTCGTTTCGAATCAGCGATGCTCAAACGTGGTGAACTCTGCGGCACTTGAGTTTTTGACAGAGGCTCTTCCGCGACCGGAATATCTTCGAACGAAAGCGAGGCTTTCTCATCTAAAAAATACCGATCAAAACGTTGACAGCCAGTGGCGGTTAACCAAACACTGAGCAACGCACAATAGATAGCCGTGAAACGCGACGGTATTGTTCGTTGCGACCGGAGACTATATTTGTAGTTATCAAGACGACTGCAATTGCCATTTCGCATCGGAACGAAATCCTTTTCGTAGCGACCTAGAATTCCCGCCGGAATACTAGCTTGGCAATGGCAACGACCGCAAGGTTGCTTTTGTGATCGATTCAAACGCTATCAAAAGCTTGCAATGGATCGCTTCTACTTTTTCCGACGTGCGAATTTCAGTCCTGACCACGTTTCGTCAATTGCACACACTTTGTAATCGACCAATCCACACGCTAAGCCTCGCAAGCGAACCGCATCTTCTTTCAAATCCGTTGCGACTCCGGAGGTTTTCTTAGGCCAAGCAATCCATAAACCGCCCGCATTTAGTTGATCCGCGATTTTGTCGATTCGAACATCCAGAACCGCAATTGTATCGACAAACCAAATAACTAAGTCGGAATTAGGTTGCTGTTTACGGCTGACAATTGCGTTTGAGGGAAGCGGTTCAAGCCGTTTCTCGAATTGTTTTGGTGCGTCAATCAACAGAACTTTGCTACCTTCTTTGATTCCCAATTTTTTCGGCAGTGGAGTACCCGAATAAGCACCGGATTCGGATTTTGGTACTACCGGATCTTTTGGCGGACGTGTGATTGCGCGGTTCAGCGTTGTCTTGATCTGAGACCACTTTGTGAAGGCCGCGTCCGGAAACATGGTTTTGATGGCAGCCACTTTTTCGGCTTCACCATCGACAAATACGATTGGGATGTTGCGCGTCGATTTGCTTTGACGAAGCGCCATAGCAACGGTACGGCCATGGGATGGCAATTTGGATAAATCGATGACATAAGCTTCCGGCTTCGTCGATCCTTTTACCCGGTTAAGGTCGTTCAAGTCGACATGGAAAGCGTCAAACCCCGATCGAACAAGTCGATCGATTCGTTCGTCAACTTCAGTCAATTTCCAGTGAATGAGTTGAACACGTTTCATCTTGGTCATCGACCCGTTGCAAGTTGGTCTAAGACTTCGCGCACGATCCGATCGATCAAGTTAGGATCTGTCTTCCAAGTTGCACTGGCGGGCATCGGGCTTTGATTGCTTGCGGTATCCAATTGAAATCCAGCCATGAGTTCGCGAAGCCGTTCTTGGGCGCGATCGGCTGCCGTCACTTGTTGGTGAGACAAGGGTTGCCGAGAGCGACCTAAATCCCAACCACGCACCATGGCCCCTCGGCGAAAACCTTCGGGGAATTCCGCCGTAGTAATCATCGCATCGAATAGAGGCAACAATCGATACTGCAATTCCATCGCACGTTTCCACTCCCCGGCCGTTGCAGCGTCATAAATTGCTTTAGTCAACTCTGGAACGACGCCACTGGTAGCATTCGTGCCACCATTGCATCCGACTAATAACATCGGAACCAAGGCTGCGTCCCAACCGGTTAAGAAGAAAAAGTCTTTTCTGAGTGGTCGAATTTCCGTGATCATTCGCATCATATGAGGCAAGTCGCCTGAACTGTCCTTGATACCGACAACTCGGGGGCACTCCTGTGCAAGTCGCTTGACGGTCGCTACGTCAATAGGCGAAGCGAACAGCGGAATGTTATACAACGTTACGTCGACGTTTACACGGTCGGCAATTTCTTTGAAGTACGCATACACACCGTCTGGAGCCAACCGATAATAATATGGAGCGACGATCGCCACTGCGCGAACTCCCAACGCGCCATAAACATCGCACGCTTCGATTGTTTCCTTGGTGTTGGCCTCAGCGGCACCCGCGAGAATGGGCACGCGACCGGCCGTTTGGTCGACGACAATTTTTATAATGCTGCGACGCTCTTCGACTGAGAACCGGATAAATTCGCCTGTACTTCCGTTTGGATACAATCCATGAACGCCTCGCTCGATCAACCAGTCCACATATCCCCGAAGTTTCTGTTCATCGACCCGACCGTGAGCGTCGAGCGGTACAATATTGGGGGTAAAGATTCCAGCAAGTTGTTGTCCAGGCATTTTCGGTCGCTTTAGTGATGATCAAAAATTAAGTTGAAAGCTATTGCGTGCAGGGTCTACCGACCTTCGCCGGCTTGTCGCTTTCTTCGACAAGGGCAGAATACCATCCTAAGCAAAAACTCGCGAGTCTGGCGGTTACACCTAAAATATCGACGAAAGGAATGGAACGAACGGCTTTTTCCAGCCCCAAAGAACAGTAAAAAGGAGATTCGGAAACTGAAAATCTCTCTTTGCAGATGAATTAGGTGAATGGCCGTGACGTGAGGGCGCAGCAAAAAAGCCACCGTCTACCACCTTTAGGCAAAACGAACATACTGAAAGTGCTTACCCATTGACCAACTCCATTTCTTTGCTTGGCAGTCATTTTGAATAACGTTTCCACTCGTCTAAAAACGCTCCAATTCGCTTTCCTAATGGCCGTCGTGATTTTTCTCGGGTGGTATTCTTGGATCTATTTCGCAACACCGCTGACCTATGTTGCGATGCCCGATGGCGAATCGGTTCCGCAGTCGCGAGGTCTATTTGTCCTCGTCATGCTGACGTTGCCCGATCAACTGATGCAAGTCTGGCGAGCGTTCGATACGATGCCATTTGGACTGTTTGATCGATGGCCATATTTTGTGTGCGCCGCTTTTTCGATATTAAGTGCTTGGACTGTCGGTCGAGCTGCATTCGCTGGGTTGGGACTAATACATCGGTTCCATTCAGTAGAGGCGGTAGGATTGTCGATTGCTGCGGGGCTCAACCTGTTGTCGTTGACTACTTTAGTGATCGGGTTGGCTGGCGGTTCAGGGTCTCGCTGGCCCATGATCGTTGCAATCTGCGGGCTGCTCGGACTAGCGACTTGGCTATGGAATCGATCTTGCAAATCCGGATCATCTGATAAAGTATCACCTGACAACCGAACTCCCGAAGCAATCGGCTCCTGGGACCGACGGCGCATTATTTTTATGGCGTTCGCATGTGCGTTGCTTTGCGTTTTCTATTTCTTAGGCGCCGTACTTCCGCCAAGCGAATTCGATGTTCGCGAATACCATTTGCAAGGCCCCAAGGAGTTCTTTCAAACAGGCCGGATACAGTTTCTCGCTGATAACATTTATGCCAACATGCCCATGGGAACGGAAATGCACGCCCTGGCATGGATGTCCCTGTGGGGTGGTGTCGAAGGATGGTATCACGGCGCTTTGATCGGCAAAGTAATCTTCGCGAGTTTCTCTCTTGTCACGGCGATGATTTTAGGTGGTTGTGTTGCTCGTCAAGCAGGGTCGATTGCAGGTTGGATTGTCGCATGCACTTGGCTGGGAATGCCAGGCATTGCGGAAGTTTCCAAGTTGGGGCTGATCGATCAAGCAGTTGCATGTTACTTGGCGGCTAGTGTTTCGGTGCTCTTTGCCTTGCATGACAAACGTGCTCAAGATGGAAGCAATCCTTCAAGATTAATTCTCTTGTTGGGTTGGTTTCTAGGCGCAGCGGCCGCGTGCAAATACACAGCCGTCCCGTTCGTTGTTTTACAGGGAGTCGCCATTGCGCTTTGGATAATGATCCCGTCGGCAACGTCGATGCGAAGAGTCACAGTACTGGTCGGTGCTCTGATCCTAGGTGGAATGCTTGGCGGTGGTCTATGGTACGCCAAGAATTGGGCTCTAGCGGGAAATCCTGTTTATCCGCTCGCCTCTAGCGTTCTTGGTGGCAAGACAATGAATCTAGCCAAAGCCAAACAATGGAACGATGCTCACCGCGTGCCCGTATTGCCTGGGGCTAGCGAAATTGATCAACTGGGTGATTATCGCTTAAGCACGCTATCTCACGAATTTCGCCAAATTACGGTCCATTCACGTTACTTGGGGCTGTTGGGGATTCCGCTGTGCGTTGTCGGATTGCTGACCAACCGTTCCAGCTTCACTTGGCTGCTGGTTATATGGTTCGTTGGGTATATCGCAGTTTGGTACTTCTTCACGCATCGATTGGAGCGATTTTGGTTACCGGCCCTCGTCCTACCCGCAATCATCGCGGGGCAGGGCGGCTCTTGGCTGCTGAAGCAAGAAAAAGGAATTGTGGGAACGGTATTCCTCGCCATGGGATTGCTTACCAGTCTATGCTTCCTGGCACTATGGCCCTTTAGCGATAATCGTTATCTGGTCGCGTTGAAATCTTTACGCGATGATCAGTTCATTTCGCCTCAGTCTTCTCAGCAATCGAGCGATGATTCACTTGGGGCTGCATCTCGAGTTCCTATGCACCAACGATGGATTAATTCGCAGTTGACCAAGAACGACAAAGTACTCGTAGTCGGCGACGCCCAAGTCTTCGACATTCGCATCCCGATTCTCTACAGTACATGCTTTGATACTTCGCCCCTCGAAGAAATTACGATCGGAAAGTCAGCGGCAGAAACTTGGCAGTCAATGCGTGACCAAGGTATCACCCACATCC
The DNA here is from genome assembly GCA_031374825.1 of Pirellulaceae bacterium. Taxonomy (GTDB): domain Bacteria; phylum Planctomycetota; class Planctomycetia; order Pirellulales; family Pirellulaceae; genus JANMGV01. The sequence goes on from JANMGV010000207.1 coordinate 53,476, forward strand.
TCGTCCACTGGGGAGAAATCGCTAGATACCGCAGTCCAGGCAATTACGGATTCTCGCCAACGATCACGCGCGAACTTCTTCAATCTCTTGTGGGGCAAGGAATCATCAAACCAACCCCATGGCCAATCCCTTCAGAAATCGCCGAGCTTTATCAAGTTGCCAGTGAATTGAAAATAGCTGAATGAAGTAGACGCTTTTTTATTTACACAAGATAGATTTTTGGAATAGAATTTTCAGACAGGGTTTGCGCGGAGACAATTCACAATAATCAAGATGACTTTCGTCCAGATGCAGTAGACATTTCAATAATCTTGAGCGTTATCGGCAAAACATAACTGTGACCGCTCAAGAACCCTAGGATTGTTAAGAGACCGTTAGTTTCTCAATGACATACTTGGTGTGACGTGGTAAGCCCAATTTATGCAAGTCGAGTCAATTATGCGAGAATGGCCGCTGCCGTCAGTTTTGGCGTGTTCGGATTCGGCTTCGCTGTGACCGTAAACCTGCAATACGATTTAGCCGCGACCGTTTTTGGAATCGGAGCATTGACTTCTCTGCTCTTTGCACTCGGTCTCTTTGCCGAGTACATAGTTAGGTTCCGCCTGCAAAAGCGGAATTCCGATTCTTCGGCCTATCAGTTTACCCTCGGTGAAATCATGGTCGTTACTGCGGGAGTTGCCTTACTCGTGGTTGCGATTCGGAGTTTGGATTTGCCGTACATTTTAATTCTTTGTACAGGCCTGCTCCTATTCATATGCAGGGTCGAAGAAGTGTGCATGCGGGCGACCCGTAATTGCCAGGTCGTGGCGTCCAATAACAAGCACACACCTGCAGAAGTAATTGAAAATACGGAAGCCGACGATCCAGACGTGGATAAGTCAGAGGCCGCCAGTTGAATCGCGTTTCTCAGATCGTACTGGCATCGTCAGTGTCGTTAGAGCAGGGGCATTCGACGTGCTCTTGGGGCAAGCCGAGCATCCTCCGCACGAGGTTTGCTTGCCGCGAACATAAGCCATCATTCGTGAAAGCAAAAAAACCGAAGCCATTGCGGCAATTAGAATTGCAGTTGCTGTTTGCCAATCGAACATCATCGAGTCTCCTGTCCTCATTCTACCATCCGAAAACCGTGGTAGCTTGAGAAACAACAAATGCTCCGATATAAGCCAATGTGGTCATGTAGACAAATGTAAAGATCGGCCATCGCCACGAGTTGGTTTCTCGGCGAATCACCATGAGCGTCGCACCACATTGCGCGCACAGTGCAAAGAAAACCATAATCGACAGCGCGACCGGCAGCGTATAAACCGGGCGGCCATCGGGCCATTTTGCTGCCACCAAAGCTCCGGTCAAAGGGCTTTCACCGTCGTTCGACTCAGCCGCTTCGGCTCCCAAACTGTAAATGGTGCCAAGCGTTGCGACGACGACTTCACGGGCGGGGAAGGATGCGATCACACCAACTCCGATGCGCCAATCCCAACCCAGTGGCCGAACGGTCGGCTCGATCCACTTGCCAGCCTTTCCCAAAAAACTAGATTCGATCAACCGTGATCGCTCGGTATTCAAATGCGTCACAAGCGTCGCCGAACGCGACCGAAGTTCGTCAACCGATGCCGATACGCCTACAGGACTTTGCGTCGCAATCTGTTCGATCTGCTTTTGTATCGCCTCGTTCTGGCGAGTCAAATCGTTAAGGTGCGAATGATCGCTTGGGAAATAACCAGCAGCCCAAATCAGAATTGTAGTGCACAAGATCAAAGTACCGGCGCTTTGCAAAAACGCCCAAGCACGTTCCCAGACGCGATGAAGAATGACACGAAGTGACGGCCATTTGTAGGTCGGCAGTTCCATGACAAATGGCGCGATCTCTCCAGGAAAAAACCATTTTTTCAAAATCGCTGCGACAGGAATCGCAACAACGGCTCCCAGCATATGCATGCCAAACAACACCATGGTCTGAAGTCCGAGCCAGCCACCTAGAAATGATTTGTTCGGAACAAATGCCGAAACAAGCAAAAAGTATACGGGCAATCGTGCCGAGCAACTCATAAGCGGCGCGATCAGAATCGTGACCATTCGGTCCCGCCAGTTCTCAATAACGCGTGTCGCCATGATCCCCGGAACTGCGCAAGCGAAGGATGACATGAGTGGCAAAAAGGATTTACCGCTCAAGCCAACTTTCGTCATGATCTTGTCCATCACGAAAGCTGCACGCGCCATATATCCGCAATCTTCCATGATGGCGATAAAACCAAACAGCAACATGATTTGCGGCAAGAATACAAGAACCGCTCCCAGTCCTGCAAAAACTCCGTCGACCAGTAGGCTGCGCAAAGCACCAGGCGGCATCGCTCCTTCGACAGAAGAGACTGCTGCGTTCAGGACGAATTCGATTGCAACCTTCATGGGTTCGTACCACGAATAGATCGTTTGAAAAATGAGTAGCATCAAGACCGTGAAAATTACCAGACCGAAAACGCGATGCGTGAGCACACGGTCGAGCCGATCGGAAAACGACAATCCATCTTTCTCATTCCGCTGTACCAAACCGTTTAATTGTTTGCGTATCCAAGCGTAACGGACACGAGTCTCTATAGCAGGAACTTTGCAATTTTGTTCGGCTAGTTTTTGGCGAGCGTCGTGTAAGACATTTTGAAAAGAGGCTCCGTAGTGCGAAACGAACTCCTTTTCAAACGAGCCGCCTACATCGAGCAAAGCGCGGCGAATGATGTAATCGGGTACATGCGCTTTGCCGCTTTGTTCCAAAGCAATCCGAATTATCTGGCTTTGTTCTAAAAAAGCTGGCGGGAACAATTCGAGTTTTTCAGGACGAGGCGATTTGACTAGCCGCCTCACGGCAACTTTTAATTCGTCGATACCCAGCCGCTTGTTTGCCGATGTCGTCACGATAGGGACGTCGATTTGTTTTCGGACCGCTTCGAGATCGATTTCAATTCCCTGTTGCTCGACTCGATCCCACATGTTCAAGACCAGTATCATCGGTAATTGCATGTCGCGAATCTGGCTGAACAAGTACAAGTTGCGTTCGAGATTCGTGGCGTCGACAATCACAACAACGCCAGCTAATTTGGGAACGTCAGCTTGGACGCCAAGCAACACTTCGACGGAGACTTGTTCGTCGATAGAACGGGCCGAAAGGCTGTAGGTGCCGGGCAAATCGATAATGGAAATTTCACCTGACGAATCGATCAGTTTGCCGATCTTCTTTTCGACGGTAACGCCGGGGAAATTTCCGATTCTTGTATTCATGCCACACAGGGCATTGAAGATCGAGCTTTTACCTGTATTCGGATTTCCAACCAATGCAACGGCGGGAATAGGGGAAGTCGCGTGGGTATCGTCGGCATGATCGGATTTCATGTTAAGCTGTTTTCTCGAAAGAATGCGAGCAACGAGCCTCGACTAGTCATGAAAGTAATTCCTCTATTTGCACGCGGGCCGCTTCTGTAGCCCTCAATACTAGACGGTATCCGCAAACGCTAAACTCAATTGGATCGCCAAACGGAGATTCGCCAACTCGCTTGATCGATTCGCCTTCGGTCAGTCCCATTTCCATCAACCTCACACAAATCGAATCATCGCCTTCGATGGACAAGATTCGTCCGGAACAACCCGTTTCTAACTCATCCAGTCGTTTCGACATGTCTCCACAAATTCCCTTCGGTGCGATTTCTTTCAGCGATGCATTGTCCGTCAATGTGCAATGAATATTTTCGAACTGCAAGAAAATTGCTAAGGCAGACATTCACAAGCGGTTAGGGAGTGATGTCAAAATGAGGGTCGCAAGAATGCGATGGCAAGGATGGATGAATCGGAAGTGATAGCAAAATGTAGTCAGCCAAGCGACCTCGAGATTTCGCCCGTTTTGATTTAGCCCAACATCGGCTCGACCAAAATCTCTGCTTCACAGTCAAACCGGAGACTAAGTCTTCGCCCATCGAGCAGCACAATACATGGCTTGCCTTGCACAAGCATACTTATTTCCGATCCGATGCGGACGCCCATTTCTTCTAGGCGATGGAGACAGCCACACTCACCGACCAAATCAACAATCCGGGCTTTCTCGTTTTTGCCGAGACAGCAAAGCGGTACAATTTGACTAACGTGATTGCCTGCGATCATTTGCGTTCCAGTCGTGTCAATTGAGACTGAGTTTCAATATCTTATTTATAGGCACATTGCCTGTGTGTGAGAATAAGGAAAATGACCAGCTGCGTCTTTTTTTCACCAATTGTTGCCAAAAGTCGTTGCGACCCACTCAAATAGGTGATTTTACGACATTGCAACAGTTTTTTTGAGAATGCATCCGTCTAGCATTTTGGGTGATTGAAGACGAATAGTAAGCCTTGGCAAGAAATGCGGACCTCGGGTGGTTCGGTAGTAAGGCAGACGTAGGAAAAGCCAATGGTTAAGGTTTCGCATTGCCGACACAGAAGTTACCCTATAACTCTGCGGGCGATGAAACGAAATCTATGCGGGTGAATAGGATTGAAATACAAACAGCAACCGGATCGTAATTTTTAGCGATAAGTCCGTTGGATTTTGATCCCAAGTCTATTCTGCCTCGTATTTAGTTTGCCCTTTCGAACGCTTGATGATTGGTATTAGCCCTTTTCTGTTGCGTTGTCGCACTTCGTCCTACGGGGATTCGGAATCTGTTTCCACATTGCAAATGCATCCTTGGCAATTTCGATCTAGTCATTTGGCCGGACTGAAATCATAACGATCGTAACTTTACTCAATAGTTTATATCCGATTCAAAAACCGGGGTTTTGAGTTGAAGAACAATTCCAAAAATACTGGTTTTTACGCACGCTGGGGCCGGCTGTTCTTATTTACAACCTTGCTCGTTGCGCCACTCGCTTTTTTTGGTGCTGGCAAAGCTGTCGAAAGCAACGTCAACAAGGTTGAAGATTGGTTGCCCGCGACATTCCGCGAAACAGGCGAACTCAAATGGTTTCGAACTCATTTCCCAACTGACCAATTCGTCATCGTCAGTTGGGAAGGCTGTCGAATTGCAGGAAACCCAGAAGTATCGCCGTGGGAAGAAGATGACCCCCGCATAGCCAAACTTGTAAATTTGCTCGTACCAACAGAATCCGCTCAAGATGCCGATTCTCAGGAGTGCCGAAAATACTTCAAGTCGATTACGACTGGGCGCCAGGTATTGGATCAACTGATTTCCAAGCCTCTCGAGTTGCCTTTTGACGAAGCAGTCAATCGCCTCAAAGGTTCGTTGCTTGGTCCCGATGGCCGCCAAACATGTGTGATTGTTAACTTGACGCCCGAGTCGTCCAATGCATTGAAGAAGGTGCTTGGACGCGGAATGTATCGTTTGCTTCGTCCATCCGTACCTCCCGGAATTCTGCGTCGGCAAATTGCTTCTGCTGGTATCGAGGTCGAGAATGTGCATCTAGGCGGCCCTCCTGTAGACAATATTTCCATCGACGAAGAAGGCGAACGCACGCTTATTCGTCTTGCAGGTCTATCCGGACTACTCGGGTTGTTTTTAGCTTGGTGGTCATTGCGGAGTGTGATGCTGACCGCTGTGGTTTTTTTCTGCGGCGTTATGAGTGCAGCGACCGCGTTAGCCATTATTTGGTTGACCGGCGAAACGGTAGATGCCATCGTCTTATCGATGCCATCGCTAGTCTATGTGCTTGCAATTTCGAGTGCCGTGCACTTGATAAACTATTATCGGGATGCGGTTCAAGAAGGTGGTGAAGAAGGAGCGGCTGAACGTGCCGTCGCTCATGCATTTAAACCAGCGTTGCTTTGTTCGATTACGACGGCCGTTGGATTGTTTTCTTTGAATGCCAGCGAATTGGTTCCAATTCGAAAATTCGGGATCTATTCGGCGGCGGGCGTCTTGGCGATGCTCATCATTGTTTTCTTTTTCATTCCTGCCACTTTACCTTACACCAAGATTGCCAAGAAATGGTTGGCCGCAAAAAAAGACGAGGGCAAGGCACAAGAGCTAGACATTACCGACAGCGCATGGACTCGCGTGTTTGGTTACTTAGCCACTTGGATCATACGTCGCCATGCGTTAGTAACAACCGCATGTTTGACTTTTATTTTCGCCGTGAGTTTTGGACTGGTAAAGACCAGAACCTCAATCGATTTGCTCGAGTTATTTGATTCCCGTTCCAAGATCCTTCAGGACTATCGCTGGTTGGAAACGAATCTTGGCATGCTGGTGCCGTTGGAGATCGTCGTACGATTTTCACCGGAAAGTCAAGCGTTGGAAAAGTCAGGGAAGTTAGATCCCGCATCCAAAGACCTTTTTCAGCTAACGTTCCTTGAGCGAATGGAAACCGTCGCAGTCATTCAAGAAACAATCGAGAAGCAATTCGGTTTGGCTGGCCAGGGCGTTGTCGGACGTAGTCTGTCTGCCGCGACTTTTGCACCAACCTTGCCTCCCGCAACCGGCGACAACCAGACATTCTTGCATCGCCGAGTTGTGAATGCGCGATTACAACAAAGTCGTGACCATTTCATCAACAGCGGATTCTTAAAATTTGACGCAGAAAATGGAACTGAGCTGTGGCGGATCAGTCTTCGCGTCGCTGCATTTGAAGGTGTGGACTACGGCCAGTTTGTTCACGAACTCCGCGATACAGTCCAGCCAATCATGGAAGCGCATAAACATCGCGTCGACATATTACGATCTTTGGCCGAAAATCGCGGAGATAATAGCGTAAACGGTTGTCGCGTATTTCTGTGGGACAAACCTATTCCCGAAGAAGAAGAAAAACTTTCAGCAGACGAATCTGCCAAGATCACTAATCACCGGGCCATGGTGACTGCATTGGCTGCGATGTTGAAAACGGCACGTCTGAATGTTGTGCGGGGAGAAAAGAACCCAAACGAAATCCCGTTGGTCAAGATTCAACAGCTTGGTAAATTGGACAGTGTTGTCCTCGTTGGGCCGTTCAATGACTCGGAAGCCGCTTTGCTGAGCAGCGCACTTGGAAACGTGATCGACTTGCATGCTCCATTGCCAGCCCTCAACGATGCAACTCAAGAGCAAGCGGCTGATAGTGAACCTTGGTTGTCGGCAGTCTACACCGGGGTAGTTCCGATCGTTTACAAAGCTCAGCGTGCTCTCCTTCAAAGTTTGATTTCCAGCACGTTCTGGTCCTTTGCAACTATCACGCCTCTAATGATTTTCGTTGCACGAGGCATTCGTCCAGGCTTGGTTGCAATGATCCCAAACGTTCTGCCCGTCTTGGCAGTATTTGGAGGTATGGGTTGGATGGGAATCCCGATCGATATCGGATCGATGATGACAGCAAGTATCGCTTTGGGTGTGGCAGTCGACGATACGATTCACTATCTGTCGTGGTTCCGCGCCAATATGGACGAGCTTAAGAATCGCAATGAAGCCATCGTCAAATCCTACAAGAGCAGTGCGATTCCAACTTTGCAGACCGCTGTTATTTCGGGTTTAGGTCTATCCGTGTTTGCGTTTAGTACATTCACCCCAACACAACGATTCGGCTGGCTGATGTTGGCGATTTTGATTGCGGGCGTTGTTGCGGAATTGATCATGCTGCCGGCAATTTTGGCAGGTCCGTTGGGCAAGTGTTTCGAACATCCTCGACGTCGCCGCCATATCCAACGCTGGCTCTTGATAGCGCGATATGAATTGCGTCGTCGAAAAGACCAACGACAGATGGTTCAGGAAGTTCGACGAGCTGCTTAACGGCAATGGATGCAATCCCTCTAGATATCGGTCTAGACTTCTTGTCATCTGGCCTAACACCGTCAATTAAAGTCAATTCAAACGGACTTAGGCTTGGGTCCACGGGTACCAAGGGAATGGCCCCTGACCATGGCAACCGGGCGCGATCTCGACTACACCATCGCTGTTGGCCAGCGAAATCAAGTCACCCGACCCATGTGTGTCGATCAAACTGACGGTTCCGTCTATGTTGATTGTTGCCAACCGATACCAAGTAAGCGGGATTGTCTTCGAATCGCAATTGCGAATACGAACAGGAAGAGAACTGGACTGCACTTGTTTTAACCCGGCAATTTTTCTTATCAGCGGTAATCCAAATCTCAAGGCGGTTACTGCGACCGAAACCGGGTTGCCGGGGAGACCTAAAATCAGTTTGCCATCCCTGGTCGCCGCGCCGAGAATTGGTTTACCCGGCCGGATTGGAATTCGATGGAAAACGTTTTTCGCCCCCACTTCCTGAATCGCATGCGGTACGTGGTCAGTGCCTCCCATGGAAACGCCACCCGTTAAAAAGATCGCGTCGACTTTAGGTAGCAACATCGTTAGTTGTTGCAGGATCTTTTCCCTTGAATCAGCTACACGTTCGCGTTTTAATAATTCCACCCACGGTAATTGCCGGCAGAAAAACTCCAAGGTTGGACCGTTCGAGTCACGGATTTGCCAAGGTTCCAACGGTTGATGCAAATCCACAAGTTCATCGCCTGTGTTAATAATACCAATACGAACGCGCCGGTGAACCTGGACGACTCGATTACCGCCCGATAATACTCCATTCAAGTTAGCTTGATTTAGGGTTATTCCCGAACCCAGGATGATGGAACCTTTCGTTGCGTTTTCCCCTTGGCGACGAATATTATCACCTATCTGCGCGAAGTATTCCGACCGAATCGAAATTGAGTCCGGCTCTTCGATTACATCCTCGCAACGTATGACGACATCCGCTTGTCTTGGAACCATCCCGCCAGTAAATATTCTTGCGCAGGTCCCTGGAGGAAATTCGCTCGGGGGATATCCTGCCGCTATGGTGCAGAAGATTGGAATGTTTGCATGCGAAATGTCCCTGCTTCGCACAGCATATCCATCCATTGCCGAAACATCCGCTGCGGGACTATCACGTTCGGCCGTAATGGTCTCGGCAAGGATACGTCCCACGCTCTCTTGCCATTCCACTTCTTCAATGCCAACCGGTGCGAGGAATGCAGCAAGCTCTTGGATGTATTGATCCGGACTTTTCACTACTGTTTTGCCTGACTATTGCACATGAAACGCTGGAACGACTTTGGCTAGTCCGCCTTGGACCAACCCGTATTGGAAATCGGCATCAGTCCCCGCTGCCCCCCATGCACCGCTCTTGTTTACAGCGATAAAGTTGACGTGCAATTCGAAAGGAGATTTTTGTTCTCCTTCGGCGATGCGTTCAATAACTTTTCTGCATGCCTCTTCTGGCGTTGCACCTGCCCTCATGAATTCGACAGCGAGAAATGATCCGCAGTATCGAAGGATATTTTCGCCAATACCGGTTGCTCCTGCGGCACCGACTCGCCCATCCACGTACAAACCGCTGCCGATTATTGGACTATCGCCTACACGCCCCGGCAACTTGAAAGCTAGACCGCTAGTCGAACATCCACCGGCAAGTTTACCGTCGGCTCGACATACGAGTAGCGCGATTGTGTCGTGGTTTTTCTTGATATTGAGTTTTTCCGCAATCTGTTTTTCCTTCCATTCCTGCCAAGCTTTCTTTGCTTCCGGAACCGGCATCTCAGCTTTCGGAAATTCATGAGCTTTTGCAAACTGGGCAGCATCCTCACCGACCAACATGACGTGCTTGGTGGTTTCCATCACGCGGCGAGCTATGGAAATGGGATGTGCATAGCCCTTTATTCCCGCCACCGAACCACTCCTTTGCTTGTCGCCGTCCATGATGCAGGCATCGAGTTGGACATCGCCATCGGCATTGGGCAAACCTCCTATACCAACCGAGCGATTCGTCACGTCAGCTTCAGTCACGTTGATGCCTGCTTCTACCGCATCCAATGGCTCCTTACCGTTTAGTCCTAGCACTCGGTAGGATTCTCGGCATGCATCGATCCCGAAAGGCCAAGTCGCAATGATTACGGATTCAGCCGTCGACTCGCAAGAGAAACCGTTTTTGGCCAAAGCCAATGCTGGAACCGAGCCTGCAGCAATGCCTAATAATTTTCGCCGAGTCAGCATGTTGCGATCCTGAACGGGTTAGCGTCGGAATGATTTACAAAGTATTGTCTAGCGATGCATTCTACTGGAGCGCGTGCGCAATGTCGAATTTGCGGAGATAGTAGAACGAAACAAAAAAAGCCTTGCTAATAAATTAGCAAGGCTTTGGATTGGAGCCAGTTTCGAATCAAAAACTATTGGCCAGGGGTGCCGCCAGCTTGCTGTTCGGCTTGCTTGGCTTGTGCTTCTTGCATGGTCTTCATGTATTCGTCGTTCTTCTTTTGAACTTCAGCAGGATTTGCTGCTTCCGTTCCAACAATTTGGTTGTCTTGGTTTGACGAACATCCAACGCAGAACAATCCAAGGCTACATACTAATGACAGAGTCAAAAATCGCTTCATTTAAAAACCCCTTAAATCTCTAATCGAACTTTTGCCTCGATTTGGACAATCCACAATTGGTACTGAGTGGAATTGCAAATCCGTTGTATACGAACAACGAAACACGGCAATCTTAAAAACGCGTCTGAAAAACCATACTCACATCTAGTGACGCAAAATTATTTTCCAAACAGCTTTTTACTGCCTGTCTGATTTCTCGCCACTAATTAAACGCCCCCGAGGCCCCAAATGTCAAGATACCCAGGCGCCGGTAAACAATCTCATTTTGCTGGATTTTCCAGCGCAAGTTGAATTACCGGATCTTTGCGTTTGAACTGATACGAAAGAAAGACCTACTTACCGCTGGTTTTATTCCATCCTCTTCATTTTTTCCAATTAATTTCATGCGGTTCCCGCTGAAAAATTTCCCGCGAAGGATAGTTGATTACTGCGTCCGGAATCCAGTTTTCTGCGGAATTACTTTGGCATTTGCCCGGAATTTGGCGGACGATTGCAATGCAAATCAATATTGAGCAACTTATTATTGCTTCGCAATCTTTCAGGTGGCCGAATTTCGAGTATCTTTCACAAAAGCGGACGTCCTTCGTTTTTGCAACTGAATCCCCTGTTTCTAGCTGCTGGTCCCCGCTAGAAATTGAAGCGGGCAGAATCAATTTCGGTGACTAATCCATTTTGAAGCAATCGGGCTAGGCTCGGGCTATTGTTTCAAAAGCGTTATCGCAAAGTACAAAGATAATGCCGAGGTGGAGAGCAAATAGAGCCCGACATAGAAACAGACCTAAACGACCAATTTACTTGATAAACAATTACTTCCTTTGATGTGGTGTTTCGCAAAGTGGACAACAAACGATTTTGGATCGGTTTCGATTTGGGTGGCACCAAGATGTTGTCCATTGCGTTCGACGAAAAAATGAAAATGGTCGCGCGTCGACGCAAGAAATCAGCTGGCGTCGAAGGTGTTAACGCTAGTCTCGATCGCATCACACAAACGATCGAAAGGACGCTGGAAGAAGCGCTTGCAACTCCCGATCAGCTTTTGGGCATCGGCATTGGTTGCCCAGGCCCCGTGGAATGGGAAAAAGGAATCGTTAGGGTTGCCGTGAACCTTGGCTGGAAGAATGTTCCCGTAGGCAGCATCTTATCGAAACGATTCGGATGCCCAGTCGCAGTGCTCAATGATGTGGATGCAGGAACCTACGGCGAATTTTCGTGCGGTGCCGCCGAAGGTTCGCGCTGCACAATAGGCTTGTTCCCTGGAACTGGTATTGGTGGCGGTTGCGTTTACGAGGGCAAAATCCTGCGAGGCAAAACGCTAACTTGCATGGAAGTTGGTCACACCCGCATAAGCAGCAGTCATCGTACGAGCGGGACCAATCTAGCGGGCACTATTGAAACCGAAGCCAGTCGCTTGGCGATCGCCGCCGAATGTGCCAAACTCGCCTTTCGCGGTGAAGCTCCCAATCTTCTTAGAATCGCTGGCACCGATCTTTCGAATATTCGCAGCAAAGCCATCGCTCAATCGATAGAGGCCGGCGACTCGGCCGTACAACGTGTCGTCGAAGAAGCGGCCCAACAAATCGGGTTTTCCGTTGTCAATTTAATCCATCTGCTGCTGCCGGATACGATCGTCCTCGGCGGTGGGCTCGTGGATGCCATGCCAAAACTATTCGTTCGAGAAGTCGAGAAGACTGTAGAAAACAGCATTCTGGATTGCTACAAAGGCGAAACCAAAGTCGTTGTCGCCAAATTAGGAGATGACGCAGGAGCCATTGGAGCGGCAGCATGGGCCGCCGCTCAATTTAAACAAGCAGGAGAGGTCGAAACAGAAAATCTGCCCGACGTGGCTGTCATCACAGATAATAATTGACGATATTCTCAAGCATTTCTTGGCGGCCACTTTCGTTCGGTGCTGCTTCGCCCTTTTCAAGCATGTACTTTTCCAGCTTTTCAAAGTCCGCACGGCCCGACTCGATATCCATACCGATCCCGCTATCCCAGCTTCGGTAACGGTTCTTGATAAAGTCATCGAGAACGCCATCTTTGCGAATCGCTGCCGCAATCTTTAGACCGCGAGCGAAAGCGTCCATACCGCCGACGTGAGCGTAAAAGAGATCAACGGGCTCGAAACTTTCGCGGCGAACTTTGGCGTCAAAATTCACGCCGCCAGCCCCTAAACCGCCGTGCTTTAGAATCGCCAACATGCACTGCGTGGTCAAATAGAAATCTGTCGGGAACTGGTCGGTGTCCCACCCGAGCAGCAGGTCTCCGGTGTTGGCATCGATCGAACCTATAGCACCTTGGTGACCGGCGTAGTCCAATTCATGCATCATCGTATGGCCTGCCAACGTCGCATGATTGGTTTCTAAATTCAATTTAAAGTACGGAAGCAAGTCATAGGCTCGCAAGAAATTCAGACACGCCGCCGAATCCGAATCGTACTGATGCTTTGTCGGTTCCTTGGGTTTTGGTTCGATTAAAAACTGACCCTTGAATCCAATTTTCTTGGCATAATCTACCGCCATATGAAAGAAGCGTGCCAAGTGATCCAATTCGCGTTTCATGTCGGTGTTGTAAAGATTTTGATAACCTTCGCGACCGCCCCAGAAAACATAATTGACGCCGCCCAGTTCTTTTGTAACTTCCAAACACTTCTTGACCTGCGCAGCTCCAAACGCGAACACGTCTGCATTGCAACTGGTGGCCGCGCCGTGCATGAATCGCGGATTGCTGAACATGTTGGCCGTGCCCCACAGCAATTGAATGCCCGTCTTGTCTTGGTGCTCCTTCAACGATTTTGCGATACGATCAAAATTCGCATGGGACTCTCGCAGGGCCGCCCCTTCGGGCGATACGTCGCGATCATGGAAAGCGTAAAACGGCGACTGGAGCTTTTCGAAAATTTCAAAGGCGACTTCAATTCGCTTGAGTGCGTTGTCCACACTGTCGCTTCCGTCATCCCACGGCCGATCAGCAGTACCCGGTCCAAACGGATCCGAACCCGTGCCTCGCATCGTATGCCAATAAACAACACTGAATCGCAGATGATCCTTCATCGTTTTGCCTTCGATCACTTCATCTGGGTTATACCAGCGAAATGCAAGTGGATTGCGACTTGTTGGACCTTCATATTGAATCGTGGGAATGTTGGGAAAGTAACTCATTGCGATCCGTTTTCCTTAAGCTGATGGCTGTGTGTTGTTGAGGTGCTCAGTTTAAGCGAACACTACATTCCAAGGGAGCCCCTCCAAAAATTTCGAACGTGTCGTGAATTAGTTTTCGCAATACAGACCACGACGCCGACGATTATTGTGACATCGATTTTTTTAGCATCCAATCGCCTAGTCTCGGAGAAAAACTTGCTGCGAAGATTGCGATCCGCGCTTTCCAGGGAACGATAATTTCCCGCTCGCGACGTTCGACGCCTCGGAGGATTCGATTGGCAAGCCAATTGGGATCGATGGCAGTCACGCGTGCGCCTGCACCGGGTTTGGATATACCCTCACTCAGTCCCCTCTGAGCAATGCGTTCTTGATAACGAGTTCCCGCATCTTCTCGTTGAATCGGCCCTGGGCAAACTAGCATGACGTGGATTCTCTCTCCAGCTAGCTCAAAGCTAAGTTGTTGCCGCATCGCCGCCAATGGAAATTTCGTCACGGCGTAACCACCTAATCCTGCGGGGGCCAGTCTCGTTGCTAAGGACCCAATCAAGACGAAAGTGCCCGACGATTGCCGAAGAGCTGCGAGGCAATACTTCGCGACATGAAACGCCGAAAGGACATTGGTCTCAAACATGGAAACTAGGTCTCCTGTTTCCAGTTGCATTAACTGCCCGCGATCGGATTGCCCCACGGCATTGACGACCAAATCGACGGTGCGTTCGCCATTGGAAAAACTTGCAAGGCCAGTTCGGACCGACTGGTCATCGCATACGTTTGCACAAATAGTCTCTACAGAAGTACAGCCTAACTCGGTTACCATTTCGGCAGCTCGCGTCAGTCGGTCAGCTTCGCGCGCGACCAGGACGAGCTCCGCTCCTTGCACAGCGAGACGTCGCGCAATGGCGAGACCGAGCCCGCTGGAGCCTCCTGTGATCAATACTCGTTTACTTTTCCAATTGGATACCATAAGAATTTGCGCCTGCAAAGCCAATCGAACATAGAAATACTTGTCGCAAGCCGGGTGCGTCGGTGGCGCTTGCCCGGTTTTTTTTCTAAGCCTTTTAACGTAAAACGATGACTTGGCCAAGCTCGTGACCATTGAGCTCAAAACGAAACTACAAGAATACACTTGTCGAAATCGTGACTTACCAAGGATAAACCATGTCGAATCAACGTCCAAATCTTAGTGAAGCTCGAACGAAAATCATCGCCACTGTGGGACCTGCCTGCGAGGACGAAGCGATTTTGGCCGATTTAGTTAATAAAGGCGTCGACATATTTCGAATTAACGCGGCTCATGGCAAACAACCCGACTTCCAACGAATCCTGGACAAGATTCGACGCGTTCGCGAAGTCACTGGATTTCCAGTCGCCGTACTTCTCGATTTGGCCGGGCCAAAAATTCGCTTGGGCGCTTTGGCACAAGAACCACTCGAAGTCGAATCGGGCAGCGAAGTGACCTTCATTCGCGGCGACGTTTGTAGGGAACCACGACAATTGTGCAGCAACTACACTCGACTTGTGGACGAACTCAATGTTGGCGATCGCGTCATGTTGGCCGACGGTACAATCACGCTGCAAGCTCTTTCGCGAACGGCTAACGAAGTTCGTTGTACGGTTATCGTAGGTGGTACCATTCGATCGCGACAAGGCATTAACTTGCCAGGAGTCTCGCTGAGCGTTTCGGCAATGCGACCCGAAGATGTCGACAATGCGCTGTGGGCCGCAAGGAACGAAATCGATTTTATCAGCTTGTCGTTCGTACGTTCGGCACAAGACGTTTCCATGCTCAAGAATTTATTAAGCTCGATGGACAGCCAAGCTTTGGTTGTTGCCAAAATCGAAAAACGCGAAGCGCTGCAACAACTGGAGCAGATCGTTGATGCGACGGACGCTGTCATGGTCGCTCGCGGTGATCTCGGCGTCGAAATCGACGTTGCAGAAACACCTGTCGCTCAAAAACGAATCATCAACGTTTGCCGTGAAAAAATGAAACCGGTAATCGTCGCAACGCAGATGCTCGAAAGCATGCACCACAACCGACGACCAACGCGTGCCGAAGCCAGTGATGTAGCCAATGCCATTCTTGATGGAGCCGATGCTTGCATGCTGAGCGGCGAGACAGCGATCGGTGAATACCCCGCGTTGGCGGTTGACACGATGCATCGAATCATGGTCTGCACCGAGCAAATTCTCAAAGATACCCCTACGACTGGCAAAGCAAAAATCTTTGATCGCGTTCATCCGATCACGTCGGCCGTTACGTACGGTGCCGCGAATATCGCCGAATCGATCGGAGCAAAACTTGTGGTCGTCGTCTCACGTACGGGCGGAACCGCTTGGGTCAAGTCCAAGCAACGCAACATTATTCCGACGCTGGGCGTCAGTAACTCGCCAGCAACATTGCGTCGAATGAATCTGTTCTGGGGAATCATGCCCCAAGCTTTCCAAAATCTCGACAACCCGCAACAGCTTTTTGAAGAAGTCGCCCGCTGGGGCTGCCAAAAAGGTTTCCTTGCCCCAGGCGACTACATCGTCTTCGTCACCGGCACCGGAGTTATGGACAACACTCACAACCTGTTGGTTGTTCATAAAGTGAATTGATTTCTATAATTTGCCGTGACGTATGATCGCCGACAATCCGCTAGTTCGGGTTCGTATCTCAGAGGAACAAATGCTGCAACGCCTCTATTCGCGCAGCAAATACAGAAAATCCAGAGAGACATCTTTGCCGCAAAGTCTGAAGATCAGCGATAATTGCAACGTTTGTATACAGATCGCGTAATCGCAAGTCTCCACCAGCATTTTCGTTCAATAACTGGCATACGGCTTTCGGATTCCCGATACTTTCTGGGTCGGGTTGCATGTCGACATCTGTCTTGAGAACTTTCGACAACGATTGATGGTCTGCCAAAAACCACGCGTCAAATGTCTTAACAGCGATACCGATAGCACGCGGAAATGTCGTCACGGTCGCCTCCTGAGCAAAAGTCGCTGACTTGAAACGAGTGCTGTCTCCGTCTTGATCTATTAGTATCACAACAGCGTCAAATCCTTCACGCTCTGCGAGTCGTACTATCCCAATGAACTTGCGCCCCAGTCGATCACCGCGACCGGGGTGCACGTGTCCCTTCATTTCATGAATTTGTCGCGTTTGCACATTTATTGTTAGTCCATTACCCAGAAGTCGGCGCACCAGAATCACCAAAGCGCCGTCTTCATTTTCACCGGACAATTCATGAATCCCCTCCGAAACAATCAGAATAGAGACCATCACTCATTTACCTCACTAGGAGACAACGGCTCCAGTTCTCCTGTCCATATTTCTCCCAGTGAAAACACTCTCATGCTACGTTCCACTTCAGGCAGATTGTCAAGTCGCGTTAGAACAACTTCGCCAACTGCGTTTCTTCGGCACCATGTAACTTCTTCAGGCATAAACGCATCCACCAAATAGGGCGAATGAGTGGACATCACGATTTGCGTTTGTGGATGCCGCTCTACGAGTCGCCTCAGTATGCGAACAATGTCACCAACGCGATTAGGATGAATCCCATTTTCGGGTTCTTCGATGAGGAGGACTCTTGGCGGATGAGGTAAATACATAAGCGCCAAGTAACCCAGAATGTAAAGCATTCCTTCGGCTGCTTGTGACGCGGGAAGGTCACGATCCGTATTCTTGAGACGGAACACTACTTGCTTTCCCGCGGATGGCTGCAAAGCAAGCGTTTCCTCGGATTGATCGACGGGGGAGTTAAAACCTTGTTGCTGGACAAGCGAAATGGCTCTCACTTGCGGAAAAATCTGAATGAACTCTCGTTCCAGAGCCGCGAAATTGTCGCGATCGTAATTGAGCAAATCGTCAATTAGCGTGGGAAGCCCAAATCCATTACCCTCTACGCGGAATCTTCGTTCCGGATTAAGAGCTGTGGGAAGGGACAAGTTTCGCGCATTCCAGCGGAGATACCAACAGCCTCCAATCGCTTTTGATATCTCCAGAGCCACTGGCCACCCCGGCCTCTTTTCAGCCTCGACTCGCCAGTCTGAATGTCGACGAGCATAATCGGACAACGTGTGTGTGCGATCAGCAAGAGTTGGGAAATTCATATCGTCAACTCTGGCAACAGCGGAATTCCAAAGCACTTGATGGCCTGAATCTGTAAATTCTGCGCGAATGCGATATGAATATTTCGCACTACCGTCCGCAATTTCTAAACCTATCTCGGCCAGCGATTCTGTGGATGCAGAATTCACCAGTTCTCGTCCCTGCCATCGTCCCAGGAAGCTGTTCGACGCATCATGATCGACGCTTCGACAAATTGCTGCAATGGCTTCTAGTATACTTGTCTTGCCGGAATCGTTCGGACCTATGAGCAGGTGGACTGGCGTTAGATTAACGGTCCCTTCTCGAATCGCTTTAAAATTCTTGATGTCGACTTGCGTGATCATTATTTGATTTCTTGAGTTTCAGGGATTAGCTCACAGGGGTCGCTACACAACAGCGACAATTTGTATTAGCTACTAACCGAACGACAGTTGCACTCTACACCGATACTACGACGTCTCCCTCAAACGATTAACTTTCTCTTAATTTGGTTGTGACGAGCGGATTTGTAAAGTGATTTTAGCATTCAAGTTCTTACTTCATCGGCTTTCCTTCGATTGGTTTACCGTTCGTTGTCAAAACTTGGATTTCATGGGCGCGGTGGTTGGTGTAGGTCCAGACGATTTTCTTGTCGCGAGTGACTTCGAAAATTTTGATGCCCTGTGTTGCTCCGTAACTGGCGATGACGGTGTTGCCATTTGGCAAGCGTTGGCCTCCGCAGGGATCAACGAATGGCTTTTCTGGAAAATCTGCATTGGAGACTTGCCAAACGACTTTACCAGCAGCATCCAACTCGACAGTCTTATTGCCATGGGTCAAGTTGACGAGCGTGTTTCCATTCTCAAGCCGAATGGCCGTGAAAGGCCAGTTCTCAGCAGCGCGGCCGCCAAGCTCTTCGAGATCGGTCTTGATGACGCCGACGACTTTGCCCGATGGCGAGTATTCCTTGACCTGGAACGCCAGCAAGTGAGGAACGAGGTAATTGCCATTAGCAAGCTTGCGGGCCATGCGCGTTTGCATGTGAGCATTGTCGGTTTCGGGGGCTAATGGGACGTCGACTGCAATTTCGCCTTTTGCGGTGACTTCGAGCAAGCGAGGTTTGCTGCCTAGTTCGGTGATCATCGTGTTGCCGGAATCGAGGCGTGCGACGGTTCCGATCTCTTGATTGTCTTTGGACAGGCCATATCGCAATACAACCTCTTGCGTGCCGGCGAGAAATTCTTTGACTTCATCAGCCCATGCGATCAATACGTTGCCGTTAGCCAGCACAAAGCCATCCCTTGCGCCCGCGCGCCCAGCGCTCCAAGTTTCTTTGCCTTGCTCGTCCACTATCCCAGTAAAATCGGGACCGGCAATGAATAATGAGTGACGAATTTCTTCTGAGCGCGCCGGCAGTGCCAAGAGACCGATAATAATCAGCGAAATAAACAGCCGCATGGTAAAAATCCTCGTCGAAAACATTTGGGGAAACTCAGGATCGTCGAATTCGTTTCTGGCTTAGTTCGCATAGAAATGAAGTCTGCCAAGCCAGAAGGTTCTTATTGTATCGCATTCTGGCTGAACCGAATTGACGCCAGCGTTGTCGATCTTTACGATGTTACAGGTCTATTCATTCAGGATTGAAATATGCACGGATCTCTACTCCTATTTGAGCTTATTCTTATCGGCCTCAGCCGAGCGTAGGGGTATTGCGAACCGCATTTTGGTCTCAATCAAATCTGCAAAACCCCGATGCTGACACGGCCTCGGGGTTTTTTGCTTTAATAACCAGTCCCCACAACAAATCTGTTCCCAAGAAAATCGGAAAGTGTCCAACTATGTCCATCGGAAATCGAATGATCAAGATTTTTGATACCACCTTGCGTGACGGCGAGCAGTCGCCCGGCTGCAGCATGAACTTAGCCGAAAAAATGGAAGTGGCCCAAGCTCTTGTTACTTTGGGAGTCGATATTATTGAAGCAGGTTTTCCCATTGCCTCGCCCGGTGACTTCGAAGCCGTTCGGGCGATTGCCGACACACTTCGCGGCGTGACTGTTTGCGGGTTAGCTCGATGCAATGATTCTGATATCGATCGAGCCTGGGAAGCTTTGAAAGGCGCATCTCAAGCTCGCATCCATGTTTTCCTAGCCACTAGTGCGATTCATCGCGAGTTCAAATTGCGCATGAGTTGTGACGAGATCGTCGAACGCGCAATCGTGGGTGTCAAGCGCGCGCATGGTTATTGTGACGATGTTGAGTTTTCTCCTGAAGATGCCGCACGCACGGAAATTGATTTTCTCTGTCAAGTCGTCGAAGCGGCCATCGACGCTGGCGCTACCACAATCAACATTCCCGATACGGTTGGCTACACGACCCCTGGCGAAATGTACGAGCGCATCGCGACTTTGTTCGCGCGCGTTCCGAATATCAACAAAGCCATCATCAGCGTCCATTGCCACGACGATCTTGGGTTGGCCGTCGCGAATTCGCTTGCCGCTGTCCAAGCCGGCGCTGGTCAAATCGAATGCACAATCAACGGCATCGGCGAGCGCGCTGGCAATTGCTCGCTGGAAGAAGTCGTCATGGCTCTCAAGACTCGCGAGGATGTTTACCATTGCGACACAAAAGTTGTCACACAACGCTTGGTTCCGTCCAGCCGCTTACTAAGCAAAATCACGGGCATGGATGTCCAGCGAAACAAAGCAATCGTCGGACGAAATGCTTTTGCTCACGAAGCTGGCATCCACCAAGACGGCATGCTCAAAGAACGGCGGACGTACGAAATCATGCGTCCCGAAGATGTGGGTTTCTCCAAGACCGACTTGGTTCTTGGCAAACACAGTGGCCGCGCCGCTCTGGCCGATCGCGCTCGCATCTTGGGCTATCAGATAACGGCGGAACAACTGCAAACGGTGTTTGAACAATTTAAGATATTGGCTGACAAAAAGAAGGAAGTTTACGATGGCGATATTGCTGCACTTATCCAGCAACAAATGCGAGGTAAACTCCAGCAAGTTTGGACGTTGGTGTCCTACCAACTGATTAGTGGCACTGGTCAACAACCGACAGTTAAACTAACGCTGCGACATGGTGACGAGGAGTTTACCGAAGAAGTTCAGCAGGGCGACGGTCCGATCGACGCTGCTTTTTGGGCCGTTGAAAGAATCACCGGGGTCGAAGTCGCTTGTAAAGATTTCCAAGTTCGCAGTGCGACCATCGGACGAGATGCACTGGGTGAAGTTACAGTCGAAGTTGAACATGAAGGTCAGGCTTACCGCGGAGTCGCCGTTTCCACCGATTCGGTCGAGGCCACTATCTCCGCCATGCTTAACGCAATCAACCGTATTGCCGCCGAAAAAGAATTTAGATCCCAATCAAGAGTGAGCCCGCAAGATTCCTTGCCTTGAGCCGAATTTCGTGCCTATGATCATCTGGAACTTTTGATTTGAAACAAAGGTCGCAACGAAAATGTATCATAGGCACTAAACAACTTGAAATGAGACTGGATTTGTGTCCACCGATCCGATTGACGAATTTAAATGGACTTATGAAAAATACGCCGAGATTCCTCATGACGGGAAACGGCATGAAATCATCGATAGTCGACACTATGCGAGCCCTACACCCAATATCTATCATCAACAAGTTTCACGTCGAATTCAGTACCAACTTTATACGGCGATTGAACTTGCAGAACTTGGCGTAGTAATCTACGCGCCCGTCGACGTCCAGTTGTCGGATTACGATATTCTTCAACCAGACTTGGTCATCATTGGGAAACCGCGAAGCTACATCATTACGCCAACCAAAGTGAAAGGAACTCCCGATCTGGTGGTTGAAATTCTCTCGCCGTCGAACCCCAATCATGATCTTGTAACCAAACGGCAAGCCTACCAGAGATGTGGCGTACCGGAGTATTGGATCGTTTTCCCCGACGAACATCGAATACTTCAACTAACATTGGTTGATGGCAACTATCAAGAAACAATTTGCACGACCTCCATCACCATGAACTTAGCCCCGCATACAGTCGTCGATCTGACAAAAGTCTGGTAAGCCGCTCTGGCTGCTGTCTGAAACTGTAGCCCAGTCAATTGGTCGCTCTCCTAGGACTCGTTGGGCACATGACCGACAGCCGCTCAGAGCACGCGGCAGATCAAGCATTTCAAATAATCTGTTTCGGGAACCGTGACCAGGGAAGGGTGGTCCGAGGCGGCACCGCGTTGTTCTAGAATCTGAATCTCACGGCCCGATTGCCTACTTACGCCAAGCAGCACGTCGCGAAAATCAGATCGACTGACGCGGCCCGAGCAACTGCATGTTACAAGTATTCCCCCCGGGGGAAGCAGTCGGGTGGCTAGCAAGTTCAGCCGATGGTAGGCTCGCAATGCTTGGGCCATTTGGTCTCGCGATCCGGCCATTCGTGGCGGGTCAAGCACAACGACATCGAACTGCTTTTTCTGTTCGACATAGGCTCCCAAAGTGTCAAAAAAATCGCCGGATTCGAAATCGATATTAGTCAAGCCATTGAGGACCGCGTTCTTCCTGGCATGCTCTAATGCACGTTGGCTCGAGTCGATACCGAGGACATGACTGGCTTGACTCCATCGCGCAATCGCCAAAGAAAAACCGCCCAGATAGCAACAGACATCGAGTACTTTTGCGCCAGAACGGACCCAATCGGCTGCCGCTCGACGGTTGTCGCGTTGATCAAGGTAGTATCCGGTCTTTTGACCGCCATCCAAATCGACCAAGAGCCGTATACCATGTTCTTCGATTTCAACGGGGGCGGTCGGCGCGGCTCCGAAAACAAACTCTTGCCGGGGAGACATGCACTCCATTGCTGCCGTCTTCTCGTCCACTTGGACGAATATCGCTGTCGGAGCCAATCTCGCTTTAAGTTTATTGATGACTGCGGGCAGTCGATCTGCCATGGCTCGCGCTGTCACGTGTACGACCAAATAGTTTGCATAACGATCGACAATAAGACCGCTCAACTGATCAGCTTCGCTGAATATCATTCGCTGCGCGGATTGTCGGTGGCAGTCGGATAATTGTTTGCGCAAGTCGATGGCTTGATCGATTCGAGCGCGAAACAAATCATCGTCGACGTCGACGGACTGATCCCAGGAGTACAGTCGGATGCGAATATGGCTGTGTGGATTGTAGATACCCCGCGCTAACCACTTGCCATCGGGTAACACCAAGTCGACTGACTCGCCCGCATCGGGTTGATCAACAGGCTCAACGATGGATGGTGCCATGACCCAGGGATGACGCGAAGTGATCGCAGCAACGCGCTTGGGTCGCAAAATAATTTGGCGCACTTTCGGCATAAAGCGGACTTTCTTGGATGCAATCTTCTCTTGGATGGAGTCAGTCCATTCTAGTTGCAAGACCGCGATTTGTGCGAAGAGGGATTCGCTCTCTGCGAGTGGAATCTGCCGTTCCTTTTAGATTTCTCTTTCGGAGGGGACGACAAAGGGCATTCGATATTCACGCGTCAAGAAAGTATTTGCGTTGGGATTATCTTTAAACGCCTCGCCTTTATCTGATGGATACAGCACGCTGCCTAAGATGAACTTGGTCGAATTGGGATCGACTTTGTATTCTGCAAGGTGCGCAATAGCTCGATCCAGCGTGTCGACGACATTGCCTTGAACCGTCAGTTTGCCTAGTTGCTCGCGTAGTTCTTCGGGTGATGCGGGGCGGCCCAAACGCCAAGAGATATTTCCGGCATGACACAGAGCCGTGGATTGGTGACCTTCGAGAACTTCCGCGTTGAGATCCTCACGTTTGCGGCTTCGAACTGCATTGACGAAGTTTGTAAAATGGGTTTCACTTGGCTGTTTGCCCATGAATGTCTTTACGAGTTTTCCATCGAGATCAAAAAGGGAAGATTCAGCAATCGAACCTTCGGTACCTTGAAATAGCCAGCCGCTGGTAAAACCGGGACGAAACGGCTCGGACTTGAGATTGCGAGTTTCGGCCACGATGGACTTGTCACCGAAGTCAAAAATACAAACTTGGGTGTTCGGCGTTTCCCCGGCGTCATCGTAGACAAATCGACCACCGTAGCTAATCACGCTACGACCGAGCCCTGTCAGCCCAAGTCCCCAACGGCAAATATCGAGCGAGTGGATATTGTTATTTCCAAGTTCGCCGTTTCCGGTTCGCCAATCCCAATGCCAATCGTAATGTAAATTCGGTCGCGTTAAAGGACTCATCGGAGCGGGACCGGCCCAGAGATCATAATCGACGTTGGCAGGCAATTCGTAGTTGCCTTTGGGACCGATTCCTTCGCGAGGGCTGTAGATAATGCTGCGAGCGACCTTTACTTCGCCAAGCTTTCCGGAATTCATATATTCGATGGCTTCGGCAAGCGCCATGTTCGAACGATTTTGCGTACCGCCTTGGCAGATGCGGTTAAGTTTGCGAGCGACTTGAACGATGCGACGGCCCTCGCTGATGTTGTGGCTAACGGGCTTTTCGACGTACACATCCTTACCCGATTGCATCGCCCAGATCGCGGCGAGTGCGTGCCAGTGATTAGGGGTGCAAATAAAGACGGCATCAATCGATTTATCGTCGAACACGCGTCGCATGTCTTGGATAGCCTGCGGCGCGCGCCCTTGCTGTTTTTCGACGATCGAAGCAAGCTCGTTCGCCAAATCGCGATCGGGGTCCACCACGTAAACGATCTCGCAATCGGAAACCTTCTCCAATTCGGCAGCATGCTGTTTTCCACGAATGCGGCAACCAATAATCGCCACGCGAACTCGATTAGACGGATTGCCAGTGGAAGGTTCGTCGGCTTGAATCCATTGCCTCGTATGTGCTGCGGCCATAGCTGCCGTTGCGAGCATCGAATTTTCGAGAAACCGACGGCGATTAAGCGAGTGCATGGCGCGATCCTTGGAAAATTATAGGAAGGGAGATTCGAACTTCGATCGCGGAAATGGGGCCGTGGAGCTTCGGCAATCGAATCGTTCAAGGGCAATTGGGAGCGATTTTTCCAAAGCGTAGCCTAAGCCAAGGCGTGAAATTTCTCAATGTGGCGATGGTCAATTTCGCGAACTAATCACAGGCTCGGAATCCATTGGCAGTCACTTCGATAGCCTGATCGTACAAAAGCCGATCCCCCCCTGGAAACTTTGCGACGCGTGACATCAGATCAAACCGCTTCGGAGAATGAGATCGCAAAAGCATCAAACTATCACGATCGGGCACCGCAATAACGAGCGATTCTCCTTCGGACAGGTATTTTGGGATCAAGAGTGCTCGGGCTGCGTCGTAGGAGTCACCCGTCTTGATTGCACCTAGAGTGTCCGGTTCCAGTGAACGAATAACCCCACCAAACTTTTCATCGTCCAAATGTTCGACCGCAGCTTTGTAAAGCTCGTCAATGTCGACTTCGAGTTCTTTCAGTATTTCATGATTTACAAATGCTACGCTTTGCGGCATATCGATAACAAAGGCGACGCATAAGGGCGTATTCTCGATCGGAATATTCGGTATTCCAATTTGGACTTGCTTTTCCATGCCCTCGATTTGCAATCGATGCATGAGGCGTGGCATGACGTTTTGCAATCGATCGTCGCACGTCATGCTTAAAAGTTTTTCACCCGAACTGAGCGACTCTGCAAATTTGGCAAAAACCTCGTGCCGTTGTTCCAAGTTGGATTCGCCTTCAAATTCCTCGATCGCTGCAAAAAGCGACCGAAGAAATAATTGATGGTCGCCAAGCCCAGGTCGATCGATTCGCAGGCTTTCCGGGTGAATTTCGGTAATCGTATACTGTGCGAAATGGGCACGAAGGTATTCAACAAACTCATCGCGAATTTTACCTTGGCTCAGACCTCGTACTCCACCTGCCATATAGTGCTCCCAATCTAAACTATACGGTTACTCTTGCGCTGCAAGAAAGAATCGACACTTCGCACTTATCATTCTGCAGTATTTTAGCCTTGAACCATCGCCCCGCCTACAACGCTTGGCCACCTAGCATTTCGTTTAGCCGCACAGCGATTTCTTTGTTTAGCCGCGCAGCGCGTTTCCCCTGTTTAGCCGCACAGCGGTTCCCGTCAATGTTCTGCCACCAAACTATGGTAGATTAATTACGGCCAATCTATTGCATCATATGTCAGATAAGTTCCAGAGCGAAACGGTCCATGAACTATTTGTCGCACGCGTACAAACATTTGCATGATCCCTATTTCGTGGCGGGAACTTCTTTGCCGGATTGGATGAGCGTGATAGATCGACGCAATCGCGCTCGCAGCAAATCGGCCGAACTTGTAATGGACCATCCTGATCCCCGGGTTGCGGCTTTGGCTCGTGGCGTCATACAGCATCACCACGATGATCGCTGGTTCCATCAATCGCAAAAATTTAGCGACCTTTGCAGTCAATTCTCGGTAGAGTTGCGAGAACTCGTCAATGACGAAAGTGGGCATCAAGCAGGCTTTGTCGGGCACATCGTTGTCGAGCTGTTGCTTGATTCGGTGCTTATGGAAAACAACTCCGCATACCTAGATGGCTATTACGCAGCCATCGAATCGCTCAATTTGCAGATTGTCCAAGAGGCGGCAAATCTCGTCTGCAGTAAGCCTGTTGAAACACTAACCGTAATTATTCCGCGGTTTACAAAAGAACGCTTTCTGTCGGATTACCCGAACGATACGCAGTTGTGTCGGCGACTTAATCAGGTCATGCGTCGCGTGAGTTTGCCGGTACTGCCCGAAGTCGTCGTTGACTGGCTTGCCACCGCGCGTATCCGGGTAGCTCAAGTAGCAAGTGAATTGCTTACCGAACCCGAACCAATAATTCCCGCGAGTTAGTGAATCCAATTTACAACATCGCCTACGTTCGATCGAAACCGTCACGCTCGATTTTGGTGCCGCTTTGCCAAAAGTTCTTCAGTTCGGCTGCTGACACAAAAAGCAAAACGCACCGGCCGGATCTTGGATGATGGCAAATTGGTTTGATGCTTGTCCTTTGGGTCCATCAATGATTTTTCCGCCAAGGGATTGAACCTGTATTAAGCTGGCTGTTAAGTCGGCGACGATGATGTAAATCAACCACTGCAGAGGAACTTTTGCGTTTACGCCTTGAGCATGACACACGCCTGCAACCGGATTCCTGCGCCCCTGGCGGCAGCATGCAGTAATCGTTGTATGGCTAATCGTTGTATGGCTCCATTTCGACGGGGGTCGATTCCCAGCCGACAACCTTTTGGTAAAAATCGCGGACACCCTCTCCGTCCTTCACGGTCAAATCGATCCAGCCAATCGTCCCAATCTTCGATGATTCCGCAATTGGTGCTGTCCTTGTTTAAGTTTGCAAATAACGCTTTGGTGTATGCGATGTTGAATAGTAACCAAAAAAGTCAGGAGAAATGGAATCCATCGACCGGGCTTGGTCAAGATTCGCCAAAGGAAATATGCAAAAGAAAACGCCGCGCTCGAAGACTATGCTTTGAGCGCGGCGTTACGGCTAATTGAGAAAACCTAAACTGCTGAAACCAAATTTGACTAATCAGACGGCTTGCAAAGTTTCGACTTCTTTGGCTAACCGTTTTCGGGCAACATGCAAACGTCGTTTGATCGTTCCGATCGGCGCGTCAAACGCATCGCTCATTTCGATCAGCGACTGGCCGTCCATGTAGAACGCAACCAGCGTTTCTCGGTCGAGCGATCCTAATCGCGCCAAACCCTCGCGAACTTGCTCGCATTGTTCGCTTCGCAAGATACCTTGCAGCGGCGATTCATCGTCAGAGCTATTTGCATCCAGCGTTTCAGGCTCAACCGAAATAGGAACTCGTTTGCGCATCAATCGATTGATCGCCATGCGGTGCGTGATCTGTCGCAGCCAACCACCGAATGCAGCAGGTTCCAGCAATTGATCCAATCGACGAAATGCTTGAATGAAAACGTCTTGGCTCAATTCCCGGGCTTCTTCCCAGTTGCCAAGTCGCCGGACGGCGATCGCTTGGACTTGTCGCTCGAACTGCACGAACAACTGGTCCATAGCAGATCGATCGCCTGCTTGGGCTGCAACAACTAAATCAACAACGGTGAACTGTTCGATGGCTTCGATCATTTTTGCACCTCTCTCGCATGTGTCGGACAGCGGGCCGCGAATCATCGCGAAGTCTGTTGCCGACCATTTTTTTGCTTGGCGTTTGAATTCGCGCCGTTCACGGATTAAACGAATTGGGACGAAGCCGGGATTCGCTGCGACGGAACAAAATCAAACTTTGGAAACGCTGGGTTGCAATCGTGAGAAGTTTCATCCGGAAAATTTCGAAACGTGCTGAAACGTTACCGAAAAGCTCTGGATTGAATTGACTTGCGAAGAACCAAAGCAATACGCTCGGTTTCTTCTTGGTCGGGGCAACTCACGGTTGCGAATGTAGGGTTTTGCTTCTTGTGCTTAGGAGCATTGCGAAGCAGGACTCGAAACGCGACTAGCGTTTGGAGCGACAGGGCTGTGATTTGGAGACGGGGACTGGGCAAAGTTTTATTTCCTTGCCCAAATACATCCGTTCCCAGCCCTGGCACGTAATGCGCGGCTCGTGTTGCCGCATTTGCATTTCAGTGCCCCTACCTAGCCGGTCTGTGAGATGGCGGAGGAAGCGCGCGACGATACTCACCAGCACACGATTTCGCACATTGGCGATGACGTTTGCAGAATTGGCGGCATTAGCTACAGTTCGCATGGCTTCCTCCACCGCGTTTCCGGCGCGGTTTGAGAGATACAAAATTAGAAATGGATCGTTGATCCCAGCATTGGATTACTACCAAGCCACTTTCCAGTCTATCTGGAAAAGTCTGGCTGGACAAATCTGAAAACGAAAATGATTTCGCGAATTCGGGATTTGCTGGCTAGCAATTTATACGGAAACAAAGTCACGTTGTTGGGTATAGAGCAACTTTCGACCGTCTTGGTTCGCAGAATTTTGAATTTCTCTGTCAGATTTTTGTTTTGCTGAGAAAATCTGTCCAAGGATCGGTGCGAAACTCAGTGTTTTGGCTGTTTTTCCGGTATTGCCGTCGAACCCGCAAATTTTTCCAGCGGTTGACTTGCCTTGACGATGCACAGTTTTTTTCGGCTATAAAT
The DNA here is from genome assembly GCA_031374825.1 of Pirellulaceae bacterium. Taxonomy (GTDB): domain Bacteria; phylum Planctomycetota; class Planctomycetia; order Pirellulales; family Pirellulaceae; genus JANMGV01. Next base: position 82,201 of record JANMGV010000207.1, read on the forward strand.
GGCAATATGCGTGCGGCAACGGCAGTCGAAGAGTTCGCCATAATAGGATTTCCGGTGCGATCCGCTTTTGCAAATCGTACTTTTCGCGGCGCTGTCAAATCATTCCTATCATCTTTCGCCTCGTCGTAGTCACCATGTCAAATTCTGAATCCAAGAAACTGCCCGATACTTACAAACAGCTTGTTCGCCAGTACCCCGAGTTAGCCGCCGCTCACGAGCAAATGGCCAAAGCGATCGAAGGAATCGGCGCGCTCGAAGAAAAGACGTGTGCACTTATCAAGATTGGCGTCTCCGTAGGTGCGGGTCTAGAATCCGCTCTGCGAAGCCACATTCGCCGCGCGACCAGGGCCGGTGCCTCGCGTCAAGAAATCGAACAAGCCATTTTCCAAGGCATGAATACCGTCGGATTCCCCAGCACTGTCGCCGCGTGGAGCTGGGCTCAGGTGCAATTCGATCGCGATTCATCAGACGAAGTGGTAACTTGATCGCGCAAACTTGCGATGCAGGCTTTTTGGGAGTCGCTGGGTGTCCGGCGAGCGGCAATCAGGCTCGATGCGTTCACCAACCCCCCAGTCTAATTCGTCCGAGCAACTAATTGGCTCGACTGGCATCCAAACGGCAGGTGGAGCACTGGGCGACGGGTGTGACCTTGGGGCAATCGCTAGCAATTCTATGCGGGACGTTTAACGACCGAATGATATTGCCTTGATCCATTGGCTTCTTCTAACCTCGACTCCGTTGCGACTCAGCGCAAGCGTAATCGACGCAATTGGACCGAGGGTAGGGGCTGGTATGGATAACTTCGTAAATCGCGCTTTCTCGAATAATTCGGGACCACGGAATTTTATGCGCGCGACTCGTTCCAACTCAAGTCAATTGGAACGGGCGACCAACAAAGCGGTTGTGTGGTTGGCTGCACGCCAGTATCCAGAAGGCGATTGGTGCGGCAATATCGAAGGCGACTCCACTTTTGATAGTGAATATGTGTTGCTGCATGCTTTTTTGGGGCAATTGCAATCGCCCAGCGTTCAGCGTGTTGCTCGTTCGCTAATGTTCACGCAACAAGAACACGGCGGTTGGAGCCAATATTCAGGTGGACCAATCGATCTCAATGCAAGTGTCAAAGCGTATTTGGCTCTCAAGCTAACTGGTCAAGACGTCGAATCGCCGCCAATGCGCTCAGCACGAAAAGCTATTCTCGATGCAGGCGGTCTTGATCGCGTTAACGGTTTTACTCGCTTTCACTTCGCAGTTCTCGGGCTAATTGACTATTCGTTTTGTCCCGCGATTCCGCCCGAGGCCATTTTCATGACTGGTTGGCTACCGATATCAGTCGACAAAGTTACGGATTGGAGCCAGTCGGTGCTCGTACCGATGTCCTTGGTTTGGGCCAAGCGACCGCAAACTGTGTTGCCGAACGAAATGACGCTTGGCGAATTATGCCACTCGCCGCCGGAGCAATGGCAATTGAATCACCCTCAGTCCAGCGACACAGCACGTGGCGTTTTGAGTTGGGATGCGACGCTTCGTGTTTTGGATCGCGCGGTCAAGGGCATGGAAGAGCTGAAAATCCGTCCGCTTCGGCGTTGGGCGATGAAACTGGCTACAAAATGGATCAACAACCGGTTTGAAAGCGGTCTGAAGAACGCTGCCGCTTTCCCGATGCTTGCTTGGTGTCGAATTGCAATGCGATGCCTGGAACTGGCTGATGATTCCCCTCAGGCGACTTGTTGTAACGATCAAATTGCCGACTTGTTGATGAGTGAAGGTCGAAAGACGATGCTGCGCGTTCAACCGTACCAATCTCCGATTCGCGACACGGCCAACGCACTGCTTGGTTTTGAAATGGCGGGCATCGACATCACCGATTCGAATCTACAGGATGCTGTGGATTGGTTACTCGACTGCCAAATCAAACAACCAAAAAGCAAAACATGGCAATCGCGGAGCGAGGTAGGCGGCTGGCATCTGCTCGGAACCAACGGAAACGATTCGCATGTGGAACAAACAGCGATGGTGTTGCGCGTGTTGCGACGATTCACAAACGATGCTTCGAATGTGTTATTCATGCGAGTGGGTTCGGTAAATCAAGCTCGTTTTGGAATCGACCGTTCCGAACGAGTCCAATCGGCAGCCGACATGGCTTTAAACTGGCTCATTACCAAACAGCGAAGAGATGGCGGCTGGAGCCAAGCTGACCGTGAGATGGACGGAGCATTCGCTTGCTCAGGCAGCCAATCCGATCATTTTTCTTTGGAGTCAAGTTCACCTGAGACGACGGCCCTTGTTTTGAACAGCCTGTGTCAATGGGGATTTACTACGGAAGACTCGTCGATTGCAAGGTGCGTTGATTACTTGCTCGACTTGCAATTAAAGGAAGGTTATTGGAGCAGTTCGCGTGGTGGAAACTCATTCTTTGTGACTTGGCAAGTAATTACAAGCCTGCTGCAAGTTGGAATACCGGCGAACCATCCAACCATCGTTCGCGCCGCAAACTGGCTTGAGTTGCAACAGCAGGATTCGGGCGGGTGGGGAGAGCCAATTGGAACGAATACACCAGGTAATCAGGAAGGCTTGCCCATGGCGACCGTAGCACAAACAGCGTGGGCCGTCTTGAGTCTGATTGCAATCTTCGGACCGCATTGTGGGTGCGTGCATCGTGGTATCGAATATTTGATGGAACGCCAGCTTACCAATGGGAGCTGGGAAGACTCAGGGCCCGTCGAGAGCGGATTAGCAAAAGGACTGTATTTCAAGTACAATCTAGACAGCCACTGTTATCCCATGATGGCACTTGCTCAGTATCGATCGCTGGTTCCCATCGTTCCGCTTTAGTCTATTGCAATCGCTCAAGATGACTTCGAACCAATTTAGAAAGATCGCTCTCAGCTTTCCCGAGTCCGTCGAAAGCGAACACATGGGTCATCCGGATTTTCGCGTCGGTGGAAAGATCTTTGCGACACTATGGCCGGATGACGCTTGGGGCATGGTGAAACTAACACCCGCTCAGCAATTGGAATTTACTAACGATCATCCGGAAATTTTTTCGCCTATTCCGGGTGCTTGGGGGAAGAACGGTTGTACGCGGGTTGATTTGCCGAAAGCATCCGCAGCGACTTTACGACCCGCAATGCTGTCCGCATGGTTGAACACGGCTCCCAAACGACTGGCCGAATCGTTTTTGAACGAGTGAGCATTGTTAGATCATTACCTATTGCGAACTTTCAAACACATTGCTCGGTTCGCCATCTCGGTTTGAAAAACTTACGATTTAGCGAACAGAAGCGCTAAGGTTTGGCCAATTGCCGCTTTTCACTAGATGAAAAATCTGGTTTATTTTCGAAGTGACTTGGGTTGGAAAATTGTTGACGAAGGTTGTGAATATGTTGCGTTACTGGACAGCAGGCGAATCGCATGGCAAAGCACTTGTGGCGTTGGTCGATGGTTTCCCGGCAGGATTGCAAGTTAATACGGAATCGATCAACAGCGATTTGCGAATGCGGCAAGGCGGATATGGACGAGGCGGCCGGCAAAAATTAGAGACCGACGAGGTCGACGTGCTTTCTGGCACTTGGCAAGGCATGACCCTCGGCTCGCCTATCGCACTGCAAGTCATCAATCGCGACTATAAATTAGAACGCCTCAAGGAACTCGAACGACCGCGACCTGGTCACGCGGACTTGACGGGTGCAATCAAATATCTCGGCTCCATTCGAGGAGTTCTGGAAAGGTCAAGCGCACGAGAGACAACCGTTCGTGTTGCCGCCGGCAGTTTGGCCAAGCAACTGCTTCAGCATTTTGGAATTGAGACCATTGGCTACGTCGTAGAGATCGGCGGTGAAAGAGTTCCGGCGGCAACCGGTACGGTTAGGGCTCTTCGAGAATTGCGAGACCAGAGCATTGTGTATTCGACGGTACCCGCCGATGACGAGCGTTTTCGTCAACTTATCGATGACACGGCCGAAGAAGGCGATACAGTTGGCGGCGTAATCGAAGTACGCGTGGATGGACTTCCATTCGGTTTGGGTACCCATGCCCAATGGGATCGCAAACTTGATGGTCGACTTGCACAAGCCGTAATGGCCGTTCAGGCGATCAAAGGAGTCGAAATCGGTTTAGGGTTCGAAGCCGCTCGCCGCAAGGGTTCCCAAGTCCACGATCCAATTCACTTTGACGCCAAGCAAAAACAGTCGCCCAACCTCGGCTATGTTCGCCCGACTAACAATGCTGGCGGTCTCGAAGGCGGAATGACCAATGGCCAACCGTTAATCGTGCGTGCAGCCAAGAAGCCAATCAGCACGCTGAGAAAACCATTGGATTCCATTCAAATGGAAACGAAAGAGTCTCACCGCGCCAGTTACGAGCGAAGCGACGTATGTGCGATATCCGCTGCAGCAATCATCGTCGAGTGCGTAGTCGCCTTTGAAGTCGCAGCCGCGCTTGTTGAAAAATTTGGGGGGGACAGCGTGCTTGAAATGAAAGCGCGTTACGAATTGTTCTTAGAGATGGCGAGAACTATCTGAACCGAACCTTGAAATTCATCGATTTGCCACGCAAGGCCTTTTCGAGTTGCTAAAGTAGGACGAGTGTCTGCGTGGCGCCAATTCTGTTCGCGAGAGATTTGGATTTCGATTTGACTTTACGGTTTAGGCAGGATTTTGCAAAAGAGCCTGAAAAACCAATGGATTTTGATGTGCGTCGAAATGACCACGAATAAATAATTCTTGGAAAATGGCTGTTGTAAAACGCTGTTTCCAATGACAATGCTGTCCTGTGACTTTCTTGGCCTTTCAAGAACGCCATCGCATTCAATTCAAAATTGAGAATGCGTTCATTCCACATTGAGAATAATCTATGTCATTGACCGTTCCTGAACCGGTAAAACCCTATCAAGTAAACTGGCTGTACGCTGGCACAATTGGTTTGGTCCATTTACTGGCCTTGTTGGCTTTGATCCCGTACTGCTTTTCTTGGACGGGTGTGATAGTCATGTTGATTGGCGTGCACGTGTTCGGCCAAGGCATCACGATTGGTTATCACCGGTTGTTGACGCATCGAAGTTTCCGAACACCAACTTGGGTTGAGCATATTTTTGCAATTCTCGGCATTTGCTGTCTGGAAGACACACCCGTTCGCTGGGTCGTCATCCATCGGATGCATCATGTGGATTCGGATGAACAACCGGACCCGCACACGCCACTAGTCAATTTCCTGTGGTCGCACATGGGCTGGTTGATGTACCGCAACCGAGCAACGCACTCGATGAGCGCGACCGAAAAATTCGGTAAGGACCTGTTACGGGATCCGTTCTACATGAAATTAGAAAAGCGTCCCATCTTGCAGTTTTACATTGTATATATCCAGCTCATGATTTATTTTGTTGCTGGTTTCATCGCCGGATGGTTCTACGGTGGACTGGCTTCAGCAATTCAGCTTGGCGTTAGCCTAGTCGTATGGGGCGTTTTCGTACGCACCGTTGCGGTATGGCATATTACTTGGTCTGTCAATTCGCTTAGCCATATGTTTGGCTATCGAAATTACGATACGGGCGAAGAGAGTCGCAACAACTGGTTGGTTGCACTATTGACTGTTGGCGAAGGCTGGCATAACAATCACCACCAAGACCCGTCGGCGGCGACGGTGCAACATCGCTGGTGGGAATTTGATATCAGCTACTATGAAATCAAACTTCTGGAGAAACTCGGGCTGGCATCGGATGTAATCGTGCCACGTCACTTAAGGCACGCCGCACATCAAGCCGCACGTGAAGGAATGACGGAACGAGTGGACAAGACCTACTAAGCATCCTTCTTGGTAGGCACATAGCAGATTGTTTGCATTAAGAGTTTGGTCCAGACTTCGCAGAGCAGGGATTTGCACGCGTGGGTGGTTTGACCGGAATCGGCTTAAAATGCAGAGTGCCTACTCCGTTCGACTACTTTTTCGTGTCGCTGATTTACTCAGGCAGTCCCGATTAGAACTTGTTACGGGAACGTATTGATGGAATATGCGATTGAAACTCGCGAACTAACTAGATATTTCGGCGATTTTTGCGCTGTAAACCAAATCAATGTGCAAGTTGAAAAAGGGACCGTCTATGGGTTCCTCGGTCCGAACGGTGCAGGCAAGTCCACATCGATAAAAATGCTGACGGGCATCCTCGCACCCACAAGCGGACAGATATCCGTGCTTGGATTGAATCCTTGGAACCCAAAAGATGCGATCGCAATCAAACGAAGAATCGGCGTTGTGCCTGAAGGCTTGGCACTATTCGACAATCTAACAGTTCGCGAATACCTGACTTTCATTGGTCGCATGTTCCTAATGCCCAGACCGCTTGTTCGTGACCGGTCCGAGGAACTGCTCAGTGTGTTGGCACTGGATGATGTAGAAAAGAAATTGACTGTTGAATATTCTCACGGAATGAAAAAGAAACTTGCATTGGCTGGCGCGTTGCTTCCCAATCCAGATTTGTTGTTCCTGGACGAACCCTTCGAAGGAGTGGATGCGGTAACGTCGCGTGTCATTCGGGAGTTACTATCTAATTTCGCGTCACGCGGTTCCACCGTTTTTGTGACTTCTCATGTTCTCGAAATCGTCGAGCGAATCTGCACCCATGTGGGCATCATCGCCAAGGGAGAATTAGTGGAACAAACCTCCCTTACCGAATTGCGACAAGGTGACTCATTGGAGAAACGATTCTTAGAAAAAGTGGGAAGTGCGGAGAATGTCCATCAACAATTGAGTTGGCTGGAAGATCCGGCGCAGCCACGATCGACGTCGAGTCCGCCGGAGACGATTTCGTGAACTGGAAACATCTGAAGACGATGCTTTGGTTGCGATGGACGCTGAGCCGCAATCAGTGGCGACGTGCGGGTGTGCTCAATCTGGTTCTGATGATCATGATTGTGTGCTCCGCAGGCGCTCTTGCGATTTCCTCTTTTTTTCTCGCCCTTGGCGCAGGACTAATCTGGTTACCCAAAGCCACAGTCTTGCAATTCTTGCTAGCGTGGGACGCCTTGGTCGTTGTCTTCCTGTTAGTTTGGAGCGTCAGTTTGATTGTAGAAATCCAGCGTAGCGAGATGTTATCGCTCGATCGATTCCTGCACTTGCCAGTTTCGCTCAAAGGAGCATTCTTTTTAAACTACATCACCTCGTTCATTTCGCTTGGCCTTTTGTTCTTTACCTGTGCCAGCGTGGGTATTTGTGTCGCTGCGGTTCCCACGATTGGATGGCGCATGCTACTGTTGGTTCCGATGATCGTTGCGTTTATCGCGATGATCACGGCGGTGACGTATCAAGTGAGGGGGTGGTTGGTTTCCTTGATGTCAACCAAACGACGGCGGCAAACGGTGATCGCGATGCTGACACTTGGGTTGGTTCTCATCACACAAATCCCCAATGTGATTATCCAAGTCGGGCTAGGCCGAAAAAATAACAATCCCACTAATCCCATCAAGGCCCTACAAGAATTAGGAAAAAAACGTGACTCCCAGGAAATTGATTCAGCGACATTTGAAATGGAATTCGCCAAAATCCAAGCTGCGGAGGCAGCTCAACGGAAGTCAGAGAATGAAGAAGCTCTTCGCCGCATCGAAGCATTGGCTGTGCCCACCAACCTCTATCTGCCCATCGGTTGGCTCCCGTTGGCAAGCATGGAATTGCTGAAGGGTCGGTTTTGGCCAAGCGGATTGGCAACGCTGGGAATGCTGTCGCTAGCCGGAGCAAGTTTATTGCGAACCTACTCCGTCACGCTTCGGCAATTCACTCAGTCGGGGACCCCAGTGGGTCGCATAGCAAAGACAAAGCAATTACCCGGCGCGCAAAATCGTCCTCGCTCTTTGCTCGACCGGGAATTTCGTTTGCTCGATGAACCAATCGCCACGGTAACTTTGGCAAGTTGGATTCATTTGATTCGATCACCCGAAGCCAAACTAGCTTTGATTGGACCGATTATTGTTTTGATGTTTCTGTTCGTCATTGCAGCCACAAAACCGTTCCCGAAACTGCCCGCCGAAGCAGGCGGATTTGTGTTATTGGGTGGTGTAGCGTTGATCTTGTTCATTCACTTATTAATGTCGCTCAACATTTTCGGAACGGACCGAAGCGGGTTCCGTTCCTATGTTCTTATGCCAATCGAACGACGCCTCATTTTGGTCGGCAAAAACCTAGCTCTCATTCCCGTCTATTTAGGCTTGTCTGCTGTCGTATTTGCGGGAGCTTGCTACTTTGTGATCCCCTCCTTGACGATTCTCTTAGCCAGTCTATTGCAGTTGGTCGTTGTGTTTTGTGGAACAAGCTTGGTAGGTAATATCACATCCATCTATTTTCCGATGGCCATCGTACCGGGTACTTCAAAACCTGCAAACATTAGCATTACAACGATGGCGGTTCAGTTTGGGGTCACGATGTTTTTTCCGCTAGTACTCGTTCCGGCTGCCGCTGCACTGGGAGGCGAGATTGCGTTGGCCCATTTCGCAGGCATCCGATACGTGCCAATTTACCTGATTGTGTCGATCATCGAAGCTGCTGCATGCATTTGGCTATATCGACGCATGATTGGATGGCAAGGTCGCTTGCTCCAATCGCGAGAGACGAAGGTCCTAGAAGTCGTCAATTCGCACCAGGAGTGAACTCATCTCGAGATGAGCTCTTGGTCGGGCAGCGATGAATCAGGCTACACAATTTGATCGCGGAGGAATCGCGTAAATGCCAAGGGACCCCCACGACGTTCTCTAGGTTTCGAATGGTCGCAGACTTCAGCGCTAGCGAACGCGACAGCGGAATCGGATGTAGCCGCCTTGTCCCTCGCCGAGTGGATTGGTAAGTTCCCATCGAAGGACACTTGAGCCAGCTTGATTTTCGGTTGTCGAAAACTTGGTTTCTATGCTGGTTTTTTGGCTGTCTTCGACATATTCGAGCCGAGGTGCGAGCGAGTCAAGAATGACAACGTTGTTCACTTCTTCGACGCCCGTGTTGTCGAAACGAATGGTGAACTCAATTTCATCGCCAGGGGCCGCGATTTGGTGCGAAGCCACTTTGCAGATTCGAATGCAAGGCTTGCCTTGATAATCGTATAGAACGACCTCGGCCGTCGATTTCTCTTCTTTCATAATGGCTGCTTCGTCGCCATTTATGATAACTTGGATCGATTCTTCGGATGCCCACTCCCGAGCAGCAGCGACTCCGCGTTGCAGTTTTATGATATCCGTTTCGTCTTTTAAACCGGTACGAAGGAATTGTATGTCTGCATAAGGAAGTACAGTGTCTTCGAATCCGAGAGTTGGAATGGTTCGCTCAACGGGTATGCCGCGATTGCGGTCACGAAACGCTTCGACAACTCGGACGCCATTTTCTGGTAAGGCGCGGACTGGTTGGCGTACTTTCAATGGAGGCAAAGCGTCCCGCTTCATGCTCGTAGCGATTGGTTGTCGTGCAGCATAAGGGCTGATGGCTACATCGCTTTCTCTCGTCGTTGTAATTTTGCGAACGGCAGCGAAACGAGGCGAATAGATTGGGGTACGGCAAGCTGGCTCGACGAATGTGTCCCCTGACTTTGTCTCGTAATAGATCACTGTGTCTTCTGGTTGCAAACCGGCAACTTCGCCATCATTCCGAACGACAACCCATGGTTCGCGATCACCGCCGTCGAAAATATATTCTTGAGGATCGATCCATTGCGTGCTGCTCCGCTCCGATGGCGGTGGGCATGACTCACCCAAATCCGTATAGACTGGGCAATATGTTTGGCTGTTGCTATTGCAGGACGGGCAACCACAAGCGCTCTGTGGTGGTGCATTCTGGCCAACGCGACCCTGAAAGACCGCTCTTTGAGCTGGACCTGCGGCCATGACATAACCAGCTTGTTCAACTTGGCCTTGACCGACGGGCTGTTCCGCAGACGCTTGTTGAACTCGCGAAGTCGAGCTAACCGGCGGCGAGCTTTTTGCAAGTTCGCGATGGCCTGCGTTTGGATGGTAACTGGGCGTAGCAGCACGCTTGACGACGGGCTGACCGTTGATTGGACCAGTCGTCCGGCAACCAAGCAAAGCGACAGAGCAGCAACTGACGAAAACGAATTTCCTGAGAGAAGCGTTCATGCGTTCAATTTTCCTACTTATTTTGCTCAGGTTATTTCGACTGACCTATGGCCAAACGACTTGGAATCGCCGAGAGCGGAAGCCTTCACGCGACCGGAATTATTAGCCCCCGATACGTCGTGTTCCGGATGCGGCTTGGCGTGGAGCGGCTTTCGGTTGAATGGCTTGAATTGTTACTGGCGGCGTTTCTGGTATCGGAATGATGCCTGCGTCAATCATCTTTTGTCGATTTGGAATTTCTTTTATTGGAAACCAAGTCGGCGATCCAAATAGAAACTCATTGTTGTCGGCGTTGCCAGTTTCGTTGGGAACGCGCGATCCAATTCGAAGGATCGCAACAGGTCGTCCTAACTGGTCCGCTGCCTGCAACGCGTCTTCAGCACCATAAACGTCCCGAACGCGTTGACCGCCTTCGGCATAACTTACGGGCTCCGCGATTTCTGAGTCTTCCAAATAAATTACGCGAGTGACCATATCGCCGCGCAGAGCTGCTGTCAGGTCATTCTCGTCAAGCTCGATGGGAATCGGCATTCGATGCTCGCGCTCGGAAGGAGCATAAAGTCGATCAATAATTTCAATCGTTGGATACAGCTCTTGTCCGTCCTCGTATGGAATGCCACCCACGCGTATTCGGTAAGGAGCACCCACTAGCAAACCTGCACGAAAGGGCGCGGGCTGGGGTTCGTCGAATACTCCGGACGTCGCCAAAGAGATTCGAATGCCTTCAGGACCAGTTATTTCAACGGGCTGAAAATATCCGAAAGCCTGAGGTCGTCGTTGTATCTGGCTTTGCCCAATGACCCCAGGAGCCATGTTGTCCTGGTACATTGGCCAAACATGTGGCAGTCGATTTTGCTGGCCATTGACCATCCCCGTCGAGCCTGCCATCACAAACAATACCAGCACCGTGATACGCTTTGCGAATCCCAAACCGGAAAAGGACAATCGAGCCAGAATGCTTTCGGGCTGTTTTGTGATGCTTTGACTGAGCAACATATTTCGTCCCATTTCGATTGAAAAGCTTTTCAAACGCTCACGACGCAAGGCGGCTTGATTCCTCGCGCCGCCTTGCTTTTACCTCTGGTCACCTTGATGGTGGAACTCGCGTTAGCGAATCTGTCCAGGTGGGCAATAAGCATCGCCAACTTGACCGCTACCGCCACCGTAAGCGTTAGGAGCGACGGCTTGGCTTGCTCGACGATGAATGTTCATACCGGTTGGGTAACCAGGATTGATATTCTGTTCGCGAATGAAAGCGCGGCTTGCAGGTTGTGGATAGTTGTAGCCAGGTTGTTGTTTAACATGGATCTTCACCTTTTCCACAGGGTCAGGCAGGCTCATGTGGGTGTGATTCTTCATCACGTGCTTTTGCAAACCAGCAGGAGCACCAAACGGAAGGTGTGGAGGTCCAACCAATCCGATCGGGGTGCCCGATTGGGTCATTCCATATTGCGGAGCGGTTACGCCTGCAACAAAGTTTGGTGGATTAGCGCCAACCATTCCTTCTGGACCACAGTAAGCTGGGTTCATCATTCCGCCCATGGCGTAAGCTCCCCCGGCTCCTGGTCCAGCCAACTCGATGTCTTTATTACCAAGACGAACGATAGCCAAAATCGAACCACGACGATCGGCTTCGATAATTGGATCGAGGCCTGGCTCCAAAGCCGTGCTGACCAATGTATCAATTCCGGAAAGCGCTTCGCCTTGGAATTCTGGATCAGGCAAGTAAATTACCTTGGTCACAAAATTCGAATCGATGGCCGATTGAACATCTTTGTCGGTGAATTGGACAGGCACTGCATTATGTGCCAAGTAAGCAGCCGTTCGCATGGTCGCTGCGCCAACTTCCAAAGTAGGATAGAGTTCGATCCCTTCCTGACCTGGAATGTTGGTTAGCTTCAAGCGATAGATTCCGCCTTGTTGAAACTCCAAGCGACCTGGAACGACCAGTGGTTCGCTCGTAAATGTGTTGTCGCCGACTACGTCATAGAAGACGTGCATCGACTCCATGTCGTTGAACAGAACTTGCACCGGCGGAGCTTGCATTCCGCCCATGATCCCCGGTTCAACGGGAACTGTTTCCGGCATCATCACGCCGGGACCTGGGCCGCCGACCATAGGTCCGGGCTCTGCTAAGCGTGCTGCAGGTGGAATATTGTGTCGAATTCCATCGATTGCATTTGCCTGGCGTTCGACTGCGAGCATTGCTATGCCGAGCGCGGCCAGGACTCCCAAATATTTTCGCATCCTCATTCTTATCCCCCTGGACCAAAATTGGGTTACTCGGCCAGCCGGCACCGTCGTTGTCGGGCGGTGCCGCGGCAACACATAAAAAGTCATTGGCTGGCTTGCTGGATCACCAAAAAGCCTTGTTAAATCCGACTGGACACCGCTTTTGTGCGGCGTCTACAATCCCACACCCAAGCTGTTGCTTGAGATTGGAATTCCATCGGAAAGCTAGCTACGCGCGGTGACGCACCTGGCGCGCAACTGCTCTTCCCTTATGTTCGGCGTATCATCTTTGGTTTCTTTGATAAAACCGTTACAACCTGCATATGGCGATCAATCATTACGGTCTTTGGGTCAAAAACAAAGCGTTTAGGCGTTTTTTTAGCCAGCTATCAGCGCCGGTGATGCGACGCATTGGTCGGCAATTCGTTGCCGTCATTCCGCTCACGTTTGCACTGTGTCTGCAGGTGTTTAATTTCCTATCGGCCCAGTCTCCTCCCACTTTGACGACCGATGCTATATCAGGAGCGACTGCCGGACAGCCAGCAACTCCTTCTACGATTGACCCGAACGTATTGGTATTGCAAGCACTTGAGCAGTCGGTGTGGGGACCAAGCTTCACTTGCCAGATTCGACAACGCACGAAACTGTACGACAACGAAATGGTAGGCGTCGGACAGTATTGGCACGCTGGTGAGGGTACAGGCAAGCTGGAGACTTATGTTCGTTATGCCGTCGCTGATTCGTTTTCAAATTTGATCCAAGTCAGCGATGGTCGATTGATGTGGACCAGCACGCGGGCCAACGAACCGCTTCGTAAAGTTCATCTCGATCGGGTTCGGCAAGCTTTTCCTAATATGGGACGCGGATCGAATCGCCCAGATGTTGCTTTATACTTAGCCATTGGAGGCCAACCCGAAACGCTGCGATTGTTGTATCTGCGATATCGATGGTACAAAGCTTATGCTGGGACTTATCGCAAAGTCCCTGTATGGCAATTGATTGGCACATTGCGGACTCAACCACCGTCAATAACGACGGCGGCACCGATCGATGGTTATGCGCTTCGTACCGATCCTCCCAAGGGCATTCCCACCGATGTGCGACTGACACTCGGACGCGAAGGCGAATTTAGTTCGTTCCCTTTTCAGATCGAGTATTTTGTGCAGAAGCCGGACCAAGACAATCGAGAACGTCTCGTTCCTTTTTCAACGGTTGAGTACTACGACTACGTTACGAACATCGACACGTCAAAACTCTTTCGATACGAAGTGCAGAAAGATGTTGATCAGATTGAGGACGAAACGGCTCTCTATTTGCCTCCAACACAGATCACGCGTGCCAAAGATCGGTCAGTTCGCTAATCTGCTGGGCTCGCAGTCGTACATACCGCACTGGCAATATTTAGTGGCAATCGTCATGCCATCCAAGCCGAGTCGCATTGCAGACCGTTTGTTTGCGTGCAACTACGGCTTTGAGTTCTAAGTATCTGCGTCAAAAACGCAAAAGTGACTATCTTGGCCACTTGGGAATAGAGCGGCCAGGAGTCCATGGTGCTCCTGCGTCTTCGAGTTGCTTCTCAATCGCAACCAAATCTACTTCGATCGCTTTTCGTAGATCGTCCAGCAACGCCGGAAGTTTCTGTGTTACGATTTCGAAATTTTTTCGATGGGTCTGCGTGGGGCCTAGACTGGAGGCCCAACTTCCTTGGACTACTTGTTGCAATCGGTCCAGTAGGCCTGGCATTTCGGGTTCTTGCCGTTTGGATCGGGTTGGATCCCCTACAAGCCGATCGCTGATATCCAATAGTCGGATTTCCAATGCGCGAGCCGTTTTGTAGAGTTCGAGATTGAGACGCGGTGATCGCTCGATGACGGACTTCACATGCTCCACGCGTGTTTGCGATTCGCTAAGAATTTGGCTTGCGGCAAGAATGACTCGCTGAACCTCAGCCGTTTGATTCTGAAATTCTAATGCCGCGACCTTTTGTTCAGTCGTAACGACGCTCGCATCTAAAGGCTTGCATTCGAACGAAGTCGACGCGACCAACTCCTTGAGTTCCCCATCAACAAATTGAACCAAACTAGCCGTATAGGCTCCAGGCAACGCCATCGGACCGTTTCCATCGCTGCCGATTCGATGAGGCCCAAGCCCCGCATGTTGCAGGTCCCAGGTCATACGGTGCAATCCTGATGATGTCGCAGCTGGCAGCCGTCGAATTACGTTGCCTTGGGCATCTCGAATAATCATCATCATGCGAGGTTCGTCCTCGCGATCCTCCGCCTTTAGATTTTCCCAAGCTGGATAAGGGGTGTCTTGTCCGCTTGAAGATAAACCACGATCGCGTTTCTTGCGTTCACCTTCTTTTGTCTTCAAGGAATCTTTGAGGTAATAGGTGATGACGGCACCAAAGGCAGGATTCTCCGCGGTATAAAACCCGGCTCCCTGAAATGCTTTTGAGCTTCCGCCCATGGGGTCATCTTCTAGATACATCAAGGCTGGCTTGATGGGCAGGATTGCCGCAGGACTATCGACCAACTCTTGCGTCAGTAGCCTTAAAGGGGAATAGTCGTCGACGATGTAAATGCCTCGGCCAAATGTGCCAACAACTAAGTCGTTCTCGCGTCGTTGAATCTCAAGTTCCCGAACGGCGATGGTCGGTAAACCGCCTCGCATTTGCAACCATTTCTTTCCGCCATCCAGAGTGGTGAATAGTCCGAATTCTGTACCGACGAAGAGTAACTCGGGTTTGACGTGGTCTTCGGCAATCGTGTAGGTCGAGCCACGGACAGGTAAATCTTGGGAAAGTACCGTCCAACTCTTGCCGCGATCGGCGCTCTTTAAGACGTGAGGTCGAAAATCGCCTCGTTTAAAATTATTGACAACGACATAGACGGTATCGGCGTTGTGTCGCGACGCCTCGATATCACTGACGTACGCGAATTCCGGAACGTCGAGAAACTCGAATTTTTCGATCTTTCGCCAAGTTGTTCCGCCATCCTCTGAAATCTGAATCAGACCATCGTCCGTACCCACGTACAACAAGTTGGGTGCAAGGGGCGATTCTGAGATCGCCGTGATATTGCCATAAAATGAGGTCGACGTGTTCTTAGCTACGGAATCGACACCCCACACCCGTCCCATTACCTTGAGTTGGTTGC
The DNA here is from genome assembly GCA_031374825.1 of Pirellulaceae bacterium. GTDB lineage: Bacteria > Planctomycetota > Planctomycetia > Pirellulales > Pirellulaceae > JANMGV01. The sequence goes on from JANMGV010000207.1 coordinate 97,691, forward strand.
GATCCAAGTTGCGAGACAGATCCGTGCTGATTGCCTGCCAAGAATCGCCTCGATCATCGCTGCGAAAAAGTACTTGAGAGGCATAATAGATTCGATTGGGGTTATGCGGACTAATCGAGATTGGCGAATCCCAGTTCCAGCGCAGTGCTGGTCCGTCGGCTGACTCTTGGGGTTTGATATCGATTCGTTCTCCCGTTCTGCGATCAAACCGAACGAGTCCGCCATATTGCCATTGCGAGTAAACAGTATTCGGGTCGTTCGGGTCGACTGCGGGATCGAATCCGTCGCCGAATACGGTTACAAACCAATCGCTATTGCGAATGCCGTGCACGTTTCGCGTTCGCGACGGGCCGCCCTGCGTTGCGTTATCCTGTGTACCGCCATAGACGTTATAAAAAGGCAACGCGTTGTCCACTGCGATTTTATAGAACTGGGTGATCGGGAGGTTTCCTGTGAAACGATAATTGGCTCCACGATCAAATGTTTCGTACAATCCGCCGTCGCATCCGACGATCAAATGATTGGAGTCCGTCGGATCAATATAAAGCGCGTGGTTATCCACATGCTTGAACCGCTCGCCAACTGGGCGAAACGTCTTGCCGCCATCGTCGGATACCATCATCATCGTGTCCATCGAGTAAATTCGGTCCATCACCTTGGGGTCAACGATCAGCTCTTGGTAATATTGTGGACTTCCAGAAACGTGACTTGATTGCTTGCTCCAGCTTTCGCCTCGGTCGGTGGAACGAAAAAATCCGCCTTCCTCTCCCACCGCCTCGACGATGCAGTACAAGACGTCGGGCTGGATTGGCGAAATAGCTAGTCCAATTCGTCCGTGATCACCGCCGGGAATTCCACGGTTGATCGGCCGCCATGTTTCGCCTCCGTCCGTCGACTTGAAGATGCCCGATTCTGGACCGCCGTCGATCAAAGTCCATTCGTGCCGCCTTCGTTGATACGCCGAAGCATACATCGTATCGGGGTCGCGCGGATCAGCGATTATTTCCGAGACGCCTGTATTGTCACTGACGTTGAGAACCCGCTTCCATGAACGGCCACCATCGGTCGTCTTGTAAAGTCCCCGGTCGCCGCCTGGTGCCCACAGTGGACCTTGCGAAGCCACAAAGACCGTATCGCTATCTCGAGGATCGATCCAAATGCGCCCAATATGCTCCGAGTTCTCCAAGCCCATTTTCTGAAAACTCTTGCCACCGTCGAGCGACTTATAGATGCCATCTCCATAGCCAACACTTCGCTGGCTATTGTTTTCCCCGGTGCCGACCCAAACGACATTGGGATTCGAGGCGTCGAGCGCCAAGCAACCGATAGAGTACGATCCGTAGCCGTCGAATATTGGATTCCATGTAATCCCCGCATTGGTCGTTTTCCAAACGCCGCCCGACCCGACTGCGAGGTACCATGTGCTGCGGTTGAGTGGATCCACGGCGATGTCGATAATTCGGCCACTCATCAAAGCTGGGCCAATCGCGCGCGCAGTCAGACTGCTTACGAGTCCATCGTTCAATTGCGGAGTTTCGTCTTTAGGTTTATCCGAGTCTTGTGCCATCAATTTTGATGACAATGTTAATGAACAAGCCATCGCTAGTGCCAATAACGGTTTGCTCCAATGAGTAGCAAAAATTCCGTGAGCCATGAGAATCGCCTTCGTCGAACAGATGGAAATGAATCTAGAAAGTTGAATTGCAAAATCTCCGAAGTGGGTGGTCGCGCGGAATTATTGCGAAAAGGACTACACTTTGCATTTCGGAGCCTTTGTATCTTGATTCGAAGAGGCTGGATTTTCTACCGGTCACAATCGGTGTCGACCAGTTTCTTCCAGAAAAAACCCGCCTCGACGCTCATTTCTACTTCGAATGGTTGTTATCCTAAGTATGCAAAGCTGTTCCGAGCAAGTTGCAGTTTGAACTGGGCATGCCAAAGAGACCAATGGCCGAATATTGCCTCCCCATTTTCCATAAGGATGATCCCTTTGAATATGCGCCTCACCACGCGGTTTCCGGTACCACTCTGCGGACTGGCTTACATTTTTTTGTTGCTGCTCAATGCGCACGCTCAAACGATCGACATCCGAGGCGCTCAATCGAAGCTCGACGATGACAAGTTGGTGATGCGATATACCGAATTTCCCAAAGACGGCAAAATTGAATTCCCGCGTTTGTTCAATCCGATTCGTCAGGTTTATTGGCAACCAGATGATCCCGATCTCCAACCTATCCCTTTGTCAGTCGAAGTCTTACCCGCCAGTTGGTTGCTAAAGTGCGACGTCGTGCCAAACTCCTCCGTGAATGGTCAGTTTATTGTGGAAGTAGTCGGAGGCGTGCAGTTGAAATTGGAACAAGCAATTCGAGCCCAACCCGATGGCAGTTTCAACCTTAACGCGTGTTCAGGAATAACTCTTGGCAAGATGTTGCGATACGAACCCCAACCGCACAAGAACACAGTGGGTTACTGGACACAAGCTGAAGATCGCGTTCGTTGGCCAATTCAAATCGATCGCGCTGGCGAATTCAACATCGGGATACTTCAAGGCTGCGGGGCAGGGCAGGGAGGCAGCAAAGCCGAGTTTCGATTGACCGGCCCAGTCGATCCAAAAATTGCGTTCGAGTCGACCGAGCCAAGTAAGACCGTTGACTCAGAGGAGTTCGAAGTCATCGAGACAGGCCACTTTCAAAATTTCCAATGGCGGCACATCGGCCAAGTTACAGTGACGGTACCTGGAATTTATTTTGCAGAAGTCGTTCCGATACAAATCGCAAAAGCTGCCTTGATGGACATTCGATGCATTCAATTGAATCGAAATCCCTAAAGACTTTGCGAAGCCCCATACCATTCGCCCGGAGACGTCGCTCCGAGTGAGACCGGCCACGAAATCGATTTGCGCTAAATGGAGTCCATAATGACCGATTCTTCCCTGATTCCAGCCGATTGGCAAGTGCCTAGCGATTTTCGCGATCGATTAGGAACGAGCGCCGGCAGGCAGCGCATCATGGTTTCGGATGGTGAATTGCTCATCGTGGCACATCAAGTCCCACAGCGAGGTGAGAGCTCGCGGCGAGGTGTATTGTTTTGGAGAGACAAGAATGGCAATTGGTCAGCCAGCAACGGCGACAAGGGACACGAATCGCTCGTCCACCACCTCGAATCGTATGCAAAACAAATTGAAGAGTTTTTCTTGCAAGAAAGCAAAGCGCAGCGCGCCGATGAATACATCCCTTTGGTCGAAGGCTTGGCTCCCGTATCACGCGCTGCACGCAATTTGCTGGCAGTTTTGGAGGAAGCTCGCGATGCGATTCACGGTGATCGGTTATTGATCGATTATCGCGACAAAGCCTATGAGATTTCGCGTAACGCGGAACTGTTGTACGACGACTTGAAGAATTCGATGGACATTGCAGTCATCCGCCGCGCCGAAGAGCAAGCAGCAGCCAGTCATAAAATGTCGGTTACGGCACATCGATTGAACGTGATGGCCGCGCTCTTTTTCCCGCTCGCGACCTTAGGTGCCGTTTTCGGCACCACGCTGACTGATAACTGGAGTTGGTCGAAGACCGAAATCCCTTTTCTAGGATTCCTCGGAGGTGGACTCGTTGCGGGTCTGCTGTTAGCAATGATCATTTCAAGACGCACGAATTGATGTTCGCGCGTTGAATTGACCATGCAAGCTTGGCCTGGACCAAACGGCAGCGATTAACCGCGACGATAACCCAGAGCGCAGATCACTTCGAGCATCTCTTCGTAATTAATATAACGACGCCCTTTTTCAAGCTTGTAGCTATCGATCGCTTGTGCCAGCGAGCGTGCTTCTTCCGAAAGGTTGTCGTAGGAATTTCCGAATTGGCGGCGATCGGTGCCAGCGATGTTCGGAATCACTTGTTGACGACGGTCTTGGAATTCGGACGAACTACCAAACGATTCTACAGTAGACATAATCTTCCTCAAACAAATTCATGGATACCGAGCCTACGACCTTCGTAAAACCTAAGTATCGAAATTCACGAAACCCTAGCTTGGAATATTGCGCACGCGACCAATTGCGAAACAAGTTGTAACAATCGGCCGAATCGTACCCCGCACAACCGGCGCAATCGCACTTAAGCAATGCGTTGACTAGCGGAAAACCGAGTTATCCAACTGCTGCGGTTGACTTAGATTTTCAAACGAGTTGTCTAGGTTTTGTCTTAAACTTTGAGCTTCTTGATTGTTTGGATCGCTTTGTAAAATCCGACCCACAGTTAATCGTGCCTGCACCAATTCACCCAAACGGTATTGTGTTGTCGCCAGTTGAATATGCCTCTCGGGCTTTGCATCATTTAATGACTCGCTCGCACGGTTAAGTATCGCAATCGCTTCGTCCTTACGATGCAAATCAGCTAAAGCCAGACCGCGAACAAGTAATAGCTCGGGGTTCGACTGCTCAACCGGATGGAAGTCGACGACTCGATCAAGCGTTGCGAGTGCGCGTTGAGGATTGCCTGCTTGACGATAGACTTCGGCAATCGAAAGCTGTACATCCGGGAAATCAGGCTGAGACAGTAACGCTCGATGGTATGCTTCCAAAGCGGCGGACCAGTTCTTGTCATGGCGATGCGTATTGCCCATCAGAGCCCAGGCTTGCGGGTTTTGATGATTTTGATTAATCGTCGCTTGGGCCTGAACCCTCGCTTTGATCGAATCTCCAACGCTTAAGTACATTTCGCCTAGTCGCACCAGGTAATCGGGATTACTGCCGGACAATCGAACCGCCTCGAGCATATGGTGGATCGCGCCCGATTGATCGTTCTTTTTCCAAAGCGTTTCGGCGAATCCCCAATGAGCGCGTTCGTCCGCAGGGCAGCTTTCCAACGCCTCCGTAAACAACACTTCGGCGTCGTCGTAACGGGACCGGTCAAGGGCCTCTGCTCCCTTGAGCGATAGTCGTCTAGCACTGACCAAAGGTTGCTCTCTTCGCGAGCCAGATATCGAACGACATCCGGAAACGAAGACGCTGCCAATAACGATCAAAATCGTCGTCAGTCGTTCAACGCGATGTAAGTATTTCATCCAGGCCATGGACTTTGCCAATCGGGGCCAACCGACTCAGAATTGCAGGTTGATGCAGGAGTTCATCACCCATTCGTCAAAAGAGCCTTGCTGGGAGATTAGCAATCTAAGGTGATTGCCTCAATAGAAATGTCGTCGACGGGAAAGATCGTTATGCTTGCATTCCAACATTTGAGAATTGCGATCCCTCCCACTTTCGCGTCCCTGTGATTACCGGCGGTTACCAAAAATTGTAGATAAAGAGGTGTGATTCTCCATCATCTGTCATTGAAAGCCGAAAATTCTGGGGTAGGACGTTTCTTCGTCACTTCATTTTTTGATGCGGAACCGCTTGAGATATAGAAGCCTATTTTCTCCAAGGCTATTTTCTTTTACTCAGTTGGATGTCCTATGCACGGCGTGTTGTTTCCGGCAATGAGGAATAATGTACTTGCAGGTTAATGAATCCCAAAGTTTCGAAGATTGCAATGGCTCGCCAGCGCATGCTGGTCAAGCTTTACCCAAACTTTCGATCTGCAAGACTTCCTAATTTAACCTCCGCTCGATCGGCGGTAGTTCACGCAAATATTCTCAGAGCAAACCTTTGCTGCTTGGCACGCCAACTTGTCGGGGATCATTTTCGACGGCAATGCGGAAGGATCGCGCAATGCTTTTGAAGATGGCTTCTGCGATATGGTGGCTGTTGCGGCCATAATGGAGGACGATATGCAAATTGCATAATGCGTTTGCGGCAAAGGATTGCCAGAAGTCTTCGATCAATTCGCTATCAAAATCGCCGATCTTCGGGGAGGGAATGGGTGCTTGGCATACGAAGAAAACGCGACCACTGAGATCGATTGCGGTTGTCACAAGTGTTTCTTCCATCGGCAGTGTCATGTGACCGTAACGTCGAATGCCCGCCTTGTCGCCAAGTGCTTTCTGAACTGCCATACCTAGACAGATTCCGACATCTTCAGTTGTATGATGGGCATCAATGTGCAAATCCCCTTCGGCCCGCACTTCCAAATCGACCAGAGAGTGCTTGGCAAAAAGTGTGAGCATATGGTCGAGAAAGCCGACGCCTGTTTGACAATTGGATTTTCCACTGCCATCGAGGTTTAAGGACAAATGTATTTTGGTTTCCGATGTATTGCGATCGATCGTAGCTTGTCGTGTTGGGCTCATAATACGGACTCCAAAATACTAAACGCTGCATCAATCTGCTCATCACTACCGACACTGATTCGCAGTCCATCGCCCCATTTGTGATAATTCATATATCGAACTAAAACGCGTTGATCTTTTAAAGCTTCGTAAAGAGGTTGAACGGGTCGATCCGATCTCGTGCACCAAATGAAATTTGCGTGGGAGTCGACAACTTGAAATCCTAATTTTCGAGCGTGCACAGTCATACGCGTTCGCGTCGAAATGATTTTTTCGCGATTTGCTATCAACCAATCTTGGTCTTGAATTGCGGCCGTCGCACCTGCAATGGATAACGAGTCGCAGTTGTAACTATCTTTAACTTTGCGAAGCATCTGAATCATTTCGGGATGAGCGACAAGGAATCCAAAACGGAGCCCTGCCAAAGCATACGACTTACTCAGCGTTCGAGAGATCATTATTCTTGGGTTTTCACCAACCAGTTTTACGGAGCTGCACTCTGCAAAATCGGCATAAGCTTCATCAACCAACAGGGGACAGGGTAGAGAATTGGCCAATCGTGCGATTTCAGACTGGGAAATGATCGTTCCGGTAGGACTGTTCGGATTCGGAAGGTAAACGAGCTTGAGCTGATCGTGGCTCTGGAAAAAAACGGGATCGAGCGAGTAGTCTGATTGAAACGGTAATTCTTCCCAAGTCGCGCCTTGTAGCTGCGCAAGTGTTCGATAGAGGATGTAACTGGGGAACGGAAAACGAATCGAGCTGCCAGGAGAAACGAAGCCGCGAGTGACTATCGTTAAAATGTCATCGCTGCCATTCCCTGCAAGAAAATAATCGGGCGTCAGACCGTAAACATCCGCAGCGGCCATTCGAAACGAAGTCGCCAGTGGGTCCGGGTAGCGCTCAAGACGGTTTTGCGCTGCTTGAGAAATCGCTTGAACGACCAGGGGAGAAGGCGGATATGGGTTTTCGTTCGTGTTGAGCTTGATGAACTTGCCGACCTGGGGTTGCTCGCCCGGAATATAGGGCGACATGGAGGCAACATCGGCACGAAAATATTTTGCTAAGTCACGGGCGGAAGTCGACATGAAAAACTCGGAAGCTGAAGGGTGGTCTATGATCGTCGCAAAATAATGCTTTGCTGATGCGCGGTCAGACCTTCGCGTTCCGCCAACAGTTCGACTGTGGGGGCGATTTCGCTGAAGGCGACCTTGTTAAACTCAATGACACTACTGGATCGCAAAAAGTGATTTGCATTTAAGCCAGAAGCCCATCGAGCGGTTCCACTGGTTGGCAAGACATGGGAGGGACCTGCAGCGTAATCGCCCAAGGCAACAGGAGAGTAGGGCCCCAAGAATGCAGCGCCGTAATTCTTGAGTTTATCCAACAACTGTCTTGGGTCGCGGCATTGAACGTGCAAGTGTTCGGGTGCGATAAGATTGCTTATTTGACACGCCTGCGCTGCATCTCGTACCAGGATCAACGCACCAAAATCTTGCAAAGCCTGAATCGTTAGATCAGCTCGACTTAGCCGCCCGACTTGGCGTCGCACTTCCGATTCGACGGCGTCGAGCATCGATTCGCTCCAACTGATCAAGATGCTGGCACCCGGCGAATGTTCCGCCTGAGCTAAAATATCGGCGGCAGCAAACTCCGGTGAAGTGGACTCGTCGACCAAAACAACGACTTCACTCGGCCCCGCGATTGAATCGATATCGACTTGCCCGTAACAATGCCTCTTTGCAAGCGCAACAAATAAGTTTCCTGGCCCTACGATCTTGTCGACTGCTGCGATATTCTCTGTGCCGTATGCTAGGGCCGCAACGGCTTGTGCTCCACCGATGGAATAGAGTTCTGTTACGCCTAGTTCGTGGCAAACTGTTTGGACATCTGTATTGAACGCACCGAAAGGAGTCGGAGGTGCTACCACTGCAATTTCAGGTACACCTGCTGCCAATGCGGGCACGACGGTCATCAAGACGGTCGATGGGTAGGCAGCCGCACCACCAGGAACACACACGCCGATACGATTGAGCCGCTCGTAACGCAGTTCGAGTGTTACGCCCTCGCGCGGTTGGATAGAAACCGACTTTTGTAGAATAGCATTTTGAAATTCAAGAATGTTTTTTCTGATTTGGCGAATCGCGTTCAAAAACTGCGGGCTGGCTTGTTGGTGCGATCGCGCCATATCCTCAACCGGAATGCGGAGCGTTTCGACAGTCAGCTTTGAGTTATCGAGTACTTCACAATAACGAAGCAGAGCTTGGTCGCCTTGATTCTTAACGTCATTGCAAATTCGCTCGACGACTTGAGCTGGGCTGAGTAATTCTCCGAAAGCGCGCAACGTAAGTTGCTTGCCTCGTTCGCTAACGATGTCCCCACTCGGACTTAATTTGGCGCGCAGCTCCGAGAGCGACCGTTCAAATCCAGAGTTCCTTGCATCGACTCGCGAGATGGTCATCAAATTCGAGTCGATTGAGACTGTCATGTTCTTCAAACTTTTAGATTTACGAAATCGGAAAACAAACCAATCCCATTATTAGAAGTAGGCAACCTCCCAGCGAGGTATCGTCCTGCGTTAGCGTACATAAAGTTGTGGCTGAAAACGGAACCTTTAAAAAATGATGGTTAACCGCTTGCGAACCGGGTTTGACTTGAATAGGCCTGGGAGGACTATTTCGGTAAAATCTACGCTGAGAAAGCTTCTAGTTGTTCTTCCGAGAAACTGACATTGGAGGAAACCGATTGGACATCGTCGTGATCATCTAGGAGTTCGAGTAGCTTGACAATGGTTTTGGCGGTATCCGAGTCAACTTCCACCGTGCTGGTTGGGATGCGGGTTACTTCTTTCACAGCAAGTTCGATCTTGGCATTTTCGAATGCTTCAACGATGGATGCGAAATTTTCTGGAGCGCAAGTCACTTCCAGGTTGTCGCCTTGTTCCACGACATCGTCAGCACCGGCTTCCAAAGCAAGCTCCATGGTTTGATCGAGACTCGCTTTGCTTTTTGCCAATGAGACTAAACCCTTTCGCTCGAATAGATATGCGACGCAATTGGTTGAGCCAAGTTTCCCGCCGTGGACATCGAAGATTTTCCGAATTTCCGATGCGGTTCGATTCCGATTGTCGGTCATGATATCGCAAAGAACGGCAACTCCGCCCGGACCGTATCCTTCGTAGAGGATTTCTTCTACGTCGTTGCCTTCGATTTCGCCGGTGCCTTTCTTAATTGCACGCTCGATATTGTCACGAGGCATACTGACCGCTTTGGCGTCAATGATCGCGGTTCGAAGCCGAATATTTGCGTCCGGGTCGCCTCCACCAAGTTTCGCGGCAACGATAATGGCTTTGGACAACTTGCTCCACAATTTGCTTCGCTTGCTGTCTACCTGAGCCTTTCGATGTTTGATGTTGGCCCACTGGGAATGTCCGGCCATGTTGATCCTAATTCCTGATTATCACAGTTTGAAGATGATAAAATAAGTTCTTTATGATGCGATAGAATCGATTTGCAATTCGATTTCTAGATTGTGGAAGCGATGCGTTCAAGCAGAGTCTTCTCCGAAAGTACACGGTTCCAAACTCACCGTGGCTTTTTCTTGCTCATCTTGCTTGGCGCTGATTTGTGTGATGTACTTTTTTCGATTTTCTTAACCGACTTTTGCTTAGCTGGCGGACTCGCTTTGGCGATTTTCTTTGTCTCGGCTTTTTTGGATGGTTTAGGTTTTTTCTGCTCCACCGCTTTCTTGGCTGGCGCAAACTTCTTTTGGGGCGCTTTCGTTTTGCCAGAAGCTACGGGTTTGACTGGAGTGGCTACGGGCTTTTCAGCTTTCTTAGCGGACTTTTTGAGTGGTTCGGGGGCAGGTTTCGGTGGTGGAGGCGCGGGTTTCGGCTTTGGCGACACTCCCAGATCTTTGAAAACCGAAAGGGCCAGTTGTGATTTTGGATTTGCGTGGAAGTCCGCCGCGAACTGATGTAGGAGAGATGCGAACTCTGGCCCGCGTGCTTTCGGAATCGTTCGTTCAATTCCGGGCACTTGCTTCTTATCGTACTCTGCCGGAGTGATCACTTCGAACAATTTCAGTATCTCAAGTGTCGCCGAATCAATTGGTATGGCATGACCACCGAGGGCGTGCTGTGTCACGAAAGCCACGACAAATTTACTCGCACCGCCCCAGCCTTCGAGATCGGTTACGGCTTTGCCCAGATTCATCTTCTTCATGTCGTCGATGTCGAAAGCGTATCGACTTTCAAACATGGATTGCAAGTTCTTTTTGACTCGAGAAGCAGCAGCGATTGGATCTGGCAAACTGGAAAGGACTTCTGCTAATTCGACCACAGTTGTAACTCGAACTTCGTTCCAATCGTAATACGTCTGCTGAAGCTTTGCGAACGCTTCGTCGGCTGCTTCCGATTTGGAATCCTCCAAGCAACATGCGTAGAGCAAAAGCTCGAGAACAGATCGATCGGTAGCAACCGGAACTTGTTTATAAAATTTCTTGAGAGCTTTGCTGAGCTGCTCAATTCGTACTGCGCGATTTGGAGCGGTCATAGTTTGTTGCTTTTGCGAAACAAAACTGGGAAATGGGTTTGATATCTGGGTAGGAAGGGAACAGGCGAAATACTAACCCTGGTCGTTGTCGTGATCTGCTTCAGCTTCATCAGAAACTTCGGCATCATCCGCGTCATCTTCATCATCCGAATCATCGCTGTCGGAAGGAAGCGATTCCGGATTTGCGGCGCGACGTTCCTCTTCGATCTGGTGGAGCAATTGAGCGAGAGCGATTGACTTTTTTACACCGTCATCGAGTTCGAAATGCAATCTAGGGGTGTAGCGAGTTACGATTTTCTTTGCGATTTTCGCTTGGAGGAAACCTGCGGAATTCTCTAGCCCCCGAATCGTCAGCTTCTGCTGACTTTCGGTCCCCATCACGCTCACGCGAACTTTTGCTTCCTTCATGTCCGGAGCAACATCCACGCCGGTCACGGTCACGTTCTGGACGCGAGGATCCCTCAGTTCCGTGAGGATAGCCATCGAGACGACTTCTCGGATGGCTTCGGCAGCTTTTAATAATCGACGCGTTGTCACTGGATGATGGTCCTACCTCGAAAACTATCGAGCTGATGATTCGAGTGTACGAGCAAATTCCTCGATCTTGTAACCTTCGAGAATGTCGTCCTGCTTCAAATCGTTAAAGCCAGCCAATTTGATACCGCATTCCATTCCTCGCGGTACTTCCTTGACATCGTCTTTAATACGCTTCAAGGTATCCAAAGCATACTCGCCAATGGTACGTCCATCGCGGTTAACCCGGATGCGGCAACCTCTTTCGATCGTGCCTTGAACAACAATACATCCTGCGATCGTGCCGACTCTGGAAATGCTGAATACTTGTTTAACAAGTGCCCGCCCGAGTTCAACAACACGCTCTTCAGGTTTGAGCCGACCTTCGACGAGGGCTCGAATGTCATTCGTCAAATTGTAGATGATGTCGTATCGGCGAATTTCAATATTGCGATCTTCGGCGAGCATGCGAGCGGCTTCGTCTGGAATGACATTAAATCCAACAATGACGCCCTGCGAAGCGCTCGCCAATGTCACGTCCGCGACGCTGACCCCACCTACCGACTTTTGCAAAATGCGAATGTCGACTTCGGGATGATCCAACTTGGTGAGTTCTTTTTCGATGGCTTCGAGCGATCCACGCGTATCGGCGCGAATGATCATGTTGAGGACAACGCGATCTTCTTTCTTGCCCAGCCGACCAGTTTGCAATAACTCCTGGAACGCTTCGAAAGAAACCTTCGGCGTAGAACCGGACAATACCTGTGTGCGGGAATTGACTTCGCGCGACGCTGCAATTTCGCGAGCTTCGACAATATCGTCAAGAACATAAAAACGCTCTCCAGCAGCAGGCGGTTTGTCCAAACCGGTAATATTGACGGGCATGGAAGGCCCAGCCTCAGTCAACTGACGGGTCGGCCGCAACGTATCGTAGAGTGCCTTGACGCGACCAAAAGTTGAACCGCAGACGACGATATCGCCGACTCGCAACGTTCCGTTTTGAATAATAACCTTGGCTATCACTCCGCGATTCGACTCTTGCTCGCTTTCCAAGCACAAGCCATTGGCGGCGCGTTTTGGGTTAGCTTTGTAGTCGTGCAATTCGGCGACGGTCAGAATTGTCTCGAGCAAGTCATCCATGCCTTGACCGGTTGTAGCGCTAGTTGGAACGACCTCAACGTCGCCCCCCCACTCGCTTGGCGTCAATCCGTGTTCGGTCATCTGCGTCATGACCCGATTGGCGTTGGCGCTTACCAAATCGATTTTGTTAAGTGCCACGATGATTGGGACACCTGCAGCCTTGGCGTGCGAAATGGCTTCTTCGGTTTGCGGCATGATACCGTCGTCGGCCGCGATAACCAAAATCGCAATGTCCGTAACGTTTGCACCGCGTGCTCGCATTTCGGTAAAGGCTTCGTGGCCTGGCGTATCGACAAATGAAACGTGACGCCCATCTTTTTCGACTTGATAAGCTCGAATGTGTTGCGTGATGCCGCCAGCTTCGCCGGTAACGATCTTCGTTCCAATGAGATAATCCAACAACGATGTTTTTCCGTGGTCGACGTGACCGAGGAAAGTTACCACAGGGGGCCGCGTTACCAAATCCTCTGGGTTGTCTTGGATATTCTCGAAGCTTGCAAGAACATTTTGCTCAAGTGACTGATGCTCCTTGAACTCGATCTCAAGCCCGAGATCTGTAGCAAGCATAATGGCGTGTTCGTTTTCCAAGCCGGAGTTGATATTGGCTTTGACACCAAGCTTCATCAAGGAGAGGAGAACACGACCTGCTTGAATCCCTGCAGCTTCGGAAAAATCTCGAACGGTGCATGGTAGCTCGACCACAACTTTTTCTTTGCGAGGCAAAGCCGTGTTACCGCCGCGGCGAATGAGCGTCCGGCCTCGGCGATTTCTTTCTTCCTCTTGAAAAGCTTCTTCGTCCGTTTGCTTGCCACGTCGTTTGCTTCGATCCGCCCTAGAAGCTGCGAGACCAGCAAGCCCTTTCTTTTTCCGTTCGCGTTCTTCTTCCTCGAAGTCCATTTCCTTCTTGGTTTTAACGCGATTCTTGTTTTCGGCATTGGCTTTGAATTCCGTTAGTCCACCAACGGGCATTGCGGATGCCGATTTGGATGGAGTACTCGGACTGCCAGTGTTGTTGCCTTTTTGGGTTTCTTGTTGAACAAAATTATCCAACGGTGCGCGCATCCCTTGACGCGTGCCTACGATCAACTCTTTCGTTAGCTTGATCTCTGGTTTTTGCGGAGCAGGCTCGTCTTTCTTTGCCGCCACCGAGGGCGTTCCTGACTTGGGAATTTTGGCAAGGTTGATAACCGGTTCGCGATCTTTACGTTTCTTCTTATCATCGGTAACGGGCTTAGCGTCGCCAGCGGCAGGAGCCTTAGAGCGCGAGCCAATCACACGCATTTTCGCGCCAGAATTCGAAACCGGAATATACGACTCCCTGGTCAGTACATCGGGAGCCTTGGGCGATTGAGGCGGTGCGACTGATTCTTCAACCGCCGGTTGCCGAATCCCTGAAGGAGTCAATGGCGGCACCACCGGCGGTGGCGCAAAGGGAGTAACAGGAGGCGGTGCAGGCGTCGAAGCCGAAGACGGGATATTCACGATCTGTTTGATCGGACCCGGAGGCGGCGGAATTGGCGTTTGAGGGTGAGGTGCCGGAGGCGCGGCGGCGCCCGCAAGATGTTTCTTTATACGTGCAACCTCATCATCGTCGAGGCTCGCTAATGCGCTACCCTTTCCGGTGATTCCGATTCGGTTGCAAATATCGACCAGATCTTTGCTGTCGACATTTAATTCTTTTGCGATCGAATAAATACGAACTGCCACTGACAATTATTCCTTGGGATTTTACCCGGAGGGCTATAGGCAAAAACCTGGGAAAGGGTCCCAAGACTCGGCCGTTCGCCTTCGTTCATCATCAAATATTCATGGGACAACTCCCGTGATTTTACCTGGGAAGCGTGCAACAGTCGCTGACTGGCAGCCGACTATCTCGCTTGTTGCTATTTCTTCGGCAACTGCCGCAGAACAATTAGCTTTTTGTTTCACCATCGACATCCATCGCGGAAGAATCTCCTTTTGGGGCTTCGCCCTGATCCAAGGGAGGAAGGGCTCGCTCAGCTTTTTCGGCTGCTTCCACATCCTCAGTTGCTTTCCGTTCTTTTTCTTCGCGATCGATTCTTTTACGTTCCTTCTCAACTTCTTCTTGCTCGGCAGCCTTCAGTTCAGCTTGATCGACAATCGACTCAACCTGCTCTTCTGTCAAATCGCCCATTTGCTGCAGCGCATCTGGCTCGATCACAGACAGGTCATCATAGGACAGATAACCTTGCTCGACCAAACGTTGCGCGAGATCGTCGGTCATACCGTCAATCTCCATGAATCCTTTGATGGCTCGATCGATTTGCTCTTCAAGCTCGTCGGCAGTCATGATTTCAATATCCCAACCGCACAGCTTACTTGCAAGCCGAACATTTTGCCCATAACGACCGATAGCCTGCGACAACTGCTCTTCGTTTACGAGAGCAATCGCTCGACCAATCATATCGCACAAAAGAACTTGTTCAACTTCGGCTGGCTGGAGTGCATTGGGAATAAGCACCAGCGGGTCATCGCTCCATCGCACGATATCGATTCTTTCACCAGCAAGTTCGCTCGTGATATTCTTGATTCGATTCCCCCGCAAACCCACACAAGCACCGACGCAATCAACGCGTGAGTCGGAACTGCTCACAGCCACCTTACTTCGATAGCCGGGCTCACGACTGACTTGATTGATCTTGATGACGCCTTCGGCAATTTCTGGAATTTCTTGTTCAAACAGTCTCCGAACCAACTGTGGGTTGGTCCGCGACAGAATCACTTTGACTCGATTACCGGAAGCTTTTACTTCATAGATGATTGCCCGGACCCGCTCACCGGCGTGAAAACTTTCGCCGGGAATTTGCTCGCTACGCGGCAAGATTGCTTCGACAGCACCTAACTGAACAACCGTCACACCTCGTTCCGTTCGTTGAACGACGCTCGTTACGAGTTGGCCCACTTGATCGTGAAATTCATCCATCCTTGCATCGCGTTCGGCCTCGCGGATTTTTTGGATAATAACTTGTTTGGCCGTCTGAGCCCCAATTCGGCCGATCTCTTCTTGGTTCAGCTCGCGCCCATCGCAAATGGCTTTGATTGTACCGCCATCTCGCGCAATCGATACGACAATATCTGAATTCTCACCGAACTGCTTTTTTGCAGCGGTAATCAAAGCAGACTCGATCGCCTGAAGGACGAGTTCTGGATCGATATTCTTCTCGCGATGTAGCGAGTCGACTATGCGCAGCAGTTCTTGTGGATTCATGCGTCCAAACGGTTGTTGCCGTGTTGAATGTTAAGGACAACCGTCGGGGCGTAATGCTAGCCGACGGGGGCCGACCGTCGGGCCGGGTTACGGGAATCCAGCAAGCTAATGTCATGCACAAAAAATGTCAACCGGCAATCACCGTTCCATTCGATTTCAGACCCCATTTTGGCTATAAAAGGCTTTGGAAAGCGGAAGCGACCGCATATTATCTACCAGGACGTTTTTTTCCTTTTTTTGTAACGCGCAAACCGCTTGCTATGGCGCAAGGTGCTCGAACGACGGTGTTTACCAATTTACTTATGCAAAGTCCTGTGTTTCGCACCAACTGCTGTATTGGGTAAACAGGGAAAGCTGGAGCGCGATGAAGATCATCAACGCCATGCGGCCAATCGGTCAAGCGGCGGTTCATCTTGCTTAAAAATTCTCGGTCGTACGGGGCAATTTGAATTCCACTGACCCATTCTTTCGGTATTTTGGAAAGCCCCAACGAAATCCCCGCTAAAGCGCCTGCCAAGACTCCAACTGCGGACGTGCACCCCGTGCTTGAGATCGACCGTTCCACTACAAATCGGAAGCGGTGCGAATGGCGAAGCCAAGCGTAAATTGCCAAGCAAGCGATGGCATTTGGATCGGCTGGCATCTTTTCGTCCCATCCCATCAGCAAACAAGCCATCCGAACACTACGTCCTTGGCTCAGCATGGGCTCCATTTTCCGCATCATCTCACTTAGACTCTCGTCTCGTGCGAGCGACTCCAACTCGGCCCACACAGCAACCCGATGATTGGTGACTCGCTGGTCTAGAATTGCAATTTGTGCTGCTTTGGCGAGAATCTGCGCTGCTGGTAACGCTTGTTCACTATTCGTTTTTTCAGCGATCAACTGGACCCAGCGACTTGCACTCGCGCCACTACCTTGCAAAATTGGCGCCAACTGAATTCCGAAGGACATTAACTCGGTTTGTCGATTCCAATCCGTTTTTTTGCGGGCGATTAGGGACCAAAACGAGCGAATCGGGTGAGAAAAATAATACCAACTACGACGGCGTAGGAACTCTCTCAAAAAGGCTTCTGAATTCGATCGCGACCGCAAAATGGCTTGAGTAGCAATCAAGCAAAAATGAAAATGGCGGTCGGGATAGCCGCGGCCCAATATCAACGAGAAACGTAACGGGGGACGACCGTAAACAGCCAATTGAGTTTGACGATTGTGCGGGGCGCGGCCGCTGGCAAGAGCTTCGCCGATCATCGTGCCCCAAAACATCCCTTCGATTGAGGAAGAACGTCGTTGGCCTGATGTGGTTGAAGTCCACGCAAAGCCTAGGTCAACATCTTTTTGTTTTTCGTTGTTTCCCAAATTCATTTCCGGGCGATACCCCATCGGATTCAGGTTTTTTATTCAAAAGTCTTAAGCCGAGAAAGGAAAACAAAAAACCTGCTATTCTTGTCGATGCGCCTATCGCGTATGTGTAACTCAAAGCCCCTCTTTAGGACGACTTTCCATTGTAAGTCAATAAACTAGTACCTCAAGTGGTGTGGGATGTGTTTGTTCACGGTTAATCGAGGGGAGAGGTGTGAAACCACTTTTATCGTTTCTGCATGACCAATGGTTCATTATCACACTTATCCTATGTGTATCGATTGGATGGTGGCAATCGAGCTGGTTCGAACCTATTGCCGAAAATAAAACGCTTCGTTCCGTTCTCGTCGCATCCGTCATGTTCTTTATGGCGTTGCCCATTCCTTTGGGACAAATCAAGAAATCGCTGTTTTCACCGTTCCCCGTATTGCTTGCTGTCTTTCTCAACATAGGCATTATGCCGGTGGCAGCGGCCTTGATCGCTTCGCAATTGGACGAGTCATTTGCTGGAGGACTCATCGTCGCTGCTTGCGTACCGTGCACCCTGGCATCAGCGGCCGTTTGGACACGTCGGGGTGGAGGCGATGAAACCGTCCCCATCCTCGTGACCTTGATTACAAACGGGACGTGCTTTATTACTGCTCCCTTGTGGTTGCAGCTACTTTTGGGAAGAACCACCAAGCTACCACTTACGGAAATGATTGTCGATTTGCTTGTAACGGTCCTGGTTCCGATTGTTGCCGCTCAAGTACTTAATTCCCGAAAATCAATCCACGCATGGGCTTCGCGTAAAAAGCACTCCCTCAGCCTGTTTTGTCAAATTGGAATACTGGCAATGGTACTGATTGGAGGAACGCAAATTGGCTTGCGGTGGAATCACGCTGGATCGATAGCAGGACTCACTGGAATGATCGTGGAAATATTCGTGCTCGCGGTTGCATTCCATTTGGCTATGGTTTGGCTGGGATGGACGCTCGCAACGCTATTCTATTTTGGTCGCGAAAAAACCGTTGCCGTTTCGATCGCAGGCAGTCAAAAAACCCTGATGGTCGGGCTTCAGCTATCGATTGATTGTGGAGTAAGCATCCTGCCGATGGTGGCGTATCACGTCATGCAATTGATTGCCGATTCTTATCTGGTTCAGTGGTGGAATAACAACCAGAATCCAACCAAGCAATTGCCTATCGACGACGCGGAAGATGATGTCGATAACTAATGGTGAGAGTTGGAATACAAACCACGAATGCCCAATCGTTCATCAAGTACTTTTGATGACCACCTAGATCTTGCCACACAAGATGCTTGCGTTGTGGCCGCCAAAGCCAAAACTATTGTTCATGGCAATTTTGACGACGCGATCTTTTGGAGTGTTTGGGGTATAGTCCAAGTCGCAATTTGGATCGGGAGTTTCCAAGTTGATCGTTGGCGGGATGATATTGTGGAAAACGCTCTTGATGGCCAGCACCATTTCAATGCCGCCGCTGGCACCAAGAGAATGCCCCAAGTGCCCCTTCGTGCTAGAAATGGAAACGGTATACGCCGAAGGCCCGAAGACGGACTTTACAGCTTGCGTTTCCGCTTTGTCACCCAACGGAGTGCTCGTCCCATGTGCGTTGATATAATCGACTTGCGAAGCATTCAATTTGGCATCGCGGAGGGCATTGAACATAGCCTGCGCAGCGCCTTTGCCTTCAGCATCCGGCTGCGTAATATGTCCGGCATCGCAACTTGATCCAAATCCTAAGACTTCGGAATAGATTCGAGCGCCACGGCGACGGGCATGTTCGAGTTCTTCAAACACCAACACCCCTGCACCTTCACTCAGCACGAAACCATCGCGATCCGAGTCAAAAGGACGACTCGCTTTTTCCGGGGAATCGTGGCGAGTGGAAAGTGCCTTCATATTGGCGAAGCCAGCCAAACCGATTGGAGTGATGGCCGCTTCTGAACCCCCGGTCACGATGATGTCGGCGTCGTCGTATTGAATCGCTCGCAGTGCGTCCCCCATCGCATTGGTGGCACTTGCGCATGCTGTCGCGACGGAGTAGTTTGGACCGCGAAGACCAAAGGTTATCGCGATGTTTCCACCAGCCGCATTCAACATCATTTTAGGAATCGTAAAAGGGCTAACGCGATCGGGTCCCTTTTGGAACAAACGATAAAGCTGTTCTTCGATCTCGTTAAGACCACCGATACCGGAGCCCATGATCACGCCAGCTCGATTGAGATCTTCGGACGCAAGATCAAGCCCCGAATCCCGAACGGCTTGCGCCGCAGCGTAGATTGCAAAAAGCGTGAATCGATCGAGGCGTTTAATTTCCTTGGCATCGACAACGCCGCCAGCATCGAAATTCGCGACGTCGCCGCCAAAACGTACCTTGTGTTGCGTCGTATCGAACAAGGTCAGTGAATGGATTCCACTTTGTCCGGCCAGGATTCGGTCCCAAAGCTGGTCTACCTGGCAAGATAGGGGTGTTACCACCCCAAGACCTGTTACGACAACGCGGCGTTTCATGCTGGACATCTGAAAGTAAGAAAACCAACTTGAATAGGACCAAACCAAAACTGGTTTGCTTCAACGATCAACGATGTAAGCTCGCCAAGAAACAAAATCCGAACGGCAATATTAAGTGCCTTGATTCTTTTCGATAAAGTCAATCGCTTCACCGACTCGCAGAATCTTTTCAGCAGCATCTTCCGGAATGCTAATATCAAACTCTTCTTCAAGTTCCATGACCAACTCGACTGTATCGAGTGAATCAGCTCCCAAATCATTGACGAAATGGGTGTCGCGTGAGATTTTGTCTTTCTCTACGCCAAGTTGCTCGGCGACAATGTCAACCACGCGCTCCTCAACAGTTGCCATCAAAGCTACCCCTTTTTACTAATCGAAAATTCAACGTATTACATTATCCGAACGTTCCAGGCCGGACGTTCCGACCGAACAAGACATTCGGGTCAACGAATCTTTCTTCAGATCAGCAGTTTATAACAAACTGCGTCACCAAGCTTACTTAATTTGAAAGCGTCCTAAAGATAGAGGATTTTAGCAAACTAGGTCAAGCCATGATGTATGGTCATAAACCCTAGCATCCCCCGAATTATTTGACAATTAGCCAGAATTCCTAGATGCCACGACAAATCGTTATTATCCCGTCATTCCCCCATCGACCGTGAGAACCTGCCCGGTAACGTAACTTGCTGCGGAACTAGCGAGAAAAACAGCACATGCCGCCACGTCGTCAGGTGTTCCCAGACGATTTGCGGGTATTCGCTCTTTTACGACTTTGCTTATCAAATCATCGCCAAGTGTCTTGGTCATGTCGCTCTCAATAAACCCCGGAGCGATTGCATTTACAGTGACCTTCCGCTTTGCTAACTCGCGGCTCAAGGAACGCGTGATACCGATCATCCCTGCCTTGGTGGCTGAATAGTTCGTCTGGCCGGGATTACCGATCAAGCCTGAGATGCTTGTAATGTTAATGATCCTGCCATAACGCTGTCGCATCATGAGTCTAGAGGCCCCTCGGCTGAACAGGAAACAACTCGTCAGATTTGCCGCAATAATATCGTCCCATTGTTCATCCGTCATGACGGGCATCAAAGTATCGCGGGTGATTCCGGCGTTGTTTACCAAGATATCCAATCGCTTGTACTCGGATTCAATCTTTTCGAAGACCTCGCTTACATTTTCGCGATTAGTAACATCGCATTGAATTGGATCGGCTTGACCACCTGCGTTGCGAATGGCTTCGACTGTTTCGGTCAACTTGTCGACGTTTCGGGCAAGACACAAAACGCGTGCTCCACATTCGCCGATTCGAACCGCGATTGCTTTTCCAATTCCTTGCGAAGCTCCGGTAACCAATGCCGTTTGACCATTCAAATCGACTTGGATTCCTAAACTCTTGATTTCGCTCATTTCAATCTCTCTTGTCGTTGGAATTGGTTTTCAAAATGCTCGTGATTGAAGTCTCGAACATTCAATTATCGCCAAAGCATGTGCAGGGAATTTTTCGATCAATTCGTTTTAAAGTTCCCGCCAGTACTCGACCGGCGCCTATTTCATAGAACTTTTCTACGCCCGCTGCAACCATATTCCTCAAGGTGGACTCCCACTGAACGGGTTTCACGACTTGTTGAGCTAATAGAGATCGCAATTCGTCAAGCCGAGTATGCGGTTGTGCGTCGACGTTAGAAAACACAGGAAATCGAGTTGAATGAAGCTGTACCTGATCAAGTCCCGATTTAAGTTTTTCCACTGCGGGCAACATAATATCCGTGTGGAACGCACCTGCCACATTCAGCCGAATAAATTTCATCGCGCCCGCTTGATTCGCCGCGTCCTCCGCTGCTTCGATTGAACGGATGTGGCCAGAAATCGCAATATTGCCTGGGCAAAGAAAATTAGCGGGGCGGAGAATTTCACCGTCCAGCCGAGTTTTGTTACATACCTGTTCCACTTGTTCTGTGCTCAATCCCAATACGCTTGCCATGCCACTCGCTTGTGCTTCCGATGCTTCCTGCATGGCTGCACCGCGAATCTGAACCAATCGGACCCCATCTTCGAACGTTATCCCTCGAGCGGCAGATAGGGCGCTGTATTCACCCAGACTGAGACCAGCAACGGCTGTAACCGACGAAAGTAGTTCCGGTTCCGTTTCAAGCAAACAGACCATGGAGGCCATGGAATGCACAAAGAGGGCCGGTTGACTATGAACGGTAGCAGTTAATTTGTCTTCTGGACCGTTGATACATAGGTCGAGTAAGTTATACCCCAAGATTTCCGAAGCACGATCGAACAGCGCCTTTGCTGACGCGGAGCGAGTCGTTAGTTCTCGTCCCATCCCGACAGACTGTGCGCCTTGACCTGGAAAAAGTAAACCAATGTTGGCCATGCGAAACGGGCTTTGCTAGATGAAAAGTGACGGACGATCAGACGAATCGAAATGCGAATTTTTTCTTGGAGCGCAAGCGTGCCAAGAAAAAATCATTTCCGATGATCATGCGTTACAAAAAGAGCAGGACTATTCCTGAACCATTTCGACGACGTTTCGACCCATATAAAAACCGCATTTCGGGCAGACGGTGTGCGTTGGTGCCGACATGCTGCAGCGCGAGCAAACAGTTAGTTGCTTTGGCTTCTTGTGGTGATGTGATCGACGCTTGTTGCTGCGTGAGTTTGAGTGACGTCTTTTTGGAACGGCCATGGCCTACCTCGTTCCCTGATTATTTTTCTAGAGAGACTCGTTTTTCAGTGAGCCCCGCAAATTAAAGGCAGTTGCTCAGGTTGTCAAGCCTAAACGAACTTTCGAATCAAAACGCTACTTGCCTGCCCTTGGGGGGTATATGCCAGATGGACAAAGGCATTTCCAGCCGATTCCTTGGCTTTTCCAATGTATATAGGGCAATCGGCGGCTTGGGCCTCGCAATTCAAAATGGGAAAAAGCTGCCCATGGTTCAAGGCTAGGCAGCTTGCAGCAATTTCTACAGATGCGCTTCCAGCACCCAAATGACCAAAAAAACTCTTGGCGGCAACTACAGGTATGCGGGATTTGCTGGTGGCCAAAGATTCGAGAATTCCCTGCGATTCCGCTCTATCACCTTCAATGCTGCCGCAACCTGTTGAGTGTATATGCCAACCACCTGACTTCAAATCAGAGTTAATCTCAAGCTGTTTGGCCAGCATATTGTAGGTGTTTTGACGAACAAAGTTTCCTTTGACATCAGGATGCGAAAACGAAGATACCGTGCCGCAAATTTCGCCCCAAATCTTAGCTCCCCGGTTTTCCGCTGATTCCAACGATTCCAAGACGAAAGCGCCGGCTCCTTCACCTAAGACGATTCCATCGCGCTTGCTATCAAATGGTCGTGACATTTCAGCGGGCGAAGAACGCTCCGACGCCAATGCAACTTGCTTGCAAAGATGAATTGCACGCAGCGGCTGCAGGTTGCTCCCTGTTGAGCCCACAAGCATGGCGTCCGCCGTGCCTCGCTGAATGATTGCGGCCGCTTCGGCGATCGCCAAACTAGTGCTCGCGTCTCGAACAGTCAAGGAATTGCTTGGTCCTCGCAAATCGTTGTAAATTGCGACATGGCTGGCCGGCATATTCGGCAAGTATTTAAGCAACCAAAGTGGATTTACTTTCGGTAATCCGTGAGTCGGCCACTCACTGAGTTGGAAAACTTCGTCACCGTTTCGACAAGCCTTGATTCCATCCGCGTATTCTTCTGGGCGACTCATCAGATAATCGCATCCAAAAACAATCCCAGTCCTTTCAGGATTGCGCACTTCGGCGGTCAGTTGACTATGTGATAAAGCTAATTGACAGGCCGCGACGCCAATTTCGATTTCGCGGCACATGACTTTTTGATTCTTTCGGATATTCCTCTGCAAGTTCTTATCCAGGGGACCAAAATTTTCAATTTCCCCGGTGAAAGTTTTGACTTCTGCACCGAATCGAACAGGCAGCGAATTTTCTGGGATTGAATCCAGTTTTGCAATACCGCTACTGCCAGCTTGAAGATTAGACCAGAACGTATCGACATCGCATCCAATAGGACTAACGATTCCAATTCCGGTAATAACGACGCGTTTTTTAGGCTCAGGCATGGTACTGCGTAACAGGCATGGTTCAACAAAACTAGTTAGGCTCTACGTTCTTACCATGGACTGGGGTGTAATTCATAGATGCGATCAAGTCTAGCGATTGTAACAAGCGAAAAATTATTGGGAAACGATACAAAGCATCCTTCCGTTGTGGCAATAGAACGCTGAGCAGAAGCTTTCAGGGTGTAGACGGCGCAAGAATCGGCCATTAAAGTCGAGATATCTGATTAGTTAAATCTGCATCGCCAATTCGGAGACAGGTTTACCAAGCAAATTTTGAATTTGGCGGGTCGCCGCTAACGATCGAAAAGGACGAGGTTCAAATGAGTTCGATAGTGAATTTGGTTCTTTTAAAGCCTTTTCGCAAAGTTAACAAGGCGTTGGCGAAAGGTCTTTCCCTGCACAAATTCGCCGGAAAGATGACTCAAACTCGATTAGCTCTAGCGATGGCATTTTTGATGACGGTCACCGCGTTCATGGTAACCGAGGGGCGAGTCCGAGCTCAATCAGCAGAAACTCCGACGGTGGATTTTTTCTTCGACGTAGCGCCAATCTTTTCCAAACGATGCTTTAGTTGTCACGGAGGGGATGAACCCAAAGGCGGTTTTCGCATCGAAGATCGCGAAGCGCTTGCCGCATTGGTTGTTGGCAAAGACTTGAACAACAGTACTCTTTGGACCGATTATCTAAGAGCCGATCCAAACGATCCCGAGACTATGTTAATGCCGCCTAAGTCGGAAGGTGGACCTTTGTCGGGCGTTGAAATGGCTGTAATCCGAGCATGGATTGAAGATGGCGCCCAATTACCCGAAGCTTATCATCTTGGAGATTCATCAACCCATGAAAATAAGCCTGCCGCACCCGAAGTCACAGGCCCACTTGGTCGTGCTTGGGCTTTTGTTGGTTACTTCCATCCAGCCGTCGTGCATTTCCCATTGGCCTTGCTAGTGGCGGGCGGACTAGGAGCATTGCTCTCCTTTTTCATCGGCGTTCGCGCCCAAGATTTCGCGTTCTATTGCCTCCTCTTGGGAGCATTGGGCGCAGTTGCAGCCGCCACGATGGGTTGGTCTTTTGCAACCGAACAAGGATATCCCAGTTGGCGAGTTTTGCCGTCCGACGAAGAAGGCGAGAATTTCTTTATTCATCGTTGGATGGGCGTTGCCGTAGCGGTGCTGTCTTGTTTGCTTCTATTGATCGCCGCAGTCAGTCGACGAAGGCAGGACGCACGGAGTTCAGCAGCTTGGCGTGTCGGATTGATGATCATCGCCTTACTCGTCGGTTGGGTTGGTCACGAAGGTGGCGAGCTGACGTATC
This sequence comes from Pirellulaceae bacterium, assembly GCA_031374825.1. Classification (GTDB taxonomy): domain Bacteria; phylum Planctomycetota; class Planctomycetia; order Pirellulales; family Pirellulaceae; genus JANMGV01. Next base: position 122,614 of record JANMGV010000207.1, read on the forward strand.
CTGGTTTATTCGATAAAGCATTCCATCGATTGAACGGTACAAAAGAAGAAGTGCAGGAGACGGCTCTGCCCATTCCACCACCCGATTTCCAAATGCGCGCCAGCAGTTAAGTCGGTTTATTAAACAGGTTCAACCAGCGATTTATCGCTTTAATATCGGCCGCGCGAGATGGTATTGTTCGTAGCCGTTGCTGGCTGCGTTGATTGCGGAGTAGGAAGCATACTGGCGGAATTGCCTTTGTATTCAATGAAAAGCAAAGCATCCGCTCGGTCGCCTGTTGGCCCCGACAAGAGACGACTTATCCCAAGCGAGCTTGAGCCCTGTCCAAGTAGCGTATTGTTGGCTTCCCCCGCCGGCGCCGCAACAACTCCGCACGAAAGAATCAGGACTTGGTCCGTCGACCATCGAAATCGCTCGTGCAACCGCCAACTTGAAATCTGTGGCACGTTGATTTGGGCCACTTGTACTTGCCCCGTGGGCAAAGGCAGTTCGATGTTTACATTGTTGAGCTTTTCAACTTGATCGATATTGCATTTCAGCACGGCGTCCACCGTTTTATTTTCTGTGTCAAGCAGCGGACTAAATTGGATTCGATAACCTTCCTGCAACTCGGTCGTCGAAGGCAAATAGGCTGGCCAACCTTGTTCGTTCTTTTGATACTCTTTTACATAATTCCGACTGCGGAGTTGTTCGAGCGTTTGTGATTGGCCGTTGTAGAGAACAATGTCGGCAGTTTGAATTTCTCGGTAGTCGGCACGACCACGCAACATGGCAAGAAGCATGGCATTGTTCTCTTTGGACAATAGCCAAGCCTGAACTCCCGGTGATTGAACCTGCACCGATTTCATCCAAGCAACAGCACGCGTTCGCCAGTTCGGATTGTTGATCGTGACCAAACGCATTCCAAAAACTTGGGGTTCAATCGTTCCGTTTACGAATCGTTCGTAGATGTTTTTCACGACTTGGTGCATGGCGGGTGTGTGGTAGACTCTTAAGCTGCTCCGTTTGGCTTGAAGGATTCCGAATGGCTCGGTAAACCAAACATCAGTGCCGGTCTCTCGCAAAATCCAATCCACCAAAGCTTGCTCGGGTCGCGAGTTGTTTGGAAGGTGTTGTGTGTACGTCTTCAAGTCGTACTCCTCCCAATATTGTCCGCTATCCGATGGAAGCGCAATGTTGATATCGGAACGTGGCCGGAGAGAACTGGGCGGGGCCGCTTCCAACGACGGAACCGACGACAATGGCTGATTGTTTGGCGGATCTATAACCGCAGTGTCTTGCGCAGGCACCTGGGCCGCGGTGTTTGGCGCGTTGGAGACGAAAATCCAGAAGCACAAACTAGCAGCGGCGTATATTTTTGGACGCATTCGTGAGCCTTCCATGACTCGGCCTCTCTACAAAAAGAATGTTCGACGGCACATTTGCTCGCCAGCTTACGAAAAAACGAATTCTTAATAATTCTCGAAGGACTATAGAATTTACGACCGGTTCACGCCAAGACCAAAAGGACTCACCCCAACTCCTCCAGTTGAGGGACGAAAGGAGTTGACGAAACGCGACCAACATTGCGACAATACCCACCAGGCGAATACTTTCAGTTCAATTTGCAGATGCTAGCTTTCTTGGCCGCCGCGCGATTCACGGCCACATTTTGAGTGATTATTATGTCGTCGGAAAAAACCGAATCGGGTTTGGAATTGAACTCCAAATTGCTTGCTCGAGGTGAGATGGCACTAAAGGCCATCCAATTGCGAAAAAAAGCAGCGGAATTCGAAGCAGTCGCTGCAGAATTAGAGGCTGCTGTCGAGCTAGCCAAGCAAGGCCAAGATCGTCAGCTTTTCAATTGGATGGAGCGATACGGACACGGCCAATATGCCCAGTTAGGTGAATCGCTAAGCAAGCCTCTGGAAGGAATCCCGATGAGTATTGCAGCTTCGTCAGTCGCGACTACCACCGATCTCATTGCTGCATCGATGCCTTTAGCTCACTCGTCGACCCCAATCCAATCCACGGCGCCATGGAGTGAGATGCTCGCAGGCGTCGAGGATAGATCCTTTGCAGGTAGCCCCAGGACCTCCGAGCCGATCGGTGTTGAACTCGATCACGATAAGCCGGTTTCGAATGATTCAAATTCGGAGAAAGCGAAGCCAGATGCGCAGCTAACAGAAAAGCCGGTCATCGATTGTGTACAAAAACTTGCCCCAAATGAAATTGCCAAAAAAGTGATTTCGAAAACTGGCAAGCCACTCACATCTATGTCAAAAGTCGAACGCAAAGCCAATCCGTCTGTTACTGCGGGCAACTCTAAACCCGCCCAAGTCAATAAGGATGATGGCAATCGACGCAAAGTTATTCTGAAAGCAGCCTTGGACGACGAAACGAAACGGAAGAAACCGCAATTTCGTTGGGCTTGGCTTGGCTCCAGTTGGGGCTCCAGTTTGGTGGTCCACATTCTCATGGTCTTGGGATTATTTCTGATTACCATTCAAATGACTGAAAATAAAGTCATGTCGATCTCTTCCGCATCAGTCGAAGGCCCCCAATCATTGATGGAAGAGCCTATGGAATTCGATCCAACGATTCCCGAGGAATTGAACGAGGAGATGCCCGCACAAGCAATGCCTCAACTGAGCACGTTGACGACGACAAGCGTGTCGACAGCTTTACCTGAATCCGTAGTTGGCGAGTTGTCCCTTCCAGAACCACAAGCCACCGCAGGCAGCGCCGTAGCGAAAATGGTCAATGTCACTGGCGCATCTTCCAAGCTCGCGAATATCCAGTTTTTTGGTGTCCAAGCAGAAGGAAATACTTTTTGCTATGTCGTTGATAGTTCGGGCAGCATGAAACGCGACGGGGCTTTTGATGCCGCCAAATCAGAATTAATGCGGTCGCTCGCATCGATGAAACCCACGCAACGATTCTTCGTATACTTTTTTAGCGAAGAAGTCGACGCACTGACTTTGGACGGAAAAGAACCCGAGAAATACCCCGTCTACGCGACGCCGGAGAATATTCAAAAAACGCTTGCTTGGGTGCAGAGAATCCAAATCCGGGGCGGCAAGCCACCGAATGATGCTTTAGATCAAGCCATCGAGATGGATCCTGATGGGATTTTTTTGCTTTTCGATGGGGATACCAAAGTTGACGTGCCTGCCCACCTTCAAAAATCGAATCGCAGTTTCGACATAATTTCTGGAACTTCGGTCCGAGTTCCCATGCACACTATTGGTTTTTACACCCAAAAATATGAAGCCTTGCTAAAGCGTATTGCAGAGGAAAACTCAGGGACTTATCGATTCGTGCCGAAGCCGCTTGGGAAAAACTAGTCCCAGTAAATTTACCTTAAAAGGCTAGCGATTATTCGTTCGGACAATCTAATTGGACGAGATCGCCATGTATCGGGTAGAATAAGGTTCGTACTTTTATTCGAAGTCCAGCCTGCGTTGATGGGCGTTTGTTCGATGCCAATAGAAACAATCCAAGAACCAACCCCACGCGATATTGCCGGCGATCGGACACGGTCAAGCACTCGCCCTTACGCCAGCCTATCAGCCTACTTGGCGTATTCGGTTAGTTTCGCAACACATGCCGTAATCCTTGTCGGGTTAGCTCTTGGCGTAACCAAAGGAATTCAATCAGACAACCTGGTCGTCTCGGTATCTAACGCGACTTATTCGCCAGACGATGTTGTCGAATTGAATTCCGATTTTTCTATTAAGTCAGCCCCGCCGGTTTCCGAGGACGCATTAACTTCTATTGCCGAATCGGGATTTGCAAGTGCCACTCCCATTCAAATTGAACTGCCAGTTATCGAGCAAGAGTTGGGAGCAAACAATGCCTCTTTGCAAGGAGAATTGGCAAAGGCTACGGCGCGCGACAGTTCAAAAAAGAAAGGCTTATCGCTCAGTGGCAGCGGGTCGTCATTCTTCGGAATCGAGTCAACCGGCGAAAAGTTTGTTTTTATCGTGGACAGTTCGCGCAGCATGGAAGGAAAGCGTTGGGAACACGCTAACAAGGAATTATTTCGTTCCATCGCCGAACTGGGACCGGACCAGAAATTTTTTGTCATCTGTTTCGATTTTGCCGCACGTCCTGCATTTGATTTGCTTCCGAGCAACATCAAGTTCTTGAGTTCCAGCAACAATTCTCGCCGTCGCATACGGCAATGGATTCAGGGCCTTGGCTTAGGCTCAAATACTCGCCCCGCCGAAGCGTTGCGCATGGCATTAGCTCTTCAGCCTGATGCCATCTATCTGTTGTCGGATGGCGAGCTTGAGGACGATTCCTACGAGATGTTGGCGTTGATCAATCATGAAGTAGGTACGGGGAAAGCTATCGTCCCGATTCACACGATTTCGCTGTACAGCACAAGTGGCCGAGAGCTTTTAGAGTTGATTGCCTCCAATAATGGCGGAAAATTCGTCAACGTCGATAAGTAAAAAATCAGCGAAAACGCAGATTTGCCTCTTCAACCAGCGTTTTGGTGGTGATTCCCCCACCGGATTTGGACTTGTTGAGGCAAATTGAGACCGATATTATTAGTGTCCTCCGAAATTTCCAATAATGTGGACTGAAAGCACGCGCTGAGTAAGCAATATGAAAGAAAAAATTCACCCCAATTACGTTGAGACCAAGGTTCACTGTGGCTGTGGCAACAATTTTGTTACCCGAAGCGGACGCAAAGAACTCAAGATCGACATTTGTAGCGAATGCCATCCGTTCTATACGGGCAAACTAAAATATGTTGACACGGCTGGACGAATCGAAAAATTCCAGACCAAATTTGCCGCTGGAACGTACTCGAGCTTGCAACCTACAAAAGGAAAAAAGAAGTAGCTTGATTCTCTGCTAATCATCCGTCGCGATCGCGAGGATGACTTTTTACCGCCGCAGCCGATTGGATTGGCCAGCGGCGGTTTGCTTTTGTCGGATACATAATTTTGATCTGCCGTCCTATGGCATTCGACGTCGCTTGGAAAACTTCGACGCAAATTGCGTTCTTGTTTTGTAGCTTCGGAGTCTGTTCGTTTTCGTTAAACCCGCCAAGCGATCTTTATTGTCATGAACCTCCGTGAGCAACTGGAACAATCACTCAATCGGTTCGAAGAGTTAGAACAACTCATGACCGATCCTGTCGTATTGTCGGATTCGACGAAAATGGCCAGTTACGCTCGCGAACATGGATCGTTAAGCAAAGTTGCAGGAAAATATCGCGCGTACAAACGCATGACCGACGATATGCGCGACTTGGCTGAAATGGCTAACAGCAGCGACCCCGAAGAAAAAGCGATGGCGACGGAAGAGCTCGAAAAGATTCGCCTCGAACGCGAAAAGCTCTGGACCGAACTGCTTGATTTTGCCATCGGAGGCGACGATGCGAATCGAATGCGGTGCGTCATGGAAATTCGCGCAGGAACAGGTGGTGAAGAAGCCGCGTTGTTCGCTCGCGACTTGTACGAAATGTACAAACGCCACGCGGATGGCCGAGGCTGGAAAGTCGAAGTGATGGAGTCCAGCCAGAGCGAACGAGGGGGTTTCAAAGAAATCATTTTGGCCTTCGAAGGCGAAGGTGTCTTCCGTGAACTTCAATTTGAAAGCGGCGGTCATCGCGTTCAGCGAGTTCCGGAAACCGAAACGCAAGGTCGAGTTCATACCTCTGCAGCCACGGTCGCTGTCATGCCAGAACCCGAAGATATTGAAATCGATCTAAAACCCGAAGACTATCGCATCGACAAGACTTCGGCCGGAGGGCCCGGAGGGCAGCACGTCAATAAGACGGAGTCCGCAATTCGACTTACCCATTACGAAACAGGCATCATTGTACGTTGCCAAGACGAGAAGAGTCAGCACAAGAATTTGTCTCGAGCGCTGCGAATCCTCAAAAGCCGTTTGTACGAAAAGAAACGTGAAGAGGAAATGAAAAAGCGATCCGATCAGCGCATGAGTTTGACCGGTTCAGGAGAACGTAACGAACGGATTCGCACCTACAACTTCCCTCAAAATCGGCTGACCGATCACCGCATTAATCTAACGCTTTACAAGCTGGATAATATCATGACGGGCAACCTCCAGCCGGTTACCGATGCCATGCTAGAACATGAACGCGACGCTCTTCGAGGCCAATTCGACGGCCAGCTTTGACCGTCAACCTATCATTTGCCGGATTCAAGGAATCAAGAATGACTAAGACGCAGGTATGGACGATCGGCAAGCTTCTTGAATGGACCACCGATTACTTAAAAAAGAGTGGCTCCGATTCGCCAAGGCTAGATGCCGAGGTCTTGTTGGCACATGTTCGCTCTTGCCCTCGCATTCATTTATACACAGCGTTTCTGGAGGAGCCTGATGACGCGACCAAGGCCGCATTCAAGGAAATGGTCAAGCGACGATCCGAGGGAACTCCCGTCGCATACTTGGTAGGCCAAAAAGAATTCTATTCGCTTAAATTCCGAGTTTCGCCCGACGTTCTCATTCCGCGAAGCGAAACCGAACATGTCGTTGTCGAAGCAATCGATTGCATCAAGCAGCTTAGAAAAATCCGCGAACCAAATAAGCCGATTCAGGTTGCGGATGTCTGCACAGGCAGCGGTTGCATCGCCGTAGCTGTCGCCAAACATGCGTCCGAATGCGTGGTGACGGCTATCGACATCAGCCCAAAAGCGTTGGATATCGCTCAACAGAATATTGCAGATCACAATCTGGGTGATCGCATTACAACGTTTCAATCGGATTTGTTCCAATCGGTTCCGGACCAAGGCCAGTTCGATTTAATCTTGTCGAATCCGCCCTACGTGACCGAGGATGAATACTCGAAATTGCCTAAATCTGTTCGCGAGTATGAGCCTAAGGTAGCTTTGGTTGCAGGTCCGTCGGGCCTGGATGTGATCAGCCGATTGGTAGCCGAAGGTCATAGTCGGCTGGCATTGGGTGGCTGTCTCATATTTGAAATTTCTCCAATGCTGGCGGCGAGTGTAAGGCAACTCATTGAATCCAACCCAAGCTGGAAATTGGAGCGATTAGTCAAGGATTTGGCTGGGCATTCTCGGGTTGTTGTGGCTCGGAAAGTTGCCTAAGCTCGTTGACAACCGTGCGATATTTTTAATGGTAGTGTAGGGACTGAGCGTAATATCATGATGCAGATGGATAAATTGGTTTCGTTGTGCAAGCGACGCGGTTTCATGTTTCAATCCAGCGAAATTTATGGCGGATTGAATGGTTTCTGGGACTACGGGCCATTGGGCGTTGAACTCAAACGCAACATCAAAGAAGCGTGGTGGCACGATATGGTGACGGGAAACAATGAGCTTTTGAAACCCGCCAACGCGCCAACCGAATTTGAAATGGTCGGTCTCGATTGCACGATCATCATGCACCCCCAAGTTTGGAAATGTTCCGGACACTACGACCTTTTCCATGATTTCATGGTGGACTGTCGCGAAACAAAGCGACGGTATCGCTTTGATCAAGTTCGCGGACGTTGGGCCGAATATCGCGACAAAAAAGTCTTTGTAACAACAACCGTCGAAGCGAGCGAAGAGGACGAAGACACCTCGCGCCGCGCAGTCAAACTGTTCGGGCTTCGTAACAAAGACGCCGAACAGATTACTTGGTCCAAATACTTCGCGCTGGACAAAATTACTGCGGAAGAACGCGCGATGGCTTTGGCTCCAGATGCGAACGCGGTAGGGACACTGACGGACCCTCGCGAGTTTAACTTAATGTTCAAGACCTACGTTGGCGCGCTCAGCGGCGAAGAAGGTGCAGCGTTCCTACGACCGGAAACAGCACAAGGCATCTTTGTGAATTTCAAAAATGTCGTCGACAGCACGCGCGTTCGAGTACCGTTTGGAGTTGCCCAAATCGGCAAGAGCTTTCGAAACGAGATAACGCCCAGGAACTTTACCTTCCGTTCTCGCGAGTTCGAACAAATGGAAATCGAGTTCTTTTGCAATCCAAACCAATCGCGCGAATGGTATGAATATTGGCGTCAGCGCCGACTAAAGTGGTATACCAGTCTCGGATTAGCAGGCGAGCGGTTGCGATTACGCGAACATGATGCGGACGAGTTGAGCCACTATTCATGCGGGACAGCCGACATTGAATACGCGTTCCCGTTCTTGCCCGAAGGCGAATACGGCGAATTGGAAGGCATTGCCCATCGCGGCGATTTCGATTTGCGGTCTCATATGGAAGGCAAACTCGATCCAAAAAAACGACCGCTGGAATTGGAGCGGGATGAGAACGGCCAACCCCTGTGGCGTGGGAGCGGTAAAGACTTGAGTTATCGCGATGATCTTACGAACGAACGCTTCATTCCCCACGTCATCGAACCCTCCGCCGGTGCAGATCGCGCGACTCTGGCTTTCCTGTGTGAAGCCTACTCAGAAGACGAAGCTCCCGACGACAGCGGCAAAATGCAATCGCGTGTCGTCATGCGATTAAATCCGCGGATCGCTCCCATCAAGGCCGCCGTTTTCCCACTTGTCAAGAAAGACGGCATGCCGGAAATCGCTGCAGAAATTTATGGGCGACTCAAGAAGCATTTCAATGTCTTCTACGATGAAAAAGGGGCTGTCGGTCGTCGGTACCGCCGCCAAGATGAAGCAGGTACGCCTTACTGTATCACGGTGGATGGCGAGTCGACTCAAAACCAAACAGTCACCATCCGTGACCGCGATTCGTTAGAGCAATGGCGAGTGAAAATCGATGACGTCGTCGCCGAAATCAGCCAGCGCGTCAAACCCCAGTAGGTTTTGTTGAATACAAACCGGCAATTGCTAGCTTCAATGACAGGATCAAGATCTTCCTACTTGGTCTTGTCAAAGGATTTGCTTTACGACTACCATCCGTTCGAATAAACGAAGTCGGAATGGAATCTCCCAAGCGATCCCAGGAGCGCATGATGTCTCGGCAAGCTTATATGGCAGGTTTGGTAATAATCTTTATTGTTGCGATCGCAATCCCGAGCCTCCAAAGCCAACAGGGGCAAGGCGGTTTCGCCGGCTGGACGACGCCTGCGGCACAAGCAACTTCCAATGACGCTGCATTGATGAGTACGGTGTTAATGCCTGACGGTACACAACAACTGATCCTCGTCGATACTACAATCAAATCGATAGCCGTTTATCACGTCGCTCCAAGTTCTGGTGTTATCACTCTTCGTAGTGTCCGCCGAGTCGACGCTGATTTCTCGTTAGATGAGTACAACGGGGCGGATCCTACCCCAGAAAAAATTCGCGCAATTTTGCCTCATTAGTAGAAAAACTAGCGAAAAAGGACTCGGAAAAGAACCATTTCCTGGCGAGGTAATCGATCGAAGTTGCTCGGTTGGGTAGACTGACCTGTTGAACCGGATTATCATTTCTGGAAACCCAGTCTGGGACGGAAAACTTCTTGCTCCCCGTCGGGTTAATCAAAAGTGTCGCTATCTTTTGTGGCACCATAGTGAGTCGACGTTAGTTGACTACGATGACCGATCTTGATTTGAGGAAGCCACACTCGCCTTCATTTTAAGCCATAGCGAACTTGATGAGTTTGTATGAGATGAAATGGTCGGCCTGGGTGAATTGAATCCCTTGAATTACCTTTGCTGAAATTGGAGAAGCCTGAATGTTAGTTCGAATGATTACAGCCGCCTGCCTTGCCGTTTGCGTTGCCCAAACCGCTTCCGCCCAATGGGCCGATTTGCAGGTCAAGCTGATTTATGATGCCGCGACGGTTCCGACTCGCGAAAAAATTGATATGGCGAAAGATCCGTTTTGTGCGAAGGCCAGTCCCGATGCTTTATCCGAAGCGTTGATCGTCAATCCGACCAACAAAGGCATTCAAAATATCGTGATCTTTGTTGACAAGAAATCGAACCTTACCGAGGCCGACATTCACCCAGAGATGCGCGCACCTCGCAATTCCCCTTTGCTCTTGGACAACAACAAGTGTGTCTTCGTCCCGCACATTCTCGCTGCTCGACCTAAGGAAACTATCGAAGTTAAAAATTCGGATACGACCGGCCACAACGCGAACTTCAATTTCTTTAAGAACCAAGCTCAAAATTTCGTGGTTCCCGCCAACTCGTCCAAGAACTTGACGCTAACAGATGTCGAGCCCGCTCCGATCCCCGTCGAGTGCAACGTTCACCCTTGGATGAAGTCGTACTTGGTTGTTGTCGATCATCCTTACGTCGGTATCAGCGATGAAAACGGCGTTCTCAAGATTTCGAACGTGCCAGCGGGCAAGGCTCTCACTCTCAAGATTTGGCACGAGAGCATGCAAAAGTCGATCGACGAAGTAACCGTCGGTGGTAAGAAGGAAAGCTGGAAGAAAGGCAATTTTGAGATGACTCTCAAGCCTGGAATGAATGACATGGGCGAAGTCAAAATCGACAGCAAAAAGTTCAAGTAAGCTTCGCTGCCAAAATTCGCCAGGAAAAGGGATTTGCTCCATCCCGTTTGGCGAAAACAACTGACGCGTGGCCGGGTGTTTCTATAATACTCGGCCACGATCGTTTCTACTCCAAGCTATTTGTCAGGAAATCGCTCACCTTTTTAGTGATGAAGCGCTATCAAATGCCAGTTGTGTAACTCATAGTGCGACAATGTTTCAGTATGCGTATCTCCTAAAATAAGCTGGTAAATACAAGTGTCCGACGCCATGACAAGGTTTAGTCACCAAATTGGCTGGAATTGAGAATTGCTGTGAGAATCAATACAAAGTCAAACTTTCGCGGCGATGCCCGGAACTTCAAAAAGCCATGCGTTCTCCAGAGTGAATCTCTTGTTGCCTTGACTCGCACATTGGCATTCGTGTCGTTGATAGTGTTTGCTGGTTGCGGTTCTCACGTGCCCGAGTTTAAAGACAACGAGCTGTTTATTCACCGCATTGAAAAAGAGTCGGGTGGAACGCTTGGCACGGCGAGAGAAGATGTGCGGGCTTGTCTGAATAGCATGTTTGGAACTCCTGATAATCCCAAATGGCCCGAGGCCTTAGACGTTTCATGGCGATTGGACATGGAGAAAGTCAGCCGTGCCGCAGGGGCCGTGGGCAGGGCACAAGACGGAGTGGAGAGGGGTCTTTGGCGCAAGCACTGTGCGACATGTCATGGAATCAGTGGCGATGGAGCGGGCCCGGCAGCCGCGTTGCAAGCTCCCTATCCTCGCGACTTTCGGCGTAGATCTTTCAAGTTTAAATCGACGCCTATTGGCAGTCGGCCAACACAAGCCGATCTCGTCAGGACCATTGAAAATGGAATTCAAGGGACGGCAATGCCTGGGTTCCAATCGCTGACTCGCAATAAGTTTTTTGAAAAGGACATCGACGCCCTCGTCGAATACGTCATGTACTTGTCCATTCGCGGCGAAGTCGAGCGAAAGCTCCTGACACAAGCAGGACTAGAGCTAGACGACAGCGAACGAGTATTTAACGCTTCGTTGGGTGCAAGCGATCCACGCTACGAGTCGCAGCAAAAGCGAATCCAAGCCGTCGTGTCCGATGTTCTTCAACCCTGGTCGTTGGCAGAAACGAAAGTCACCCCCGTGAGTGTGATCTTGCCTGATGACCTGCAATCATCCATCGAACGCGGCAAGCAACTGTTTAACAGCGAGACTACGGCCTGCGCAAGCTGTCACGGACCGGAAGGGAATGGCGATGGCAAGTCGCAGGATTTTGATGAATGGACCAAGGACTGGACCATACGTGCTGGCATTGATCCCTTGAAACGCGAGGAATGGAAACCATTGAAGAAGCTCGGCGCACTCAAGCCAGTTAAGAATCCCCCGCGAAATTTTGACTTGGGAGCTTTTCGAGGAGGAAGCAACCCGTCGGATATTTATCTGCGCATCGTGAATGGCATCGAAGGCACACCCATGCCCGCGGTTGCAAAACAACCGGAGAATCGACAGGGATTGACGGAAAGCCAAATCTGGGATGTCGTGAATTTCGTTTTATCTCTGAATGACAATGCTGCGTCGAACGAAGAGGCTAAATGAAAATGGCAAACGACACACATCTAGATTTGGCAGCCAATGCATCGTCGATCAAGCCTCCTTCGCCGTGGGTCCACCGCTGGGCTGTAGCACTGACAACAATGACTTTTCCATTGATTTGGGTGGGAGGGTTAGTAACGACTTACGATGCTGGGATGGCGGTGCCTGATTGGCCCAACACGTTCGGTTACAATCTGCTTCTCTATCCAATCAGCACTTGGCTGCTAGGGCCCTTTGACTTGTTTGTGGAACACGGTCATCGCCTGCTTGGAATGGTAGTTGGCATTCTGGCAATTGGGTTGGTCGTGGCCTCGCACTTGGGTGAGTCTCGCCGCTGGGCCATCGTATGGAGTTGGTTTGTCTTGCTGGCGGTAATTGGGCAAGGCGTATTAGGTGGCATGCGGGTGCTGATGGACGAACGGACCATGGCCATGATCCATGGCTGCACCGGGCCAATATTTTTTTGTATGGCCACCGCAACGGCCGTTTTGACTAGCCAATGGTGGCGGGATTGCCCGAGCTCGGGAAAAACGAGAGGGGTTTTCAGTTGGTTGGTCCTGATTCTTGGGGTTGCGGCATTATGTCAACTGGTGATCGGAGCCCAGTTGCGTCATATTCAGACATGGGCCAGCCCACGATCGTTCGTTCCACTCGTTCATTTACACCTGACGCTCGCCGTGGTGGTTACGCTTTTGATCCTTTGGACAGGCATGGCAACACGATCATCTTCGATGAAATCCGTTGTTGGACTGCGTCGGCCGACTGGGATATTGATGGTTTTGATCTTGGTTCAACTGGGCCTTGGGGTCGGAACCTGGATATCCAATTACGCATTGCCATGGCCTGAACTTACGGGATGGTTGGCGCGATACACGATCGCAGCCAAAGGTTGGGTTGAGTCCTGGATCATCACCGGGCACCAAGCCACCGGCTCATTGATATTGGCTTTTTCGACAGTTATTATCTTCCGCACTTTTCGACAACGGCGACTTGAACACTAAGTCTTAGAAATAGCCATGAGCAACAACGCACAGATTGAAACGCTAACTCCAGGCCAACTTGACGTTTCGAAAGATTACGTCCCGCTGACATTGTCGCGCGTTCTGTCGGACTATGTGCAACTTACCAAGCCGCGAATTGTGTTGATGATTGTCTTGACCGTGATTGTTGCCATGGTGGCGGTGCCGGGAGCCCAAGTCACCGTTTGGCTGTCGCTGCATACGATGGTCGGAGCTGCCTTGGTTGCCGCCAGTGCCAGTGTATTGAATCAGTGCATCGAGAGGGACTTGGACGCCGTAATGCCAAGAACCGCGAATCGGCCCTTACCTAGCGGGAGGCTCACCAATTTCGAAGCGACCATTTTTGGAATGCTTCTCGTCGTCGTTGGTTTTGCTCAACTTTGGTACTTTGCGACACCGGCATCCGCCGTCGTTTCGCTGGTGACATGGGCCTCGTATTTATTCTTGTACACGCCTATGAAAACGCGTACTTGGCTCAATACGGCTGTCGGTACAATTCCCGGAGCGCTGCCTGTCATGATCGGTTGGACTGCCGCAGGAGGCGATTTTACCGATATTCATGGATGGCTGCTAACCCTTGTAGTCGTCGTGTGGCAGTTCCCGCATTTCATGGCAATCGCATGGTTGTACAAAGACCAATATGAGCTTGCCGGATATAAAATGATCACGAATGTGGAGCCGTCAGGACTTGTTGCCGCTTGGCACGCGATCATTGGTTCGATCGTTTTGGTCCCGTTAAGCGTTTTGGTTCTGCAACCTCAAACCGCAGTGGGTTGGCTGATTGCTATTTTGGGAAGTCTGCTATGCGTGAGCCAAATAATGGCCTCATTTCGATTCTTCAAGAGCCGCGATCGCGTTACTGCCCGTAGTCTGCTGCGAAATTCACTTTTGTATTTGCCTGGTATATTAATTTTGGTAACGATTCGATCGTTGTTGTAACTTCTCATAGAGTGGTCGAAAGTACGGCCAAAATGAACGCATGAAACGTTTTCTTGTCATCACGGCAACGGCTATCGTGGCCATTGTTTTTGCGATTTACACTCGACCTCGACCCTCGAATAGCGAAATTTCTGAAGCCGATACAGATTTGGTCGTTACGGAATCCGGCAAGGCCATCATTAAGACGCCAGAAACGCAGATTGCGGAACGCAAAAAATTCTACGCCGAGTTGGTCAAGTCTGCGAGTGAGTGGTCTGACGACAAGTGGCTTAAGACTTTTGAGCTAACCGAACGAAACGGAAAGAAGATCTCAAGCAAGGATCTGTTGGGCAAGCCCTACATCGGGAGCTTCTTTTTCTCCAAATGCCCAAGTGTTTGCGTGCAGCAAAATGATCGCATGAAACTTTTACAGCAAAAATTTCGCAACACCGACCTTCGACTTTTGAGCATCTCCTGCGACCCGGAAAACGACACGCCCGAAGTTTTAACAGAGTATGCCAAGCGATTTGGAGCCGATCCCGATCAATGGCTTTTCTTGACGGGCGAATGGGAATACATAAAACGCGTATCCGCCGAAGTTTTCTTTAACGCATTGCATACGCCGAAATACCATATCGAGAAGTTCTTATTGATGGATCGCGAAGGAAAATTAACTGGTGATTACGATTGGCATGACGCAGAAGAATTAAAGTTACTCGAGCTCGATATCCAGAAACTGCTTGACGAGACGCCAAAATAGATTGACAAGGCTCGCATTTGGAGCTGCAGCGTTGAAAGTCTTTGCATTGCGAAAGAATCGACATTTCCGTCTGCGATGATTAGCCTGATTGCGATTCCTGAGTGTTGCTTGGGCGTCTTGGATAAGCATTCTATTTGCATTGGTGCCTACGATCACTGCGACGCAGTCAAAAAGGATCTGCGTACGAACTTGTACAAAAGAAATTCACTGGAAGTTGAGAGATAAAATGGTCCAATGGCTGCCGCATGTAAACGTCGCGCTGAATTCGCTTTCGATCGTTCTTTTGATAATGGGATTTGTATTCATCAAGAGAGGCAACGAGCGAGCCCACAAGACGGCCATGCTCGCGACGTTTGCGGTCAGCACTGTTTTTCTGATCAGCTACTTGACCTATCACTACGCCGCAGGGCACGTCGAATTTCCTAAGACAGCACCGGCGCCAGTTCGTGCGTTCTACCTGACAATTCTGCTTACGCACATTGTTCTAGCAATGACAGTCCCCGTCTTTGCCATATCCGCTATCTATTTTGGATTGAAGAACAATCGTGAAGCGCATCGGCGCGTTGTGCGATGGGCTTGGCCGATTTGGCTATATGTATCGGTAACTGGGGTTATCGTTTACTTGATGCTTTACCAAATTTACAGGGTTTCCACCTGATTCCAGATGTCTAAGGAACTTATTTCTGCCCGAGCAGCATCCGTGATTCCTCAAAAAATCCGGCTTTTTCGCGGTGGAATACAAACTTCACAATTCGTGCTCGAATTGTACCTAGACGATGAAGGGCAGGGTGGCGTACGATGAACCCGGTGAGGGCGCTTGGTTAGAACGCTGATTCAATTGCCGGAGATTCAGGTTGATGTGGGATTTTCTTGCCAGCACACCTGTACAACTAACGCTGGGTGTAGTTGTGCTGCTGATTTTATGTTTCGCCGCGTTTCAATATGTGGCAAGGCTGCGCGATTTCTCCAAAGATGACATGTCCATCCCTCAAGAGGTGGCAAGGAATTTCGAAGAAATGCGTCTTGGAGGCGACTTAAGTGACGCCGAATTCCGAAACATACAGTCGGTGCTAGGAAAGAAGCCAGCGGGTGACGTCTCGGATGCGGGTAACGCTACGTGAATCATTTGCGGGCTGTGAAGGAATAAAACGATCGTTCGATTTATTCCGCTTTACATCTTCTGCCGTTCTGGGAGACCGGCCATACCTCACCGTTAAGATAGGTATCCATTTCGCTCGACACCGCGGTCAAGGACGCCCCGGTTTCACTTAAACTTCCTTTTGATCAGATCAAAAGGATAGCGCGGTGCGACCTCGAGCTTCCGAATTCGAATATTCCAGTTCTGTCGGCGAATCAATTGAGCTTGGCTCAGGGTGATTGTCGGCGCAACTCTGTGACCAAGGAGTCGTCTATGCCCTCAGGTAAAGACATAATGGCAAGCCGCCGCGGCGGTACGGGTGGCGGAACAAACAAGAAGAACGCTTTTTGTTCGTTCTGTCGCAAGAGCTATCGTGATGTTGGGCCATTAGTTGAAGGTCCAGGTGACGTATACATTTGCGGTGAATGTATCGGGCTTTGTCAGTCCATATTGGACCAAGAGCAACGTCGTCGGGGTCCTGCGAAGAAGTTATTTAATGAAATCCCATCTCCCAAAGAAATCGTTGGCCATCTTGATCAGTATGTCATAGGCCAAAATCAAACGAAACGGACCTTAGCCGTTGCCGTTCACAATCATTACAAACGACTGACTGCCGATTTTGAAGGTGGATCGGACATCGAAATCGAGAAATCGAACATCATGTTGGTGGGGCCAACGGGTAGCGGTAAAACGTTGCTTGCTCGGACCATGGCCAAGATGCTGAACGTGCCTTTCGCTATCGGTGATGCCACCACACTGACCGAAGCGGGATACGTCGGTGAAGACGTTGAAAACCTGCTCTTGAAACTACTGCATGCTGCTGACTTTGATATCGAAGCGGCACAACGCGGGATTCTCTACATCGACGAAATCGACAAGATTGGCAAAACCAGTCAAAACGTGTCGATCACTCGCGACGTTTCAGGTGAAGGCGTCCAACAAGCGTTGTTGAAGATGCTCGAAGGCACCGTCGCGAACGTTCCACCGCAAGGCGGACGAAAGCATCCGGAGCAACAGTACATCCAAATCGATACGACGAACATCCTTTTTATTTGCGGTGGGACATTTGTTGGAATCGATGAGATCATTCGCAAGCGTTTGGGCCGAAAAACACTTGGTTTTGGTCAGCCTAACAGCCGCCGCGAAGAATCGGATTTGGCGAACGTACTTTTGCAAGTCACGTCAGACGATATTCTGGAGTTCGGTATGATTCCAGAATTGGTCGGTCGCCTTCCCGTGACAACGGCGCTAACGCCGCTTGACGAAGCAGGTTTGATTCGAGTACTTACCGAACCGCGAAATGCGTTGATCAAACAATATCAAGCCTTGTTCGAAATGGAACAATGCGAAGTCCATTTCACAGAAGCAGCATTGAATTCCATTGCCAAGCAAGCTTTGGTAAAAGATGTCGGAGCCCGCGGTCTACGTTCGATCGTAGAGCAAACTATGTTGGACATCATGTTCGAATTGCCTGAGCAAGAGCGAGGGACGATTTATACAATCGACTTTGATACTGCAGGGCAAAAACTGAGTTACATCAAGAATGCCCCGCAACGTAAAGAAAGTGCTTAGCCCTACCTAGCTTGAATTGGTTCACTCGAATCCGTTCGACCAATAAACACTTGAGTCCGAATCCCGCTGGAGCTGCCCCCGCAATTCCAGTGGGATTTTTGTTTACCCAAACAACGCATCGACACATAATCGTTGTCCTAAGGGTGGACAGATCATCATTCCAGGAACACTAATTGAGGCAGTGCATTTGGTTTACGTGACGGAATTTGCTTACCTTGAATACACTGTATTGAAAGCCCCGTTCCGAACGGATGCACTATCCGAAAATGTCAAAACCCAACGAATATGGCTTTAACTAGGCCAACCAGTTGAAAGAAAGTACGATTCTTGTCATCAGTCCGTTCGCTATACCGCTTTAATGGGAGCTGTTCGAGCTTGATGATTTTACGGAAAGAACCCACACTTTGGATGATTCCGAAATACAATTCGCCGTTGCCGTCTGGGTCGGTGCCTTCTTCGATGCGGGCATTGCTGTTGCTATTCGCCATTGGCAGATGCGCCGAGGAAAATCCCATCTCGCAGGAAGAGTAGTCGAAGTTCTGGATCACGCCGTATGCATCCTGTTCGCAGTGTTTGCCTTTCTCGTACAGACGATATGGGCGGCGACGGTCACGGGAAGCTCATTTGCCATCATTCATTCTCTTTATGCGTTCTTAGTGGTAGTTCCATCCGCGTATGTTTTCTCGATTGTCATCTTTCGTCTTTCGCGCACATCAGGATCATTGCATTCAGTTGGCTTGGTGTTGCTTGGATTCTTGCCACCTGCATTGTTTATCTATGCATCTTTTGTTGAACCATATCGGATTCGTGTAGAACGTGTCACGTTGCCCATCTCGGTACGGGTTCACTCGGACGGTGTTCGGATCGGTGTGCTATCGGACTTGCAAACTCGACAAGTCTCCAGTTATGAACGGCGAGCGGTCCAATTACTGTTGGCCGAGTCGCCCGACTTGATTCTCTTGCCCGGCGACTATTTTCAAGTATCTGCGGAGACTTTTGCAAAGCGACGAGGCGAATATCGCGAATTCTTGTCTTCATTAAAGGCACCCGCAGGTGTCTTTGCCGTGTTGGGCGACATCGAGCATCGCCCATCGGAGATGAGAGACTTGTTTTCTGAGGTTGGTATTCGGCTTTTAGAAAACGAAGTGCATGTGATTGAGTATTACGGTAACAAATTTGCTCTTGGCGGGATCGAACTCAACTATAGATCGCCCGCAGCATTACGGACCATCGAGCAACTAGAGCAAGTTGACGCAAGTGTTCGCATACTGATTTCGCATCGCCCCGATGCTGTCTTTCAAACAAACAGCACTTCGAAAATTGACCTAGTCGTGTCTGGCCATACCCATGGTGGCCAGGTCGTAATGCCCGGTTTCGGCCCTTTAATGACTCTCTCGCACGTTCCCCGGAAAGTCGCCGCAGGAGGATTGCATCGGGTTCACGATCGAAACCTTTACGTTAGTCGTGGAGTTGGCATGGAGCGAGGCTTTGCACCGCCGATTCGATTCCTGTGCCCACCCGAACTTAGCCTAATTCGATTGCAACCTATAGTGGCCCCTTTGACCGAAATTCCGAACTGACGACGCGTCGGATAATATCGCAGGCTCGGACAGTTTGGTCACGTGAAACATCGAGGTGTGTCACCAAACGAACGAGTTGCGGACCGAATGGCATAGACAACACGCCGTGGTCTTTGAGCTGGGCGGTAATATGAATCGCCGAGGAAAGCTTGGGGGCAATCCGGAAAATGACAATGTTGGAATCGATTTCCTCGGGCTCCAAGGAGAGTCCGTCGCAAGTGCGAATGGTCTGTGCTAGAAGCTGTGCGTTTTCGTGGTCTTCAACTAGTCTTGCACAGTTGTTTTCCAATGCGTAAAGCGCTCCCGCAGCGATAATCCCAGCTTGCCGCATGCCACCGCCAAACAGCTTTCTTGCACGTCGAGCTTTCTGGATAAAGTCTGCTGTGCCAGCCAAAGCCGAACCGACCGGAGCCCCCAGGCCTTTGCTAAAACAGACACTGACGGAATCGAACAAGAATGACCATTTCCGGGCTTCGATTCCGGATGCGACAACGGCGTTAAACAATCGCGCCCCGTCAAGATGTGTTCGCAAGCCCTCGGAATGAGCCCATTTACAAATGTCTTTCATTTGCTCGAATGGCCAGACTTTGCCGCCACCTCGGTTGTGCGTATTTTCCAAGCAAACCATACGGGTGCGAACTAGGTGATCCGCTTCGGGCCGAATCAAATGTTTCAACTGATCCAGATGCAATACGCCAAACTTGCCAGGAACACACCTAGCGACCAAGCCGCTCAACTGAGCAAATGCCGCTTGTTCATAGTTGTAGATGTGGCAATCGCTTTCGCACAAGAACTCATCGCCAGGTTGACAATGGATGCGAATGGCAATTTGGTTCGTCATGGAACCACTAGGCATAAACAGGGCCGCTTCTTTGCCCAGCATTTCCGCCGTCAAATTCTGAAGCTTTTGAACGGTTGGATCGATGTCGATGACATCATCACCAAGCTCGGCGTGTAGGATGGCTTGCATCATTGCTGCCGAAGGCTTGGTAACCGTATCGCTCCGCAAATCGATGACGGAGTCGGATTGGCTCTTGGACATATCTAATCTTTGCCGTAGTGTTTGACTTGATCCCAGTATTTTTGAAATGCACCTTCGTCGTGAAATGCAGGACTGTTGTCCATGTCATGGCATTGGAGGCATTTGTCTTCGGCACGATTCATAGGCAATCGCATCTCATCGCGCAGCTTGGCAATCAGAGCGTCATCAGCCTGCATGTCTCCCGATTCGGCTGCCACGTGAGCTGAACCCGGTCCATGACAATTCTCGCAACCCGACCCAACAAGATTCGCGGTACCTTCGACGGACATGTATCCCGTATGGTAGGGAATGAATTCTTGCGGATTCCAGCCAGTCACATGGCAACTCACGCATTCCGGATCAAAATGGCGAGCGACTTCGCTTCGAGCAGGTGGCTTGATGATGGAATCCGTTGCGTGAGCATGAGGCGAATCCTTCCAGACTGCTAATGCCTTGGTGTGGCATTCACCACACTTTTCTGTCCCAACAAATTCATGAGTCGAAGGATGGGAGTTTGCCCGGATCCCTAATCCTTCAAAACCAATTTGCTGAAGCGATTCCTGATATTTGTCAAATAGCTCCATCATTCGTGGCGAATCAGGAAACTGAGAGCTCAAAGCAATGCGTTGGTATCGCGGTGGGATGTTCTTGTCTTCGAACAGGCCCAGAATGCCGACATACATTCCTTTCACGCCAACTTGCACCATGACGCTCTTGGTGCCTTCGATCGGTTCGGGTTTGTAAGTTGGTTCTCCAATTCCACCAGCGGTCACTACAAGGTCAAACTCGGGGACAGCTTTGGCGACTGCGATCGACTCTTCGGTTGAGGCATGAGCCAACATGACCAAGTATTCACAACCTGCGGCTTTGAATTTCGGAGCGACTTGTTTAAGCGACTCGACGGGGTCGATAATCTTGATATCTGCGTTCTCGATTTTCTCTTGCGTCTTGCCAAGGAAGCTCGTGATACCAATTTTCCGTTTGCCAACTTCGATGATCTTCAACTGATCTGGGTAACTATCGAATAATCGAACGTTAGAGGATACAAAGGGACTTGGGGAACGATTGACATCGGACATTGAATAAAGCAAATCGACAGGCGAAAACTTTAAATCTTCTGGTCCCAATGCGACCGAACGATAGTCCATCTGTTTCATCGCTTCGATGGTTTTAATAAATTTTAAGTGGCCCTGACGGCCCATTCGGCGCTCTTGATTACCTACGTCAATCGGAATCACATTGAAGTCCCGAGCGCGTAACTCAGAAATAAGGGTATCCCGGCGATTCAATCCGCCCTTTTGATTTTCCAGCCCTGTGCATCCGCATGGTTCGATATAACCCATTTGCTGCCCAGTAATGAAAAAGACTGCCCAAGGTTTCGGCCAAGCATCGGCGATACGTTGGTTCTTTTCCGCCTCCGTTGCTAGCACTTGAGCGCTTGCTTTTGGCGGAACCGTTTGCTCCAACGGACCCACGCGAGATCCTGTGGCTCGATCCGTTGTGACCAGATGCTCCTCGACCGGCGGCGGATTCCCATTTTGAAGTACGGGAGTACTAGCGAGGCTCATTTCGGCGTTCACGGATCCGCCATCGATATGAATGTGCTCGGGTAGCTCCAAAGTCAAACTAGCATCGGCAGGCTTGATTGATACAGGTGCAAGCGCCGGTGAATCTAAATGACCAGGCCCCACTTTCGTCTTTTGCAACAACCCATCGCGATTCGCTTCACTAGGCTTGGTTAAATCGATCGGAGGCCCTTGCAGCTTTGCAAGAGTCGTTTCACCCGGATTGGTTGTAGCGTGATTTTCAGCTATCGCCGGTGAATTCGATGGTCCTGTCGCGTTAACCGTCTCAACCCCTCGGTTGTCTGAAGACTGCTCCGGACGGGTGCAGCTTGTTAACGAGCCCAGAACCGTAAGAGAAAGTACGGCCGTAGCAAGAGTTTGTAAACGATCAAGATTTCTGATTGGGCAAACTGTATGACAATGAAAGCCGAGATACACTGAACGACCCCTCAATGAAAACTTATGGCACCACGTCGATGCGGAGAAAGACCGGTACCTCAGGAGAACTTTCAATGTTAGATCGGAAAATAATCTTGCCAAAATTTTTGGGATTTGTTCCGGGGAACGAAACAGGCGCGGTTCCCGGTGGAATGTCCAGATTGATCCTAAAAAACAGTTGACCTCCTCGGCGAGCAGGCTCTTCAACCGTGACTTTTACACAATCTGGGAGAACTTCTCCCACGGTGAGGGTAATGTCTTGGTTTTCCTCTGCGCGAGCGGCGATAAGCATGCTGAAGCTAGCTCCCTTTGCTCCAGAGACTCTTCCAAGCAGCATTAAGTTCTGCTTCTCGTCATACAGTGTCCCGCCGGAAATTCGGAACGCACTGAATATTCGCGCGTCCACTGGAATTACGACGGGTGTCATTTGTGGAAAGTTGCATTCAATAATAAATCGACCGTTCAACGGACCGGTCGGCAATCCAGGCTTCAACTCCACAATAAAATCAGCGGCGTACTTAGCATCCAGGTGACGTGGATCCGAACCCTTCTCGACTTCTCGGACCCTGTGCGAAACGGTTACTCGGTCCGCCGTTCGCCCGTCGCTCCAAGTTGCTTTTTCGATGACAAGCGGCTCAGCATACGAGCTAAACATGGTTGTCTTGAGCGAAGTCGTTTCTTTCGAAGAAACGTCTCCGAAAAGCAATCGAATGGGATCAAATATCAAAGCATTCGAGATGAAGCCTCGGATTTCCAGTGAGATTTCAATGTTTTCGGGATCGGTCGTAGCGATGCGCGCCGTTTGTCCGAATTGCTCAAGAACGCCATCTGCGGTCCAAGTAAGCTCAATACCGGTTTCCTCGCCGGGCCCGATTTCCGCTTTCTCTAGTTTTCCAATCGTGCATTTGCAAGTGCTGCCAGCGACTTCCAAAACCAGTTTCTCATCCCCCACATTTTTGAAAATAAACTTGTGGTTTCTGGATGTACCACGTTCCATCGATCCAAAATTGTGAACTTTCCCGCCAATTACTTGCACTTTGGGGCCAAGTTTCTTCTCGGCGCCGGGTAAAGGACGGTTTTCTACCGCGATCCCAATGCTTGAAATGCGTCTTGCAGGATCTTCGAAAATCTCCTTCGCACCTTGCGTTTCGCTTTTGAAACTGAACCAACCAGCGGCAAATCCCAAACAACCAAGGAAAAGCGCGGTCAAAGTAGGAACAAGTGGAGATTGCCTGTCTTGCATTGCGAAATCTTCGAAAGAAAAGCGAGAAGCGAAAAAACTAGTCCAGTTGGTTACGCAATATGTTTGCCACAGGTTCGGCTCTAACCCAACCCGGACTTAACGCAGTGTCGCGCCCAATCAACTTCCATTCTACTCCGTTTTTAAGCGGGCTCCGAGGCCCAACGTTATCTGGCCACCAAATCAGTAGAGAAACGAGTTTTTGGTCGCGATGAGGTGTTTCTTGATCAATTTCCTTAGCGATTTCAAGCTTCTTCTTGGCTACTTCGTCCTCTCCCGTTAACCAACAAGCCAAAGCTGCCTGCAGTTGGCAGGACGCGTCTTGAGGCGATAGTTCTGCTGCTTGAAGAAAATGCAGACGTGCCATTTCAGCCATTTTTGGGACGTCTCGAGACAACCCCAAGCTCTGTCGGCCAATTTCAAAATTTGCTCGCCAAGAGTGGGGGTCTGCCAACAAAAGGTCTTCGACGGATTTTTCACACTTGTTAAGGGAGCTACCTTCCAATCGACCTTCGCGCACTCGCTGGGAAATTTCCATAAATGACAGTCCTACCAAAGCAGCTCGATAGGCCGGATTCCATGGATCGATGGCGGCCGCTTCCCGTGCGTTCCGCTCCGCTTGCTCAAGACTCACCACAGGCTTGGTGCTGACTGCAGAAGCCCGCTGAATTGGTTCCCACGCGGTCTTGAGAAACCCAAACACCAACAACACGCTAACGACGACCAGCAATAACCGAGCGGACCAAGCATATTTCAAGAGTCGTTCCCCGCGTTCGCCTCCGTCGTTCGTATTGTTCTTGGAAACGGAATTTCCGGCGACTAGAATTCCGGCCAACACTGCAAGGATGTTAGTTATGCCCGGGGATAGCCATCCGCCGCTCGCCGACAAATTCACGAAGCCAGCAACCAACGCGCATACCACTGCGCGTGACGAAATATCAAACTGGCCTAATCCCCCGCCAATTGCTTTCATCCACAACAGTGCCAACGGCACGCCAATGACGTAAGGATAAGGATCAGGCCCCACACCTAAGAACTGAGGAACAATTAACCATATGAAACCAGCAAGGACAACACCTATCCCAAGTGCGCTGAAACTACCTGAATAAGATCCATCGACACTTTTTAAGTCATCTTGTTCTAGTCCGTATTGGCGCCACCATCCAACAAAGATGCATGACAGCCACGCTAACAGCAAAATGCCGGCGAGCACTCCGCCCGTTGCAAGGGTCTCCAACAAGAAGCTGTGAGGATCTAGCACGGTTTCGGAAGAGTTCGGTAACTTGTAAGTCGCATAATAATCTTGAAAATTTCCGGGGCCTACGCCGAAAAGAAGATTGTGCCAAATCAATACCAACGTGCTTTGCCAATATTGCCATCGAAACGCAAAAGACTTGGGTGCCTCGGTCAATATTCGAGAATCTACAGCCAATACCCAGATCGCTGCCATTACAAGAATGCTTGCCACAGCAATCAGCCACCGATAAAAGTTCCGCTGAATGTGCGCGCGGGAAACGGGATGAAGGGCCCCATATAGAAACGCAGCCGACAAGGATGCTAACCAAGCCGTTCGACTCTTCGTAAGTCCCAAGACGACAAGCGAAAGTGCAAAGGCTGCAACAATACCTATTCGCCGCCAGTGCCATTGCCGCAAATTTCGGGTTTCAACCAACATCGCCCCGAACAGAATCACGCAAGGAGCGAGAAAACCTGCCAGGGAATTTGTCAGTGCATAAGGCCCGAACGGCTCAGTACTTTGCAATCTATCTTCCCATCGTAGTCTGGTCGCGCTGCCTGCCTGAGCATCCAAACCCAATTCACGCAAAACGACTTCGGGCTCCTCTTTGTAACGCTGTCGATCGCGCGGCATACTGTAAGCATATTGGTAGACCGCATGAAAGCTTGTTGCGATCGATAATCCTAAGAAAAATACGACCAGCGGTGAACGTTGCTTGATTCCACGTGCTATCCAAAACGATATAGCGAAAACCAGCCCTACTGCAATCCATTGCCAGAACATGTTGACGGCGTATCGTAAATTGCCCCGGCCCTGAACCATCCAAGTGCTAAACGCAATCCACAAAAGCAAGCTGACTCCAACAACGTTGCTTGTAATTGACCAAGCTGTCGATCGTTTCGGCGCGAGAAAGCTGAATACGGCAGTGGCGACTGCAACCACTAACCAAAGTGCGATTTGCGGCATCGTCTGCCCCATCACGATGGACACACTATCGCTTGGAAACCACTGACCAATTGCCCCTGCAATTCCAAAGGCAAAGAGAACCGAGGCGAGCATCCAACGTTCGATTGTGAGTCCTAACGAGCTGACTTTACCACTCAGACCGCTCAGCTCACTTGCATTTCTTCTGTGGGTTTGTGTTCGCAATGCGCTCACTCGCTTGAGTGCCCCTATAGTCTGAAGTCAGTGACAGAGTGAACGGCCGTTAGGCTGATATTACGTGCTACAAGAAAGTTAATAGGGCTACGAAACTCTTAGCTTTCGTCCACGCGATCATGCCATGCACGATATTCGAGCAGTCCTATTAGGCCTAGCATACACGCGACGATAGCCACCACGATGCCCGCTCCCACCAAATCGGTGCGAGTTAGGAGCAACGAACCGAGTGAGCATGTCAAGGTTGCCAAATAGATCGTCAATACTGCGTTCTTTTTGCTAAAACCAAGTTCTACCAAACGATGAGAAAAGTGCTTCTTGTCACCTTGAAAGGGACTGCGGCCATTGCGCAGGCGAATCCAGATAACGGAAAACGTGTCGTAAAGTGGTACTGCCAAGATACAGATTGGGGCGAGAACAGCGTATTGGCTTGTCCCGCGATAATCCGTGTACGTTGCCAGTAACGTTGCAATCGCGATCCAGTATCCAACAAAATAGCTTCCTGCATCGCCCATGAAAATTCTTGCAGGTGGCCAATTGTGAAACAAAAAGCCCAAGAGTGCGCCAGCCATCACGAAAAGCATCGTGGCCACGAAGAGTTGCGATGCCTGCGTATTCGATTCAGGGCGCGCGAGCAACATAAGACCGAGCATGGTGCAAGCGATCAACGCGACACCACCGCTTAACCCATCCATGTTGTCGAGCATATTGAAAGAATTAACCAGCAACACGATCCAAAAGACGCTCAACAAGCCCGTTAAGATCGGCACATCAATAAAAGCCGTTAGTTGCAATCCTTGCCAATACACTACAAATGCAGCAACGCAAAACTCGATTCCTAGTCGGAGTTGCCAAGGCAGACCGCGACGATCATCGGCCAAACCCAAGAACATGAGCACCGTGCCCCCACCTAACAAAACCCAAAGGCGGCTTGTTTGAGTCTTGAGTCCAGCGTGATGCGTACGATACAACTCCGGCATCCAATTCGTTTCCGCAGGAACCATAAACACCGCTAAAGTCCCTGCCGCAAAAACGGCTACGACGGCAAACCAAATTCCAATCCCACCACCCAGAGGTACCGGAACGGAATGGACTTTGCGATGCCCAGGGCGGTCAAACATTCCAAGTTGTTCCGCGAGCCGCCGAACGACGGCAACCGCAACAAAGCTAATGGCAATCGTGATTACAACAAGAATACAAAGAAGGAATTCCCTCATGATGGCCGCGTCTTTTCTATCGGTTTTGCAACCATTTCGTTATCGTTCGGTTAGGGAGTCGCAAAAAGTCTAGTGAGGCGTCGCTTAGAAAATCTCGGATCATGGCCTCAAGCATTTCTGATCGCATTAATATGCTTTCGCAAAAATCGCCCGTTGGTTCGTTTCTTTTCTAGAAACAATGCATTCTCCCGAACTTGGTTCTTGTCCAAGCGGAATACATCGGATCGTCACTTTTAACTCTTGCAGGACATCTTTCACCGACTCTTCGGACTCAAAGTAGCAATTGGCAAAGCCACCCACGGTTGACGAGTCCTCATCATCAGACTTGAAATAGTCACGGAATTCAGCCAGCGTATGCAAATCGACCGTATTCGCTTGACGCATTTTCAATGCTCGCTCGAACAAATTCGTTTGTATCTCACTCAGAACCCTAGGCAGAGTCTGGACCAACTCGGCTACGAGTGTCGATTGCTGCTGTCCTGTATCACGCCGCGCCATAAACGCAGCTTGCTGAGCCATGTCTTTCGGTCCGATTTCGAGACGAATAGGCACGCCCCGTTTGACATGAAACCACTTCTTGTCACCACCGCGCATGTCGCGATCATCGAGTTCCACACGAATCGGCGCGTCATCGTATCGCATCGAATGAATATCTTTGCGCAAGTTTTGGCAGTATGCAAGCACTTCTGCACGCTGGCTGTCATCGCGATAAATGGGAATAATGACAACATGGGCAGGGGCCAATCGCGGCGGTAATACCAAACCATCGTCATCAGAATGCGTCATAATCAAAGCGCCGACCAAGCGAGTAGAAACGCCCCAACTGGTTGTCCATGCATGGACAACCTCTCCATTTTGATCTTGGAATTTGATGTCCTGAGCCTTCGAAAAATTTTGACCCAAGAAGTGCGATGTTCCGGCTTGCAGTGCCTTACGGTCCTGCATCATCGCTTCGATGGACAACGTCGTCACCGCACCTGGGAACCGCTCGGCAGGAGTTTTCTCGCCCTTGATAACGGGCACCGCCATGTAGTTTTCAACGAAGTCGGCATAGACATCAAGCATCCGGCGTGTCTCTTCCATCGCCTCTTCCGCTGTTGCATGAACGGTGTGGCCTTCTTGCCAAAGGAACTCTGCGGTCCGCAAAAACAGTCGTGTCCTCAACTCCCAACGAACCACGTTGGCCCATTGGTTGATCAATATGGGTAGATCACGATACGATTGAACCCACTTGGCGTACATCGCGCCGATAATCGTCTCGCTTGTTGGACGAACAATCAGCGGTTCTTCCAAAGGACCCGCCGGTCGCAAGCCACCTTTTCCGTCTGGCTCAAGCCGATGGTGCGTGACTACCGCGCATTCCTTCGCAAATCCTTCGACGTGTTCGGCTTCTTTTTCGAGATAGCTCATCGGTATGAACAAAGGAAAATAGGCGTTTTGATGCCCTGTTTCTTTGAACATGCGATCGAGCACGCGTTGCATGTTTTCCCATATCGCATAGCCCCAAGGCTTGATCACCATGCAACCTCGCACTGGCGACACTTCGGCGAGATCGGCCGCTTTGATAACTTGCTGATACCACTCTGGGTAGTTTTCAGTTCGCGTTGGCGTAATTGCAGTTTTTGTTGGCTTATTCATTTGGTTTCCTTGGTCTGCGCTTGCAAAATTGTAGCGGCATTTTAGCTAACCCAACAATTCCGCCGTAGGGGCCAATAAATGCCGGTTTTACAAAGGGAAATGCAACTTGAGCGCGACAGCAATCAAGATTTCCAGTGATCACTAAAATCAAATTTCGGCGTCTCCATCGCCCGCATTTTGTTCACCCAGCTTGCAATTCGCCGCCTTCATCATTTCTTCACGCGTTCTTAATCAAATTTGCATCGATAGCTCATCGTAGATCCCTTCGACGTGATTTATATTACTTCCCGTTCTAGAACTGAATCGATTCGTGATGGAATGAGTTGTTGTCGCTTGCAGTGTTTAGGATCTGTGATGATCCAATTGCTGGCGATCAGGAGTTTGAAGGTAAATCAAAAGAAGAGAGTCACTATGACCAAAACGTTACACAATGCCCGACGGGGTTTTACCCTCGTCGAATTGCTGGTTGTAATCGCGATCATCGGTATCCTTGTCGGGCTATTGATGCCAGCGGTTCAAGCAGCACGTGAAGCTGCTCGCCGAGCCCAATGTCAAAACAATTTGCGCCAAATGGGATTGGCGGTCGCCAATTTTGAAAGCGCCCAAAAGAAATTCCCCCGGGCTGGCGAGCACTTTGCTACCAACCCTGCGACCAACACAACCCACAAAACCCAGTGTTACCAAAGCTTGACGACGATGATCCTGCCTTATTTGGAGCAACAAGCTGTTTATGAATCGTTGAACAAGGCCTTGCGTCACAACGAAGGCACTAACATCACCGCGATGCAAAACGGACTCGGAGCTGGTGCGGTCATTGCCTCCTACATCTGCCCAACAAACGGGCTTCGTCCTTCGTCTCGTGATACAGAAGGATACGGGTGCTTGGACTATGCTCCTCTGCCTTACGTGGAAATCAGCAGCGCCAATTCTGTAATCACCGGGCTACCGGCAGGTCGGTTCAATTCGGCCTTAACTCCGCAACCGTACGCGGCCCAGTTTTACGAGTTGTACACCGGCGGTGCCGCCGATGTTGCAGATGCGAAGAAATACCAGTTAAAACAAACCGTCGATCTTATGGCTTATGGAACTTTCGACATCAACTTTGGTGGTGCCAAGATGGGGCAAATTTCCGACGGAGCTTCAAATAGCATTCTGATTTATGAAGATGTTGGAAGGAACGATCGCATGATTCCAGACACTTCATTGGCACCAAACAGCTACTTGGATCCCGTTCTTATGGCTGGTCGCAAGCACTGGCGATGGGCCGAACCAGATAGTTCTTCAGGGGCTTCAAAAGTCATGAATAACAACGGCTCTCCACGCGGTGGACCTACAGGCTGTACATGGAATAACCACGACTGCGGACCGAACAACGAGTGGTTTAGCTTCCACACCGGTGGAGCTCAGGCATGCTTGGCCGATGGTAGCGTCCGATTCTTCAGCGAAACGATGAATCTCCGAACTGTTTACTCGTTGGGCACGAGAGAGAACGGCGAAGTGATCGACGGTGAAGGTTCCGGTGGTGGTCTTTAAGAGGTCACTCCACAAAGTTGAGACCGTGCTGGTGGCAGATCCTGCTGCCAGCACATGTTGATGGCGAAGTGGGTTATACAAAACGCACGTAGTCTTCCTACTTCTGAATAGGTGAAACATGTTGAATTTTCTAACAAACAAATTTTGCGTCGGGCTTCTCTGCAGTGTTGTTGCTCTAGGCGTCGCCGGATGTGGTGGCCCCCGCTTTGAAATCGTTCCCGTAAATGGCAAAGCTTCTTTTTCGGATGGCTCCAAACTGCCGGAAGGTACAAGATTGATGTTGTCGCCAGCATCTGGCGGATCAGGATCTGCAATTGCCACGTTGCAAGCGGATGGCAGCTTTGAACTCGTTCATGCGACGGGAAAAAAAGGAGCTGAAATCGGCAAGTACTCGGTGGAGATTCGACCTCCGGAAACTGCGGGCAGCGATTTCTGGAAAAGCATTCCTGAGCAATTCGCTTCGGGCAGCTTTACTACCGTCGAGATTTCCAAAGGAATGACTGCTCTAGATATCAAGTTGTCAAAAGAAGAAACAATGTAATCCAAGCCTGCTTGATTTGCTATCCAACTCTTTTGATGACTTCCGCAGCAGCCGACTGTATGCTTCCCCCGCATTCAGTCGGCTGTTTTTATTGGTATCAGAATCAAGAGTGGTATGGCAAACACATCCACGAACGATAAGTTTAAAGTCTTATCAACAGACTACACGAGTTGTACTTTTGATTCTGGGATTAGCATCCATGAATAATCTGCGAGTCGGTCTCGGCTACGATTCTCATCGAATCGAATTGGGCGGAACGATGAAACTAGGCGGGATCCAGATCGACTGCGGATCGCATTTGGTTGGCCATTCGGATGCAGACGCTCTCTTGCATGCCGTTACAGATGCCGTTTTGTCTGCAGCCGGACTTGACGATATTGGTCAACTATTTCCCAATACGGACCCTGCGAACAAAAATCGCGATTCCGCCGAAATGCTTCAGATCGCGATGGATAGCGTGCGCGCCATGGGCTACTCCGTCATCAACGTGGATTGTATCGTCCATTCCGAAACGCCAAAGATCGCCCCGAACAAAACCGCCATGAAAACACGAATCGCCGAATTGCTGGGCGTTACCGATGACTGCGTTGGCCTGAAAGGCAAAACGGGAGAGCAAGTTGGCAATGTTGGAAAAGGCGTGCTTCTCGAAGTCCACTGCATTGCCCTTGTCGCAAAACAACCGTAGAACGGGTTTCAACCCGTTACCCTCCCCCCAAGCGTCAACCGACCCGTTACCCACCATTTACCAAAGCCGCGAAACGTCACAGCAACTATTTAGCCTGCTTCTCAAGCAACATAAACTTCATGTCCATTGAAGCACTGCATAGATTGCCTGCAAACGACTACGGCCCATTCAAATTAACTTCCAAACGTCACCCAGTTCATCAAATTCCAGCCCTCTGATCGATCAAATTCGCTTGTGGCATACGCCAAAAAACCGGTAATTCATTCGCATTTTGCTGGGCTTGGTGGCGGTTTCGCCCCGGTTTTGGCCCCAAGTAGCATTTTTCGGGCTTTTTGAAACAATATCGCTTCGTTCCCTCGAAGCCACTATTATTCCCTTTGCGACGTTTACCTGGATTTGGGCGAACGCAAAGTTAGCCTGCCTTTCCCCATTTTCATTAGTTCGTATCGGAAGTATCGAAGAACATGGCAACTGCGTCAAAAATGAAAAGCTCTTCAGAAACTGAATCGCCCGTTTCCTCGCTTCGCGTTTACAACACGTTGTCGCGAGTCAAAGAACCTTTTCAAACAGTTTTACCCGGCAAAGTCGGAATGTATTTATGCGGTCCCACGGTCTACAAAGAAGCCCACATCGGCCACATGGTGGGCCCAGTCATATTTGACACGATCAAGCGCTATCTGACGTATTGCGGATACGAAGTCACTTGGGTGGTGAACATTACTGACGTTGACGACAAGATCATCGGCGAGAGTCGCCGTCGCGGCATTTCGATGTTCCAAGTCGCGACGCAGATGACGGCTGACTATTTGTCGAACTTGTCGGCATTGAGCGTTGACCAAATCGATCACTTGCCGCGAGCTACTGACAACATGGACGAAATCATTCGCTTTGTGGAAGAGTTAATCGAGCGCGGTTTCGCGTATTCCAGCGGCGGCGATGTTTTCTTTGACGTCACACGCGACCCGCAGTATGGTCAGCTAAGCAATCGAACTGCCGACGCACAGCAAGGCGAAGGTGGCGAGGCCGCTTCCCGCAAACGCTCCCCCGGTGACTTTGCCCTGTGGAAGTCAGCCAAAGAAGGTGAGCCATCTTGGGACAGTCCATGGGGCAAAGGACGACCGGGTTGGCATATAGAATGCTCCGCCATGAGTCGCCGTATTCTGGGCAAGACATTTGATATCCATGGTGGCGGCCTGGACTTGGTCTTCCCGCACCACGAAAACGAATTGGCCCAAAGTCGCTGCTGCCACGGTCAACCGATGGTTCGCTACTGGATGCACAACGGCCTGATGCGAGCTGCCGCTGCGTCTGGCAAAGTCGGTGGCCGCAACGATCGCGAAGAATCCGCTTCGGAAAATCTCGAAGCGGAGGTTTCGGGCAAGATATCGCGGAGTAAAGGGGCAGGCGGGCTCGCTCAGCTTATAGAAAAACACACGGGAGAGCGAATTCGTTTCTTCCTGTTGCGAACGCACTATCGAACGACAAGCGTTTTCGGCGATGAGCCTCTACAAGAAGCTGGGATAGCGCTCGAGGCCTTCTATCGTTTGTTTCAGCGGTTCGAACGCGTGACTGGCACGACTTTCTATTCGTTGCCTTCGAATGATCGTCGCTCTAAATTCCAAGCACATGGGACTCCCGATGCAACTCTGACAGAAATGCTTCGGCTTCGCGATAGCTTCTTGGCGAAAATGGACGATGACTTCAACACAGGCGGAGCGGTCAGCGATTTGTTTGAGCAAGCCCGCTGCATGAATCGTTTTATCGAGACAAGCAATCTCGAAGATTCAGCTCAACGGACACCGGCAAACTTGGCAATTCTCACCCAAGGCATGTCGATCCTGCGCGAACTATCGTCAATCCTCGGCATTTTTGCAAAGCCGCCAAAAGCTGGAGGGCAGGGCGAGGAAGCAGCCGAGGTCGTGGATGGATTGATGAAACTCCTTATCGAACTGCGTGCGTCTGCTCGTAAAAATAAGGATTTTGCAATGGCGGACGCGATCCGAAACGGATTGACTGGCCTCAGGATCACGATCCAGGATCTCAAGGAAGGGACGACATGGGAACGAAGCAAGGAAAGTTGATTTCCGACAAAGGGCGGCAACCATGACGAACGAACCGCTTGTTTTGGGAGTTGACCCTGGTCTTGGCACAACAGGTTACGGCGTTCTGCACTTGCGGCGAGGAAGTCCTCGTTTGCTTGAGGCTGGCGTGATTCGATGCGATCGAAAGAAGACTTTGGAGCAACGTTTGCTAGAGCTGCATGGCGGCATTCAAGAGGTCCTGCACGCGCACCCCGGCATTCAAGCGATGGCGATGGAGCAAATCTATTCGCACTATGATCGTCCCAGGACTGCGATCTTGATGGGTCACGCACGAGGCGTGCTCTGCCTTGCCGCGTCGCAATCGAGCCTTGCCGTTTACTCGTATCTACCAACTCGCGTCAAGAAGGCGCTCACCGGGAACGGTCGTGCACCCAAGAGCCAAGTTCAATATGCCGTTCAACAACAGCTTGGTCTGTCCACTGTGCCAGAGCCACCCGACGTCGCCGATGCCTTGGCGGTCGCACTCTGCCATTACTTCGCTTTGCGAAACGCGTTGGTGGGCTGACTCAATAAAGAATTTCGAATTAAATTTATTCAACGAACTAGGACACAAGAGTGATAACAAAAATAACAGGCACGCTGCTTTCTCTGGATGACGAAATGGCGACGCTGTCGATTCCACCCTTTGAATACGAAATCGGAATTCCCGATTACACACGACGCCATCTGCAAGGACAAATCGGCAAACCTATTTCGCTCTTTACAGTGCACTATATCGAAGGCAGCCCTGCTCAAGGCGGCAAACTGGCTCCGCGTCTGGTCGGTTTTTTGACAACCATCGAGCGCGAGTTCTTCGAACTATTCTGCTCGGTTGACGGCGTTGGCGTCAAGAAAGCACTTCGCGCAATGGTCCAGCCGGTCCAAGATATAGCGATGGTCATCGAACAACAGGACGCCAAAGGATTGTCGGCGCTTCCTGGCGTCGGCCCTGCGACCGCTGAACGGATCATTGCCAAGCTACGCCGCAAGATGCCACGCTTTGCACTGCTCGTTCGTCGCGACGCGCCAGGCGTTGAACCGCAACCGCCCGGACTTGTCGAAGAAACGTTCCAAGCACTTCTCGTTTTGGGACACAGCGAAGTCGAGGCTCGCCGCTTGATCGAACAAGTCCTTGCGGGTAGCAAGAAATTCAAAGATTGCGAATCCATGATTCAAGCGATCTATCGAAAACAAACGGGAAACGAAGAATAACTTTCGAAAAAACGGGTAGAATAGACAATCTTGTTTTTCAGAAAGCTGTTTCTCGAAAATCGCACAGTGAGCATTGGTTAACAAAGCGTGCGAGGACTGTTTTTTCGGAATTGCCTGGACTGTTAATAGGACTGATCGTTCGATGATCCAACGACCCAATCTTCGGTCCTTAAGCACCCCTCGAGCCAGTCGCTCCGTGGCAACCACCCAGGACGATGAACTGCGAGTCATCGAAGCCGAAATCGTCGATCATCGAACTGCGACTG
This sequence comes from Pirellulaceae bacterium, assembly GCA_031374825.1. GTDB lineage: Bacteria > Planctomycetota > Planctomycetia > Pirellulales > Pirellulaceae > JANMGV01. The sequence goes on from JANMGV010000207.1 coordinate 157,411, forward strand.
CCGCCATCACGCAATGTCGGTCCTGTGGTTCCCCACGAGAACCCGGCTCACGATTCTGCATCGCGTGCGGCGTCCCGTTTGAGGTTCCTCAAGAAACCAACTACCAAGTTGCCCCAAGCAATCCCGACCAACCGGCCTTTACCAAAACAATTCACTGCGACAGTTGTGGTGCGGATTTTGCTACTTCGCAAGAGCAACGCAGTTATACTTGCCCTTTTTGCGACTCGAATTTCGTTGTCGACAAACCCACGCATGATGACTCGCGCCGGCAGCCAGAATTTGTAATCGGATTTGCGATCGACAAAACGAAAGCTCAAGAGATTTTTGAACGCTGGATGGCAAACAACGGCTGGTTCCGTCCAGGCGACTTGCGAATGAAAGCCATGTCGGACAAGCAGCGTGGGGTCTATCTTCCGTTTTGGCACTTCACGATGATCGCGGAAAGTCAGTGGTCCGCACGGATCGGTGAGCACTGGTATCGAACAGAGACTTACACGACCAGGGACTCAAAAGGGAATACGCAAACGCATACTCGACGGGTTCAAGAAACGGAATGGTGGCCTTTGTCGGGCAAGTTTCACAAGTACTACTCAGGCTACCTCGTCTCGGCATCGCGCGGGATCAACCAAAACGAAGCTTTATCGATTCAGCCTTTTGACCTCAACGCGCTTGTACGGTATCGACCTTTTTACCTTGCAGGTTGGTTGAGCGAGGAATATTCCATTGAACCGAGCGAAGCAATTTCTGTTGCAGAACAAGAGTTTCGCAAGCGACAAGTCCGTAGCGTCCAGGGTTTTCTACCGGGTGATACGTGTGCAGACCTCAACGTCTCGACAGAACTCACATCCAGTGGATCCGACCTAATCCTGTTGCCAGTGCATATTTTGACCTATCACTATCGCGACAAACTGTATCGACTACTGATTAACGGGCAAACCGGAAAGATCGTAGGAGACAAACCACTGTCGGCGACCCGTATTACCGTTTTCGCCCTTGGTGTAATTATCATCCTGTGTTTGTTAGTTCTAGGAATCATGATGTTAAGCAATCGATAGAATTGGTCGCTAACACGTTTGCCAACACACACCGGGCTAGTCTTGCAACCAGCGAATTTTTAATACAAGAACAGAGGTTAATTCCCAAGCCGAAAACATGAGCGAAGCCCTTGTTCGACAAAAATGTCCAATTTGCCGTTCGATGCTGGACGAAGAAGATCTCTTCTGCAGTACCTGCGGTACCGAGAGCGCGGCCAGTGCAATAATTGATAGGCCGCATACACAGCAAGCAAGCCTTTACAGTTTTCGCTGTGAGTCGTGCGGTGCTTCGATGAGTTACGACGCTTCGGCCAAAGCGTTACGTTGCCCGTTTTGTGGCAGCGAAAAAATGACGCAGCGGACCGACTCGCGAACCCTTAGGCCAAACTTAGTAGTTCCTTTTTCCATCGATCGCAGTCAAGTCGAAACCAATCTCCGAGAATGGTTACGTCGCGGCTTTTGGAAGCCCGGCGATGCCGCTCAACTAGCAGCAATTCGCGAAGTCACCCAAGTATTCGTTCCGTTTTGGGTTTTTTCTGCAAACACATACACTTACTGGTCCGGTGACAGTTCCCCTGCACCTTTCGGAGCGCGCGGCGATTGGCATCCTCTCAGCGGGGACCATCGAGGCCAGTACAGCGGTTTGCTCGTTCCTGCCAGCAGCATTTTGGCGACAGGAGAAGTCGAATCGATTTCGCCTTTTGACCTATCTCGAGGAGTGTCGCCCGACAAGGTTGACTTGGAGAATGTCGTCGTCGAAGAGTTTAGGCTTCCCAAGAAGTTTGCTCGTCCTTTAGCCCAGAGCAAACTCGAAGCCATGGAAACGGCCGCAAGCATGTCCTACTTCCCAGGCCGAAGCCGCAACGTTCGAGTGAATGTTCGCGTGGAAGGAATGACAAGCGACCCATTCCTGCTGCCTATTTGGATCATGGTCTATCGTTACAAAGATCAACCTTATCGAGTCCTCATCAACGGCCAAACGGGCAAAGTCGCCGGCTCTTCGCCATTTGCTTACAACAAACTATTCGTCATCTTGTTGATTGTCGCGATTGTTATTTCGTTGATCGTGCTCATTGCATTCGTTGCTGCCAGTTCCCAGTGAGTGGCATCTCGTATTTTCAATCAGATGAATTACCAGCCAGAATTAGATCAGTTCTCTCATCGGTTGATGATTGTCAACCAGGTAATGAGGGCGGCCTGCAAAATCGGGGACGGTGACGACATTGGGATCGATACCCAGTTGATGATAAAGCGTTGCAAAGACTTCACCAAAGTTCACCGGGCGTTCGACTGGCTCACCGCCTAGCCGATCTGTTTTGCCAATCACTTGTCCGGTGCGAAGCCCGCCCCCAGCCAGCAGTCCGCATCCGACTTGGGGCCAATGGTCGCGGCCCGCATCTTTGTTGATGATCGGTGTGCGACCGAACTCACCCCACGCCACAACGGAAACATCTTGGTCCATGCCACGATCAGCCAAGTCCTCGACCAAAGCACTCATGCCTTGATCAAATAGCGGACCATGCGTGTTCTTGAACTCGGAAAAATTATCGCTGTGGAAATCCCAACGACCAAAATTTAGCGTGACGCAACGCACGCCAGCTTCGACAAGTCGTCTGGCAATTAGAAAGTGTTCTAAGTTTCGGGGGGCACCATCACCGTAGTTCTTAGGATCGCCGTGACCGTATCGTTCGCGAACCTTGGGATCCTCGCGAGAAACATCTAATGCATCGGCCAGTTTACTGGAAGTTAGCAGATCCAGGGCTTGGCTTCGAAATACGTCATGACCTTGCATGAGTCCAGAGCGATCCAAGTCGCTTCGCATGCGATCCATACTCGTCAGCAAGCTTCGCCGGTCAGCTAAACGCTCGACGCTTATTCCTTGCAATGTTAAGTCTGTCATCCCTTCGCCATAGGGACGAAATGCGCTGTGCGATTGACCCAGAAATCCAGGATGTCCGGGCGACCCATAGGGTGGATGACCAGTCTTGGGCGAAAGACCGACGAAGGGCGGAACTTCGATCGACGAAGCGCCGTGCAATCGCGACAACGTTGCCCCCATCGAAGGCCAATCTCCCGGTTGAAGCCGCGGTGATCTCCCCGTGTAACAGATAAATGAGTTGTGATCGCCATCAGGCGAACCAACGACCGTCCGGATGGGAATTAATTTGTCCATGATGCGAGCCATTCGCGGAAAGTGCTCGCAGATTTGGATGCCTGGAACGTTCGTGTCAATTGGCCGGAACTCACCACGAATTTCAGATGGTGCCTCCATCTTGAGATCAAACATATCTTGGTGAGGCGGCGCGCCGCATAAGTAAATCATGATGATCGCCTTACGCGAATTTGAAATGCCTTGCGCCGCTTCAGCTCGTAATAGTTCGGGCATCGTCAAGCCACCCAATCCGAGCGAGCCAATAGTCAACAACTCGCGTCGAGTCATCCCCGAGCATAATCGCTGTCGTTGTCCGTAAATGGAAAGCACGTCTTCCGCCTCAGGTAAGGGATAATTGGCCAAACCCCAGTTTGTCTAACCGCCGTTCAGTTTAAGGAGATCGACAGCCGCAAACAACCTTTTCCAGTCGATGTTACGATTTCAAAGCTCGAATCGTGGATACTTTACGCAAAATCGGCAAAAGGAACCCCTGCCCGTACACGAAAAACGTACATGGAATGAGGATTTCCCAGTTTTGGTCAGAACCACTCGATGCCATGGACAACAAGCTGAATCTAAAAAAAGCGGGGCTTCACTCCTCTAATTGTCCCTGCTTAATCGGAAGCGTTCGCAATTGCGCCCGGCGGAATAATGAGTCAAGTATCTAATCCGCTGTAATGCGGCTGGCAAGCAAATGGGACGGGAATGACGTTTTATCTATTCTGGAGTGGAGAACACTTCGGCCATCTCGCGAGTGCTGAGAGCTCGCCACGTATTTTGGCTGATGTTGTTTGAATAAGCTCGTACACTACCATCGACTAGCGCGGCATGAACCATTCCCACGTGGTAACTTCGAGAAGTGACAATGGCGTACGTTGGTCGCCCCTGTTCACCGTTCTTGCCTTCTTGCCAAGAATTGTAGTCGGCATCATAAACTTTTCCCGAATAGGGAATGGAGACTTTTGTGTTCGGCGGAAAAGTGGAAGTAAAGCCAGTGTGATGCACGCGACCATCGGGCCATTCTGTATGACCTGTGTCCTTGAACTCTGTTCCGCTCGACGCGAATGCAGCCAGATCCGAAACTCTTTCGGGCATAATCGTGGAACCCGGGCCACCATTTCGAAAATAGGAGGTCCATGATTTCACTTCGGCAACTAATATCGTTTGGGACAGCCCATCGGTTATCTGTTGCAGCCCAATAAAACTATTTGGGTAGAAAAGTCCATCGCCGGCAATTTTCGTAATCGGATCAAACACATACCAGGGCCCGTAATTGAAACCATAACTAGTTGGATACAGAAATGGTTTCCCACCGCCTGGGTCGCGAACCCGATCACTTTTGGGATCGCTAGGGCAAGCGTACGTCGGAATCTTGATTTTATGAATCGACTGCTGGGTATCCCATGGAGCTGCCGTGTCGATCGTCAAGGCGAGTTGATTCATTTCGAGGTACGACAACAGTCGCCCATGCACTCCCAATGAAACATTATTTGTCTGATTCGGCCAGTTGTAATTCACAACGCATCCCGGCGGCAAGCATTTCATGGCGCTTACATAATTCGAGGTTGCCAAAGCGATTTGACGGAGGTTATTCGAACATTGGACCCGGCGGGCTGCTTCGCGAGCCGCTTGAACGGCAGGCAGCAGTAGACCAACCAAAATTCCGATGATGGCGATTACTACAAGCAGTTCCACTAAGGTAAATGCCTTTGACGACGCCCTCGAACCATTCGACTTAGCGATTAGGTGGTGTGGAAGCAACAATTAGGCACTGCGTTCGAGTTTTGACCGTGGATCGGCTTGATGAAAAAGGATGCTTGGGCTCTATGATAGTTGAAACGGGGAATTTATTGGAATGAGGACAACGCAATGATCTGACCTTTGATGCAATTTTTTATCACTAAACGTGGAAAAGTCCGTATTCGACTCGACATAAAGCCAAGATGACTCAAAATCGACATAAGTACGGTTTAGTACAATAGAATCTTTAGGAGCAAGGTCTGTGCAGGCCCAGACCTCTTAGTTCATGGGAAAATCACTCCAAAACCAATGGTTCATTGCTTTCATCGGAACCGCGATTTGTTTGGTCGCCATTGTAACCGGCCTAGCTTGGTGGGTTGCCATTCGTCAAACTCGCGAAGAAGTGGAGCACCGACTGCGAGGAATTGCAGCAGTGCTATCAAGCCCGAAATTTCCCTTGAACACGCCAATCCTCGAAACGATCAGCCTACTGGCAGATACCGATGTCGTTTTGCTTGACACCCAAGCTCGCGTTATTCATTCAACCGACGATTCAATTTTGCTGGGGAACGCATATATCCCTAAAAGCTCGCTGCCAGCTAGCGACATGCCGCTGTTGATGCACGATCTGAAATTGGCAACCAAGAAACCGTTTCATGCGGCTTGGATTCGTTATCATCCCAACCTCAAAGAAGACACGGAATCATCACCGCGTTGGTTAGGAATATTGGTTCGCGCTGAGTCCGTACGTGAAACGCAACGGCAAGCGGCTACGTTGCCCTTGATCACCGGCGCGGCAACTGCCATTGGGTTGGGGCTAGTCGCCTGGGCCCTGTCAGCCCGCACGGTGCAGCGCGTCCGCGACGTCGAAGATCAGGTTCGTCGCATTGCCCAAGGCGAATACGAGACGATCTTGCTAGCCGGTCCAAACGATGAACTATGGAACTTGGCATCAAGCGTCAATCACATGGCAAATGAACTGCAGTCGCTTGAACGGAGAATTCACGCGACCGAACGAGAGCGTTTGGTGCATCAGCTAGCCAGTGGATTAGCTCACGACTTGCGCAACACGTTGACGGGAGCCCGTTTGGCTGTGCAATGGCACGCAAAGACATGTAAATCCGGCGATCTCGAAGCGACCGACGTGGCAACTCGTCAATTGCGATTGGCCGAGGATCAATTGCAACGCTGGATGCAAGTCGCTTCTGACAAACAAATCGAGGCCGGAAAATCGAACTTTGGAGACGTTTTGGAAGATGTGGCAGGTTTGGCTGGACCGACTGCGGCCCATTTGCATGTCAAGCTTGATATTGCAAGATCGATCGACATCGATGCGCTGGAAATCCCCGGCCAAGAGCTTGTCCGTTCGGCTATTCTCAATCTAATCATGAACGCGATCCAAGCCGCAGGGAATCGCGGCGAAGTCCAGTTGCGCTCAACTTTGGAGCAAGGAAATCTCGATATCCAAGTACGGGATAACGGCCCCGGCCCAAACGCGACAGTTCAAGATCGCATGTTTGAGCCGTTTGTGACATCCAAAGCCGAGGGTGTTGGTATGGGGCTGGCTTTGGTAAAACAGACAGCCGATCGAGTCCACGGAAAAGTTAGCTGGAAACGCGAAGATGGTTGGACGATTTTCGCTTTGCAAATCCCCATCGGAGAACCAGCCTCAGTTACTGCGAGGAACGCATGAGTCGAGTACTAGTCGTTGATGATGAACCCTCCATTTGTTGGAGTCTAGAAAGATTGCTTCGCGCCGAAGGGCACGATGTGGTCACGGTCTCGAACGCCGAAAATGCGTTGCAGTTGATCAACACCGAAACAATCGACGCGATCATCTTGGATGTTCGGCTACCTGGAATGAGTGGATTGCAAGCCATTCCAAAAATACGCGAAAAACTTGGTGCCATTCCGATCATTCTGATCACTGCTTTCGGCGATTTGGAAACAGCGATCGAAGCCGTCCAAAACGAAGTGACAGAATACTTGACGAAACCGTTTGATCTTGATCATGCAGCCGAAGTCATCCGGGATGCGCTTTCTCACAAACGGGACTTGGATGCGGCGGAGCCATTCAATGCTTCCGAGACCCTCAACCGAACGTCCCTTGTCGGTCGATCCGAGGCGATGCAAGACGTATTCAAACGAATCGCTCTCGCTGCACGTAGCGAACTACCTGTTTTGATTACTGGAGAAAGTGGTACTGGCAAGGAGTTGGTGGCGTCCGCAATTCACGAAAACAGCTCGCGTCGCACTCGTCCGTACGTACCAATCGCATTGCCTGCACTGAATCCCTCGCTCATCGAAAGCGAGCTTTTCGGGCACGTTCGTGGCGCATTTACGGGTGCGGTTGAAAAGCGAGACGGTTTATTTACCGTGAGTGCTGGCGGCACGGTTCTGCTGGACGAAATCGGTGATTTGCCGCTTCCCCAGCAAGTCAAATTGCTCCGAGTTTTGGAGCAGCGCGAATTCACGCCCGTGGGCGAAATTCGTCCGCGCGAATGCGATGTTCGTATCTTGGCAGCAACCAATCAAGATTTACAGGTCCGGATTGCAGCCAATCAGTTCCGTGAGGATTTGTATTTTCGATTAGCTGTTTTCGAAATTAAATTGCCCGCACTCCGCGATCGTTTAGACGATTTGCCGCTGCTGTGCGAATACTTTTTAACAAAGATCGCCTATGCGAATCCTCGAACCGCTGTGGATGCCGACGCGATGGCCGAATTACGACGAAGGCCTTGGCGCGGTAACGTCCGAGAATTACGAAATACACTGGAGCACGCAGCGCTGCTTGCTCGAGGACAAGTCATCACGGTTCATCATCTCCCCGAAGCCCAACGTGTGACGGTTGCGACAGCCGCTGACCAACAGCAAGTTACCTTGGCGGATATGGTCCAACAGTGGCTTCAAAAGCAATTGGAGTCCGAAGGGCAGGGCGGGCCGCAAGATGGTTTGTTCGATCGATTTATGGCGGAAGTCGAACCCGTTCTATTGCGAGGCGTAATCGATGCGTCGCGAGGAAGCCGCGCGGCTGCTGCACAGAAATTGGGAATGCATCGCGCGACCCTTCGAGAGAAAATGCGGCGCTACGGAATCGAGCTGGATGATTCACCTTGACAATCTGATGGGGAATGCCTGCCTGAGAACGGGTCGCCATCTGACGAGGGTCCCGTTAGGGCCTGCGCCACCCCACGGGCTAAAAGGACGATAAACCCAAAGAAAACCTAGCCTTTACCTCGTCAGTTTAGTGCTGATAACATAAGGGTTCGCTTTTTGTCTGATTTCAAACAACACGGATGATGTATGGCCCGCGAAAAAATATTGTCGGAAGATAGCGGGGATGATGATCCCGTCGACCCAATCAAGGGCGAGATACGCGACGAAAATGAATCTGTACTCCGACCCCGGCGAATTGCCGAAATGGTCGGCCAGCGAGAAGTTGCTGAAGTTCTCGAAATCGCTATGGAAGCCGCAAAAAGTCGGCGCGAGCCCGTCGGCCATATCTTGTTCGACGGTCCACCCGGGTTGGGCAAAACGACCTTTGCCATGTGCGTGCCTCGAGAAATGGGCGTGTCGGTGCAAATGGCCAGTGGTCCCGGCCTCAAAGCACCCAAAGAACTCATTCCTTACCTCACCAATTTGGAAGAAAACTCCGTCCTTTTTATCGACGAAATCCACCGATTGCCCAAGGCAGTCGAAGAGTACATGTACACGGCGATGGAAGATTATCGGATCGATATTATCCTCGGCGAAGGTGTTAATGCACGGACCTTAAATCTCCAACTCAAACCCTTCACACTGATTGGCGCGACCACACGCGCAGGGATGTTAAGCGGTCCCTTGCGAGATCGATTCCAGATTCGTCAGCATTTGGGCTACTATACAACTAACGAGTTAATCGAAATCCTCACCCGTAATGCCTCCAAGTTACGCGTGGACCTCGAACCCGACGCGGCAGCGGAAATTGCCGCACGCTCACGCGGCACGCCACGTGTTGCCAACAACCGTTTGCTGTGGGTTCGCGACTTTGCTACTAGTCGCGCAGATGGTCGCATCACGCTACAGGTTGCCAGGAAAGCCCTGACCATGACAGGAATTGACGAGAAAGGTTTAGATCGCCAGGACCGTCGATATATGGAAACGCTGATCCGAGTATTCGGAGGCGGACCTGCGGGAATCGAAGCCATCGCTCACACGATGAGTGTGTCGTCCGACACCTTAGAAGATGAAGTCGAGCCGTTCCTGTTGCGAAGCGAATATATCATTCGGACTTCACGTGGTCGATGCGTCACATCTCAAGCCTACGCACACCTCAAACTGCTACCGCCAACCGAGTGAATTTGAGTTTGCCGTCGACAAAGAGCATGACCGAACGGCCGAACAATTCATGTCCGTTTAGCGGCGTATTGGATGCCTTGCTCAATAGTTCCTCGGCGTCGACTTTCCATTTCAAACCTGGGTCAATCAAAACAACATCCGCAGGTTGCCCAACCGATAACGTACCCGAAGTCAGTCCGAGCACCTTGGCAGGATTGCATGTCATCTTGGAAATCGCGTCCGACCAGTTCAGATAACCAGGGCGAATCAAAAACGAAATTACGGCCGAGAGCGTTGTTTCCAAGGAAATCATTCCAAATGGAGCCGCGTCGAGCTCCTGCATTTTCTTTTCAACCGAAAACGGTCGGTGACCTGTCGCGATCACGTCGATCGTCCCATCGGCGAGCGCCGAAACGCACGCATCCAAGTGCTCCGCCGATCTCAGCGGCGGGTTCACTTTGCAATTCGAGTCAAACGATCGAAGGAGTTGGTCCATCAAATGAAAGTTGACGGAGTTCAGGCCGACGGAAAATGGCAGTCCTCGCGACTTGGCACGTCGGCACAATTCGACACTGCCAATCGTTGAGATATTGGTCAAATGCAATCGCCCGCCCGTCGCCTCGACCAGTCGCAGATCGCGTGCCGTCGCTAGATCCTCGGCTTCGGCTGGCATGGGGGGTAATCCCAACACGAGCTGGGTCATATCTTCATGCATCACGCCGTGTCGCGTAAGTGAGAGCAGTTCAGGATGATCGAGCAACGGCCGATCGAACATGCTGCAATATTCAAGGGCACGCTTGAGCAATGCGGTGTTTTCGATGGGCCGTGGCATGTCGCTTAGTGCTATCGCGCCTGCCTCTACCAAAGCACCAATTTCTGCCATTTCTTCGCCACGTCGGTCTTTGCTAACGCAGCCGATAACATGAACGCGGCACTGATTGACCTTGAGCGATTTCTGTTGGATGAACTGAACGCTGGCGACCGTGTCGATGGCGGGCTCTGTATTTGCCGAACAAGCAATCGAAGAATAACCACCCGCCACTGCGGACAAACAGCCGCTAGAAATTGTTTCATCTTCTTCGCGACCCGGTTCGCCCAAGTCCGTTCCAATGTCGATCAGTCCTGGAGCAACGATCATTCCGTGTGCGTCAATTCGTATCGCGTCGTTCGGTATGTCGCCATCCGAGGGATCAATAGCCGCAATCTTGCCTTCGTGTATCAGCAACCTACCGATTCGATCGATCCCGTTTGCAGGATCGACAATCTGACCATTATCAAGGAGCCAACTCGTGTGAGTTTCGGCGTTAAACATCGAATTAGGAACCCTTTCTTCCGAGCAATAGCCAAAGTACTGCCATACGAATCGAGATGCCGTTCGTCACTTGTTTGAGAATTACAGAATGCGGGCCATCAGCGACGTCGGGTGTTAATTCAACGCCGCGATTGATGGGACCGGGAGCCATGATCAAGATGTCTGGCTTGCTGCGTTGCATTCGCTCTTTCGTCATGGCATACAACAACGCGTATTCGTGAACCGAGGGAAACGGTCGTGTGGCTTGGCGTTCGAACTGAATCCGAAGCAAATTCAAGACGTCGCATCGATGCAAGATACTGTCCAAATTATGAACGACTTCTATTCCCAGCTTTTCCCAATTACGGCTGACCAAAGTTGCTGGTCCGCAGACGATCACGTGCGCTCCAAGCTTTTTAAGGCCCCAGATGTTCGAGCGAGCAGTCCGACTGTGGGCAATGTCGCCGACCAAGGCTACGGTGAGTCCCGCGATGGTGCCGCGTTGTTGGCGGATCGTCAAAATGTCTAACAATCCTTGAGTGGGATGTTCATGCGGCCCGTCACCAGCATTCACCACACAACAATCCAAATGCCGAGCGAGCAGATGGGGCGTCCCAGGAGTCGCATGACGGACGACGACTGCATCGACTCCCATGGCTTCAATGGTCTTGGCGGTATCGATAAAGGTCTCGCCTTTGGAAACGCTGGAACCACTTGAAGAAAACTCAACGGTATCCGCCCCCAAACGCTTTGCGGCAAGCGAAAAACTGTTGCGTGTTCGAGTGCTGTTCTCGAAAAACAAATTCGCAACCGTGCGCCCGCGAAGGATATCGAGCTTTTCCCTACCGCCACGGGTGGCTAAATGCAAGCTCTCCGCTGTATCCAGTATCAAACTGATTTCATCAGCAGAAAAGAACTCTAAGTCGAGTAAATGACGGTGATGCCACGTCGAAGGAATTGCTGGCACTTCACTGGATGCTGGCATAAAAAACGGACCTCGATTCGAAAGGTAGTCGGATTGTAGCCAAACTCGGGAATCTGGGGAGACGGCCAAATGGCCCTTATGGTAAACCACGTAAATTTTTCCGATTAAGTCGACTTTTCGTTCATCTTGTATTCACTAATGCCGATGAACGAAGGGAGTCCTTAACAGATTGACCGAACCCAAGGGATGCTAGTTTTCATGACTTCATCAAAGTATCTTCGCCCAGCAACTGGCTGCTTGTTGGTGATCTGCGCGGTTGCGATGACCGGCTGCTCGTCGCTGATGGGTCCGAAAGATCGTTCTGCGTTGGACAATATTGACGTCCAAAGTATCAAGGCTGCAGGTTACACCGTAGGGGCCAATGGCATCGATATGACTCAGCCTTCAAGCGATGGTTCGCCCTGCGTGTATCTAGAAGTAAACCACAAAAAGCGACATATGGAAAGAATCCCCATGCCCGTCGAACAACCAATGTTCATTGGCGACGTCATCCGCGAAGCAAAATTGGTGGATCGAGTGGGACGCATCGATGTGGTCATTGTACGAGCGACTGGCCCGAATCAACCGCCCATCCGACTTTCGGTGGACTTTGATAGCGATGGCAAACGCGTGATGGAAGGCCAAAACTACTCGCTCCGACCAGGAGATCGCGTTGTTGTTACCAAAAACAATGAAAGCAGCATGGATCGTTTCTTAGGCCGGTATTTGCCCTTTGCTAAACAACAATAATTTTCTACGCGACAACGGTTTCGCCAAGCAAATCTTTCACGCCTATCCACTCGGCAATCAACTGCGTCCGCTCAAGCGTGCTCGGTCGTTTAAAAAGAATGTGATCATTCCAAGTGACGTAACGATCAGTCCGAACGTCACAGAAAAATATGCCCCAACCAGTTCCCAAGTCTGAACCGCAACAGTGCTTCCTTCGGTTTGAACATAAAAAGGAACGAATCTTAGTGCCATGAAGGGGCTGGCTACTCCTAGCCATCGGGCCATTTCCGAACTGATCGGAGATTGATCGAAGTTGAGCGTCAAGTAATAGACGGCCATCGGCAGCAAGTACAAAGCGACTAAGCCCATATAGGACATCATGATCGCAACCGATGTCTTTCGGAATAGCGTCGAACACAAAAGTGCAAGGACGGTATTGAACAAGGCAGCAATCAGAACGATGCCAACATACGCCAGCACGGATTGCCAGTTTTGGAGTAAGTCGTAGGTCAGCACAAACGCGAGAGCGACGGGCCACATCAAAAACATCGTCAAGACAAACGAAACGCGAAAGCCCGCGATCAGTTTTCCAACCAATATCTGACGGGGCGGGATGATTGTCGTTAGCAATAAATCCAACGTCTGCCGTTCCCGCTCACTGCAGATGCTTCCTGCTGTAAAAACGGGAGCGACCAAAATGTTGAATATCACGACGTATGCGATATACCAAGCAGAAAACTCGGGCCTGACGAAAAGCAATATCGCCATCAGTGGAATGGCCAACAACATCGATATTTGAATTACCAATCGCAACATTAAGGTGCCTTGGCTAAATAACTCGGCATGGATTTCCTTGTCATATACCGGGTTGCAGCCATCGCGCATAAGCGTTTTGCGCCGTGGTGGAGCAAACAAACGGTCGGGGAATTGATCGCGCTGAATTACAAGCCCAACTGCTTCTTTTTGTTCTTTCTCCAAGTCGACAACTTCGTTTCCTTGGCTACCGACATCCGGCGGATAGAGCAAACGACGAGCGGTCGATACTAACAAAAGCACCGAAGCGACGATGCAGACGAAAGGCAACACGGTTGTCGCCATGATCAATCGAAATCGGCTTTGCTCTGCGAGCGAAAGCCACAGAAAACTTCCGAAAATAACCATCGGAAGAATAATGAGATAACTCACCACAAGCGACGAACTAGTTCGTTTGAATCGGCAACTGCACGCGACGGACAAGGATCCGAATAAAATAATGCAAACAACCAAGGCTAGGAAAGCCGCCAACAATTCGTAGATCGAAACACCTCCCAGCGGCAAGCATAACATGACGATCGGCAGAGACCCGAGGATCAGTACCAGAAGATGCGTAAGCGCCGCTACCAGTTTCCCTATCACGATCGCCATTGGTCGCAATGGGCTTGCCAGCAGCATCTCATACGTCTTTCGCTCTTTCTCGCCAGTGATTGCGCCCGCCGCAAAACTTGGGGCCATGAGCGACGCCAGCACGAATTGGCCCAGAAAGAAAAAGTCAACGAGCTTTTGGGCTTCCGCCGAATCGCGACTCAGGTCCAACCGCACATCGCGCGGATACGCGATCAGGATCACGCTCGCCAACGCAACTTGGTAGACCAGCATCAGGACGAACGCGCGAGGTGTTCGCAAATTGCCGATCAACTCGCGTTGCAATACAGGATTCTCTAAGACGTACATGCGTTCGCAGCTTTCAAAGCGTATTGAAGAATCGATGTCAAGTCATAAACCAAGCGATGCCGCTTTGCAAATGCCCTAAATTTGCAACCTTTGCAAAAAGCTAACCCATCCCATCAAATTACGGTTTGCACCGATTTTGAACTAATCGCATCCCCCTTTCAACGTGGGGCAAGGTCTTTGCAGAGTTTTCCGAGCCCGCGACGTATTTTAATTCCCGATTCTCCAAACTTCTCAGAAGGACAATCAATCTTTTGGCGTTCCATCGATCGAATGCAGGAGAATCTTGTCCGCTGCAATATTGCCGGACCGAACAGCACCTTCCATCGTGGCTGGCCAGCCAGTAGCCGTCCAATCGCCGCAGAGCCAAATGCGATGCTCGGCAAACTTGTCTGCTTGTGGACGCAATTCTTCAAAACCGGTTTGAACGGAAAATACGGCTTGCGGATCTGTGACAATTTTTGACCGCAACAGTTGTGATTGACCTGCACTAGGAAAAATCTCTTTCAAGTCAGCAACGACCGCAGCGCAAACGGCAGCACTGTCGCCGCGAGGCAGATTTCGGGAACCGCTGATGACAACCTGATAGTAGTGCTCACCATGATTTTGATTGTCCACATCCGACCCCGAAAAATCAGGTCCCCGAAAGACCCATTGACAGAGTCGGCCAACCAAAATCGCATGAGGCGTTGGCAACCAGGCCTTATCCCACCAAGTATGAATGCCCGTAATTGGCGACGACTCAATCGACTCTAGTTGCTGGCCCCACTGCCTGATCAAGCTGGGGGCTTCAGAATCATTTGTCAGCATCTCATTCGTTCGGTACCACGGCATTGCCAATACGACGGTATCCGCCTCGACGGTTGTCCCGTCGCTCAACTCAGCAGCCCACGCAACCCCATTCCGCCACTTGATGCGTGAGACTGCCGATTGCAAGCACAGCCTAATGCCAAAATTCTTCAGTCGGCCTTCACAGCCTTCGTTGAAGAGACGAGAAAGTGGTTGTTTTGGAATCCACAACCAATAAGCATCACGCTTTGCTGCGAATCCATCGATCAAAACTTTGTGCGCCGCGCCCAGATTGACTCGCTCCAATTGATCGCCAAGCGCGCTGACAAGAATCGTCTCCCAAAAAATCTTGATGACATTCTCATCTTGTCCGTTTCCACGCAACCATTCAATCGCGGGTACGCGATACAGTGCGACCGATGAACGCAGCCGCATCAGGCTCAAGAGTCCGCGCCCGACCTGCAAACGTTGTTTCCAAGACAGATCGGGCCAACCCATCAATAGCCCTGCCAGATGTAAGGGCGCGGGCAGCGGCAATGCTCGGACCGGTAAATGCTTTCCTCGCTGCGAGAAAAAATGTAACGTCCGCTCTACTCGCCACGAATCCAATTGACCAAGCTCGGCTAGCAAAGCCCGAAATTCCGTACAGCATTGCATAGCGACGTGCTGGCAATAATCGATTTGCTGACCCGACGCGGAATCCGTGAACGAGCCAACTCGCCCCCCAAGTCTTCGTCGAGCTTCGCAAAGCCGGACGGTGTACCCGGCCTTTGCAAGTCGGATCGCGGCAGCAATTCCTGCTAGTCCGCCCCCGATGACCAGAACACCTTTCCCGTTCCCCTGCGATTCCTGACCCATTATGACTTGTCCGCCGATACTGGCGATCCACGAAAGGGTGCTCTGCGAAAGGGTGCATTGAGCAAATACAGCGGGGTGACGAAATGCGTGGCCGCCAAACGAAACTTGGTAAGCGACGAAAGACACACGCGTTGCTCAAACAAACGGGGTAGTTTGAGGTCAATTTCGTCAAGCAACCGCTTGTAGGTTGTCCACATGAGGTGAAACATGCGCTGGCTGTCAGGTTCGATTGCGTAACCAACTTGATAGCCCGCTTGATAATTTGCTTTGGCTCGCTCGACGTACGACCCGAGAAGTCCCTGCCAGTCGCCATCAGGTCGCGTCGCAAGCCATGCTTGTCGGGAAACGCCGAAAGCAGCAATGTCATCTTGGGGAAAATAGATTCTACCCTGCAGCGCGTCTTCGCGAACATCGCGCAGGATATTCGTCAATTGAAATGCAATACCGCAATGCTTTGCCGATTCCGCGACAGCGTCCGCATCGCCGCCCCAAATCCGAACACACGCCAACCCAACAGTTCCCGCGACGAAATAACAGTATTGTTCCAGCTCGTTCCAATTAGCTTTCTGCGGGTTAACTTGCAAATCCGATTCAATGCCCGACAGCAAATCGTGAAATAACTTTACCGGTACTTCGTATTTGGAAACCATATCGGCAAAGGCCGGGCGAAGCGCGATCTGTTCTGACGTTTGTTTCACAGTTTCCGTACTGCTGAGCGAATTGAGCCACGCGCGCCACGAATCTAATGCTTCGATGGAGCGGCTGTTTGGATCACCGTCGCCAACATCATCGACGATTCGAGCAAAGGCATAAAGTGCCGACATAGCCCGTTCTTTATCTGGACGGAGCAGTGCAAAGGAACGATAAAAGCTACTGTGGCTTCGACGGGCGACTTGCTGGCACCAGCGATAACTTTTTTGAAGTTCGTCGTTTTTCATGGCGTTGTTTTTCGCTGCATTATGGACGACGTCAAACATGCCTTGGCGACAATCTGTAGTTTCGCCCATCGACTCAATTCAATTCGGTTGCTCCATACATCAAATTTATTCCGAGCGATCGCATCGAGTATGGCCAAACCACCTCTTACGAACAGTTGCAAATCCCGACCAAGCCACCGTGGAACAGCTTGCAGCAAAGGTCGTCCTGCATAAAAAAATTGGCGAGTCTCGTTCACCCAGAACTCGACACTGGCCCTCAAGCCCGGCGTGGCAACACCGTCCAATATTTGCTTTTCATCCAATGAAAACTGTTTCCATCTTGACTGCGGCAAATAAATTCGATTCATGAGTGCATCCCGTTTCATGTCTTGGCAGAAATTGGCTAGTTGCAAGCCCGTGCAAATGTTGTCACTCCATCGCAAACACTGCGGATCGTCAATTTTGGCCAACCCCAAAATAATACGTCCCACCGGATTCGCGCTTCGGTTACAATAGTTCAAAAGCGTCGCATCATCCGGATAGCGAAGAACTGTTTGATCCTGAGTGAAAGCCGACAACAAATCAGAAAATGGCGTAATCGAAAGCGGGAACTGGTCCAAGGTCGATCGCAAAGCCACAAATACGGGATGCCGAACTTGACCCGCGAAACATTCTGCTAATTGTCTTTGCCACCAAGTCAACAATTCCGTCGACCTGTCCGCATCACCCAGCTCGTCAGCCAAATCGTCGGACCAGCGACAATAGGCGTAGATGTTAAAAAAATGTTGACGCAATTTACCCGGCACTAAAAAACTGGCGACCGAAAAGTTTTCGTAATGTGACTTTGCCAAGTGCTCGCAATACTTTTCGGCTTGTTCGAGGCTCGCTGACTTATTGGACAACGGGCCCCATTCGTCAAGTTCACCCAAGAAAGCTTGCCCGCATACTTTTCCGGGAGCAAGCATCATGTAAAACCTATGTAATGGATGGGTTTAGAGTGAAATGGAGGATGGACGCAGCCGAGTATTGCTAATCCAGCTATGATAACGTGAAGTTCTACTGCTGTTCAAACCGTGTCAAATTAGTTTGTGTGAGAATTTGATGGAAATCATATTAGCGTCACCCAGGGGATTCTGTGCAGGCGTCAACATGGCGATCGAAAGCCTTGATTTGACCCTCAAGAAGTTTGGTCCCCCAATCTATGTTTACCACGAAATCGTCCACAACCAGTACGTCGTGCGGACCTTTCGCGATAAAGGTGCCGTCTTTGTGGACTCGCTAGACGAAGTTCCAACCGGTGCGACGGTCTTGTTTTCAGCGCATGGTGTGTCACCTGAAATTCGCCGAATCGCCAAAGACAGGAACCTGTTCGCCATCGATGCGACATGTCCGTTGGTAACCAAAGTCCATCTCGAAGCGATCAAATACGCCAAAGAGCGTTATCAAATCATCTTGATTGGACATGAAGGGCACGATGAAGTAATCGGCACCATGGGCGAAGCTCCCGAAGCCATCATCCTCGTCGAATCCATAGAGGATGTAGACCAGCTCGATATCCCTCAAGGAACGAAACTCGCCTATTTGACACAGACGACGTTAAGCGTTGACGATGCAAACAAAGTCATCAATCGTCTGAAGAATCGGTTTCCTTGGATCGAAAACCCACCAAAAGAAGACATTTGCTACGCGACTCAAAACCGACAAGAAGCCGTCCGAATTCTTTGCGAACAAGCCGACATCGCTTTGGTACTGGGAAGCCAAAATAGCAGCAACAGTCAACGTCTCCGCGAACTGGCTCGCGAAAATGGTCGAGAAGCTTATCTTGTTGATGGACCACAGGATCTACGAATCGAATGGTTTCGCGAAGACTGCCGTGTCTTGATTACCGCAGGCGCGAGCGCGCCAGAGTCGGTCGTTCAAAGCACCATTGATTGGCTCAGCGAACGATTTACCACGACAATCCGATACGAAGTGATTCGGAAAGAAGAAGTTCGGTTTCCGTTACCAAAACCAATTCGTGATTTTGTTGCGGAACGTGAGCTTCCCGAATGGACTCATAAAACCAGTTGCTAACGATTTGAATTTTCTCCAACTTGGTAAACTGAATTCGTGACCGACGGCAATCATCGACTTGAAAAAGGCGTCATTGGGCTGTTGTTCGTCGTTGCCGCGACGTTGCCTGCACTGCTGACCATTCGCGAGAGCCTTTGGGTCGACGAACTTCATACCAGTTGGGTCGTGCATTCCAATTGGATGCAAGTCGCTGGTCGGGCAACCGAAGGAAATCAGTCGCCCGTCTACTTTTGGTTGTTGCGAGCTTTCCTCACTCTGTTTCCGGAAAACGAAGTAAGTCTTCGGTTGCCAAGCCTCATTGCTTGGGCACTTCTGGCAGTTGGATGCGCTCGGTTGGTCGGTTCCTGGCAATTCAGCGAGGGAGATGACCTAGGCAAAGATTGGAAACGTCGCTGGCTTGGGGTTATCGTCGTCGCTACTTGGTTAGCCATCGACCGGATCGGTATTTTTTATGCGATCGAAGCTCGGCCCTATGCGATGATTGCTCTGTGCAGCATCATCATGATTCATCGAAGCAGCCACTCCCAAAAATTTGCCAATTCGTTGGATTGGACCTGGAGTCTGGCCGCCATAGCAAGCTGTTATCTGCACTACACAGCGATCTTGATCGTGGCGGCAAGCTGGGCAGGGCGGGTTATCGTTTCGGTATTTACATCGCCTTGGGAAACACCTTCCTCCACCCGCTTACAATCGCCGCTGCGCGTCGAGTCTTGGCAGAAAATATCGGTGGCATTCCGACTTGGCGAAATCGTTTTTGTCCTTCTCGGCACGTTGCCAGCGTTGTATGGCATGGTCAGCGTGATGCAAAGAAAACAAATGTGGTTCTACTTTGCGGGAGATACTACACTCCGAAACTCGTTCGAAATGTTGCCATTGCTTCCGTGGTGCGTCGTACCGTTGATTATTGCTCTGCTGATTGTGCGTCATCGCGGGAAATTCTCCTTTCAACAACAGTTTTTGCGATCAGAAAATGCTGCCGTACTTATTCCCTTGCTCTGCGTAGCATTCACTCCTCTGATTATCGCTTGGGCGGTGACAGCGTTAGATATCGCGCCGCTCATGCATCGACGATATGTCATTGGTTCCTATCCCGCAATTCTTTTACTGGGTGCGTGGAGCCTCAGGTCGCTTTCATCGTCCCGGCAAGTTCTCCTGGTGGGTTTGCTTTCAACGTGTTTGCTAATTTTTCAGCAAGGAACCGACCGAGTATGGCGCGCGGGCCAATTATTTGGCTGGCAACGTGGTGAGGATTGGGCAAGTGCCGTCGCACAACTGAATCGGCAAGCCGAATCCGAGGATCATTTAATCCTTGCACCAAGATTGATCGAGACGGCAAATCTCGCTTCCAGCCAATTAAAATCAACCGAGTATCTTCAGTACCCTGTCGACGGACTATACTCCTGCAAAATACGCAACCGATCCGTTCTACTCAATGATCATCCACTGGCTGATTTAGTCACGTTGCCCGGACGATACTGGTTGCTGGCAAGGCTCTCGCCAGAACGGCTCCGGTCCATCGTAGATGTCGTGCTGAGTGTTCCCAACAAGAACCCAACGCAAATGGTTTCCCAAACGAATTACGGAAATCTTCAACTCGTCGAAATCATCGTACTCCCGTAAAAAAACGAGAAGTTGCTGATCAACGCGAAAGTAATGTAGGGTGTGTGAAGTGGTCGTGTCAAAAATACTCGTCCATTTTTCCAATGCAAAAAGCGTTAACCACCAACTCGCTTTGACACAGCAACGACCACGCAACACACCATTCGGAATCTAATGGCGAAGTCCTCGGCCCGGGCGTGTAGGCAGCGCCGAGGAAGGAATGGGAACACTAATCTTCGCTAATCTGCACTGATGAAGAAGAAGCTAACTCAGGACCGGGAACGCGTATGATAGCTTCCCTTAGCTCAACAACCACACCGCCGCACACAAAACATGCCTAACGGCGGTTGATCACATTCACTGGGCTCCTTGATTAGCGAAGATTAGTGCCGATTAGTGTCTTTAAAAAAGCATTTCGAAAGCTGATAGTTTGATGCCTAAAGACAAGATTCAAGATCAAGCATTCGCGACAGTCGAGCTTGTCTCGACCTGCCGCAACAGGTTTGGCGTGCTAACCACTCTAACGCGCATCCTACCGTTTCCCCAGCTGACAGCTTGATGTTTAAAGACAAAATTCAAGCATTCGCGACAGTCGAGCTTGCCTCGACCTGTCGCAACAGGTTTGGCGTGCTAACCACTCTGACGCGCATTATACCGTTTCCTCGACTTGTCCAAATCTGTGGCTATTCGCGTTCCCAAACAACGAATCGGCTGCGACGATAGCCAGATGGTAAGTAACTCAACACGATACCATCGGACGCTTGACGGATATCAAACAGCAAGGCAACGGCGGGAACACAGTTGGCGCAAAACATGTCACGATCGCGTACAATGCACTTGGTCAGCGGACCAGTTTGTCTCGGTATGAATCTTTGGCGACGACCAGTTTTGTGGCGACTACAGATTACACGTACGATACGGCCAATCGGCTAAGTAGCTTGACGCACAAACGGAATGTAACCGCGTTTGCGGGTTATGGGTATTCGTACGATGGCCTTTCGCGGTTGAGAACATCAATTCGTTGGTTGAAGGTGTCAGCAATTTTTTTACGGGGCAATCATCAACAAACGAATGGCAACTATGCTTTTTCGAAACAGATTTAGCAGAAGGGACGAAAATGGCTTTATCAACTGACCAAAACCCCTACGAATCCGTCGAGGTCAAAAAAGTCTCTGTTAAAGTTCCTTGTGCGAGTGGTAGAGAACTGTTGTCACTAGCAAATTGGCAAAACTATTTCGCAATTCTCGGAGTGGCTAGTGTCGTGATATGCGCTGCGATATTGTTCTACCCACTTCTATCTGCCAAAGAAAATGATGTGGGGCATTTCATTATCTTGGTGCAATTAGGCATCCCCTATTTTTTGTTTGCAACACTTGTCTTTGTGGTGCCGTCGATTTTGTTATTCAAGGCCGCGTCGGTTTCGAAACGATGCGTTTTTGACGAACAAGAACTTTCCAGGTTGATCATAGTTCAGCGAAACGCATGGCGTTATTTGGCCTTACTGGCTGCTTTATTTCTGGTCACTTTGGTAATAGTTTTCGTCTACAACATTAGCTGATCAGCAATCGTCGGACTTCGAGCCACATACGATGTCGCTGGTTTTCCGGCGACTTAAAATGCATTTCGTTCTTAGCGCTGCAAATCGTATAATAACGAATTCATCTCAATCGTATTAATATCCGCTTCGCTTGCGGTCCTCCGAATTACTGGGTCTGAGTCAGGGCCGACGCAAACTTTGGGATATCTGGGCTGACTTGGATGACGCGATTTGGGACACTGCTTTGCAGATATTAATCGTTGTCATCATTTCAGGAGCTTTGCTATGGCCAAGGATGCGGCCGATATTGTTACCGTTGAGT
>JANMGV010000190.1:0-4388 GCA_031374825.1 Pirellulaceae bacterium
ACTCTTTTCGTTTCAGTTGATGCCCAACCACTATCATTTGGTGCTGCGTCCTTTGGTTGATGGCGAGATGAGTCGGTTCATGGGCTGGATTGGAGGCACTCATACGATGCGCTATCATGCACGTTATCATACCAGCGGAATAAGGCACATTTATTAGCAACGGTACAAGAGCTTTCCGATTCAAGACAACGAACACTTCTTCGTTGATTGCCGGTACGTCGAACGCAATGCGTTGCGTTCTGGACTTGGTCGATCGAGCGGAACCATGGCGTTGGGGGTCTCTTTGGCATTGGCTTCACAAACCTGCACTGCGGCCACCGCTGCTTTCGCCCTGGTCGATCCCAAGACTTCCGAGATGGGTGGAGCGGGTCAACACTCCGCTATCGAAACCAGAGTTGGCAGCAGTCCGGCTTTCAGCCCAACGGGGCAGACCGCTTGGCGACCCTGACTGGGTCGACTCCATTGCAAGTCGGCTCAACCTGGAATCGACCATGCGTCCCCGCGGCCGCCAACAAATCCACTTCCCCTCCAGCAAAGAGGCCTGACCCCTTTGCATTTCCGGCAATCGGGAAGGCGGAATTTGACCCTCCTGATATGGGCTTTACAATAATTACGCCAGCGATACTCGGCTACACTTGCTCAGAATGGTCTATCGCTGCAAGCATGCTTTCCATTGCTTTTTTGCTCATGCGATCTGCGGCTTGTTTGAGCGTCACGAGATCGCCATGGTCCGAATCGTCGTTAGGTTGAAATCCCGATTTTTCTGCGACCAATAATTGGAGTAGTGTTCCTAGCATTCCGGTTCCGAGAGTTTCTTTCTCACCGCTTTGCCCGCTTGAAACGAACAAGCGTTCTGGGACCAAAGGCTGCTGGCTAGTCGACAAACGAGCTGCGACTTCCTGCAACGCATAAAGTCTTGGATCGCCAAATGAACTGATCTTGCGCATCAAGACGGTGGCTTCGGACAATCCGACTTGCATGATCTTTTGGCTTTCACCACGTCCAACAAGCATCCGTTCACGACTATCCGCTTCGGCGAACACAACTTTTTGTTCGGCTTCGCGACGCGAGCGCTCGAGACCTGCATCGGCTACGACGACGGTTTCCTGCGCTTTCTTGCGAGAGCGGGCAAGCTCCGCTTCGCCTTGGCTCTCGGCGATGCGTACTTGGACTTCGGCGTTAGTTAATGAAGTCTGCATATCGGCTTGGGCTTCGGCAGCCTTAAGCTCTTTTTGCTTTTCAGCAGCCAACTTCCGACGCTCATATGTTTCAAGTTGCTCTGTGGAAAGTTGTCGTTGACGCAGTTGTTCAAGCAACGTTTCGATCTTGTCATCGCCAGGCGCGCTCGAAGGCTTTCCGATCAAGACGTCGACACATTCAATGTCAAACGCACGGAACTTTTCCCTTAACTCTTGACGCGCTTCCTTTTGAATCTGGTCGCGTTCGTGAAGCAACCCTAACATGGTCTTGGTATGCGCGACGTCACGAAAAAACGCACTTAACATAGGATCAATAGTTTGCGTTATCAGCTTCTTAACGTCGCCAAAACGCTGAATAACACTCGGGGCGCGTTCGTAGTCAATGTGAACGACGACGCTCAACGGCAACAACGGTTCATAAGCGTCTTTGGTAACCAAATCGATCGATCGTAAACTTTCGTCGTATCGATGCGACTCCGAACGCCCGGTGATCCAATGAAGCACAAAATTCGTCGTCGGAACGAGAATAATGTTTCCGGCATAACGATTGAAAGCATACTTTCCGGGGCCGAGCGCTTTTTCCCAGACGCCCTTCTCGCCAGATGCGACCTGTTCACCGTGTCGAAAGCTTTTGCCCGACAAGTCGTTTCCCTGTCGACCGACGTAACTAACAACAACTCCAACATAGCCGATCGGCACAACGGTTTTTGGAATCATTTCGACGGATGCGAACCATCGATTGATAAAGTACGTGCCGTCTGTAAGCGTTTGATACTGGCGGCCACGACGACCGCCGCCTCGGAGGAAGGCTTCCGCATCTTGAAAATTGTTATGGAAGTATTCGGATGTAGTCTCACCACCAACAATGGGAGCGATGATCTCTTCCGAAGACAGCGACGGTCCATCATGAATGGTAACGATACCAACCGAGTCGACCGTAGTAGGCTGATCTGGCGATGAAGAATTGTCGAACGCCATTTGTGCACCTACGACTATCGGACAAAAGCCGCTGATATTTTGAAGTTCACTTCGAAATTGTTCGACGGTCTGAACTTCTTGGCGCGATTGAATCGCCTTCAAAGCAAACACACGTTCTTCAGTCAGCACGACGAACAACGCTGGGTTAATCGCGTAAACGCCTTCACGCAAGATTGCTCGTTGGCGACCGCGCTGCCCAACTCGTTCGTGAAAAGTACCTGCCGCCGTCGCGGTCGATGCGAGGAAAGCCCGAGCATCCTGAAAGGAATTGCACTGGACATCTTGTCCCAAAGCTTGGCTTGGCAAAAGCGGCTGACCGTCGCGAGCATAGACGTAGCCCAACTTGCCTTGCGAAATTGTCACCAGAGGCGCGCGGTGAACGCTATATTGCCAACGCCAGTATCCAAAGTGAATACCACCCCTAAGCAATTCGGCTTGAAAACCTGCTTCACCTGCCATCGATATAATTCGACCTTCGGGTACTGAGCCTTTGGCGGCCCAAAGCTTTTCAACAACGCCGATTGAGTTGTTTGGAATGTATCGAAAGCACAGCCAAAGCACGAAAAGTACGGCT
Organism: Pirellulaceae bacterium; assembly: GCA_031374825.1. Lineage (GTDB taxonomy): Bacteria > Planctomycetota > Planctomycetia > Pirellulales > Pirellulaceae > JANMGV01. The sequence continues at coordinate 2,752 of JANMGV010000190.1, forward strand.
AAGAACACGACTAAGAGTGTCCCAATCAACGCCCCGGTCCATGAAGTAACAAGACTCAATTGGGCCAGAATTATCGTTCCACCATTATTGAACGAAGACATAAACAATCTCCAATACTGAGTTGCACTGTGATGCGAATCTAGACTCATGCCAATTGCGATGGTGTCATCCAAAAAAGAATGGAGGATCGCGGGTCGAATAGCAAACACAGAGGCGCGGAGCACGTACGCAACGACCACAGGTTCGCTGTTTGCGAATAGCTTCTTCGACTAGATTGCGTCGGCTAGATGTCGCCTGATCATTGAGACAACTCTTAAAACAACGCCAGCATGTTCGACTGAACTGCTTTCCATGATTGAGAGAACATCTCGCAATCGGCTGACGAGGTTAGCTGTCGGGCTAGGATCGGAATAATCCTGATATCGTTGGAAATAACTAAGCCCCAAGCGAATTCGAACGGTTTGTTCGTCTTCGCATTCATTGGTTCCCCCGCTCGCAACGCTCTTTTAAGCGCAATGCGATTAAGCGACGTCAATAACTGCAATCATACATCATAGCCTGTAGTTGACAATGGATTTGGACTGTTAGCACATTGCATGCCAAGTCACAAACTGCTTCTTGCAAAGGATTTAGCATCGCTATAATCGGCGGTACGTTGCTTCACCCTTTTCTAACACGCCTACGTATACTGGATACGAAAATCCGCTACGAGTGAAATGAAAACGACATTGACCATCATTGCCGGTTCCGATGCGGGACGAGTCTATGAACTTGACGACAATTCGACTTTGGTCGTTGGAAGAGGTCAACTAAGCCATACAAAAATTAACGACCCGCGCATGTCGCGGTCGCATTTCAGTATTCGGCTTGAAGGAGATGTCGCGACAATGTCGGATTACGAAGGCACTTCGGGTACTTTCTTAAATGGTAAGAGAATCTCCGAGCATCGCCTAAAAACGGGAGATGTTATTCAAGCCGGCGAAACGCAACTTCGGTTTGATTCAACCAAATTCATTACAGCAGACTCGGCAGCTATCCCCTCGATGCTGCCGGTCAACAAGAATCGAGTGCCACCACTGCAAATGCAAAGGGGTCAGGCCTCTTTGGTGGAGGGGAAGTGGATCTGTTGGCGGCCGCGGGGACGAATGGTCGATTCCAGGTTGAGCCGACTTGCAATGGACTCGACCCAGTCAGGGTCGCCAAGCGGTCTGCCCCGTTGGGCTGAAAGCCGGACTGCTGCCAACTCTGGTTTCGATAGCGGAGTATTGACCCGCTCCACCCATCCCGGAAGTCTTGGGAGCGGCCAAGGCGAAAGCAGCGGTGGCTGCAGTGCAGTTTTGTGAAGCCAATGCCAAAGAGACCCCCAACGCCATTGTTCCGCTCGCTTGACCAGTCCAGAACGCAACGCGTTTCGTTCGACGTACCGGCAAACAACGAAGAAGTGTGCGTTGTCTTGAATCGGAAAGCTCCTATACCGTTGCTGATAAATGTGACCCATTCCGCTGGTATGATAACGTGCATGATAGCGCATCGTATGAGTGCCTCCAATCCAGCCCATGAACCGACTCATCTCGCCATCAACCAAAGGACGCAGCACCAAATGATAGTGGTTGGGCATCAACTGAAACGAAAAGAGT
>JANMGV010000197.1:0-6822 GCA_031374825.1 Pirellulaceae bacterium
CGCAGACGGTCCGAAAGCCATTGGAACTTGGGCATTAAGCAACGAGAAATGGTTGCGAGAACGACTTGAGCTTCCTGGTGGAATTCCCTCTCACGATACGATTGGTCGTGTGTTGATGGCGTTGAAACCATCAACGTTTCATCAAGCCTGTGCCGTCGAGAATTCCATTCATTTCATCAAGAGGCTTACCGGAGGACAAAATCAGCAACATTGGACGGCATGATTTACTCCAATTCAAACTGGAATTCATTTGTTCCAACACATGCGACAGAAATGCGATTGTTAAATCTTGCTAGAATTAATGCGCCCAATTCAAGCCTTGAATCAGCCTGTAACGTTGCGGAGGCATGGTCGACAAAAAGAAATAGTAGAGGAAAAAATGCAAGACACGAACGTCGATAAAAAAGACTCAGACATGCGCGAATTCGACTTGGTCGATATTTTCGAGCAACTTGCTGGCTGGGGGCTTGGATTCTTCGTAGAAGGTCTTGGGTTAGGTTTGTTCTGGGTTGCTTGCTGGACGTTTTGTATTCCGCTGATGTTAGTGATGTTTTCGGTCACTGGCATTCCACTGTCAATCAATGGACCGCCCGAAGGATTTAATCCTTGGCCTGCGGCGATCGTTGTATGGACTTCATCACTAATAGCGTTGATTCAGATTCCAACAATTTACTCGCTGATTAACTACAAACGAGTGGAGCAACTTCGTAAATCTGAAACAGAGACCGAGAAGAACACAAGTCTCGCATTTGTAAAGCAAACGCGCGAACGGCTGGTTGTCCGAAATATTTTGGTGCGTTCCGCTTGTTTTCTTTGGTGGGGATTTGGGTGGATTGCGACCATGATACTCCTTTCCTTCCTGATTTTCGTATGGGACACGTCTGACCCTAAGATTCATGATTGGCTCATGATTTTAATGAAACTTCTAATGTCGGCGCAGTTAGGATTTGGTGGGAACACCATGTTCGTAATGGCGATTGCCTGCGTAAATCCATCAATGGTATCTCTGCGAAAAGCATGGTTGGTAATTTGCGTTTTAGATGGAGCCATTCTGTGGTTACTTGGTCAACGCATCGCCACGATTTGGATTGGCGGATTCCCGTAGTAAATGACAGTGCTTAGAGCACCCACATCCGCGATGGAGGGTCAAACAATTCAGTGATCAAATCCAGTTTCAATACGTCGAACTGTCGCGTTGACCTTCGGCTTGGCCAAGGATGCCAGCCAACGACAAAACGCCCACATGTTGCAAACGTCGGGCGTTGTTCGGAAAGCGGGGGGCACCGACCGTTTAATCCAAATTATCCTCCCCGGAACTGCGGGCATCTGGGTTGGTGGGAAGCGGCGGATCGAGATCCTCAGCGATCATGAGAAGCGTCTCGGCCAGTTGGTTGGCGTAGACATACACCACCTGACCCGATAGAAACGCTTCGTCAAGTCGCAAAGCAGCTCTTCGAAACGCATCCGCGACGCGAAAGTTTGGGTCGGCGCTCATCATGCCTTCCCCTTTGTGTTCGCCGCGAATCGTCCCCTTTCCGGCTTTACGAATTGTGATTCGTCATCCTTCGAAAGCTCGAGCAGATTCGTAGAATAAAGAGTTGCTTTCGGGGAGGTAACTCGCGAATGATTTGGACTGAGGCGGACTTGAACCAACTTTACTAGAACGTGAATATTTCTTCGCTTGTCACTCTGGGGAATGCTGTGATGGTCAGATCGACTGCTGTATTGCTATTTTTGTTCGTTGCTTGGTGCCATGGAGAGGAGAAGCCCACAATCCTTGCTGAGAGTGAGTGGTCCAAGTCCGTGGAAAGCCACGACCGGCTGTTGCGAGCGCGGTGGCTGCTAATGGAAGGACGCTCTCGCGCTTATGCCGGTCCGGGCAATGAAGTACTCCTGTATCTTGAGTTGCAAAACGCTAACAGTGCCTGGGGGGAGCCGCTCCGGGTTTACTTCGATGCGGCCAAAGGACTGAAATTTGAAATATGGGATGCCGAAGGAAACATTGTCCCGCCACGTTTCGCTCCTGGCAGCGGCGGGGATGTCGCCACCTGCTGGGTCACCATACCTTATGACTCGACCGTGCGGTTGAGAGCAAATCCAAGCTGGGCGAAACCAGAGGGTGTGGCATTGGCTTTGCCGCTACGCCCCATGCAGGGGCAGAATTGGGTGTTCGTCGAGCTGCCGGACAATGATCTCTCCATAGTCGGAAAAATGACCATCGATCCGCCAACCGAAGACACGATCGAGCACAGAGATGACTGGCGCGGCATCCTTGAGTTTCCGATAACAAAGCTTGCCTTAAAAAAGCCATAATCTCCGTGCTGCGTAATCGCAACGTTGTGTTGGACGGCCTGTGTAAACGCATGATGATTGGTCACATCTGCCGAGCCACAGAACCTATTAGAAGTTTCGTCCTGTAGGCAAGATTGCTTCAGCTCAAGCCATAGAATAGATTGATTGGGCAACGAAACGATCAAGCAAACGCGTCGTTTAAGCAGATCCGCCATTACGCGACGTGCCGGATTTCAACTCAAGCAGGCGGGCTGTTTTAATTCAACACTGGGCAGACGAAATGGTGAGCCTTTTGCTCGAATGAGCATGTCGACGCGGAGAGATATTTCCCCTTGAGTACGCTGTTTGAAAAACTAGACGATGGGCGCACCGGGATTCGTCTTTACGGAATCGCTCCGCCGAAACTCGCCTCGACTGCCGAGCAGTTGCGTGACATTGTAGCCGAGCAGGTGGACCGACTTCGTTTGCTCTCGCCTGACGGCTTGGTTGTCTACGACATTCAGGACGAGCCGGGACGCGATGGCCAGGAACGCCCGTTCCCCTTCCTACCCACCTTCGACCCCGAAGTCTACGCACGCGACGCGCTCGCCGAACTCGCGATTCCGAAAATAGTGTACCGATGCGTGGGCGCGCACCCGCGTGAGGCGTTTTCGAGTTGGATCGACCGCGTGCAGTCGATGTCCGGCCGGCAAATCAGCGTTTTCGTCGGAGCCCCACGTGGCCGATCGCACCGCCCAGGTTTGCCGCTGGATGAAGCGTATGCGCTCGCACACGCTGCTTCCAACTTGGTCCTTGGTGGCATCGCCATCGCGGAACGACACGTCGCGAAGGAGGATGAGCACCATCGGATGCTCGCCAAGCAGGACTACGGCTGTCGCTTCTTCATCACACAGTCCGTGTACGATGCCGGCTCCACAAAATCTTTGCTATCCGACTACGCACTGTCGCTGCGAACGTCCGGCCGCTCGCCCGTCCCAGTCGTACTCACGTTCTCACCGTGTGGCTCTGTGCGCACGCTTGAGTTCATGAAGTGGCTCGGCATCTCGTTCCCGCGCTGGCTCGAAAACGAACTCCGCCATTCGGCCGACACGCTGGAGCGATCCGTCGACTTGTGCGAGAGGGTATTCACCGAAGTGCAGGACTATGCTCGCGAAAAGCGATTGCCAATCGGCATCAACGTCGAGAGCGTCTCCATTCGAAAGTCCGAGATCGACGCGTCGGTGGAGCTATTTCGGCGATTGAGCTCACATCTGGCGCGGTAATTGTCAGCCAATGACAAAACGCCCACACGTTGCAAACGTCGGGCGTTGTCTGGAAAGCGGGGTCACCTACCCCTTAACCCAAGTTACCGTCCTCGGAACTGCGGGCATCGGAGTTGGTGGGAAGCGGCGGATCGAGATCCTCGGCGATCATGAGCAAGGTCTCGGCCAGTTGGTTGGCGTCCACATGCACCACCTGACCCGATTGAAAAGCTTCGTCAAGTCGAATAGCAGCTCTGCGAAACGCATCCGCGACGCGAAAGTTTGGGTCGGCGCTCATCATGCCTTCCCCTGTGTGTTCGCCGCGAATCGTCCCCGTTCGGTTTTCACGAAACGCGAGGCATCGCCTTTCGAAAGGTCTCGTAAAATGGCGCTGTAAAGAGTTGCGTGCGGGGTCTTGCCACTGGGGCTTGTCCAATAGCCTTTGGTCGACATGGCCTCAACCAAATGAATCGTGTTCAACGGCTCGTTAGATTCCGAAAGAACTTTGAACGCCGCATCCAAGGCGCTCAATCGCTTTTCTGTTGGCTCGTTCGACTTGGCGACTTTTGTACTCTTGGCCTTTGACTTCGAAGCCGCTTTTCCACCAATCGTTTCGACCGTCGCGGGTTCGTTCTCGACGATGGTTAAGTTGTCGTTGGTGGTAACTTTCGCTGCTCCGTTGCGTGGCAAGCGAACCGCGGGCTCCTTGGCAGGCTTCTCCGTAACTCGCGGTTCCAACCTTGAAACCCGAATCGATTTGCCTGTTCTCGTATTGGTGCAAACCCACCAGCCATCCTTCTTGACCTTGGCATCGACCCGAACGTCGAATCGGTTCTTGCCAACGAATGCATACTAGGTGCCGCCGATCTTCACATCAGCCTTGGTCATGTTCAAATCTCCAATTACAAGTTCGTGGTTGGCTGCCATCGTCAGGCCGATCGAACCACCAATCGACTACGCGGATCGAGTCCGCGTTTCGGCTTATTTACCAAAGACAAATTCCGTTAGTCCTTCGCATAGAAACTCGACGATCACCTGCGTCTCCGTATCGGCGGCAAGTACGTCCGAGCCCCGATCCCAATTGAAAACCGTTTTCTTGTCGATCGATCGTTGAATCCACAATTTCGAAATCCGACTACCTTCCAATTCGTATCCTTCGCAATCCGCGTGTCCCGCGAAAACTAGGGCGTCGAATCGGAATCCGTCGATCGTTCCGCTTACGCAGGAACCGCCCACGTTTTCGGCGCGGCGTTCGATCTTGGTAATGTTCAGGTCTAGTTCGTATGTCATCATTTGTGTTTCTCCATGGTTTGGGTTTTGAATCGTTTGCACATGTGACATTCAGCCATGCGTTGGGAATCGCATCAAGCCAATGATGCCAGAATTCCGAGAATGTTTTCAACTTTCAGCAGGTTGCCAAAAGACCGGCCAATGTGGTGGCATTGTGGCTTCATGGCGCCGTTCCTAATGATTGTCCGCAACGTCCCAGGCTCGCTTCGAGCCGTACTTAAGTTGGCTCCCTTCGACGATATAGAGAATGTTGTCGCTTTCCACGTCGTCGTTGTCGGGTTCGTCGTCGTCTGATTCGATATGTGCATTGATTTCGGCACCAGATGCCAATCCACAGATTGCGTTTTCGAAAGGCCAGTTCTGTTGGGTCATCATTCGGACTTCCGCATCGCCGCCAATTTCATCGCGGTAGTCTTCGAGTTGCTCAATCAGTTCGTCGAGGGTCATGTTCGGGTCTCCGTTTTGGGGAAAGAAATATGCCCTACGCGTTAACACACATGGAGCCATGCAAACGGGAAAACATCAAGTCGATTACAGCAGCTTTTCCCCATGCTTTTGACTTTTTATTTACATGCCCCACGGCGCCCAACGTTGGCGTAAGTCGAGTCCTGTTTCATGTTGGGTCCTTGTTCGCATGTGGCAGAAAGAACGCGACGGTGGGAAAGTGTCACGACCAATCCCAAGAACGCCGCGTTTCCGTTCGCGCTGTCCGTGGCATTCCGCTGCCCTGTGGTTTAGACGATATTTCCAACGCGGCTGTGTATCTCGACAGCTTGGCCGATTCCGAGTTGCATAAAGTGACTAAGGAGGCAATCGAGAGCGACCGCATCCACCGGCGCGAGCAAGCCGCTCAATTAAAGAAGCAATCACAGACTATCGGTCGCCAAGTCAATGACAATGTGAAAGCTCAATCCGAAGCGTTCAAACGGCGCGCGCAAATCGAGCAGCGTATGCGGGAGTGGTAGGCTTGTCGCAAGCTTTCCACCAAACTCGATTTGCCATGCATCTGATTTTGGTCTACGGCAACTTGTTTGGATCATGCATTGAGCCGTCGGGTTGGCGACCGGGCGGCTCGAGGGAAATATCTATGCCGCAATCGATTGCGGAGCGACGCTTTGCTGCCAAATGTGTTCGTATACTCGCCGGGCCACTTGTTGCTTCTCTTCCTCAGTGAATGGCGGAGAAGGCAAATTCTGAAACACATGATCGAGGATAAACGTCTCGACCTCTGCCTGAGTTTGCTCTTTATCTGTCCATCGCTCTAATGGCTCTATCAGCTTTTGGACTTGCTCCAATAAAGTTCGACTAGCCTGCTGTACTCGTTCGCGATCCACCTTGCTGAGAGTTTCCTTCGTCAGCAGGTCGAACAACGCCAATTCCTCTTCGCTGAGCCCCTCTGCAGCGGCTCTGCGTTGCTCTGCGTCGAGGTTGTTGGCTAAATCGACAAGTTTGGCAAACGTCTCTTCGATGGTGACCCGGTCTTTTTCGCGGTTGTAATCAGCAATGATTTCGGAGTACTTCTTGTAGAAGTCCATGCGTTGCGGATTGCGGGCGAGCATTTGAGCCAGCTTATCCTCGACAATCTGGCGAACATCCTGCAGCGCGGTCGCTTTGCGTTTGCACTTCTTGGCGAACTCGTCGCGGAGTTTCTCAAGGTCGATCTGGCTCAGGTCGAACAACTTGGATTCCTTCTGGTCGTCGCCCGGTGCGGCAGCGCGAATGGCTTCATTAACGATGCGATGCAATTCTTTTAGCAACTCGGTAATGTCGGCCGTATCGCGTCTTTCTTCGAGCTTTTTGTAGATCGCCTCAATATTGTCGTGACGCTCTGCGTAAGTAAACGCCGCTGGCTCCATGACAGGGCAATCGCATTTGGAATGAGTACGGCATAATTGTTGCGTTGAGATTGGAGAAGTCAATCAAGCAGTGAATGCTTGCTAATTTGCTGATGGATCAGCGGGTTTTGGAACACTTTCTCTGGATGGATTTGTAATGCTTA
>JANMGV010000209.1:0-34376 GCA_031374825.1 Pirellulaceae bacterium
AAAGCACGTCGAATTACGCCGCTACAAAAAAACCACCCGCGGCCCCAAGAAACCACCGCCCATTCGAACCGGTACTAAACAACATATCAGCACGCAAATCATACTCAATAACGAAAGAATGCAAGCTTGAAAGACCTGCCCTCTAACTGTAGACCAATTCAAATTCCCGGATTTGTAGCGTCGCCAGAGATCAAACAGCCGTCTTTTTTGTCGCAGCTGGAAATTGTCTGGTCCAAGAACATCTGTCAGCCATTTGCGGGACAGATCAGATAGCTCGTTTGATATGAGTCGAGAGCCGTGCTTCTCGGAGTTTTATATCTTCTTATAATCGGAGTATGAGCAACGATTCGGAATCGAAAAAAGGTGGAGATGGGCCTGTAGAAGTGGGGTTGAAGGCCACGGCTTATCATGAGGCGGGGCATGCGGTGATGGCTATTTCGCTTGGGCGACCGATACAAAAGGTTTCGATTGCGGCAGGTCAGTCGCATTTGGGGGCAAAGCGGCTTGGGGTTTGTCAGATCAAGAAAGGTCGCACTCGCGCAACGAAGGATTGGTTGGAGGACGAAGTTCTCATTCTCTTTGCCGGGATGGTTGCCGAATCACAAGTCACAGGTGACTATTCGTTTGATCGGGCAGGCGACGATCTGCGTTGCATCCGACGCTATGTTCAGATGCGTGCTGTGGGCCAACGGCAAGTCGAGAGGCTGGAACGGAGGCTGCTGGACAAGACCGAGAATCACTTGTCGGATGAAAAACTATGGCACGCGGTCGAAGCCATTGCTGCCGAGTTATTGCGATGCGAGACGATCAGCGGACGGGCCGCTCAGTATTTGTACGATCAAGCTCAATCGCGCGGAGCGTGAGTTTCTTTGGCATTTCTCGCCAAGCGACTTGCGTCGCGGAAGCTTTCATCAGGACGCCTTAACATGCTGACGAACAGCGGTAGCTGTCATCTAAACAACGGGTTCGATGATTTCTTCTACTTGGATTGCTTTGCGACCTTTCAGAGAGCCAGGAGACGCTCGGAATTTGACGGAATTGCCAATCGCTACTTCAAGCGGCGAGTCGACTGGGATTTCCGTTGCGATGATGTCGCCAATTTGAAGTCCGATGATGTCCGACGTTCTGATTGTTGTCTCGGCTAACTTGACGATCAAAGTCGCGACGGTTTCATCCAAATTGGATGCGATCTGATTCGCGGTGGTATTAGTAGAACGCCCCATGTCGATGAGCGTGATGCTTGCAAGTTTCTTCTGCGTGCGATTGAATATCTCTTGCGGGATGCAGATAAACATCGAGTCCGTGTGGCTGGAAATTTGGACATTCAGATCGATCACAACAAAGTCGTCGCTGGGAATCGGTCTTGGGCTGAGCGAAGCGTCTTGGCACTGGCAATCCCACTGACAATCGATTAGTGGCCGCCAAGCTTGGGCGAGTTCCGCTGAGAATTTTGCCATTAAATGTTTTGAAAGGCGGCACTCGAACGGTGATAATTGTCGTTGCACAGACAGATTGGACGTGTTTCGAATTCCGAGCATGCGATTGACAAAAGCCATGAGAAACGAGCGGCCAACGAACACGACCCATGGCGAATCGATTGACTTGGAATGCAGCCTAAATTCACAGTGGGTTGAACGACTCAATTGGGCATCATCGGGAAGCCTTGCCGGTTTGCAACCCCTTCCAGTCATTTCAACATTAAACGTCAGCCAATCCGAAAGTAGCTCTGCAACGTTTGTCGCAAACGCTTGATGGAGGAGCAGCAGGTTTTTGTATTTCGCGTCGACGGCGTGTGTGGCGCTTGTTCGATCGAACGGATTGGATGTGCCGGATCTGCTACCAATATCTGCGTTTGACTGTTGAGTCGCTGATGATTCGTTTTCTGGCATGGGCAATCCTCCTTGATTGCGTGGTGTTCGGGGGCAAGGCATTTCAGTCATCGTCCAGGTGCGAGAAAATACTTACTCTCGAATTTGGCCGGTTCCTTGCACGATATATTTGTAGGTTGTAAGTTCGCGCAGTCCGCAAGGGCCGCGAGCGTGGAATTTGTCCGTGCTGATTCCGATCTCGGCTCCCATCCCGAATTCGCCACCGTCGTTGAAACGCGTACTAGCATTGACCATTACTGCTGCCGAGTCGACTTCGTGCGCGAATTGTTCGGCAGTCAATTTGCTGGTAGTTACAATCGCGTCGGTGTGATGTGATCCGTATCGATTGATATGCGCGATAGCTTGATCGACATCCGAGACAATTTTTACGCTCAAGATGGGGCCAAGATATTCTTTGCTCCAATCTTCTTCGGTCGCGAGGACCGCATTATCCAAGATGGCCATTGCCAGCGGGTCGGCTCGCAACTCGATTTGGAAGGACTCGAGAGCTTGTTCTAAAGCAGGGAGGAATTTTTCCGCGATATCTTGATGGACGAGCAGCGATTCACAAGCATTACAAACGCCCATTCGCTGGCACTTGGCATTGACGACGATATCGATCGCTTGCTGGATATCCGCCGACGCATCGACGAAGACGTGGCAGTTTCCGTCGAAGTGTTTTAGTACTGGCATCTTGGCAGCATTCGCAACGCGACGAATGAGACCTTCTCCGCCGCGAGGAATGGCCAAGTCAATTCGATCATTCATCGCCAAGAGTAAATCAATCGCTTGTCGATCCGTCGTTTCAACTAACTGGATTGCGTCGTGAGGGATTTGGCAGTCTAAGGCCGATTGACGAAGTATGGCGGCGAGTGCGGCGTTGGATCGACTGGCCTCTTTTCCCCCACGAAGGATGACGGCATTCCCGCTCTTGACGCAAATGGCGGCTGCATCGATCGTCACGTTTGGTCGCGATTCGTAAATGAAAAAAATGACGCCCAGCGGCACGCGGACTTTCCGAATCAAAAGCCCATTCGGCCTGTGAATTTCTTGCAGTATCTCGCCGACTGGATGATCCAAAGTTGCAATCTGGCGCAACGATTCGGCGATGGCCCTGAGACGAGAATCGGTTATTGTCAGCCGATCAATTTGCGATTCCGATAAAGCACTGTTGCGCGCATCGGCGACGTCTTGTTCGTTGGCTTGCAGAACGTCGTCGGAGTGATTTAGTAATCGTAAAGCTGACAATTCCAGCCAGCGGTCAATTTGCTGACGAGTCAATTTTGCAACTTGAATGGATGCAATGCGCGCTCGATCAGCCAAGTCGCGGCAATAGGCGTTCAAATTGGTCTGCATTGTGGAAGACATAGTCGCTGGAGTATTCATTAAGAGCGATCGGTCGTCAATTGAAGATGACGGCTAATTTACGATCGCCCTATGTGCTAGCAATGCAATTGACTCAAGGAACCTTGGGGGATGCAGGCTTCAGGTCCTCTATTTTTCCAGGCAGGGGAATTCCCAAGTCATCGTGATTCGCTTGAAAACCTTTGCCATCGACATCGATAAAGATCGGGTTGCTGACGGCGGCAGGCGTTTGTTTACCGAATTCGGGGCCCATGACGGCACCAAGTTCTAGGCCTTCACCGATTGCTGCAACGATCAAATGCGTATCGATTTCGATTTTCGGCAAAGTTATTTCCGATTCGAATTTCACAACACCATTTCCAAATCGATCGGCATGCTCACGGCGATTCCAGCCAAAATTTTCCAGAGGTCGCCCATTTGCAAAGACTTGGACGCGGTTGACATCAAGCCAGTTTGGACACTGGACACGAACGAATAAAGTAGTGTTTTTATTTTGAGACGCAGTCCAATCATCGCCGGGACCAGCGCGGCGCGAAGAATCCGCATCGCGAAGTTCGACTTGCATGAATGGCCCCGTCGACATCACGAGGTGGCCGTGTTCTGCGGCGTGGACCATTTCCATAACGTCGATCTTTGCCGGATCGTCGGTCGAGCTTTCCATATAATTTCGCAACCATCCGGACCCGTGGAAATTGTAGTGCGCGTCCGTGTTGACCACGCCTGGGATTCGATAACCAAGATTCAGCTTTTGGAGCCAGCAGAACATCGGGTTCAGATTGCGGTCTTGAGGAGACATCTTCGCTGTGGGGAAGCGAAATATTCCGTCGGGCGGATGAACTTCGATCACGTCCATGAAACCAAACATCTTGCGAAAACCGTCGTCCGGCGTACCGTCCAAGTCGCGATCGCCTAACATCTGGTGAATGTCGGGATGGTTGCTTTGCACCAGTTTGTCGCTGTTGAGATCCCACATGGCGAGTCGTTCGATTTGAGCGACGGGATCGGCGAGCGTGGTGGGGCCGCCTCCGTCTTGTTCATGAACATGTTGGTGCAAAGGGAAAGCGTTTTGGTGATTGATTGGCAATGGGCTGCCTGTTAATTCGATTCCCGTACAAGTCGCCATCCACTTAGTGGCACGTAATGACTCCAGGATAGGAACGTAACTATCGATTCGATTATGTTCGGTGCATGGTGCGAATTCGATATGCTCGGACAAAAGGTTTAGCACCCGTCCTTCTTGGCTCGATGTGTTGTCACCTGAAGGCGAACTGTGGGAGTGGAAATCACTGCTTACCCAGCCCGATGTGTCGACAGAACGGTTCAGCTCAATTTGTAACTCGGTCGTTTCCTCTGCTGCTGCGTGGATAGTGAATTGCTCTACGTCGTACTCTGGACCGTGGCAAAACCAAACTTCGTAGTCGCCAGCAGCAAGCGTTCGATTGATTTGGCCATTGGCCGAATAGACAACATTTCCGACCGAGCCGGATGCAGATTTGGGTCCGAAATTTGGGTCTGCTGTCCCTTGGCGTCCAAAGAAAATTACTTTGCAAGGGATTGGTTCGCCACTCTTTTCCGTTACAACGGCATGGAATAACGCTGGCTTGCCGAGATCGATTTCCCTGTTGAGAAAACGATCATTGCCGTTAACATTTAAATCCATTTCTCTCGCGGCGTAGCCAATGGCGTCTACTTTGAGTTGCAATGATCCAACAGGCAATTCCATTTTGAGCACGCCGAGTTCATTTGTGTTCGATTGACCGATTTGCGTGCCTTCGCGAAGTACGGAGACGGTAGCACCTTCTACCATACCTATCGAGCCCATTACTCTTAAACTGACTTCGGTAAGTTGTGTTTCGGGTGTTGCAATATCTCGCGACCGAAGAGTGATGTCGGAGGCGGCGCACGATAATCGCGTGGTCCACTCCACGGCTCCTTTGGCGGGTATCTCGAGTTTCTCTTTGGATTCGCCAGAGATGTAGTCAAGGGTTCTTGGGTTCTTCGTACCAAGTTGAACTTCGTAAGTCGGTGATTGAAAGCAGTAAGCTTGTCGAAAATACTGGTCGGTGGCGAAAGCAGATTTTTTGTTAGTCGACGTGGACAGAATGAAATCGCCATCCGCGCGAAAGCTGTCTTGCCGTCGAAAGGTAACGGACTTGTCCGAGGGATTGAAGATCTGTGTGTGCACATCGACCCAAGGAGAACCATCGGTGAGCGAGTACGTTACCGTGGCGATTGTTCCATCTTTGGCGGCGGATTGATTGGAGGTCACTTGCCATCGAATCGATTTGCCTGCATGCGGTGTTTCGAAGTTCGTTATTTTTCTTCCGTCGATCTCCACCGAAACCGAATCTGCGTCGTGCCAAGCGTATTGACTTGCGGCAGGATAGAAAGCGGAAAGTTGATCGTTGGGGAATTGTCGTTCGGTAAAATCGATGACGGCAGCGCCGACATCTCGAACAGTCATATTCGCGTTGCGTTTGTCATTCGGTCGTGCGATTACGGCCCATACGCGATCATTGCGAATAACGTAGTCGCCGATGATCGCATCCGTTTCTTTTCCATTGGGCGCAAACTGGCTCCAATTTTTTTCCGACAATACAGCGAATTCGCCAGACTGGGCAAGCTCATTGGGAATCACGGAAAACGACAAAATGAAAGCTGCGAGTGTCGCCAAATTAAAGTGAAAGTTGGTCATTGAGGTATTTCCAAGGAGTTCGGTGCGACAGTGGCCAGAGTCGGTTCTTGTATGCGAGCCAAAAACGAGGCGTGGTCATTTTTCGATTTCAGCTATTCGTTTTTCAGCTTCGATTGTCGCTGTCTGAATTGTCTCTTGAATAGAAATCGGAGTTCCGCCGTTCAATTTCGATTGATCGGCGGCTTGCATGAATGCGAAGATCTCGATCGTTTCAGCGGGAGATACGGGAACTTCGCCGGTTTCAAAGAACGCGCCGATTTGCTCCACCAAAGGCGTGTAGCCTTCGAATTTGCAATTGCTGTCGATTGCATCGTCGAGAAAAACAATGGCGCCATAATCCGCACGTCCTTTGCGGATACCACGAAAGCTACCGATCCGGCCATCGGACCAAAGGCCTACAACTTCGTCGCATTCTTCGGAGTGGACTCTTGTCACTTGTTTGCAACCGGGGCCCATGATGGTGAATAATGATTCGACGCCGTGAACTCCGTACCAGAACAGGTCGGGGTGTGTCGGTTCCGTTGGGCAGGGACTGAATGCCAAGGCGCCGCGAATTTTCGCTTTGAGTGCAGGGTCTTGGCGAAATCGATAGATGCTTGGACTGAAACGCAAACTGGAACTGCTGAACCAACGGGTGTTGTATTTCTTGGCTAATAGATCAATGGCGATGGCATCACTCAATGAACCGGCCAATGGTTTGTCGATATAGCAGGGCTTTCCTGCTCGGAAGACGGCGAGGGCTTGGGCCAGGTGCGGGCGGCCGTCTAAGCTTTCGACCATGACGGCGTCGACTTTGCCAACAAGCTCGTCGACGCTGTTGACGATTTCGACGCCCATGTCTTTGAGTTCTTTGGTGTAACCTTCGACGCGATCGGCGCTTGATTTGATATCGGGGCTTCCCGCTGGGAACGCTGCAACGACTTGCATGCGACTTAGGGCGCCGGTCGCGGCGGGATCGTTCATGGCTTTCGTGAAAGCGGGGGCATGGGAAGTATCGAGGCCAATAATTCCGACACGCATGATCTTTTTCGAGTTCACGTTAGGCTCGTCAGCTTGTGTTGGTAGTGTGATGTTGAACAAAGGCAGCAACATCAACAGACTTGATTTGATGAAGTGATGATACTGGATCGCACGAACCGATTGCATACAAGCGTTCCCTATTGTGATGAAGTAAGATGATTGGAAGGGCAGCAGGCGGGGATGGGGGCTTGTAGAATGGATCTACATCGCTGTCCATGGAATGTGATTATACACAGACGCAGAAGTGCCTGTGTTAGGATTTGAGAGGGCAAGTTTCGGTGGGCCCTGCTGTAACGAGGACCCGCGGTTGTTTCATCCAGCCTTGTAATGCAAGATTGACGTCATCCACGGTCACGCGAGAGTAGTTTTGAAGGACTTCCTCGACGGTTTCATAGGTATTCCGCAAAGTCCATGCATTGCCGACGGTGAATAGTCGATTGGATGGGCGCTCGGCGCCTAAGACGATGCCCGAACAAATTTTGTTCTTCGCTTGAACGAGTTCTTTGTTCGTGATGGGGTCCCGTTCGCATTGATCGACAATGCTTTGAAAGCGTTGCCAGTTTTCGTCCAAGTCTTCTGGAGTGCAAACGATGAAAGCGCCGATCAGCCCGCACTCTTGGAATTCTTGAGTGAATAGGGACGCCGTGTCAGCAAGTCCGTTATCGACGAGTTCCCAGAAAATACGACTTCCGCTGTCATCACCCAATACGGAGGTCAGTACTCGCGAAGCGAATCGCTTTTCATCGCGTCGTGAAGGCCCCAGGCCAATCTCGACTAGATACTGCTGCACTGCAGGGGGATGTTGGATGTGGATACTGTGGGGATTGACAGTGGGCATTGCCAGTTTTCTTGTATGACCGGCTGGAGTCCAGGAGCGTGTTAGTTGCTCAGCTTGTTTGATAAGAGCATCGAAATCCACAGCACCGGCGGCGACGAGACACAGGTTATCTGGCGCGTATCGTTCGGCGTGGTATTGACGCATGTACTCGGCATCGAGCTGGCTGACGGTTTTTGCCGTACCAAGGACACGAATTCCAAGAGGGTGACCGCCGAAGAATTCTTCCATTGCCCGTTCGATTGCGCCATAAGGAGGCTGGTCGTCGTACATGGCGATCTCTTCAAGGATGACTTTGCGTTCGGTTTCAAAATCTTCGACTCGCAAAGCGGGACGCATCAAGTCCGTTAATAGATCGATCGTCCGGGATTGGTTTTCTGGCAGGACGGTCATGTAGTAGACGGTCTGCTCTTCGCTTGTATAGGCATTGGATTGAGAGCCAAGTTCGTCAAGTTCGCGATTGACTTGTTCTGCGGAGCGTCGGCTGGTTCCTTTGAAGACCATATGCTCCAAGAAGTGGCTGACGCCAGCTTTGGGCGAGATCTCGTCGCGAGCACCAGTCTTGACGAAGTATCCCGTGGCCAAACTAAAAGCGTTTGGATTCACTTCGGCGATAATTTCCAGTCCGTTGTCCAGCGTATGACTTCTAAATTGCACTTGGCAACTCCAGCTTCTCGTGTCCAAGCGTTACGAGCGTCCAATTCTTGGGAGGGTTTGCATTAAAATGGTTAAGCAAGGACTGACAGGACAGTCGTTCGACGCGCGCGGCAACTTCTTGGCGCGAAGGAACTCGGGCCAAATAGTACCAGTCGGACGCGATCTGAGAACTTCTCGACATGCACGATTCTTGTTCCAGCACCAAACTAGTTTTGATCCGGCTTTTTAGACGAGCAAGTTCGTCTTCTGTCACGCCGTCGCCCAGGGACTGAATCGTTTCCAAAGTGACTTGCAATGTTTCTTCCGCACGACCGTTCGTCGTTCCCGCGTAACAGAAGACGCTGCCGCGGTCTTTGAGCGATTGGCAACTGGCGGAAATGCCATAGACCAAGCCTCGTTTTTCGCGAACTTCGGTGAAGAGACGTGAACTCATGCCATCGCTCAGAACGCCAATTAAGCCTCGCGATTCATAGTAATCGGGGTGCTGATAGGGCACGCAGTCGTAGGCAAGTGCAATGTAATTTTGGGCGCTATCTTCTGCGATATGGCCGACGGTCGAGGACACTTTCAAGTCGGGTTCCGTCTCAAACGATTTCGATGACCAAGAACCGAACAATTTTTGGACTAGATTGCGAAGATCGTTCCAATCGTAATTGCCCGCTACGGACAGAATCGAGCCAGATGCATGGAATCGATTTTCGAATTGTTTTTGCACGTCGTCGATCGTGATCGCTTCGATGCCTTCTTCGGAGCCATATGCCGAGCGTCCGTAAGGCTGTTGGAATCGAATACGTTTGAGTTCCGTCAAGCAGCGGTGAGCGAGGTCATCTTTGATCGCGAGTAATTCCTGAAGAGCAACTTGTCGGGCATCATCCAAGTCGTCATCGAGCAGGGACGGTCGCTGGACGATGTCTGCGTAAATGGACAGCGTCTCTTCCAGAGCCGTACGGATCATGGCCGTACTGAAAATGCTGTGGAAGGTAGAGATGGATGAGCTCCGTTCGACTCCGAGGAAGTCGAGAGCTTCTACGATTTCTCGCGAATCGCGGGGACCTGCGCCGCGTTGGACCATCTCCAAGCAGACGCCCGCTAGCCCAAGTCGATTCTCAGGTTCGTGACAATTGCCGGAGCGAACCAACAGAGTAAAAGCGACCGATTGCAGCCATGGCATAGGCTCGAACAAAAGAGTCAGTCCATTTGCGAATGTTTCGCTGTATACCGTTTGCTCCATAAATTCCCTTTGACAACCGGCACTGCGGGCTGTCGACAACTTTCTGTTTCAGACGAGTGACTTCCTTCAGGTTTCCGCGTTTTTCGCTGGATAGACCGATGAGCCAAAAAGCACAGGGCTCACTCGCAGTCTCCGAGGACTACACAATTTCGAGAATCCGATTTTAGCTGAAATTACTACGGAGTCGCGTGGGGGTCGTCCAATTTGAAGGGAGCTTATTCTTTTTTCTTGCGAGGAGTGGGTTTGCTATCGGAACTAGCTTTCGGAGCAGGTGCTGCCGAAGGTTCCGATTTCGTTTCGGATTTTGTCTCTGACTTAGTGCTTTCCGAGGACTTGGTATCTCCGCCAGGATCGGTCGATTTTTTATCGCTGGCTGCAGATTTTTTGTAGGATTCGCTTCGATAGTCGGTCTGATAAAAACCGCTTCCTTTGAACATGACTGCAGCGCCGGTACCAATCAGGCGGCGCAATTTCTTTTTTGCGCACTTCGGGCATTTCTTTTCGGGTTCCGCCATGATCGATTGAAACAATTCGAATGTGTGCCCACATCCATCGCATTCATAATCGTAAGTTGGCATTTTCACTCCTCAGGCGATGACACGGTAATCGTTGTTTGGGTTATCGGTGCATCGGACGGTTTACGAGCTTACTTGGGGGAACGTCGAGTTACGGGTACCTACGTTTGAGCAGGGCCTGCTGAAACGATAACATGGCTTGGTCGAACAACTCGGTCGTGCATCATGTAGCCGACGGACGCTTGTTGGATGATCGTACCTGCTTCGGCCTCATTCGGAAAATTCGCAATGGCTTGATGAAGGTTTGGATCAAACTGCTTTCCGACAGCTTCAATCGGCTTGCAGTTGAATTTTGCGAGCACCGTCAAGAACTGTTGATGCACCAAACGCACGCCCTCTAATAGTGAAGACGATTCATTTTTCTTTTCTGCGGTTTCTATGGCGCGGACGAGATTATCGACGACTTCCAACAGGTCGCGGACGATAGCGACGTTCGCGAACTTAATTTGTTGTTCGACATCTCTCGCCGAGCGCTTGCGATAGTTTTCCAGTTCGGCATGCGCGCGAAGCTCGCGATCGCGAAACATTTCGATTTGGGCCATAAGCTGTTCTTCGCGACTGCCACCGGGCATGTTGTTTTCGTCACCTTGTATCGCTTCGTCGAGAACGGCATCGAGCTCAGCGCCGACATCGCGATTATTGCCATCAGTCGATTGAGATGTATTTTGATTGGTCATTGGTTACTCCTTCATTTCGGATTTTTTGCCATCGTGTTCGCCAAGGCCCAGGTAATCCCGCAATCGGTCCATGAATCCCTTACGCTCGGGCGTAACATGTTCGTGTTCAAGCTCTGCTAATTCGCGCAAAAGCTCGGTTTGGCGTTTGTTCAGTTTCTTAGGTACTTCGATGACTGCGTGAACCAATAGGTCGCCTCGGCCTCGATTGTGTGGGTCAGGCATTCCTAGTCCACGAAGTCGAAAGACCGTCCCGCTTGCCGTTCCGCTCGCTATTTCCAAAGGTTTGCGGCCATCCAAGGTCGGCACTTCGAGTGTCGCGCCCAGAGCGGCTTGCGAATAGGTGATCGGCAATTGAAGGATCAGTTCCGATCCTTCGCGATGGAAAATCGAATGTTGGCGAACATGGACAAAACAGTACGCATCGCCCGCAGGTCCGCCGTCTGGACTAGGTTGACCTTCGCCAGTTAGTCTCACCCGCATGCCATCGTCGACACCAGCAGGAATGGCGACTTCCAGTTTGGTTTCTTTCGGTTTCAGACCGTGACCGTCGCAATCGCGACATGGGTTTGCGATAGTACGTCCGCTTCCACGGCAAATGGGGCAAGCAGTTTGAACCCGCAAGATTCCGGTCGATTGGACGACTTGACCACGGCCTTGGCATCGACGGCACGTTTCGGGCTGAGAACCTTTTTCGGCTCCCGAACCGGAACAGCTATCGCATGGAACGTGGCGAGTTAAAGAAACGGTTTTGCGAACACCTTTGTAGGCTTCTTCAAGATCGAGTGTGACATCGCAGCGGACATCTGCGCCGCGCCGGACTCGGGAGCGGCCATTGGAACGGCCAAAGAAATCTTCGAAAATGGTGCCGCCGAAAACATCGCCGAACGCTTCAAAGATATCGCTAACGTCATGGAATCCGGAAGATCGGGTACCCTCGACGCCTGCATGGCCGTAGTTATCGTACCGAGTACGCTTTTGAGCGTCGCTCAGAACTTCGTAGGCTTCCGCTGCCTCCTTGAATTTGGAGACAGCGTCTTCATTACCTTGATTGGAATCAGGATGATACTTCAACGCCTGTTTGCGATAAGCCTTGGCTATTTCGTCCTGCGATACTGAGCGTGCAACGCCCAGTACCTCGTAATAATCGCGTTTGTTTGCCATGAAGAATCATCCCAGAAACCTTCACAGGACTAAGCTACAACACCTTCGACAGGTCGTTTGTCCTTGTTGTCCTTATCCAGATTCGTGACAAGTGCTTCTGTCGTCAGCATCAAGCCAGCGATACTAGCGGCATTGCTCAAAGCGGTACGAACCACTTTGACCGGATCGATAATGCCGGACTTCATCATGTCGACATATTGACCCTTGTTCGCATCGTATCCTATACCGAGCGGCTTCTGGCTAACTTCGTCGGCGACGACGCTTCCGTCGATACCGGCATTATCAGCAATTTGGCGAAGCGGCGATTCGAGAGCGCGAAGGACGATTTCCACGCCGATTTTTTCGTCGCCTTTGCAACTATCGATTGCTGCCATCACAGCGTCCTTGCAGCGAAGCAAAGCGACACCACCACCTGGAAGAATGCCTTCTTCGACTGCGGCACGAGTTGCGTGCAATGCATCTTCGACGCGGGCCTTCTTCTGCTTCATATCTGCTTCGGTTTCAGCACCGACGCTGATGATTGCGACGCCACCGGCAAGTTTCGCAAGGCGTTCTTGATACTTTTCCTTGTCGTATTCGCTATCGGTTTGGTCGATTTGGGCGCGAATTTGTGCGACGCGGCGATCGATTTCTTCGCGTTCTCCACCGCCTTCGACAATCGTTGTATCGTTCTTGTCGACAACGATTTTCTTGGCGCGACCCAAATGTTCCAGAGTAACATTTTCCAGTTGAATACCGAGGTCTTCACTGATGAACGTACCGCCGGTCAAGGTTGCGATGTCACCCATCATAGCTTTACGACGATCGCCGAAGCCTGGGGCCTTGACGGCACAAACATTCAGCGTCCCTCGAAGCTTGTTGACGACCAGCAAAGTCAGTGCTTCGGCATCGACGTCTTCGGAGATAATCATCAAAGGCTGACCGCTGGCACTTGCCTTTTCAAGAATTGGCACCAAGTCGCGAATATTGCTGATCTTCTTTTCGTACAAAAGAACCAGAGCATTCTCGAAAGTGCAATTCATTTCGGCAGGATTGTTGATGAAGTAAGGCGAAACGAATCCCTTGTCGAATTGCATACCGTCAACATATTCGACGGTTGTTTCGCGAGTCTTGCCTTCTTCGACGGTGATGACACCGTCTTTACCCACGCGCTGGAGCGCGTCGGCCAACAGATCACCGATCACCATGTCGTTATTAGCGCTGATAGCACCAACATGAGCGACTTCTTGACGATCGTTTACAGGGCGAGCCATTTCGTGAAGCTTCTTCGAGGCCGCTTCGACAGCGATTTCAATGCCACGGCGAATTGCCGTTGGATTGCTACCTGCAACGATGTTGCGAAGGCCTTCCTTAAAAATGGATCGAGCGAGAACGGTCGCCGTCGTGGTGCCATCCCCTGCCAAGTCACTCGTCTTTTGAGCGACTTCGACGACAAGCTTTGCACCCATGTTCTCGAAACGGTCTTCCAACTCAATTTCCTTGGCGACGGTAACGCCGTCTTTGGTAACCGTTGGACCACCGAAGCTCTTGTCGATAATGACGTTACGACCGGTAGGCCCCATTGTCACCGCGACAGCGTTGGCCAACTTCTCCACACCCGCGAGCATTCTCGCGCGAGCGTGATCGTCGAATAACAATTGCTTTGCCACACTAAGTTTCCTTGAATGAAATGTACGAAATCAAATTTGGACAGATGACGCCAACAAGCTTTACGCAAGTTTGGCGAGAATATCGCTTTCGCGAAGGATCTTGTAATCTTGTCCTTCGACTTCAACGTCGCTTCCGCCGTAACGGCCGTAGATTACTTCGTCACCGATCACGATGCTCAATGGGCCACGATTGCCATTATCAAGCATTCGACCTGGGCCCACAGCAACGACTTTGCCGCGTTGAGGCTTTTCTTTGGCCGAGTCTGGAAGAACGATACCACCAGAAGTCATTTCTTCGGCTTCGAGCGGTTGAACTACGACACGGTCATCCAACGGACGCAAACTGACTTTCGCCATTTCAAAACTCCTTAAAACGATTCAATTCAAATATTCAAAACCAGTAGACAACTGGCAGGATCAATAAAAACAGAACTACATCATACCGCCCATGTCCATGCCACCCATGCCACCCATTCCGCCCATGCCACCCATTCCTCCGCCCATGCCTCCGTGGTCGTGATGACCATGTCCGCCTTCTTCTTCTTCCTTTGGAATGTCGACAATAAGTGACTCGGTAGTGAGTAACAAAGCGGCAACGCTTGCAGCGTTACTCAAAGCAGTTCGAACGACCTTAGCGGGATCAATGATACCGGCTTTTATCATGTCGCAATACTTATCCGCATTCGCGTCATATCCTTCGTTTCGATCCTTTAGTTGTCGCACGCGGTTGACGACAACTGCACCATCGACACCGGCGTTATTCGCAATGGCTCGTAGTGGATAATCGAGCACGTTAGCGATAATTCGAGCGCCCATGGCCTCGTCGCCTTCGAGTTTGAGTTTCTTGAGAACAGCTTCGCAACGCAGCAAGGCAACACCACCACCAGGAACGATGCCTTCTTCCAACGCGGCTTGGGTTGCTGCCTTGGCATCGTCCATGAGTGCTTTGCGTTCCTTCATTTCGGTTTCGGTGACTGCGCCGACGTTGATTTGGGCAACGCCTCCAGCAAGTTTGGCCAAACGCTCTTGCAGTTTTTCACGATCGTAATCGCTGTCGGTTACTTCGATTTCACGTCGGATTTGAGCAACGCGTCCTTCGATTTCATCTTTCTTTCCAGCGCCACCGACGATAACGGTATCTTCGCTGCTGATGTGGATTTTCTTGCATCGACCGAGATCAGAAAGCTTGACGCTTTCCAGATCGATTCCCAAGTCTTTGAAAATCGGCTTGGCTGCGGTCAAGGAAGCGATGTCGCCCAACATTGCTTTACGGCGATCGCCATAGCCCGGAGCCTTGACAGCACAAACGCTGAGAATGCCGCGCATCTTGTTGATAACCAAAGTTGCCAATGCATCGCCGTCGATGTCTTCGGCGATAATCAACAACGGCTTTTTGGCTTTGCTGATCGCTTCGAGCAACGGAATCAATTTCTTGTTATTGCTGATTTTTTCTTCATGAATCAAAATATAGCAGTCGTCGAGTTCTACGGTAACTTGGTCTTGGTTTGTTACGAAGTGCGGCGAAAGGAAACCGCGGTCAAACTGCATGCCTTCGACGAACTCGACGGTTGTCTCGCTGCCGCGACCTTCTTCGACGGTGATGACACCATCTTTGCCAACTCGGAGGAAGGCATCCGACAAGACGTCGCCAATCGTTGGGTCATTATTACCAGCGATGGTTGCAACTTGCTTGATTTCTTTCTTACTCTTTTCGTTGATTGCAATTGCCGATTTGCTAATCTCTTCGCAAACAACTTCGACCGCTTTCGCAATGCCACGCGAGAGTGCCATTGGATCGGCACCGGATGCAACCATTTTCAGGCCTTCGCGGAAAATTGCTTCGGCCAAAACAGTAGCCGTTGTCGTTCCATCACCGGCAACGTCGTTAGTCTTACTTGCAGCTTCTTTTACTAACTGAGCGCCAAGATTTTCGAACGGGTCATTTAGTTCGATTTCTTCGGCGACGGTTACGCCGTCCTTGGTAATCTTGGGAGAACCCCAACCTTTGTCGAGAACTGCATTTCGACCGCGAGGCCCCAAAGTACTTCGAACTGCACGGGCCAGTTTGGAGACACCTTCTAAGAGCGGCTTGCGAGCCTCGTCATCAAAGACCATCTGTTTTGCCACGTTGAAATTCCTCCTGGAAATAAATGTGTCACACAATACACAGTCAGTGACACGTCTGAGTTTTGAATCTTAACGACTAATTGTTAACCAGCTCTTTTTCGAATCGCCGGTTACTTGGTCAATTCGAGAGATCGGTAGGTAATAAGGTTGGACGAGAAAGCTGCTTTGGCAGTCTCTAAAAGCACTCTCCCGCATGAAGCAATCCGTGTGCCGAAGCTTTTCAAACTCGGATTTGCCGCGGCGAAGTTTGCGGTTTTACTGGGTTTTTGAGGCTTTTGAGGCATTCATTCCAGAACCGACGCGAATTGATGGCAGTCATTAATGAGCATTTGTGTTGACTGCCAGAAGTGGGAAGCGACGGGTAGAACCATGCTGCTTTTCGCCCAAGTGCAGGGATTAGCGGCTTTAGGGCGAGTCGGCTTACCGTTGGAATAGGGTAAAGCGGAGCCCATGCAGTGCGAGAAGTTATCGAAAGGACTCGAAGAAGCTCGCGAGGCGGATTACCGCGTATTTCTGGCTGGAAAACGGATTCAGTGGACGAATCCATTCAGTATACGAGGCAAATTGCCAAATTGACAGCTTTTTGGAATGGCAATGATTTTGGAAAAAAGAAGGGTCCTGGAAAAATCCAGGACCCTTCAAACTCGTCGGTGGTGATTTTGAAAACGCAGGCTAATTGTTCCCGGAACCTCCGCCGCCACCCATACCTGGACGACCAGCACCTGGAGCGCCTCCTGCCCCTGAGTTTTGGTCGCTCTTACGTGCGGATTCGGCTATTTTTTCGGCAGCTTCGATTTCCTCAACGAAGGAGTACATTCGGAACGGCTCAAAGGATTCGAGTTCGTTGGTGACGTTAATTTCACCCGTAGATGGATCTAAAATGCACAGTTCACCCATTGCGAGCAACGGATCTTTCCGGTCACTGAGTCCAAGTTGTTCGCCAGGCAGCATATCAAGAATTGTAGCCACCGAGTTGAATCGGTATTTATCATCGATAAGAACTGCCTTGGTCAGTGGATTTACGATTTCTGCGCCTTTGGAACCGGTCGGATTACTCTTGACCGTACCGGAAAAAACCGTGCCGCGAACCGCTTTGGTTTCGCGTTTCGGAACATCCACTGCCCGTCTAGCATCCCATTCGACCGAGACAACATCAGCTTCGCGGACAGGAACAAGTTTCGAGTCTGCGATATAGGCTTGGAACGGATAGGATACGCGAATAGCTGGACTGGAATCGCTCCACTCGGTTTGGCGTGAAAAAGAGCGAGTGAGTTTTGTTCCAGGTTTTGCTTTGTCAGCGGTCGCTTGATCCGCAGCCTTCAAATCATAGATTCGTTTGAGCGTATCTGGTCGAAGAGCCGACAGCGGTGGATCGCTGGCAGGGTTTTCAGGGTAGTTAACATCCTCTACCAGCAGTCGAACGCGATATTTGTAGGAACGGCCTGACTCTACTTCGAAATCGTAGAAACGGACCAGCAAATGTTTGGTCACTTTTTGAGCAGGTTTTGGAGCAACCATTCCACCGAGTCCGCCGGCTGGAGCTCCCCCCCCAGGTGCTCCACCGCCAGGAGCACCGCCGCCACCATATGGATTGCCGCCACCGGCGCTACCTGGAGGGGCACCACCGCCACCGTATGGGTTGCCGCCTGGTGCACCGCCACCATAAGGATTGCCTCCGCCAGCGCTACCTGGAGGTGCACCGCCGCCAGCTGGGTTTCCTCCGCCTGTTGGATAGCCACCACCGCCACCGCCATAGGGGCTGCCTCCACCGGCACTACCTGGAGGAGCGCCTCCGCCCGCTGGAGCACCGCCACCCATAGGATAGTCTCCACCACCAGATGCCGGTGGCGCCGCAGCGGCAGCTCTTGCCTCGTCGCTAAACGGAGTTAGAGGATGCTTTGCAATTTGGCGATAATCTCGCAGCAAGACCGGAGGAAGCGGCATCGTCAGGAAATAATTCAAGTGTTCCTTGTGAACGCACTCAGCGCTTTCGCCTGCCCAAGTCTCACGCATTTTTAAAATGCTTTTAGAAGATGCGTTTGCAAGATCTTTCCACTCGCCGTCTTGAATTTCACGAAGCGGGTCGTCGGTAACATCCACGCGTTGAACTTCGAATCCGACATAATAAGGAGTGTCTCGATCTGGGTTATAGCCCGCGCTTTTCTCAAAAGCAGACTTGTATTTTTCCATTTGTTCTGCATAAGGAGCGAGAGCCAATACAGAATTAAAAGTAGCTGCTTCGGCGACTTGAAAAAGTCTCCCCTTTTCCGATTTGTTCCGGTCTTTCTCGGATGGGGCTGAAAGCGTCGTGCCAGAGTCATTAGCGGGCCCGGCTGCTCCGCCGCCGGTACCGAAACCATGATCGAATTTGCGGTTTAGAAAACGAGGCGACGATTCTTTCTCGTCTTTGCCTTTTCCCCCAGGAGCACCGCCGGGAGCACCCGGTGCGCCGCCGCCATAAGGGCTTCCTCCGCCTCCACCGCCTCCGTAGGGTGAGCCACCCGCAGCAGCGGTACTTCCATCCTTCTTCTTACGGAAGTCGACTACACTAGCGGAAGCCAAGTCTGCAAGCGGATCTCTTTTGACTTTGGAATTTTTTGCGATCGCTGCAGTCATGCTGTAGCCAACGATATTACCTGGTCTAACCAATTCTGGATCGCCGCGTTTCGAAGTGGCTTCGCGGGGTGTATTTTCGAAAACGTAACTTGGATATCGCGCAGGATCGGTGGGGCGACGGGATTTGTCTACTTCCTCGGGAAACTTTGTTTCGACTTTACGTTCCCCTGCCATCGTCTGCCAATGGTCACCCGTTTCGATTTCGGTTTTTACTTTGCTGGTTTTAGTAACCAAATCATCCGGCTGACGGTCAGTTGGATAACTTTTGGTCTGAGTCCCGTCGTAAACAAGGAACCCCATGATCGATACGATCAATCCGAAAATCAATTTTTCGGTGTGGTTGATAAAGAACTCTTTGAAGCCACCGCTTGCCGAGGATGCCTTCGACAGTTTTTGCGATTTACTCGCTTTGGATTTTGATTCTTTTTCAACTGGAGCCGAGTCGCCGGCGCCTTTTTTCTTCGTGAACTTAAACATCAAAAAATTCCTTCTATGAGCATTACGCTACGATAACGAACGCTAAAATATCGCGAGGCCTATTGAGGTTCAACTGGCGGATTTGTAGGTGGATTAGGGTTAACTGGTGCTCCAGGCGCGGCAGGAGTACCAATTGGGTTCGCTGGCGGCGTTGCAGTTGCTGGCGGATTGGTAACCGGTGGATTTCCAGCCGGAGTATTTGACTGACCATTTCCCGCAGGGGCCTGAGTTCCATTGGGTTGCGTGTTACCGTTAGTATTTGGGTCGACAGGAGCAGGCTGTTGGCCTGGCTGTCCAGTAGTACCGTTTGCTGCTGGTGGGGGCGTCGTTTCAGCAGGCTTTGGTTCTTCTACCGTCGTAACCATCTTGGTTTCGGTATTCACTTTTTGAAGTCCCAATTTCGCCATATCGACGGGATTATAGAGATAGATGATGCCATACACTTCAACCGGTAGGTCGAATGAATTGGAACTGCCAACGCCTGTATCAGCGCTGCCACCGCCACCCGGAGCGCCTCCTGATCCTGGATCCTCGGGACCTTCGACACCTGCTCCTGCTCCGCCACCACCACCAAGGCTTGGTCGACCGGAACCCGGACCACTGGCTGCACCCGCCCCTCCTCCACCTGGGCCGGGGGCAGCGTCTGTACTCACGCGAACTTGACGAATTTCTAGCACCATTTTTGCATTACCGCATTCAGTCAAAAGATCATTGATTTTTCGTTGATCCATTTTCTTGAATCGAATGCGTACTGGGATTCGTTTTGCCACTGCGAAGAATGCATCTTCGGGGTTGTTCAGTTTCATCTTATTTCGCAAGTCCTTTCCGGTAACCGGATTGAACTTTGCATCAACATAGCGCATGTCGGCAGGATCTCGCGTGGGGCCTCTCTTTGCGGCAGCAGATGGTCCGCCGCCCATTGCGTTGTAGCCTGCGGGCATAGCGCTTGCTCCGCTTGCTCCACCAGCATTCATTCCCGGCATAGAGCTTCCGTAAGCAGATGAAGCAGAGGATGCTCCTCCCGTGATATCGCCAGCGCGTCCCATGGCGCTGCTGCCGATTCGGATGAACTCAATCTCCTTTATTGCAGCTTGAAAATTCTCTCGAGCGCCTTTATTTGTCTTTGCGATGATATCCAAAATTCCACGAAGGACCCAAAGGTCTTCCTGTGTATAGCAAATCTGGAGGGTACTTGGCGCGATTTGCGGGTCGTACCAATAACAAATGGTGTTCAGCAGGTCTTGTTGTGATGCCGAATCCCAGACAACAAGCGAATCTGTCAAAGGTAACGCTGCAGCAC
This sequence comes from Pirellulaceae bacterium, assembly GCA_031374825.1. Lineage (GTDB taxonomy): Bacteria > Planctomycetota > Planctomycetia > Pirellulales > Pirellulaceae > JANMGV01. The sequence goes on from JANMGV010000209.1 coordinate 20,254, forward strand.
CTGGGCCGCCTTGTCCGCCGTAGAGGGAACCGCCAGCGTTTGGAGGTGGGCCGCCTCCACCACCAGGCATTCCTCCGTAAGCACTGCTTTTTACTCCTGACAACTCCGCTTGCCATTTAGATCCAATGATGCGAGCCAAGTTGGGAAATACGCGTTGAATATAATCGCGGTAAACTTCGCGATCACTCGACTTTAGAGGATCCTTTTCTGGTGACATTGGAAATTCAAGAGCCAACTCAACAGGACGGAAATCTTTGACCTTTTCGAGTGCGTCCGGTAGCAAAGCCTCTGCGGGCCAGACGAAGATTTCCTCTTGATTTTTGTATTGCTTGTCCCAAGCGTCCCGCACGTCCTTGGAAACACTTGCAATGATTGTATCCATTTGTTTGTTGGAATTTGAATTCGGATGCGTCGACGCCGCAGAATTCAACGTCGTTACTTGCGTATATTTTTGGTCGAGAGCCGATATTCTAGTCGAAATCGTTTCCGTCAAACTTAATCGAGCAAGCACATATCCGAGTATGCTTAACAGAGCAACCAAGCCGGTTAGAATCCAGAAGTGGTGCTTTTTTACAACGACCAAGAACTCTTTTAACTTGTCCATATTTAACGCTCGATTTCAGACTAAAATATCTTAAGGTTACTATGCGGATCTGAGGGAAGTTCACCGACCATTCATTGCTACAGAGCCATCTTTTTTCGAATTGGCTTGCAACGAACCGTCTTTCTTTTGAGCGGCTTCCATTGCTTTCTTTTTCGCTTGCAATCGGATCGACAATGGAGTTTCTTGCCAAACGAACTGCAATTTGAAATAAAAGACATCTACTGCAAAACTTGGTGGTACTAAACGACCTTCTTCATCGCGAATTTCTGAACGACCGGTGCTGCCTGTCGCACCTGCGGTTTCGCCGCCAGGACCACCGGACGTGTCGCTCGCCCCAGAACTTTCATCACCTACGCCGCCAGACGTACCTCCACCGCCTCCCAATCCTGGCCGGGAGCCTCCGCCGATACCGGGTCGACTGCCGCTTGCCCCGGGAGCACTTGTCGATTTCGTTCCCGCGATTTGCAGATAAACAGGATTAGGAATTTTTTCGCCAACCTTGAAACTGTAGTTCAATACGATTGGGTGGGAGATGCCGAGTTCTTTTAGAGAAAAATTGACCATGTTGCCTTCGGTATCCGGCAACTCAGCAGATCCATTTTCAAAGTAGTTTACGAGATATCGGCGAAGATGATCCAGCTTTTCTTCACCTCGTTTTCCGTTGTAGAAATGGTATCCGTCAAGCTCGATAACCCAACCCGGTCCAGTCAATTTGTCTTCGGGTGCAGGTGTAGCAGGAGCGGGTTTTCCGTCCGGTCCCACTGCCTTTGATGCAGCGGTTAATCCTATCAACTGCTCTCGTGCAAATTTTTGTGTTGAGTATTCATCCTTTATCGCTTTCGTATACCACTTGCTCAAGTCGTCCTGAAACTGCGATTCTACTTTTTTGAAATGGAAATCTTTTCTCTCTTCGAATTTGTAATCATTCGGCGAAATGTTGGGGTCTTTTTCAAGCTTTGGATCGCGGTTCATCCCGTGATAAATAGCGGTGAGCAATTCGAGCCACAGGACGCGACGATCGGCATTACTGCTCACTTCCAATCCGATTCGTTTGAGCAATTCCACTTTGTTTTTCAGCGTATCGTCCTGGGACTTTAAGCTGTCAGCGGCGGATTTGGCCTGCGAGACCGTATCCTCCGCTGATTTCCATTTTGACTGATCGACGTTTGCGACACTGGAAGACATGAAGGCATAGTTTACGATCATTCCGACCAGCAATAACGACACTGCGGCAACCACCCAAGGCTTCTTGGCCCGCACGACTCGTTCCATCACGATTTCGCGTGGCACGAGGTTGGTGCTAATCGGTCCCTGGCCTAGCATTTGAAGGCAAAGCCCATAGACGACGCCGAAAGCCAACTGATTTTCTTTGAAGGCAGGTGCGCCTAAAACTTCGCTTCCCGTCAACCGTTCAAATTTTTCTAATGCGTTGACTTCGTATCCAAGGTTCTTATTCAAATAAGGTTGTAAACCTGGGAGTTTGACCGTATTTCCAAGCAATACGATTGACTCGATTTCTGCTTTCTTATTAAGTCCTTTGAAGAAGCCGACTGATCGTTGGGTTTCCGTAACCAAATCATTAAAAATCGGACGCATCGCTTGAAAAACAAGCTTCGGATCGTCCGCTTGCATCGCGTTCCGTTTTAGATGCTCGGCTTTGGCAAACGTCAGTTTTAAGTCTTTGGTCAATTGTCGTGTAAAGTGGTTTCCACCGATTGGCATGTTGCGTTGCCAAACACGAAAACCGTTTGTAACAATTAGATCCGTCGCGTCCGTACCCAGCGACAAGAGCACGATCGATTTGGGAGGGTGTTCGACATCGAACGTTTCGTTCTGCAAGCGTTCCGAAAACATGTCGTAAGCCAGCATGTTGTATACGCCGAGTGGTGCAAGCTGAATTACATCCACATCGATAGCAGCGTCCCGGAAGGGCTTGAGCGCGCGGAAGACCGCTTCGCGTTTCATGGCGAACAAGCCGACTTCGCTTTCCAACGCATAGCCATCTTCGACGTTGCTGCCAGCCATTTGCTGGAAGTCCCAGATGACGTCGTTCAAGTCGAATGGAATTTGCTGTTTGGCTTCGTAACGAACGATGTCCGGAATCTTTTTTACTTCAACCGGCGGCGGCTTGAAGAATTTAGCTAAACCGTTTTGGCCGGGGACACTGATGCCGACCTTGCATTGGCGAACATCATTTCGCGAAAGAAATTGCTGCAGCGCGTCGGCCACTAATTTCTCTGGCTCCGCTTCGGGCTGCGATAGAATTTTTGGGTACTCGATAAAATCGTAGGATTCCGCGACAACGACATCGCCATCCAGTCGGCAGCGAAGCGCCTTCAGTGCCGCTTGTCCAACATCAATCGCCCAAACACTTAACGTCTTTTTGGCCATACTAATTTCCTTTCATAGGCGGTTTCACTGAATCAACGAGGGCGTCAAGCGAAGGCAATACGCCCAACCCCAACAATCCAGTTGCCGTCTATGTCCATACCTTCGACGTTCAGAAAAGTTTTTTCAATGACAAGTAGCGGTGAAAGTGTAGACGTTCCACGCTGAAATCTATCTATATGTTACCGAATAACAATCAGTGCTGTCAAATTTTGGGGCAAAGATTGCCAATTCGAATGACTTATACGCGTTACTTGACTAGCGAACTTTCCGTCCGAAAAGACTCAACATTTTGGCGGCATTCATCGTTTTCCAAGTGAACAAGTAAGGCCGCAGGAACGGGAGAACCGTATTTAGGGTGCACGAATGCTTTTTAAACTCACGAACGATTTTGGGGATTGAATCACCTAGACTGGCATGGGGGCGCAGGCTGCCACTAAGTTTGTTTGTTGGAAAAGGTTCATTTTACCGGGTTTTCAAGGCCCGTACCTATAGGCAATTCAACTGGCAAGTTATCCTGAACGGGTGCCTCGATGAGTTGATTTGCCAAGAAGTTAGGGAATCTGATTGTGGAGCTAGGAGCGAAATACCCCCTATGAGTTCGATTGATGGTCCGCAGCCGATCCAGCGACTGGCATTTGTTTTACCAAGTTATGGCCTGGACGATTTCCCGACGAAGTTAGATGAGGACATTGCGGCGGATTTGCATGCTGCATGGACGTGTTTGTGGCACCCGGCCCTGATCGCACACGCTGGCGCTGTACCAGAATGGAAAAGGGCGGATGGAACGGCGCTCGATATCGAATCAGCTTTAATTATGTGTCCCAAAGCGGCCGAATCCAAAGTGGATGCACCGATTCGCGAGCGCCTTGAATTGCATAACTGCGTGTGGGTGTCCAGCCAACAGACTCGGGCAGAGAACTTGGCAAGTATTGCGCAAGCGATGGCCATCCCAGGAATTCTGGAGATCACGCCGATGGCGCAGCAGATGTTTGCCTTAGGCTATGCATTTTTGCAACTCCATTTGTTGACGCGGCGACTCAGGTATTCTTCGAATCTCGATCAACCGCTATTCGTCGAGCAAGCCATCGAGGCGGCCAAAGCTGCCGTGAACAATGACTCCGCCGAGTTCGAGCGTTGGATTCAGTCGGCCTTTGACCAGCTAGCCCAAGATCGCGATCACTATTACTCCCAAAGCGCTTATCTGATCGACCTGACTTTAATTGCTAAGACTACTTTGGGAGCGTCGTTAGAGCGGCAATTGGGCCAAAGTGGGCCACAGAATTTCCTCGCGTCAGCGTCTTTGATGCAAACTTTAAAGAACAAGTCGCCCGAAAATTTTGAATTGTTGCGAGCAGCAAACGCCGAAGGTCATCTGAATTTGATCGGCGGATTGGAAATGGACACGCCCCTAGCATTCCAGACGTCGAGTGCATTTCGACGAGAACTGGCGCGAGGCGAAAAAACGTATTTGGAATTGGGGCTCAAGCCGCCGCGAGTTTTTTCCGAATACAGTTCGTTTATTCCAGCAGATGCTCCGCGTCTGCTCAAAAACCACGGGATGCAAGGTAGCATCCTTAATGCTTTCAGCCAAGGAAGTTATCCCGAAGGTCGCCAAGCAAAGATTACTTGGGAAGCGGCGGACGGAACGGGAATCGATACGATCGCACATCATATTCTCGATGGAGCGTCAGCTAACAGTTTCTTGGCTATTGGAGCGAAACTTGGCGAGCAACTCGATTACCACCAAGTGCCAACTGTCGTGATTGCACATTGGCCTGGACTGAAAAATGACTGTTGGGACGATTTTCAGAACGTAACCAAGCGAACGCCCGCATTAGGGATTTGGAAATCGATCGACGAGTATTTCTTGTCCACGCAACGACCTTACCATCAAGATCGATTGGCCTGTGCCGAGTTTCGTCCTCCTGCTTTGCCCGCGACCAATGCGACAGTCGATACGCTTGCCCAAGCCAACAAATCCTCAAATGCCGTTGACGCCGCGACAACGCTAGAAGTACTCACATGCCAAATTCAAGCTTGGTTGAGCCAGTCTCGCAAAGTCCCCGTGCAGTCCCCACCCGCATCCGCCGAATCGGAAATCGCAAGCGGATCGCCAAGTGCTGACAAGGAATCAGTAGACAGGGTTGCACTAGCACCTCTCGAAATTAGCAATGTCGCTGCTCAAGTTGATCGCCAAATGAATTCGGTTTTTGGGTTAGATGTTCCCGAAGTCGCGAATTCGCTTGGGGCCAATCAAAATTTGTCTCAACACATCGCAAAATGGACCGAAGAGTTTCGCACCGTTTTGCCTCGAAATCGCAAAGAAAGAGAAGAGTCTGGCTTGCTCATTTTTAATCCTCATAGCGGTCCAGTGCGATGTTTCATCCCTGGTTTGCAGGGGATTTATTCCACAAGTGAAGCCTCCAGGATTTATGCGAGTCATTCTACAGGAGGCAGTTCATCGATCGTTGTCGATGTCCCCCCTCTCGGAATCGCGAGAGTGGTTCCAAATGGAGAGTCCCGCGGCGCGAAAGGCCGTGGAACGTTGCTTGCCCAAACGGACAACTTAGTCAACGAGTTTTTCGAAGGTCACATCCATTCGGAACGAGGTTACTTAAAAGCTCTTTACCTCAATGGTCTTCGAGGAAATCGGGCAAGCGGAATGCTGACGTTGGGAGGATTGAACGCGGAAGCGCAAAGCACTGTACGGATGCATTGCGACAAGCTTGAAATTCTGGAAACGACTCCTGTAATCGGCCGAATAAGAACGACCGGAAAGCTCCTCGAGAATGATCGAGTCGTACTCGACTATCGGCTCGATTATGTGCTTTGGAGAGGTTCTCGAATTTTGGAAATTCATGGAAGCGTATCGAATGTCAGTCTATCCAAAGCCAAGTACCTAGCTTGGCGGTGGGCGTGGCCGACAGAAACGTCGATCTTTTCGACTTGGCATTGTGGCAGTCGAACGAGCTTTGGTTCTCTTGGTGGTTACACATCCATGGCAATCGAAGTGGATGATGCCGAAAATAAATTGCTCCTCCTCACGTCAGAATTGCCATTACAACGTAAAGTGTCGGAGCGTTTTATCGACTCGATTATTAGCTTCGAGGATTTGGCTTCGCGAAGTTTTCGATTAGGAATCGGGGTGAATTGTCCTCGGCCTTATCAAGCTTCCCTTGAATGGTCCCAGCCCGCCATGGTGTGTTCCGATGACGGTTTCCCCCTCTCGGTAGGAAATGCAGCTTGGTTTTTGCAAGTAAATATGCCGAGTGTCACGGTGAACCCAATCGACTCATTGTTGGATTCAGGCCACAATATTTGCGGAATGCGAGTTCAAATTCACGAAACAGAAGGCAAAACCGGAACAGCGCGAGTGCGATGCTTTCGGGCCATCGAATCTGCAGATCGTGTGGATTTTCAAGGGACAAGTCTCGGTAAACTTATTGCCGAAGACGATGGCTTTTCGATTGCGATTCGATCGAACGAATTATCTCAAGTTGATATTCGCTGGAAGCGAGCTTAACAATGTCCAATGGCAATAACGAAGAGAAAGATCTGACGAACCAGACCGTTGCAGGCTACCGAGTTTTGCATAGGTTGGGGCGTGGCGGTATGTCGGCCGTTTACTTGGCATTTCACGAAAACCTGCGTCGCCATGTCGCCTTCAAAGTTTTGCGGCAGGACTTAGTCGGGTCAAGCGATCATCAGCAACGATTCCTGCAAGAAGCCCGCGCGGCAGCTTCGCTAATCCATCCGAACATTGTTCAAGTCTACGACATTGGCCAAGCGGAACAAATTCACTTTATCGCTCAAGAGTACATCCCCGGCACGACTCTGAGGAACTACATCCAGCGTTCCGGTAGTCTGCCCGTTCCCGAAACGCTGTCGATCATGTTGCAGATTGCTGCGGCTATTCAGAAAGCGTCGTCGGTTGGAATCGTGCACCGGGATATCAAGCCCGAAAATATTTTGTTAACGCCGGATGGTGAAGTTAAAGTCGCCGACTTTGGTTTAGCTCGGGCTCGAGGTCAAGATACGAGTTTGACGGATGTCGGAGTAACTTTGGGCACGCCACTCTACATGAGCCCGGAGCAAATTCAGGGGCAGCCAATTGATTCTCGCAGCGATCTATATTCGTTGGGAGTGACGGCGTTCCATATGCTTGCAGGTCGGCCCCCGTTCGAAGGCGACACGGCTTTGGCGTTGGCCGTGCAGCACTTGCAAAACCCTCCGCCTGATCTATCCCCGTTGCGACAGGATGTACCTCAAGAGTTGATCGCGATCATCAATCAACTCCTGCAAAAATCGCCTGACAATCGAATCAGTTCGGCGGCCACGTTGATTCGGTTGCTTCGGGAGATCGTGGACTCGATGCACTTGAATTGGCGCACGGATCATCCGTTGCCGCTCGCAAACCTCGTCGTCGATAATCAGACGGATTTGACGGCCAAGACCATGCGGCTTCAAGTCGTCACTTTGGAATCGAGTAAAGCAGCGCGACGCATTCGAACTAGGAACTTGGCGGCAATCGCTGGTTCGTTCGTCTTTTTTTTATCTGCGTTTGCTTTCGCATCATCTTATCGTCGCGAGCCATTGTTGCCTGATCAGTACGTGCAGCCACCCGATGTCGAGTGCAAGGCTTCCGTTGGTCAGCAATATTTTCACGCATTGTTGACGGACACTATTCCAGCTTGGCGTGCCGTCGAAGAGTGTTTCCCACAGGACGGTTCGTTGCTGTCCAAAAGTTATAACGTCAAAGCTTGGCTGAGATTATCGCGAGCTTACACTCGCCAGAACGAACTCGATCGCGCTCGCCAGACGCTTTTTAAAATCTTAAGGCTGGAAGGGGACGCAGACACGGCCATGAGAGTCTTAGCACTTATTCAAGCTGCTGAGATCGAAGCGATCGAAGGGAATAGCGAACGAATGAAAGAGTTGCGAGAAGAATCCAAGCGGCTATACGCGTCGCTCCCTCAAAACCGAAAGGAATTCGTTGACAAAGCGATGACGAAGGAATGCCAAGTCATCTGGAATGCAACGGATCCCGTTCCGCCCGTGCCCGCAAAATCGAGCACCTAAAAGGTTCGACTATTCATGACGACACGCAAGCTCTTTTGCGGAAGCTCGTTTCGTCGCGCATTAATTTGAAACCCGCTATAAGAGAGTTTTTTCAACATGTCAGTTCAGTCGCCAACACAAGTGGAATTGTCTTTCGGCGAGCAGCGACTCGCGTTGAACGTCAGCGAGAATTCGCTTTGCTTGGTAAAGTCGGATGTACCGTCGATGGATGATTTGACGACGGCAATAAAAACAGCTTGCGACGCACCCTCGGATTTTCCTCCGTTGACGCAAGCCATTTTTGCTGGCGACAAAGTAGCTTTGGCAGTCGACGCAAACATTCCGAGAATTCAAGACTTTATTCTCGCGCTTGTTCAATACCTCACATCGAATGGTACGTCGCCGGATGATATGTCAGTGGTTTTGTCAACTGATTTATTTGGCCTTCGGGAAAAACTCGTTTCCGTTTTGTCCCCAAAATGCATTGTCAAAGTCCATAACCCTGACGACACTGCAGAGCTTGCTTACATTGGTGCCGAAGAATCCGCAGAGCCGATCTATATCAATCGAACCTTGGTTGACGCTGATGTCGTCATTCCCTGCTTGCTTTGTCGCCAAGTCGACTCGTTTGGGTATGGAGGTCCATGTGGAATTGTTCCCGACTTCGTAGATCGCAAAACACAAAAACGTTTCGAATCGCAGTTCCATCATGGTCCTAGTGTCGCGTCTTCCGATTATGGTAACTCAACCGCAAACATGCTTGGCGTGCTCGCGAACATCGTCGTGGTTCCGAGCGCTGACGATAGCATCGTCGCAATATTAGCAGGCGAGCCAAACAAGACCATGATCTCCGCTCAGGAACGATTAATTGAGGCATTGCCAAACGCGGGAACGAATGTATACGAATTGGTAATTGCGCAAGTCGACGGCGATCAAACTCAGCAAACATGGGAGAACGTCGCCAGAGCAATTCTAACTGCTCAAGCAAGCGTCTCGAAAACTGGCTCTATCGTCGTTATCTCCCAACTCGAAACACGCGTTGGCGGTGCCTTAACGATTTTGGCAGGCATCGATAGCGAAGATAAAATGTCGAGGCGTATCACCGAATCGACGTTAGCCAATTCCGCTGTCGCAAGAACTTTACTTGATGTGCGTTCCCGCAACCCAATTTTTCTTTTGTCTCGATTGACGAGAGAACCAATTGAAAGCATAGGTCTTGGGTTCGTCGAGAATCTCAAGGACGTCGAACGCCTGTCGAAAAAAGTAGATAGCTGCCTTGTTCTTGGTAGTGCCCAATATCGATCACGTTTCGAAGCAACTAGCAGCTTATTCGCTGCCAACAAAGCCTAGCCGATGAATTGAAATCAAGTATGACTACACTTTTCAAGTTGCCCTCTTTGACCTCTATCCGGCTGACAGGTCGCGATCGAATATCCTTACTACAAAATCTGTGTACCCAAGACATTCGTGGTCTGATAAGCAACAGCGGACGAGAACTGTTTATTACAGATGTAAAGGGCCGAGCAATTGGGCACGGCATCGTTTCGGCGGATACGGATTCGATTCAACTACTTTTAGCAAATGACGATTCAGCCAAGATGCTTTCGCATCTCGATCGCTATATCATTCGCGAAGATGTGAGCTTGACCGATGAATCGAAGGATAGAATTTGGTATGCCACGAAAGGCGATATTGCCCAATTATTGTCATTCCCTTTGCCAGAGGCATTTTATTCCTGGACCAAAGCCGACTGTATCTCCGCAGGTACTTTGAGTTGTACCGTCTATCGTTGGCCGGTCGTCGACGCAGATGGATTTGTTGTCGGTGTTCGCATCGAAGACCAAGCAACTTTTCAAAGACTGCTGGCCGATACACAATGCCGAATAGGAAACGAGCAAGAATTTGCAGTGGAACGTATCAGGGCGAACTGGCCGTGGTTCGGAGTGGATTTCAACGAACAGAATCTTCCTCAAGAAGTAGATAGAGACCGTCAAGCAATTTGTTTTACGAAGGGTTGTTACTTGGGGCAAGAAACGATCGCACGTTTGGATGCTTTAGGCCAAATCCAAAAAAAGCTTTGCCGAATTCAGATCGAAGGCGTGTCGCCAATCGATTCCACAAAAGTGAACAATGATCAAGGCAAGGAAGTTGGTTGGATTACGTCGTCGGCAGTCGATCCTGCGAATGCGAACACGCTGGCGTTTACGTTCTTGCGACGCGGTTACTTCGAAATAGGAACGGTGCTTCAAGTTTCCGGTCGACGTTGCGAAGTCATTTAGTACATCGAATCGACGAGCAACGTCCTAGCGGTGTTCGTATGGGGGTTCTTCGCCACGCATCTCGGCCAAGGCGTTGCCCGCTGCACGCTGTTCCGCATCTTTCTTGTTTCTACCCCAAGCTGCCGTGTAACGTCGGCCAGCGATCTGAACTGCAATCTGAAAAAACTTGCTGTGGTCCGGGCCCTGTTCATCGATCAAAACGTACTGTGGCGAGTCGCCGTGGTCACGTTGTGCCATTTGTTGCAGAGTCGATTTGTAATTCCCGCCCGGATAGCCATCCACTGCAACTTGGATTTCTGGGTCGAGCCACCGTAGCAACCAATTTCGCGTGAACTCCATCCCCGCATCCAAATAGACGGCCGCCACAATCGCTTCAAATACATCGCTGAGAAGCGACCGGGGAATTCCCGAATTGGACAACATCCCTTTGCCAACAATTAAACACTCCTCAAGATCCAACTGCCTTGCTATTTTTGCGCAGACGCGTCGACTCACGACAACTGATTTTACTTTGGTGAGATCCCCTTCGAGGTACTCGGGGTAATACTCAAACAGTCGTTGGCAAACGACAAGTCCCAGGATCGAGTCTCCGAGAAACTCTAGCCGTTCATTCGAGTGCAATCGTGTTGGTGCCCCGGAAGCATGGGTGATCGCATTGAAGAGGATTTGCGGATCTTTGAAGACGTAACCAATGCGTTCCTGGCATAAACGCACTTTGTCGGCGACAGGCGTCTCATTCGTACCAACGATTGAATCATCCATTCACGGCCGACCATGGAAATGACAGGGCCACGAATCCTTTCCGGAAACGTGTTTTGGGAGCATCAAATCGTCGATCAGCGGGAAACTATCGCGACCGAACTTATCGCTACAAGCATCGTTTACGAGATTAACCACCCACCTGCTGACTGTCAATTAGTCGACGACGACGCAGCATTGCGCCAATTATTCCGTTTATGCCGTAGAAGCCGATACTGCCCAACGAAAGCTATGACGATTGGCATGCACACGCAAATAACGCGTCGTAACATTGGGTAGGACTTGCTTTAGACAGACTGAACTTGGGTTTCATTCGGCGCTGATACCTTCCCCCTGTTATGACACAACTACTCATCATCTTGATAGCTGCATTGTGCCTGATGGCATTGGCTTATCAAGCTATGCTGGCAACTGCGTCTATCCAGCAACGCCAGAACTTGGCACGCATGCGCGACCAGAGATTCACGCACGAGCGGATCGAGCAAGTGCAGCAGCAGCTAAAAAACCTAACCCAAAATTACCTTGCCCAGGCCCGCCCCATCCCCGTTTGGCGCGATGTGGTCGTCGCCCAAGTTGTTGATGAAAGTCCGACTTGCAAATCGTTTTATTTACTTGATCCTTGCAACGAACGCCTTCCGCAGTTTCTTCCAGGGCAACACATCGTTGTCGAGGTTCAATTCAGTGGAAAACCAAAACCAGTTCGACGTTGCTATTCGCTTTCATCCATCTCAAGTAAAGGGTACTGGCGAATTACTGTGCGCAATAGCGAACCGGGTGAAAGGAATAGCGTTGCCGACTACCTGCATACCTACGCGACTGTCGGAAAAAAGTTTCGTATACGCGGGCCTCAGGGCGACTTTACTGCGCAGCACGTCAAGGACAAGCCAATGGTTTTGTTGGCCGCCGGTATTGGAATCACACCGCTTCTGAGCATTCTGGAAGAGTGGGTAAGTGGCGATAGGACTCAGCCTGTTTGGCTGTTTTATCAAGTGCGCGATAACGCGGATGTACCGTTCCTTGGACGTTTATTAGAGATCGCCAAGAAGCACAGCCAGTTTCAATTTCACTTACATGTCACACGGCCTTCGTTGACAAAGTTTGATGTACCGTATTTTGAAAGGCCAGTTTGCGGCGAACATGTTGTGGAACAAGTGCCGTGCGAAAAGGCTTTCTATTTCATGTGTGGTCCGGAAGGCTGGATGTCTTTGACCGCTGGTTCACTCGTTGGGCAGGGCGTTTCAGATAACCAAATTTTGTATGAATCTTTCGGCGGCGTTCAAGCCCATTTGCCACGTGTTGCGAACGATCACTTAGTATGCAAAAAACTTGGCAATGTAACTTTTCTTAAGACGGCTCAAACTGTCGCGTTCGATTCGCTAACCGCGAACTTACTCGAGTTCGCGGAATCCCAAGGCGTAGCAATCGATTCGGGATGTCGTTCCGGCAATTGCGGCACATGCATTACACGACTTTTAAAGGGCAACGTAAAGTACCGTCACCGACCGCAATGCGAGCACGCCGACGATGAGATTGTTGCATGCGTTGCCGAGCCCGATGGCGACATTGTTTTAGACGTTTAAAGAACCCATGTAGATACGGTACTGCGTTCTACGAAACTGCAACCGAAAAAAATCGTCAGCCATTAATAATTTCAAGTTCACCCTCTAATCGATTCAATATGATTCCCAGAGAAATGCCAAGGTCGAAAACAATGTTCCAGCTTTCAACGACTAACAAATTTCCAATCGCAGCCTCGTGTTTCACGCTCCTTTTCTTGGCCCAATTAAATGGTCAAGCGAATTACCATCAGGATCCTCGCAATCAAGCGTGGGAGCTCAATATCAATCCACACCAAGTTATGGGAAGCGAGTCATGCGAAAAATGTCACTCGCAGGAAATCCGCGTTTGGAAGCAAACTCCTCATTTTGAAACTTTCAACACCTTACATCGGAAGAAAACCGCCCAAGAGATCGCAGGCAAACTTGGGATTACATCGTTCAAGAACGACTCCAACTGCATCCAGTGCCATTACACGATGAAAAATGATGAGCAAAACCAACTTGAAGCGATTTCTGGTGTGTCCTGCGAATCCTGCCATGGCGGATCGAAAGACTGGATCGCAGTCCACAATGATTACGGCGGAGAAGGAGTTAAGCGAGAGCAAGAATCCACTCAGCATCGGACCCAACGTCTACTTGATAGTATAAAAAATGGAATGCGAAATCCCGTTAACACTTTTCTCATTGCTCAAAGCTGTTATCGCTGCCATACGGTTCCAGACGAACGACTCGTTAATATCGGCGGTCACGTTGCAGGTAGCCAAGATTTTGAAATTGTAAGTTGGTCGCAAGGCACTGTTCGACATAAATTCATTGAATCGGACGGCAAAATAAATTTGGAATCAACCCCTGAACGCCTTCGACTTCTTTTCATGACCGGAATGATTGCCGATCTCGAATTCAGTTTACGTGCAACCGCCAAAGCGACAACGAAAGATGCTTTCGGAGTAGCATCCGCCCAGCGTGCCTCGCGAGCTCTGAAACGATTGAAATCTGCACAAGACAAATTACAAATTACCATTCTCGATCAAGTCTTGGCGGTAGTTCAACCCACGGAACTCAAGCTTAATAATTCTGCCGTTCTCAACCGAGCCGCCGACACCATCCATTCGCTCGGCATCCAGTTTGCCGCTACCGTCGATGGTGGCTCGCTATCGGCAATCGACCCCTTTATTCCGCCCAAGGATAAATGGAAGTAGCAATGCAGCGCGAGCCTCAGCGCACTGGCCGGAATCCACCGATCCGATCGGGCAGACTAATGCTGTTGATTGCTATAAGCCGTGCGGTCAGAAGTGAGGGACGTGTTGTTGAGTGAGCCGCAAGGCGCTAGCTGCGGGTTGTGCATTCGGTCAGCACCGGCGGCTAGCGCCCAATGCCACTTACTTTCATTCTATGGGGGGGGGCGTTGGGCTGTCCGGGGTTGTTTTTTTTCGCAGTGATTTCTGAAACTTGGTAGTTTTAGGTCGTCTCGGG
>JANMGV010000232.1:0-36359 GCA_031374825.1 Pirellulaceae bacterium
CGAAATAATTTCCGTGTTTGGAGCATTGGTGTCATTCCCGCGCAGGCGGGAATCCAGCGCAATTGATCCTGGATTGCCGCCTGCGCGTCAATGACGTGCAACTCGGTGCGCTGGATCGACATCACGATCAAGTTTCATTATTCGGGAAGTTAATTCGGGACAATTCCTTACGCGAAAATGCATAGCCCGAACTTCCCATTTGATTGGTAGTTTGAGCGCCAGGTTATGGCGATTGAAGCGTCTAAGACAATGTTGAGATGGCACGCATCTGCCAAACTTAATTTCATGAGTTAACGTCGTTTACTTTGATTCAGTTCCGTTTTGACTTTCATTAATAACGACCTATCTATAGGAAGTGCCTCTTCGACCGTTAGAAATTAATTGGTGCTTTGAGGTGATTTTAACACACAAATAGTTTTTGAAAGTTCGAGCTATGAACTCCTTAAAAAAAACAAAGCGTTTCTTTGAATCCGAAGACGGCCCAACGGCCGTCGAATACGCTGTGATGCTTTCCTTGATCATTGTTATCTGTTTGGCATCGGTCCGAACGATTGGAACTCGCAGCAACAGTACGTTTAGTGCAGTAGCAAGCCAGATTAGCGGCTCGTAGTCCGTGACGAACGCACTTTGGCGATTCCAATCACAATGTCCCGACAACTACAACAAGTTGCTCGCAAGTTCGGCTAGTTCGGAGCGTTCACCTTTTTCGAGTGAAACGTGCCCGTAGATGGGCTGCCCTACCATGCGGCTGATCAAATAGCTCAATCCGTTGGATAATGAATCGAGATACGGATGATCGATTTGATAGATGTCGCCAGTAAAAACGATTTTCGTCCCTTCGCCAGCACGAGTAATGATTGTTTTGATCTCGTGTGGCGTAAGATTTTGTGCTTCGTCGACAATAAAAAAGACGCGATGAAGGCTGCGACCACGAATGTAAGCCAACGGCGTAATCTCAATACGGTTGGCTTGCAAGAATTCCTGACCGCGAAGCGACGAATTGCCGTCGCCTCGTTGCGGGTTGATGACGGCAAGGTTGTCGTACAAAGGTTGCATGTACGGAGCCAACTTGTCGTCGACATCCCCCGGCAAGAAGCCAATGTCACGATTGCTTAAGGGAACTACAGGTCGTGCCAGAAGCGTTTGACGGTATCTGGTTCTGCACTCCAAAGCTGCGGCCAACGCTAAAAGTGTTTTCCCCGAGCCCGCTTGTCCAGTCAACGTAACCAATTTCAAATTATCATCCATCAGTGCCCGAAGCGCAAACGACTGTTCGGCATTGCGAGGCATGATCCCAGCGGCGGGTACTCGATCGATCCGAACAAACGCTTTCTCGGTTGCGTTGTACATCGCCAGAACCGACCGTGTTCCGCTGCGCATAATAAAGTTTTCGTTAGCAATTGGATCCTTGATCTCCGAAAGCATACTTGCCGGAACGTGGCCGCCGTTGTTGGAAAATGGCGCAAGTTTCTCGTGATGCAAATAATCGACAAACCGTTTTCCTGTATAAAGCTTTTCAAAACTTTCGACTTTGTCTGAACTGTAATCCTGCGCGGTCAAGCCAAACGACTTGGCTTTCATCCGCAGATTCGTATCTTTGGTTACCAGTACAACTTGCCGTGGAGATTCTTGTTGCTGCAGCGTGAGTGCGACATTGAGAATACGGTGGTCAGGACAGTCTTGCAGGAAGGCTTTTGCAAGAACTGGGTTGGGCTCGGCACCGATGACCACGCGAATCAATCCAAGCCCTTCTCCGATCGATGTTCCTTCCGGTGAAAGTGCGTCGCCAGTAAGTTCGTCAACAGAGCGCAAGAACGCCCGAGCCTGAAAATTGACGTCGTCGTTGCCTTTTTTGAAGTGGTCCAATTCTTCAAGGACTACGATTGGGATCGCGACATCGTTTTCTTCAAAATTACGGATGCATCCCGCGTCGTGAAGGATGACGTTCGTATCGATAACAAACAACTTTGGCTGCGTATTTTTTGGTAAAGTTGCCACGCGATCCTCCATGAGCGAACAGATAGAATCCAATGCAATTTCCGTCCGTGGCATCGTAGCACCTTGAGCAACGCGAAGTCAATCGCGTTGAAAGCACCAAGACCGCCACGAGGAACAGAGTCTCTGCACTGGAGTTCGAGTAAGATGGCGGTTGCTGTCGCTGGGAATGCTGTCGTTGGGAATGAATGTTTGATACGCTGACTCATTACGCGAAACGCGAACTTGGAATTCTTTTTCCAGTACCTATTTTCCTTGAGGATGGTCGTCATGATTTATAATCGGCGTGAGATGATTCAAGCCAGTGCCGCGTGTGGGTTGGGCAGCGTCTTAGGTGAAATAGGAATGTCGAGTACGTTTTTCGCCGCTGATCCCGCACAGCAGGCACCTTCTGAAAATTCGCCGATCAAGACGCGCATGTTCTGGACTTGGGATCATAGCACCGAGTGGGCGCTTAATCGTCCGGGTGCACACACGCACGGCTCATGCAACGAGTACGGACGATCCACGGACGCTTTTGTTCAAGATTACACCGCTTTGCTTCGCTGGTGCGGGCGGCACAAGATTGATGCGGTCGTGGTTTGGGGACTGTTGCGAGATTGTCATGGCGGGCTGGAATCAGCCAAGCGACTGTGTGATGTGGCTGCTCGGGAAAATGTTCGGCTGTTATGTGGCGTCGGGCTGAATGCGTATGGCGGCGTTTATTACGAAGGGGACTCAAAACACAATTTGGAAAGGCACCTTGAAAAGTATCCTGAATTGAGTGCCCTGGATGATGCCGGCGATCCTCTCTTCTTTACAGTGGATTCCAACGGTAAGAAAACGCCGATCAAGACCAAAGGTATGCCTGGGCCACGCGGATTTTATCAAGCTTGCCCTTCTCGCAAAGAGAATCAAGATTTTATCGCTGAGTCCTTAGCCTGGTTGTTTGCTAATTTACCATTGGGAGGCGTGCAAATGGAAACCGGCGACACAGGCATTTGCCAGTGCAAATTGTGCCGGGAACGGCGGCAGCATTCGCCAACTTCGTTTGCGTGGCTCTCCTGGGAAGACATGGGCTTGATGTACCCAATCGCGACAAAAGCCATTCGCGATGTGTCTCCTGATGCATGGATTGTTTGCGAGACCTATTCGCATCCCGAGCCTAATACCGGACCGGAGAAGCCGCCGAAGTTTGGCGACACGATGCCCGCATGGGCCGCTGACGAGTTAGCCAAATTCCCGAAGGATGTTTTTGTGCAATGGGTCGCCGATTACTTTATGAAGAAAGGCCAAATCGCACCCGAGTGGACCGTACGAGGACGCGTTTCGAGCCCGGGCCATCGCCATGTGATGCGGTCGCATTTGTCGACTTCGTGGTTTGGAAATCGAGGCGAAGTGGCGGTGGACTGGTTGGCAAACCTAGTTCAGCGAAGCATCGCATCGGGGTTCGAAGGCATTTCGCTTTTCGGCGAAGTGTCACCGTTCCATACGGGCGCGGAATTGAACTATCTCGCCTTGGCCGACTACGGCAGCGCGGAAAATCCCCAAGCGGCACTAGAATCATTTCAGCAGCGAGTTGCCGCACCGTTACTGGGCGGCACGGATCACGCTCGCGAATTCCTTGAATTTGCTCGGTTGCTGGACAATCGTCCGCAGATTCCTGCGGCTCTTCCAAAAATCTACGCGCGGGCTGCTTCCTTGCCACCGGACGCGGCGCGAAGATGGAGTTGGTTAGCAAATCACTTGGCGTCGTTTGTCCCTGTCGAGCCATAAACGGTACGATGGGAAGCCGATTTCGAATTAAAAATCGGTTGGCCAAGTTGAAGTGAGTCGTGAAAAAAGAACGGATTGAAAAACTTCATGGATGAAAACTCGGAGGCCACGCAACCTCGACTGGCGCGCGAACGATGGATTGCGATTGCAGCATTGATCGGCGTGAATGCGGTTTGGGGATTTTCGTTTCCGCTGATGAAGTCCATGAATCTTCAAATCGATGATTATTTTCAAACGACCAGCGAGACCGCCAGCACCGCACTGCGCGTTGCATCGGCAGCTTGGATTATTGCTCTCCGATTCATCTTGGCGTTGGCAGGATTAGCGATTGTGGCGAGCGGACTATTTCGAAGAGCGTCAAGGGCCGAATGGATCGCTGGCGCGTGGATCGCAGTCTTTCTGTATGTAGGCTTAGTTCTTCAAGTCGTCGGGTTGGCCACCATCCCGGCATCGCGCAGCGGGTTTTTGACAAGCTTGACGACCGTGTTTGCGACTCTATTTGCTTGGGGAGTTCTACGACGTCGGCCCTCGATTGGGATTGGCATCGGAGTCGTTCTGGCGCTTTTTGGTGCGGCCGTGCTTACTGGAGTTGTCAATTGCACGATGCAAGGCATCTCGATTGCCACTGACGCAGGGCAAGCTTGGCAGTTGGGCGATACCCTGACGACGCTGGCAGCGTTGTTTTTTACGGGGCAAGTTCTCTTGATTGACTACTACGGAACAAAAGCCAAAATGAACTCGGTGGCTTTCACGCCTAGTATGTTTTTAACGCTAGCCGTATTGGGCATCTTGACATTTCTCGTCGTTTCTCCGATCGTCCCCGAGCAGAGCGTCACTGGTTGGATTGGTTTAGCATCCGACCCCAAGTTTTTTGGTTTCCTGATCGTAATCGGAGTCTTTTGTTCGCTGATTTCTTTTGGCGGAATGAACAAATACCAGCCTTACATTACTGCCGTTCAAGCGTCCGTTATCTACACGCTCGAGCCCGTTTTCGCATCGAGTTGGGCACTGGTCCTTCCTGGTTGGATAAGCGTCGTGACTGGTATCTTGTATGTGGACGAAGTTTTGACTTCGCCATTACTCATCGGTGGCGGTCTAATTATCGCCGCAAACATTGTCGCTCTAAGGCCGGTTCGTACTCCGTCTAACGCAAATTCGAAAAGCTAAAATTATTCCCACCCAGGAATCCCCATTGTAGATCGATTGTCCTCAATCGATCCCGCCCCCGACCGCATTACAAAAAACCTAAACCTCACACCCCGGAACATTCACTTTCACTCGAGCAGCGCTAACCCAAGTTAAAGAGTTTGGAACGTGGAATAAGGACTTAAGGAATTGTCCCGAATTAACTTCCCGAATAATGAAACTTGATCGTAATGTCGATCCAGGGCACCGAGTTGCACGTCATTCCCGCCTGCGCGGGAATGACACCGATGCTCCAAACACGGAAATTATTTCGGGACTGTTCCTAAGTGCGATTTCGGTAAGATTATTTCACTAATAGGCAATCTCGATTAAACAATGGTCAGTCTCGTAACAATTGCTGCAAATCCAGCGGTGGCTCGAAGGACAAATCATTTCCGAAGACGTCCATGAATCCATTGGCTCTTTAATCGAGATAAACGAAGGATGCGAATCTAGACCAAGCCATGTTTCGACGTTTGACGATGCGGATTTTGGATTGAGTCTACATGCAAAGGACATAGCTCCAATGGGGGTGCATTGGGTCGGCTCGAGATGTCATTTCTGGGTCAAGGCTCGGGGCAAAAGTCGTTTTGGATGAAGAAACTGTCCTTGTATCCATTGACTTCGGGACATATTAGGTCTACATTGCCGATAATTCGATCATCGAACGATCATGGCAGTTGGACTATTCGTAGCCGGAAGCAAAATGAGCAGTTTAGAGGGGCGGGCCGCCGATTTGGGATTGGTGGTTCGAGACATTCTCACCCAGTTTCAAATCCTGCACTCCGCTGCAGCCAACGGTCCGCAATCCAATTTGGGACATCAAGACCTTCGTGCCGTTGAGCAGTTGGGTGAGAACGGTCCGCAGATGATGCGATGTCTTGCAGAGAATCTCGGGGTCGCCGTCAACTCGATGACGACGATTGTTGACAATCTCGAGCAAAAAGGGCTCGCCCACCGAATGAGATCCGATGTTGACCGTCGCGTCGTGCACGTCGAACTTACAGACGATGGAAAGCAAACCTTCGAGTCGGCCAAGGCAGCGAAATCGCATTTCCATCGTGCCTTGTTAGCGGCACTCACAGAAGACGAACAGGAAATCATGCTTGTACTATTTCGCAAGATTGCCCGTGAAGGTTGGAAGCAGGCAGAAAAACTGTCCAATGCGCGGCACCGTTCTCCCGCAAGTATTGAAATAGCGAACTCGTAACTTCTCGATGAAACAAAGCATGGGACGAGGAATGGCAACAAACTTGGTCGACTTTGAAAACCGCAAGACCGAATCTGAAAGTGACTCTGGCCGGACCCAAACGATCAGCGGCGCAGAGCCTATTGTGGAAATCAAGACAATGGCGCAACGAAGCCGAAAAACATTTTGGAAACAAATGGCGATTTGGTTTGTAATTGCCGCGTTCGCTTTTACCGTTGGATGGTGGATGGCGACTTCACGTGCTCATCGCAGCGAGCGGATCGTGCTTCCCGAGTCAATCGTGAATGCCGATCGTGACACAATGGTAGTAACCGTGGAACCCATTGTTCATCGCGAAGTGCGAAGGTCGGTTCAAGCCGTAGGAACATTGCACGGTTTCGAGGAATTAACGATCAGCGCGAAAACCGACGGACGTGTCCTAAAAATTTACCACGACTTATCCAGTCGAGTGAAGCCAGGTGATCTCCTTCTCGAGGTCGATCCCACGGACGCGGAACTCGCTGTCAAGCAAGCCGAACGGAGCGTGCAAGCGGAACTTGCCAAATGGGGTTTCACACACGTCCCGTCCGATGACGAAAACTTGAGTAATTTGCCGACTGTGGTTTCCGCGCGTCTCAAATATGAATTGATGCTTTCGCGGTTGGATCGTGTTCTTGCACTTCAAAAAACGAATTCAATTGCTTTAGAAGACGTTGAGCAAGCCAAGTCCGATGCTCGTGTTCTTGAATCGGATTGGAAGAATCAGTTGCTGATGGCCCAATCGGCCGCAGCGACCGCTCGGCTAAGAAATGCAGAATTGGCAATTGCCCAACAAAAACTTCAAGATACGAAAATTCGCGTGCCAAATCCCTCGTTGTACGCCAATGACTCGGACCAATACTATTCCGTCACCGAGCGATTGGTTTCGGAAGGGACCTTGCTCCGCGCCGGTACGGAATTATTCAAAGTTGTACTTGGCAAAACGCTCAAACTACGGCTTGCTGTTCCCGAAGCATTTTCAAATAGAGTGGCCGTCGGACAACAAGTCGAAGTCGAGACTTTTAGTGCCGATGCACCCGTAATCGGCACGGTTGCTCGTATCAGCCCATCTGTCGATCGAGTCACGCGGACTTTTCAAGTTGAAGTCGAGTTGGCGAATCTTGACGGTACCCTTAAGCCAGGTGGTTTCGCGAAAGCCAGAATCCTCACAGCAGTCGACGAAAAGGCGACGACGGTCCCGTCCACGGGAGTCTATTCCTTTGCTGGAATACAAAAGATCTTTCTCGATGATCAGGGAGTGGCACGCGAAGTTCAAGTGACATTGGGCGAACAACAGCACGGGTGGGTCGAGATTGCATCGCCGACCTTGCCAGATAAAGCAAGTGTAATAACGAGCGGCCAGCGGCTGTTGTCAGATGGTATGCCCATCACGATTCGCACTCCTGAACAGTCGACTGACGATTCCAAAGCTGGTGCGAACGCTGCGTCGAACGGAACTGCACCATGACCTTGTCGGACGTATGTATTCGACGGCCAGTTTTCACATGGGTGCTCGTTGCCGTTCCGGTCGTTCTCGGAATCGTTGCGTATTTCGAGCTTGGTGTCGACTTGTTTCCAAAAGTTGACTTTCCTGTCATCTCGATTTCAGCAGCACTTCCCGGTGCGAGCGCTGAAGAAATGGAGAGCTCTGTTACTAAACCGCTCGAAGAGGTGCTGAACACGATTTCGGGCATCGACGAGTTGCGTTCCATTACCCGCGAAGGAAGTTCGACCCTCATCATTCGATTTGTTTTACAAAAAGATGGGGACGTAGGGGCGCAAGAAGCTCGCGACAAAATCTCGTCTATCATTCGGCAATTGCCCGATGGAATTGAAACTCCGCTAGTCAATAAATTCGACCTCGATGCTGCGCCGATCATGACGATTGGGGTCTCCGGCAGACGCGACATTCGCGAAGTCACGGAAATTGCCAGACACCAAATCCAAGAACTGTTGCAAACAGTTCCCGGTGTCGGCAACGTCTTTTTGACAGGGGGGCGTAGCCGAGCGATCAACGTACGCGTCGATACAGACCGATTACGAGCATTCGGCATTTCGATCGAAGAAGTACGACAATCGCTCATCACGCAAAACATGGAAGTTCCCGGTGGAATCGTCGAGCAGGGACAGAAAGAAATGGTCCTTCGCACGCTTGGACGCATAGCGTCATCCGAAAAGTTTAACGACTTGATCGTCGCTAATCGCAAAGAATTTCCAATACGCATCAAAGACATCGGCGTTGCAGTCGACTCCGTTGAGGAGCCGCGCGGACTAAGTCGACTTGATGGCCAGAACGCTGTCAGTTTATTTGTGCAAAAGCAATCGGGCACCAATACGATCGCTATCTCCGATGCGGTGCAAAAGCGACTTGAACGTATTCGCAAAGCTTTACCGAGTGATGTCCGAGTCGAAATCACGCAGGACCAGTCTCGCTTTATTCGCAAATCGATGGAGGAAGTCAAGTTTCACTTGATTCTGGCTGCTGTGCTTGTCGGTGCGACGATCTTGTTATTCATTCGCGACTGGAGAACGACCATCATCGCGACACTTGCCATTCCCACGTCGATTATTCCTACATTCCTGTTCATGCACTACATGGGTTTTACGCTAAACAACATCACCATGCTGGGCCTTATTTTGGCAATCGGGATCGTGATCGATGACGCGGTTGTCGTGCATGAAAATATTTTTCGACACATGGAGGAAGATGGTCTCGACGCCATGACCGCATCGCAACTTGGTACGCGCGAAATCGCATTAGCCGTCCTAGCGACCAGCCTGTCCTTAGTAGTCATTTTCGTTCCAGTCGCATTCATGGGTGGCATGGTCGGACGATTCTTTAGCAGTTTTGGACTGACCGTGGCGTTTGCGATCTTGATGAGCCTATTCGTTTCCTTCACGTTGACACCGATGCTGTGTTCTCGATTCCTAAAGTTAGAAAAAGGTGAGGTAGGACACGCCAAATCCAAATCAGGATGGCTTTATCAAGCGACTGATCATTTCTACGGAAAGAGCCTGCTTTGGGCTTTGCGGCATCGATGGCTGACCATCGGTATCTGCGTTTTGATTGTCGCGTCCGCCGTTCCCATCGCGATGAACATGGGCGCTAACCTTGTACCACGCGACGACCAAAGCGAGTTTCAAATCGGCTTCATAACTCCTGAAGGCTATACGCTCGATCGCACCAACCAAGTCATCACCGAAATCGAAAATCGTCTAGCTAAGCTTCCCGGCGTTGTCCATCGATTTGTCTCGATCGGCGAAAGCGGATCATCCAAAGGGCAAGGCGATGTGACTCGTGGTTCGATTTACTTGAGGATCCGTGAACTGGACGAACGAGGGTTTACGCAATTCGATCTCATGCGACGTGCTCGCGAAATCCTGCGCGACTACCCCGATCTACGCACATCCGTTTCCGATGTTTCGGCCATCGGTGGCGGCGCGAACGGCGACAGCAGGATTTTCCAGCTAAGTTTACAAGGACCCGAAGTGGAGCAGTTGGCGCTTTACGCAGACACCTTGAAAAGCAAGCTGCGGAAATTACCAGGACTCGTTGACGTGGATTCAACGCTTTCGATGCGCAAACCAGAACTGCAAGTTAACATCGATCGGGAGCGAGCGATGGATATGGGCATCCCCGTCCAGATGATCGCCAACACGCTCAGTGTGCTTGTGGGCGGGCAAATCGTGTCAAGATTCAACGAAGGCAACGAACAGTATGACGTTTGGCTGCGCGCGGATAAAAGTTTTCGCGCTGAATCGAAGGACCTTGAGTCTCTCGCAATTCCGTCGCCGACAGCAGGCCCCGTTCCCTTGAATAGCCTCGCCTCATTGCAGGAAAGACAGGGGCCGAGCCAAATCGATCGCTTGAATCGTCAACGCACCGTAACGATCATGGCCCATCCTGACGAAGTCTCCTTGAACGATGCCGTCAACTATGCAAATCGTGCCGTATCTGAAATGAATCTGCCTCCTGAGTATCAGATGGTCTTCGGTGGACAAGCCGACATGCTTGCCGAAACGGCCTATTATTTTCTCGTAGCCCTCGCGCTGAGCGTGACCTTTATGTATTTGATCTTGGCAGCTCAATTTGAAAGTTGGATTCATCCGATCAGCATACTCGCTGCATTGCCTGTTACGATTCCATTCGGATTGCTGTCGTTGATGCTCTTCAGAACTCCGCTTGACCTGTATGCGATGTTCGGTCTCTTTATGCTCTTTGGAATTGTCAAAAAGAACGGGATCTTGCAAGTTGACAAGACGAACGAATTGCGACGTGACAATCCCGATCGCGAAGCAGCGATACTCGAAGCCAACCATACGCGGTTGCGGCCTATCTTAATGACGACCGTTATGCTGATGGCCGCCATGACGCCCATCGCACTGGGACAAGGCCCCGGAGCAAGCGCACGCGCAAGCATGGCCAAGGTCATCATCGGAGGCCAAGCCCTCTCGTTGCTTCTGAGTTTGCTAGCTACACCCGTGACTTATTCTCTTTGGGACGACTTCAAGATTTACTGGTCGCGCAAACTGAATCGCCAGCCGAAAACGGAGGTTTGACATATCGCGAACGTAATCGTTCGCGATGGTTCGCTGAAATCCTTAGCGAATATGGCACTTACGGGCTGCTTAGGAACAGTCCCGAAAACATTTCCGTGTTTGGAGCATCGGTGTCATTCCCGCGCAGGCGGGAATCCAGCGCAATTGACCCTGGATTCCCGCCTGCGCGGGAATGACGTTCAACTCAGTGCCCTGGATCGACATTACGATCAAGTTTCATTATTCGGGAAGTTAATTCGGGACAATTCCTTACGGGCTGCTTACCCCCTTATATCGTTGGACGCCGATCGATAGCTATCCATCCGACGACTGCCACATTCGTGCGGGCGTGGACAATGCGGGTCAGCTAATCGATACCTCTTGAAACGAAGTTCGTCATCGAATCGGTTGTAACGTACCGAATAATCTGAAAGCGCACGTTGTGTTTTCAAGTCCGGCTTCGCTAGCAATTGAGTTGTGTGATGGTTTTTCGACGAACCCACTGCAAACGATGGCATCATGCTCTTAGTTGCGGATACTTCTGTGTCTTGTTACTTCTGGTAACAGTCGGATGCAAATCGCCTAGCGTTTGTTGTGATCCAGCGTTTGTGTCGAACGAATTAAGTTGCCGCACGGGCTCGTCGATCGAAAGCGTCCAGCCTTGCACCGAAGTGCTTCCAGCCGGAGTGATTTTGGAGGATGGAATCGACGAATCCGAAGCAATCGAAACGGGGTTGGCGAACAACTCACTTTTCCAAGCGACCTTGGCACAACTCGAAATGGCTGGGGGCGATTCTGTCCAAGCGAGTTTGATTGCCAATCCGCAGACGCAGATTTACTTTCCTTCGGGTGCCAAAGAAGGTCAATACACTCTCTACGCGCCGATTGAATCGTATTTCTTGCGGCCAGCGCGTGTGAAAGTTGCCAATCGCGAATACCGTCGCGTTGGCGAGCAGCTTGTGCAAAACGGATTGAACGTCGTTCGCGACATTCGACTTGCTTACACGGATCTTGCATTGATAACAGAGCAATCCAAATTGGCTGCCGAAGCCGTCGATATCCGACAAGGAATTGCCGACTTGACTAACAACCGTTTCAAAAGCGGAGACATCAGCGAGCTGGAAACCATCACTTCCAAGGTGGATGCGTTGAATGCGCGAGCGCTGTTGGGAGTACAACAGCAAAATGTACAGATCAGTCAAGCTCGATTAGCGTCGCTTCTTGGAATACCAACGACACGAACACCATTAGTGCCTACCTCATTCGATAACTCATCTCCAGCATCATTCACCATGAGCGAAGAGGAGTTGATCGCCATTGCATTGGCTTGTCGTCCGGACTATCACGCGGCACGCTGGACCGTCGCCGCCGCTCAAGAAAGATCTAAATTGTCACGATGGCTTTTTTGGCGAATGGACAGTGTTCTGGATGTGCGGAGTGGGCCGGGCTATACGCGGTCAGGCACAGGGTTGCGGTTTGACTTGCCAATTTTTAATCGCAATCAAGGGGGAATAATTCGGGCTGACTGGGAACTGAATGCAGCGCTGCACAATCGCGACGCAATACGCGATCAAATTTACCAAGAGGTGCGAGTCGCAAATCGGCAATGGGAACAAGCGAAAGCCAATCTGCAGATTCTGGAAACCGAAGTCCTACCCAATTTGCAGCAAGCACTCGAAATTTCGAAAAAAGGATTCGAAGATGGCGGTACCGACTACTTGCTCGTTTTACAAACCACTTCGCAATACCTGGACGCGCGTTCTCGAATTCTTGATCAGCGAGCAGCTTTAAGACGTGCGTCTGCGGAACTCGAACGCAGCATTGGACGCTGCCTCAACGCGACTCAGTTGGACATTCCTCAGATGCTTTCACAAACAGTTCCGGACGAAGTTTCTGCGAAATCCGACGACAAAACTGGACTTGTACCGCACCTTGTAGAACGAGAAGCAGAACACAAGGATCTACCTCAATGATCAGAGAACACGTTTCGTGCAATTGGATTACACTTGTCGTATGAAATTCTTTCGTGTTTGCTAATCGGCGGTTCTCGTGCAATGAATATCGCGACTAAAACTCAATCGATAACTTCGATGATCTTAATCGTATGTTCGATTTTCGCGATCGGTTGTAACCAGCAGACAGCAGCAAAACCAAAAGCCGCCGCGCCTGCCAAGGTCGAAATGGTGCCGCACGAAAGTGATCTTGCGACGATTACTCTGACGCCCGAGGCTGAGACTCGACTAGGGATTACGACGGTTGCGGCAGAGTCCAGAAAAGTCCAGCAGCATCGCACCTTTGGTGGCGAAGTCATGGTTCCTTCCGGCAAATCGATCATGATTTCAGCTCCCGTCGCTGGAATCGTTTCCAACTCGCCGGAAACGCCGATTCCCACGCCTGGCGCGAAAGTCCAAGCGGGCGACTTGGTGCTAACGTTGATTCCGTTACTATCACCAGAACGCGACGTTCCGACTCCTGCCGAGCAAGTGCAAATGGCAGGGGCCAGAGCAACGTTGCTGGCCGCACAAGTGACCGCACAAGGCGACGTCGAACGGGGGCGGGCTGATGTCGCTGCTACAAAAATTGCATTGGACCGCGCAACAAAACTGTTCGCTGACCGCGCAGGAAGTCAACGTGCCTTGGATGACACGCAAGCTCAATCGAATGTCGCCGCCGCAGTTTTGGCCGCAGCGGAGGAGCGATTTTCTCAGTTGACAAAACTGCTGGCTACTCTGGAGAAAAGCCCAGGGCATGAACCTGCATTGCCAATGACGATTCGTGCACCTGTCGAAGGCATCATTCGAAACGTTAATGTTACAGCGAACCAACAAGTGGTCGGCGGCGCTTCGCTTTTCGAAGTTCTCGATACGCGATCCGTTTGGGTTCGAGTACCGATCTTTGTCGATATGTTGGCAATTATCCAAAAAGATGCAATTGGACGGGTGGTATCGCTGGACGGAAAATCCTCGGCACGGTCTTCGACGGATAACCAGTCCGAAAATGCAAAGGCAATTCCTGTGGACGCGCCTCCAACGGCTGACGCTGCCACATCGTCGGCGGATTTGTATTTCGAAGTCGGAAACCCTCAAGCCGCTTTGCGACCTGGACAACGTGTAGGCCTCGAGCTTCCTATGAGCATGGAAATCGACGCCGTACTTGTCCCTGCCGCCTCCGTCCTTTACGACACACACGGAGGGACATGGATCTACGTCTCCAAGGAAACGCATCGCTTTGAACGTCGTCGAGTGTCGGTGCGTTGGTTCGACGGCAATCAAGCTGTTCTAGATAAATCACCACCTGCAGGCATCATGGTCGTTGCCGAGGGTGCTGCCGAACTGTTTGGTACCGAATTCGGAACAGGGAAGTAGGCGATCGCAGAATATGAGTTGGCTAATTCGTGCTTCCCTTCAGTTTCGCTTGATCGTGGTCATGATCGCCATTGCGCTCATCGTCGTTGGTGTCCGTACGACCGATTCGATTCCGATGGATGTTTTTCCTGAATTCGCACCGCCGCTTGTCGAGATTCAAACCGAAGCTCCCGGCGTTTCCACCGAAGATGTCGAAAGTTTGATAAGCGTCCCAATCGAAAACGCCGTCAACGGCATTCCCTTTGTAAAAGCCGTTCGCTCCAAGTCGGTATTGGGATTATCCAGCGTTCGGTTAATTTTCGCGAACGGAACGGACTTGCTCACGGCCCGCCAATTAGTCCAAGAGCGACTGACTTTAGTCGCCGCGCAATTACCGCTCGTTGCTCGCCCCCCCGTTATTCTACCGCCCCTGTCATCGCTTAGTCGTTGCATGAAAATCGGTCTCTGGTCCGACACGCAATCGCAGATGGACATGACAGTTTTGACCAAGTGGACGATACGCCCGCGGTTGATGTCGGTCAGCGGCGTCGCCAACATCGCCGTCTGGGGCGAAAAAGAACCCGAATTGCAAGTTATCGCCGACCCCGATCGACTCCGCGCAAACGGGTTAACGCTCGACAACTTGCTCCAGTCGGTACGAGATGCAACAGCCGTTGGTGCGGGAGGGTTTGTCGATACTCCCAATCAACGATTAGCGCTTCGCCACGTTCCGGCTGTTTACACGCCCGAGCAGCTTGGTGAAATGATTGTTTCGTTCCGATCCGCTTCGCCAAACATCACGAATCCAGCAAATAGCTTACGCCCAACGCAGTCCGCTTCAGTGAGTAGTTTTGGAAGTCCCGTTCGCATTCGTGATGTGGCCGATGTCGTTGTTGACTATTCTCCGCCGATCGGCAATGCGATCATCAACAACCGCCCTGGATTGTTATTGATCGTCGAAAAGCAGCCTTGGGCAAATACGCTTGACGTAACACGCGGAATTGAAAAGGCGATGGCTGATCTTAAGCCGGGAATGGGTGCAGTAGAATTTGACACCACCATTTTCCGTCCAGCGACTTTTATCGAACGGTCGCTGACGAACCTGAGTCGTTCGATGGCACTTGGGTGTGTTTTGGTCGTGCTTGTGCTGCTCGTATTTTTGTACGATTGGCGATGTGCATTGATCAGCGCCATGGCAATCCCGCTTTCCCTCATCGCCGCCATGATGGTCCTATACATGCGTGGCGGGACGATGAATACCATGGTGCTTGCCGGATTGGTGATCGCGCTCGGTGAAGTTGTCGACGACGCGATTATCGACGTCGAAAATATTATGCGACGACTGCGACAAAACGCTTCTTCGGAACATCCACGATCGGTATTCGAAGTGGTCTTTGACGCTTCGATCGAAGTCCGTAGCGCGGTCGTGTACGCCACGATCATTGTCGTCTTGGCATTCTTACCGGTGTTTTTTCTCGATGGTCTGTCGGGCTCGTTTTTTCGGCCTTTGGCGGCATCGTACATACTTGCGATTCTGGCTTCGCTGGTTGTCGCCTTGACGGTGACTCCAGCGATGTCGATGATGCTGCTGCCCGCGACCGCACGCACTCGCAGCCGCGAAGGGCCATTGGTGCGATTGCTTAAAAAATATTATCGCGGCATGTTGGGATGGTTCTTGCGATATCGTTTGGGGACATTCAGCGTTTTTGCGATCCTGTTTATTGCTTTGGGGTGCACCGTACCTTGGCTTGGCGAGGAATTGATGCCCAAGTTTCGCGAGACCGATTTCTTGATGCACTGGGTCGAGAAGCCTGGGATTGGGATCGATGCGATGGACCGAATCACTTTGCGAGCAAGCAAGGAGTTGATGGCCATTCCCGGAGTACGCAATTTTGGTTCGCACATCGGCCGAGCAACTGTCGCGGACGAAGTGGTCGGACCGAACTTTACGGAGCTTTGGATAAGCATCGACGACACGAAAGATTACCAGACGACCGTGGATCATGTGCAGAGCGTGGTCGACGGATATCCGGGATTGTATCGCGATCTGTTGACTTATTTGAGCGAGAGAATCAAGGAAGTGCTCACTGGGACGAGCGCCGCGATTGTCGTTCGCATTTACGGGCCCGATATGGATCAGTTGCGTTCGAAAGCTGCCGAGGTGGCGGCACAGATCAAGCCGATCGAAGGCGTTACGACGCTGAAAGTTGAACCACAAGTTCTCGTGCCGCAAATCTCAATTGACATGCGTGTTGATGCGGCGTCGCAATTTGGTCTAACTCCTGCGTCACTGATGCGCAGCGTGTCGACATTGGTAAACGGTACCCAAGTCGGCGAGATATACCGCGATCAAGGAATCTTTCGAGTTGTTGTTCGCGGTAAAGATCGATTCCATCGTGACCCATCGACGATGCAAGAGTTGATGATCGATACACCTTCGGGCGCTCAAGTTCCGTTGTCAAGTGTAGCGACAGTCGCAATCGTTCCAGCTCCCAACGAGATCAAACGCGAAGGTGCATCGCGACGATTGGATGTCACCTGCAATGTGGCAGGTCGCGATTTGGCTTCCGTAGCCAAAGAAATCGAAGCCGCTGTGGGAAAGAACGTTCAGTTCGCTTCGGGTTATCATCCGGAATTTCTGGGAGAATACGCCGAAGCCCGAGCTTCAAGGCAGCGATTGATGTTGCTCTCCATCGGGTCGCTGCTCATGATCACCATGATTCTTTACGTTGATTTTCAATCGTGGCGATTGGTATTCTTGATGCTGGGAATGTTGCCGTTGGCAATTTTGGGAGGCGTTGTCGGAGTTTTTGTAACTGGCGGGATATTGTCTTTGGGGTCCCTTGTCGGATTTGTAACTGTGGCGGGGATTGCGGCACGGAATGCGATTATGCTCATTAGTCACTATCGACACTTGATGGAGCACGAAGGGTTCGAGCCAGGGATAGAGCTGATCCTACGAGGAGCCGAAGAACGTTTGGCCCCGATCTTAATGACAGCGCTGACCGCAGCACTAGCGCTCGTACCCCTGGTCTACAGTGGTAACCTTCCCGGCCAAGAAATCGAGTACCCCATGGCCATTGTCATCCTCTGCGGCTTGGCCAGCGCAACTCTAATCAATCTATTTTTACTGCCATTGCTTTTCGGACAATGCGGCATAAAAAAATCGAAGGCCGCCTAGGTTTTGGGCGCGATCTGATGCGAGTGAAGTACGAGTGCGCGTTAAGAGAGGTTGGCCAAATGATGGCTGACGGTGGTAGACGCACAGAAAACATCTTGGCAAAAACGTTCTTACGTATTGAGCTTGTTTTGCAGTAGCGGGCGAACGAGTTCTCGAATTTCCAGCGGAAGGCCAAACAATGGCCGGTCGCTTGGTGGATCGGACTTCAAAACTTCGACGGCGGCACGCAAGCAATTCAAGGGGATCTGCAGCTCATCTGATTCGTCGCCGAATCGCTGCCAGGCCTGGTACCATAAATCGAGCTGCGTTGCCGAGAAGTCTCCTTCGTCGAAAATCTTTATCGACTGAGCGATGCCGCGCCCCAGTTTATCGGCCACGCCATGTTGGATATAAAGCGGAGCGATTGCCGTGATGTAGCTTGCCCACTCCGATGGTCCCCGCTGGACGATCATCGAAATCAAATCGTCCGGCGTTCCGCCGTAAGCCTCCGATGCTTTGTCTCCTTCCTCGAAAGCAATCGTAAGCGCAGCGACGACTTGTTGTAGCGGTTCAATCGCCACCATCGGTTCCGGCAATGCAAACAGCACTTTGGTGCGATCCCCCGAAGATATTCCTGGCTGTGCAAGGGCGGTTGCAAAATCACTCGTACCCGCCAGCCAGTCTTTGATTTTCCAATGCAAGACGCCACGATTCATCAGTACCTTGGCCTTTAGATCGGTTGACGCGTCGGGCATCTGGAGCAACATTGCATAGTCCGCGAGTTCCGCTTGCGTGTCTCCGAGCTGGCAGTATGTTAGGCCACGAATGAGTAATACAATGGCCTTGTGATCGGCGGGAGCCTCTGGCATCTGGAGCAATGTTGAATAGTCCGCGAGTTCTGCTTGAGTGTCTCCGAGCTGTCTGTATGCAACGCCACGACGGAGCAATGCATCGGCTTTTTGATCGGCG
Source organism: Pirellulaceae bacterium (assembly GCA_031374825.1). Taxonomy (GTDB): domain Bacteria; phylum Planctomycetota; class Planctomycetia; order Pirellulales; family Pirellulaceae; genus JANMGV01. The sequence continues at coordinate 18,176 of JANMGV010000232.1, forward strand.
GGGGCATCGGGCATCTGGATCAACGTCGTGTAGTCCGCGAGTGCCGCTTGAGTATCTCCGAGCTGGCTGTATGTGATGCCACGATTGAGCAATGCCTTGGCCTTTTCATCGGCGGGGGCGTCGGGCATCTGGATCAGCGTCGTGTAGTCCGCGAGTGCCGCTTGAGTATCTCCAAGCTGGCTGTATGTAACGCCACGACGGAGCAATGCCTTGGCCTTTTGATCGGCGGGGGCGTCGGGCATCTGGAGCAACATCGTGTAGTCCGCGAATGCCGCTCGAGTGTCTCCGAGTCGACTGTATGCAACGCCACGCAGGAACAACGCATCGGCCTTTCTATCAGCTGGGGTATCAGCGGCACCTAAAAGTTCATCGAGGGCTGTAATTGAGTAACTCCAATCAGATGAATCCAATGCTACCTGCAATCGATATATCACGCTTCCTTTGAGATCTGACACCGACAGCTCTTCAGTCAATGCCAAAGCATCCCGCCAATCTTTAGCTTCGATCTTTTGTTTGATTTTGGCTTTCAGCTTCGTATTGATCAATGCCTCAAAGGAATGGTCGCTTTGCAACGCCAGTTGACAATACTCCGCCAACCGTGAATGACTACCAACTCTTTTTAACGATGCGTGTAGCTTGTCTTCGGGAAACCAGGCCTTGAGGAAACTCGCCACCAGTTTTAAAGGTCGACCTCGCTGGTTCTTGACTTCCAGGCAAAGTCGCATCAACGGTTCAGCCATATCGTAGTACGATTCTTTGCCCCGCTTTTCGCTGCGAACATAACCTTTGGCTTTGAGATTGCCCAACTGCTTCGAACAATTTCCCTCGGCGATAAATGTCTCTTCAACGAGCTGCTTGACGGTCATGGCCCCGTCTGCATCACATAAACACTGAACCAATTGCCGCTGCTGGTCTGGAAGAGACCTCATTCGCTCCTGAAAATAGGGTGTCATCTCCTCTGCCAAATTTTCAAGCGCGGCGACCAGGTCGTTTAGCTTTTCCTGCGTCAAGAATTCCGCCAACAAGACATACATGCGATGGTTGCCTCCAGCCAGATGATGGAGGGCACGGATACGATAACGAGCTTTGTTTGAATTCAGAAACTGAATCAGCTCTGTCTTGCCTTGCTCCCTGGCAATGTTGAGAATCAATTGCTGTGCGTCATCGACGGTTAGCGGTTCCAGGTGAAAGGTGTCGAAGAACCCGAAGAACGCTTCATCGCGACTAGAAACCCCGGCGAACAACTGCTGCGTCGTAGCCAGTGTGGCGATACGGCGAGTCTGCTGCAGGAAGGCCCGCAGCTTTTTCTGCCCCATTTCCCCAAGTCCCTGAAAAGTATGGTCCAGGTTCTCGGTGATCAGCAGCAGATGACGATGCTTTAGATTCGCGATGACCGTGTTTAAGACTGCCAACGCCGCATCATCTTGCGGCAGTCCACGCACAGACGATTTGAAATCCTCAGGAAATTCGCCGGGGTATTCGTCGGCCAGGGACCTCGCGATCCCAAACGCAAAATGAATCAGGCCGGAGAACGTATCGTCTTCGCCCAACCAGGCGATACGCATCGAGTCGGATAGCTTTGGATTCTGTCTTAGTTCCCAGTTCGCGAGTGTGACAAGGTGTGTCTTGCCGCTACCTCGAGGTCCAACAAGGAGAAGATGATGCTTGTCGCCTGAGGTCATACTGACCGACAACCGATCGACGATTCGCTCCAGTAATTGTTCTCGCTGCACAAAGACTCGCTTCAGCAACTCAGGGTCCGTGTTGCTTGGAGTATAGGCCGAGATCATTTTTTGCTTAATCATGATTGCAATCCCTGTGCGATCTTCCACCAGCGTTTGACCAAAGGGAAACGAAATGAATATCGCTTTTCGACGTCAGAAATGAGGTAGTGGTCTTGCCCAAGGGACTTCAGCATCTGAACGATCAAGTTGCGATCCGTCAAAGCAAACTGGCCGCGGATCATCGACCAAACTTGGTCAATCGTCTGCGGTGCGTCCACGGTTGCGAAATGATCAAGGATCGCACGTGCGATAGCATCTTCCGAAACGGTCTTGTTAGTGGCATCCTGTAGAGTGCGTTGGTAGTAGGTTTCCAAACGGCCACGAAAATGTTCCATCTCCCACGGATCATGATCGTCCGTCAGTTGTTTCAGAACGACAGCCTCAACATCGTTCACAGCAATTGGGCGTCCCATCAGCCCCAATTGCGAGGCGATGCGCTCCATGTAGAAGGGTACGTTGCTAGTTTGGTCGATCAGGCATTGGATGATTTGCTTGGAGTCGCCATCGAACTCAATACGCTCGGCAGTTAGCAGTCGCGTCGCCAGTTGAAACGCATCGTCATTCTCTAATGGAGGAATTGGGACGGGTGGCATGTTGTCGACGGGTTCAGAGGCCAACCCAGCTTGTTTCAAATCTCTCAGGACATGATGGAGCCCAACTGAGCCAGCGAAGATCATCCGCAGATTTCGATTGCGTTGCCGAAGCGCGCGGAACGTGTCAAGTAAGGTGAGGGCTTCGTGTGGTCGGCCGGCTGATGCCGAGACCCGGTTGATCTTCTGCAGCATATAAGGCAACTCGTCAAACATCAGCAAGATCAATCGGTCTGCCCGATTCTGGCAAATTCCATCAATGACTTTCTCAAGAGTATTTTTCCAATCAAGCTCCTTTTTCTCCGGCAGCTTGATGAGGCCACCAATTTCAATGCCTCCGACTGCCTCCCGGAATCCGTCGAACCAGCCTTTGGCCTTTCCGGCTGTCGTACATAGTGGTTGAAACCGATTTAGCAGGAGCTCGGTCAGGTTGTCACACGAATCAATCCCTTCTACCTCGAGAAACAAAACGTCGAAGCCCTCTGCTGGCTCGGCAGCCATTTTGGTGATGATCGTCGTTTTGCCAACTCGTCGTTCCGCCAAGAATCGAAGCGATCCCTGTTCGGGGGGCCGTCTGAGCATCTGCCAAACATTCAAAATCAGCCCATCCCGGCCAACGACGTTCTTCGGATCAACTTGAATTCCCATGAAAAAACCCCGTTTACAACACCGATACTCAAGAAAACAATTTCGTGCGACAGGAGTATCGTACGATAAATGCGTCGCGTGTCAAGTCTGTTTCGGAGTATTGGCGAGAACTTATTGGTGTGAGGGGGCTACTTTGGCCAAAAACCGACAGAGGATATCCGTCCGATGTAATCAGCCATAATTCAATACAAAACCCAAGGTTCAAAAGCTGCTTGGAACCGCACTGAAAGCTCGCGGGTGGTGGCGATGAAGTTGCCGGAAAGCTTGCCCCCAACGAGTCGTTTCATGCGAGCAGCCCAATTGTCGGCCATCGTGCCAATCCGCTCCATGAAATTGGCGACTTCGGCAGTGATCGATGCTTTGCCACGCCGAAATAGCTTCTCCCAATTTCGCGACCGCTGGTTGGACGTCGTTACATCTCCGATCTCCCCTTCTCCTCAGTATTCTGAGGAGAAGGGGAGTAAGATGATCTGCGGCGTGTTTTTGGGTATAGAAAGGAGACGTTGAGGAAGAAATTCTGCGGTGTGTTTCTTGGGAGTACCGACGAGAAGAAGAGTAAGAAATTGGGCGGCGTGGTACTCTGGGGAGGGGATCGCAGGTGATGGCGTGGAATGAACTGCATTGCTCCAACAATTAGGCGAGGAAGAACAAAGGCACGGAGCGACGGATGCTTATAAAAAAACGGTACTGAGCGTAATTCTCGGTACCGTTTTTGTGAACTAAATATTCGTCGGACGATTATTCTTCTTTGCCGTTTTTCTTTTTGATCTGTTCACCGATGAAACCAGAGAGTTTATCGCCTCGAAGTTCCTGAGCGGTCGCAAGGATCTTGCCGGAATCGCCGTCTACTAGGAGGACAAAGGGGATGCCGCTGACATCGTGCATTTTGCCAAGAGTTGTATCCCATGTTTTGCCTTCGTAAATTTGAGGCCATGGCAATTCTTTTTCTTTCAAGAACTCGCCGATTTTTTCTTCCATGTTCTCTTGGTCGAAACTAATGCCGAGAATCTCAAAACCTTCGTCGTGCCAATCGTCGTAAGCGACTTTCATGTTGGGTATCTCACCGATGCATGGACCGCACCATGTTGCCCAGAAGTCGAGCATGACGATCTTGCCTGCGTACTGTTTTGGAAAGTCCACTTCGGCACCATCCATTGTTTTGGCAGTGAACGTCAACGCGGGCTTGCCGATGGCCAAGTCAGGTGGCATCTGCATCTGTGGAAGGGTCTCTTTGGATTTTTCTAAGGTCAGCTTGCCTTCGTTCACGCCAAGCACATACGTCGTGCCTGTAAAGTTAAACGGCTCGCCGACTTTGGCCATTTCGTAATTGCGGCTGACGTCGCCGTTCCCGTCGCGGTCCATCGGCAACGCTTGGTCTTCGCTCAAATTACCCGCAACGAAGGTACTGAATTCTTTATCGTCAAGCTTGAAAGTGAATTCGTATCCGAAATCGAGGTAGTACATCAACGTATTTTTAAGCTGAGCGCGACGTTCATCTTTGGGATCGAATCGATACAAGCCCAACGCGCCCACGTCGCCTTTGCCCAAGTCGACTTGGCCTTGCCCGTTGTGCATCGTCATCTCGCCCTGCGTTTTCGATTCCCATTTTGTCATCGGGTCGTTGGTCAAGTCACCATCGCCGTTGGTGTCGATATACAGCGTTGCGGGTTTATCTTCTGGTTCATCGAGAATAAACGTCCAACTCTTGTCGCCGATTTCGATCACGCCATACTTCGGAGCTACAAGGTCTTTAGGAGCGGTCTTGACGATGTCGGCTTCTTTATCCATCTCGGCACGCATAGGGCGGTAGCCACCGACTTTTTTCGTCACGCCTTCGGGCAGAAATTTTTGTTGCACATCATCCGCGAACGCCGAGATCGCAGGCAAGAAGAAGACGCCAGAGAGAGCAAGTCTCAGAAACTTTTTTGACAAAACTGACATTTCATACGGCCCTATGTAAATGATCTTTAACCTAGTGGTTCTCACGCAAACCGAATATTTGCTAACCGATACGCTAACGCAATAAAAATTCAGCGTCAAGTTTTCCAAAGGCATCCGCAGTGTTTTCTGCTTCAGTTGCAGGACTTTTGCTTATCAAGACGCTTGCGTTGCGTATTTCCGCTGTGATTGAGACGAGTGAGCAAAACTTAAGCGACCGCGAGCACTTGTTCCAGTTTTGCTCGCATCACCACAGGATCGACGTCGACACCGGTCCAGTACTTGATGCCAATCACGCCTTGATTCACAAGCATGCCCAGGCCATCTATGACGGTACAACCTCGTAATTCCGATTCACGAATAAGCCTTGTTCGAGGTGGATTCGGAATCACATCCGCAACAACCATCGCGGACGATAGCGAATCCATATTGATCCCCAGTCTCGCATCGACATCGGGCCAAAGACCGATGGAGGTCGCGTTGACGACGATATCGGTTCCCTTGGGAATATGGTATTCACTGTCCCAATGTTCCAAAGTCGCGTGGACGTTGGTTTTCGCGTTGAGCAAATCAACCAGCGTCTGCCCTCGCGAATGGGTTCGATTGACAACATCGATTCGCGTTGCACCGGCGATTGCCAATTCGACACCAATGGCACGCGCTGCGCCACCAGCACCGAACATAACGACCGACTTTCCCGCCGGATTGACATGCTTGCGCAGTGACTGAACAAAGCCCTTGCCGTCTGTGTTCTCGCCAATCAGCTTCCCACCTCGCCGAACGACACAGTTGACAGCACCGATGATCGCAGCCGATTCGCCCAATCCATCTAGAAAAGGAATGACGGTCACTTTATGAGGAAGCGAACAGTTGAAACCTGCCCAACCCATCGCTCGCGCCCCGCGAACCGCACCGCCTAAATCCGCGGGTGCAACTTCGCAGTTAATGTAACGCCAGTTGAGAGCGTGGTGTTGATAGGCCGCTTCGACCATGGCGACCGTTGGATTCTCAGCACACGGGGACGCAAATGAGCCGGTCAATTGACTTAAGAAATTCACGAATCGTCCTTTTACAAAAAACTCATCGGCAACAGTCGACGTCGCGCCGTCGTGTCCGAACAGTTCGCTTAGTTTATGGGACCGAAACGGACCGAGAAAGCCCCACGCTAAGACTAGAAATTGATTTTTCCCAGCCGAAGTATTCAGCCGCGCAACGTGTGGCGCGTTTTCTGCTAATGTAATTACATGTAGCGACGCGCAAATTTCACAAGCATTAAAAATACACTTTGGTAACCGACGATCGTTTGGAGAAACACATATGTTCCGATTTTCTGCAGCTTTTGCTCTCGCGGTACTATTGACCCTGCCTGGTTGTACGTCAAAGAAGTCTCCTCCGAACACTTCTACCCAAAATTCGAATGTGTTGAATCCGCTGCCCCAAGTGCCGGGAAAGATCAAAGGAACGATTGGTTTTTCTGCTCTTACACTAACGAATCCGTTTTTCAAAGTAATCGCCGAAAACATGATGATCGAAGCCGAAAAGCATGGCTACGAGTTAATCGTCGTATCGGCCGAGCGCGATGTAAAGCGACAAGCGGATCAGATCAATGAATTCATCGTCAAAGGCGTTTCGGCGATCGTCCTCAACCCATGCGATTCGCAATCGATTGGCCCCGCTATAAAGAAAGCCAACGAAGCTGGCATTCCAGTGTTTACAAACGATATCAAGTACGACGGGTCGGAAGGCAAGGTTGTTTGCCATGTCGCGACAGACAATTATCAAGGCGGTGAACTTGCTGGTGAAGCGATGGTAAAGTTGCTCGGAAGCTCGGGCGGCAAAGTTGCGATCCTGCATTTCCCTCAAGCTGAGTCGTGCCAGTTGCGGGTCAAAGGTTTCACCGAAATCGTCGACGCACATAATGCAGTCGAAGGCAACGATAAGATTGAGATTGTCGCGACACTCGATGGTGGCGGCGTTCGGGACGAAGGTTTCAAAGCGGCGAAGGACACGATCGAAGCCAATCCGGATCTAGCAGCAATCTTTGCGATTAATGATCCATCAGCCCTTGGTGCCCGATCGGCATTGGAGAGTGTTGGCAAAGCCGAACAAGTGCGTATCATCGCTTTCGACGGTCAGTTGATCGGCAAACAAGCGATTCGCGACGGGAAAATTGTCTGCGATCCAATTCAGTTTCCGGACCAAATCGGAAAAAAAACCATCGAAAAGATCATCGCAAACTTTGATGGTGAAAAAGTCGAGTCGGAGATTTTGATTCCTTCAAAGTTATATTACAAAGAAGACGCGGAAAACGATCCAGAGCTTAAGGAACAGAAATGAGTTGTTGGGGTTTCTAAATTCGCGAGAAACACACGAGAAGTGTTTGAGACAGTTATTGGAAAGAATTGAGGGTGTCACGGAATGAATTCCGTGCTACGGGGAAATAAAACGCCGTTGCTTGAAATGCGTGGAATCGAGAAATCGTTTCCAGGCGTTCGAGCTTTGAAAGGCGTTGATCTGACGCTCGGTCGTGGTGAAGTGCTGGCGCTGCTTGGCGAAAATGGTGCTGGTAAAAGCACTTTGATCAAAATGCTCGGCGGTGCGCTTCAACCCGACAGGGGGTCGATTCGCATCGACGGTTTCGAGGTCACCCTCGCCAATCCCAAAAATGCAATCGCGGCTGGTATCGGAATCATCTATCAAGAGTTTAACCTCATACCAGGGCTTCCGGTTTGGGAAAACATCTTCCTGGGCCGTGAATCCAGTAAAGCTTGGATTGGACGAGGCGAGGAACGTCGGAGGACACGTGAGCTTTTCGAATTGATTGGTGTGTCGATCGATTCGGATGCGTTGTGTGGTGAACTGTCCGTGGCGCAACAACAGACGGTGGAGATCGCCAAAGCACTCTCGCAGGATGTTCGACTTATCGTTATGGACGAACCTTCGGCCGCTCTGACACCCCAAGAAGTTACCTATCTATTCAAGATCATTCGCGACCTAAAACAACGTGGTATCGGCGTCATCTACATCAGCCATCGCTTAGATGAGATTTTTGAAATCGCCGATCGGGTTCTTGTTCTTCGCGATGGCGAAACGGTTGGCGAGTCATCGATTGAGCAGCTTACGCGGCAGAGAATGATCGAAATGATGGTCGGCCGGGAAATACAAAATGAGTTCCCTAAACATCATCATACGGTCGGTAAAGCTCGCTTGACGGTAACCGGCCTAACGCGCGGGAAATCGGTGCAAGACGTATCGTTCGAGATACGTTCCGGTGAAGTGCTTGGGCTGACTGGGTTGGTTGGTGCCGGCAGGACCGAACTTGCTCGGTTGATCTTCGGCGCAGATCAGCCTGACTCGGGCTCGATCGCCATTGATGGCGTGCAAACCAAAATCCGCAGTCCTCGCGACGCAATCGCCGCAGGCATCTGTCTGCTGACCGAAGACCGAAAAGGGCAGGGCCTGATCTTAGGTGCCAGCGTGAGGCAGAATTTCGGACTGCCAAATCTTCCAAGGCTCAGCGTCTACGGTTTTGTGCGAGAACGACAAGAGCGACAAGCCTTTGCCGGTTACGTGTCTCAGTTGAAAATCAAGATTCCACACCAAGAGGAACTTGCTCGAAATCTATCGGGCGGAAATCAGCAGAAAGTTGTCCTCGCAAAATGGCTTGAGCGACAAGCGGATATTTTGATCTTTGACGAGCCAACACGCGGAATCGATGTGGGAGCGAAGTACGAAATTTATTTGCTCATTAACGAATTGGCAAAGCAAGGAAAAGCGATCCTATTGATCAGCTCGGAATTGCCCGAAATCATGGGGATGAGTGATCGCGTGATCGTCATGCATCAAGGTCGCATTACGGGCGAAATCAAGGATGTTGCTGCAGCAACTCCCGAACAAATAATGGAACTAGCAGTGGCTGCGACATGATGGCGAAAACGAAAAATAATTTATTGGCTAACCCATTTATTCGCGATTACGGCATGGTGTTCATGCTCCTGTTGCTCGCCGTTCTGTTCAGTTTCCTGACTTTAAAGGAACAGCATCCAACGGGCGCAGACGCTGGTCGGCAAGTGGCGGAGCGAATTCTCAAGCAATCTACCGGATCCGCAAATGTTCTCATCGTGACTCGCGATATTCCCGAAGACATCGCTTTTGCCGATGCTGCTGCGCATAGGTTGGAAACAGGTGGTGCAAAGATTTTGGGCCGTGTTGCGGGTGACGCATCGGACGCACGAACGGCAATCGAGTCGATAATTGGCGAAGGTAAACAAATTGATGCCATCGCTGCAAACCAAGTTACTTCGAAATGGACCGTCTATGACAGATTCCCAACAGTTGGTGCAGCCAAATGCGTCGTCCCGGAATCGTATTCTTGGCCCGACTTCCTCAAAGTCAGTAATCTGCTTGGGGTCGCAAACCAAACTTCGATCTACGCCATCATTGCAATCGGCATGACGATGGTCATCATCACGTCGGGAATTGATCTTTCTGTCGGTTCGCTCGTCGCGTTAGCTTCGGTGGTGACGGCAATCCTGATACGCGATTTGGGTGGGGGAACTTCGGCCGGTTTCTTGATCGTAGTTGTGGCTGGTACGGCAGGCATTGGATTGTGTGCACTGGCAGGTGCTTTTAATGGCTTGCTGGTGACGAAATTTCAAGTGCCGCCGTTCATCGTGTCTTTGGGCATGATGATGATGGCCAGCGGTTTGTCGTACCGGCTTTCGGGCGGGCGATCGATTCCGGAATTGCCATCCAGCTTTTTTTGGCTTGGCGGCGGCCAGACTTGGGGAATCCCTAACCCCGTTTTGCTAATGATAATACTGTATGTCATTGCGCATATCGTCATGTCGCGCATGGTTTTCGGTCGATACGTTTATGCGATCGGCGGAAATGCCGAAGCCGCGCGTCTGTCGGGCGTTCCAGTTAAACTAGTATTGTTGACCGTATATACCATTTGCGGAACGCTCGCTGGCCTCGGAGGTATTGTGCTTACCTCGCAACTGTCTGCAGGCGATCCAAAGTTCGGATTGATGTACGAACTCGAAGTGATTGCAGCCGTTGTTGTTGGTGGCACCTCGCTCATGGGTGGGCAAGGCAAAATATTTGGCACGCTGATTGGGGCTTTCATTATCGCGATGATTAAGAACGGAATGAACTTGACCGATATCGACCCATTCAATCAGAAGATCGTCTTGGGCGCGGTACTCACCGGTGCTGTCTTGATCGACACGTTCAAACGCCGAGGCGGTGGGAAATGAACCCGCCACACTTGTTCGCGCGACGGGGAAAGCTAATACTTCGACTATATGTCTTATCCTGGTAGCAAGGCTCCGGCCTTGCTACCCCCTGCCCCAAAGGCTCCGCCTGCCTGCCCCGCCAACCAGCTCCCCGCCAACAAACATCTACTCCCCAAGAATCCAATCACGAACTGTCCCAAGCCAAACTAAAATAGTCCGAATCCACCCTGCCCCACTGATAGAAACGCGGCCATGCATCCGCTACCATGCAATCCAAGATCGTGCCAATCCCATAACCCTCCATCTCACTGCCGCACAAAATGAAAATAGCAATCGGAACACCTGCGTTAATCGACTTACCACCAGACCTAAGCCAACCTTTGCCGAAAACGGCGACGCGCGTTCAATCGGCGGGTGGAGCATTTGCTCTCCAGAGCTACCGTTTCACAACCGGCAAACGCGCGGATGTCGAACTGCTCGTCGTCGAAAGTGGCAAAGTGCGCGCAGCGATCTGCCCAACGCGTGGCATGAGCTTATGGCGAGCCAACATCGATGGCTTGGACTGCGGTTGGCGATCGCCAGTCGAAGGTCCGATTCATCCGCAATGGATCAACTTTGCTGAACCAAACGGGCTTGGCTGGTTGGATGGATTCGATGAGCTGCTGGTTCGCTGCGGTCTACAGAGTTTCGGCGCTCCGGTTTTTTCCGAGGCTGGGCAACTTCTTTATCCGCTTCACGGGCGTATTGGTAACATGCCCACTGCAGAATGGTCAGTGCATCTCGACGCCGATCATTCGCTGCTCGAAGTCCGAGGCGAAGTCCACGAATCGCGATTCTTGCAGTTTAATCTGCGAATGAACGTGACGTACCGCTTTGCTTACGGACAACCTATGATCGAAATCGTCGATGTCGTCCGCAACGCCGGAGATACGCCTTCGACGATGCAGATGCTGTATCACATCAACATCGGGTCACCTATTCTCGAAGAAGGCGGCACCATGCACAGTTCGGCCAAACGAATCGTGGCTAGAAACGAGCACGCGGCAGATGGACTGAAGACTTGGCAGACCTATCTCAAGCCCACACCGGGTTACAACGAGCAAGTTTATTTTTCGTCGCCTGCCGCTGGAGCCGATGGTATGACGACGGCCTTGCTGGCTTCGGCAAAACGCGACAAAGCATTCGCCGTCCATTACAGAACCGACACGCTACCATACTTCACGCAGTGGAAAAACACCGTAGGCTCATCCGATGGCTACGTAACAGGACTGGAGCCTGGAACGGGTTTTCCCAACCCACGACCTTTCGAAGCGGAACAAGGTCGCGTGGTGTCGTTAGAAGGAGGCAAGTCGGTTGAATTTCACGTCCGCCTTGAAGCCACTAGTAAAGCGGAACGCGTCAAGCAATTGATCGCCGACGTGGATCGCCAACGCGGTGGCGATGCCGAGACAATCGCTTTCGATGAAAAATGGTGCATGCCCAAGACAGAGTGAATGAGTTGTCAAACACTAAACGAGAATTCATGTGCAGGACGGCGTACGTCTGGTCCATGCATTGCCCGTTTGTCCTTCAGGTGTTCGCGGTAGCATCAGTTCACCCTTTCAACACATATCCCTCATGCCAATCTACCTCCTGCAAATCGGTCGACTCATGAAATTCATCATCTGCGTTCTTCTGCTCATGCTTGCTTCCAAACGCTTTTCGCTTGGTGATTCGCCCTATGACGAGTGGCGACACTCGGGATCTGTTTTTATTCTGACGACGCCAGAAGGTGCGAATCTAGCTGAAAGCGTTTCCGTCGAGAATTTCCCGGCATTGTTAAGGCTTCATCGCGACTATTTCGATTTCAAGCAAGCTTTACCAAACGGTGAGGACTTGCGAATAACAACGTCGGATGGCAAACCGCTTGCATTCCAAATTGAGCACTGGAATGCAGCAGATGGCATTGCAAACGTTTGGGTGAGCATTCCCCGCATCGAAGGTAACGCGCGGCAAGAAGTAAAACTTTACTGGGGCAAATCGGATGCGGCACCCGAATCAAATGGTATTCAAGTCTTCAACGCGTCCAATGGGTACTTGAGCGTTTCGCACATGAACGAACCGGTCCGTGATGAAGCCGGCGCACTGACTTATACGGATACTGGGACATCTGCCTGTGAAGGAATGATCGGTGCAGGACGACGATTTGCTGATGGCAAAGGCGTCTTCTGTGGCGATAAGATCACCAGTTTTCCGACAGGCTCAAGTTCCCATAGCAGCGAAGCTTGGTTTCGAGCAGATAAGCCGAACGGCAGTGTGATCGCTTGGGGGAATGAGCATGGTCAGGGCAAAGTGGTCATGCAGTTCGTCAGCCCACCGCATATCCGAATGGATTGTTACTTTTCCGGTGCTGATATAAAAAGCGAAAGCAGGCTGCCGATGTCGCAATGGATACATGTTGTGCACACTTATGAGAAAGGCGAATCCCGAATTTACGTTAATGGTAAGCTCGATGGCATCAACAAAACCGATTCTGCACCGTTGGCAATCAAGAGCCCAGCCCATTTGTTCCTTGGCGGTTGGTATCACAATTACAATTTCGTTGGCGATCTAGACGAAGTCCGCATTTCAAACGTCGTGCGTTCCCCCGAATGGATTCAGCTACAATACCAAAATCAAAAACCGATGCAAACGCTCATCGGACCTCTAGTCCAGCCCGGCAATGAATTTGCCGTTTCCGCGACGAAGCTTACTGTAGGCGAAGGTCGAGCCGCAACAATCACCGCAAAAGCTGCCGGTGCTCAGAAACTGTATTGGATTCTCAATCGAGCTGGTAATGAGTCCGTGGTATCCACTGATCGATCATCGTTCACATTTGAATCGGGCCGCGTTGTTGGGAATCAAACGGAGACGTTGACTTTTAAAGCGATCTACCCGGACAGCGTGAAATCAAAGGATATCGCAATTGAGATTCGAGAAGAAATCCCCGAGCCTATCTTCACTTTGGCAGCGCCCGCAAAATGGAATGGACGCGACTTGATCGAAGTGATCCCGCAAATTGAAAACTTGCAAACAATGAAGGCTGCGGGTTCGGATGAGCTTCATTACACTTGGACCGTCGATGACGTAGCGGTGATCAAAAAAGTCTTGCCAGGAAAACTACAACTGAAAAGGGCTCAGGGGTCTGGTCCGCTTCGCGTTTCCGTAGCAATTGACAACGGCGGAGCAAAGATCACGCAATCGGCCACGATTATTGTCAAGGAGCCGCCACCCAGCGAAGATCCATGGGTAGCGCGGCCAATTAGCAGCAACGAACAGCCCGAAGATAATCAATTTATTGCTCGTGATAGTAATGACCGCGATGCCAGACGCCAAGGAACATTGGTATATGCCGGAACGCTCGCAGACCCAGCCGATTCGGTCTTCGTTCGTGTCTTTGCGGATGACAAAATCTATGCAACCGAAACTGCGAAATTAAGTGACCGCAAGACCTATTCGTTAGCAGTTAAGCTCCAACCCGGGCTGGTCAAGTATCGAACCGAATTCGGATCGAAGATTGGCGACAAAGAAGCGGTGTTGCACAAAGCTTCGAACATCGTGTGCGGTGACGTCTATCTGATCGTTGGACAGTCCAACGCTGTCGCGACCGATTTCGGGAAAGGTGATCCGCCGCCGGTGAATGAATGGGTTCGAACATTCGGCGCGACGGATGGCGGACCTGAAGGATCGAGACTGAAATTGTGGGCTCCGGCGCAAGCTCGTGGCCCCGGCGGCGTTTCGGAGATCGGTTATTGGGGAATGGAGCTTGGTCGACAGCTTGTGGAAAGCGAAAAAATTCCAATTTGCATCATCAACGGCGCAGTCGGCGGGACTCGAATTGATCAGCATCAGCGTAATGAGGCGGACCCGACCGACGTGACCACGATCTATGGACGAATGCTGTGGCGCGTTCAACAAGCTCGACTGACGCACGGCATTCGCGCGATCATTTGGCATCAAGGAGAAAACGATCAAGGCGCTGATGGTCCCACTGGCGGATACGGTTGGGAAACCTACAAACAGTACTTTGTAGATCTAGCTGCGGCTTGGAAAGAAGATTATCCCAACGTAAGGCCGTATTACGCTTTTCAAATTTGGCCCAAAGCTTGCGCGATGGGAATCGACGGTTCGGATGACAAACTTCGCGAAGTGCAACGCACGCTTCCGACTCTATTCTCCAACTTGACAGTTCTATCGACGCTAGGCATCAATCCGCCGGGTGGTTGTCACTATCCTGCAGAAGGTTACGCCGAGTTCGCTCGCATGCTCATGCCACTGATCCGTTATCAGATTTACCATCATTATGTAGACGGCCCGAACACGCCACCGAATCTGAAAGCAGCGTACTTTTTAAATGATCGCCGCGATGAAGTTGTGCTGGAATTCGATTACGCGATTACTTGGTCGGATCCATTGGTAAGCCAATTTTATTTGGATGGTCAATCGAACCAGGTGGCAGCTGGTTCAGCAAATGGCAATCGTATAACGCTGAAACTCAAGACGCCGACTAAAGCTACCAAGCTCACTTATCTCGACTCTGATAATTGGAGCCAAGACAATTTGCTGTATGGGGAAAACGGGATGGCAGCACTCACTTTTTGCGACGTGCCAATTGCGAGTCACGAGCCAAAGCAGTGAGACCGCCCCCGCAGCAATGATCCGAAATTGTCACATTTTCCTGAAAGCAAGTTGCCTAGATGATAATTCGAATGCGGTCCGCTTTGCTCTTTCAAATCGCGATCCTAACGCTGTCGTCAAGTCTAGTTCGGGCCGATATCAAGCTTGCGAACGTTTTCGGCGACCACGTAGTCCTGCAGCGTGACCGCCCGATCGTCATTTGGGGCTGGGCCGAATCTGGCGAAAATATCAACGTGTCGCTTGGTGATCAGCAGGCCGACACTGTTGCGGACCAGAATGGCAACTGGTCGGTAACGCTTGCCGCACAGCCGAGCTCTCGCGAGCCGAAGTCGTTGGTTGTCAAAGGCAAGACAACGATTCGCGTGAACGACATTCTGATCGGCGAAGTCTGGCACGCTTCGGGCCAATCCAATATGGCGATGACTTTGGGCGAAGTAGCGCGACAGATCGAGCCAATCAAGGAACAAGTTTCCGCAGCAAACTGGCCAGGATTCCGAATGATGCGAATTGACGAGCCGGGCGCAGCACAACCAGCGGATGATCTGCCGGCAAGAACGCGTTGGATCGTCTGCACACCCGAAACCGCGCCTTCGTTTTCAGCAGTCGCGTTCTTCTTTGCAAGTCGATTGCAGCATGATTTGGATGTGCCCATTGGAATTATCGATACGTCGCGGGGAGGAACTCCGATCGAGCCGTATATTCCCAGGTCGGCTTTCACGTCGCATCCGACGCTTGTCCGTGAACTGGAACTGGGTGACCAAGAAGACTTGGCTGGGCTGACGAAAATGCCAGGGGGAGTTTGGGCCCGAGACGGAAACTGGCTGCCGGGTAGGTTATTTCATTCCCGAATATCACCGATCTCGCGATTTGCTGTGCGAGGAACGATTTGGTATCAAGGCGAATCGAATTGTGGCGTCGGCGAAGATCCTCGCGACTACCAGCACAAAATGCGCGCACTGATCGCAGGTTGGCGAGAATCATTCGGACAACCGGGGATGCCCTTTTACTTTGTGCAGTTACCGGGCAGCGGAGCAGGGCCACGCTGGCCGTACTTGCGCGAGCAGCAACGACTAAGCATGGATGTCGCCCAATCGGGAATGGCGGTGACGATTGATCTTGAGGCCAACGATATCCATCCGCCAAACAAATATGACGTAGGCGAACGCTTGGCACGCTGGGCATTAGCGAACGATTACAAAAAACCGACGATTGCCAGCGGTCCGCTTTTTGCGAAAGCCGTTTTCCAAGATGCGGAGGTCACGGTTAGTTTCGCATACGCCGATAGTGGTCTGATGGTAGGAGCAAAGCGAGGAATTGAGCCGATAGTGGAAACACCCGATACGCTGCTGCGTCATTTTGAACTGGCCGATACTCATGGTCGATGGTGGCCGGCCAAGGCGAAGATTTCTGGCTCGATCGTAAACGTTAGTAGCAATGATGTACCAAAACCGGTAGCCATTCGGTATGCGTATCGCGTATCGCCAGGTGGTGCGAATCTCTTCAATCGTGACGGATTGCCCGCTGCTCCCTTCTGCTCGCATCCCGAAAAACTAAAGTTCGACGAATCTTTACCGGCGGATTAGTCCGATGGTGAACCCACTCGCTCCTCGTAGAATGGGACCATTGTCCCGTTCAATCATTCTCGCCTGGACCGCCGTTCTATTCGTCTTGGCGGTGTACCCAAACGCTGTTCATGCACAAAACGCCGATAAACCGTCGAGCGTCTTGAAGGTTGACTGGGAACTGCCGTTGCAGCGAGCTTTGCCGCAAAGTTTGCTTTATGACTCAAGCGCCAATTGCTTGTTCGTTGCTTTAAAGAGCGGCGGTCTTGCTATGTTCGACGTATCAAGACCAAACAAATCCCCAAAACAATTGGCCTTGATCGGCATTGAAAAATTTGGTGGGCTGGACGTCATGCACCTAACACAGAAGGCGGGCTTGTTGTATTTGGCCTTGGGTGATTTCTTCAGCGCAAAAGGATCACCGGCTGGCTTGGCGATTGTAAATATTGCACAACCGAGTCAGCCGAAAGTCCTAGGCGTTTGGAAGTCCGACAAGATCATGCAAGGCGCAGCGACGGTGTTGGTCGACGGTGACTATGCGTTCCTAGGTGCGATGAGTCACGGCGTTCTGGTGTTTGACGTATCCAATCCGAAGCGAATCACGCAAGTCACAGAGTTTCTGCCGGACGTGAATTTTCCCCGTGCCAAACCCAACAAGATCCAGCATCCGAACGCACGAGGGTTGGCTATTCAAGGAGATAAACTCTTCGTGGCTTTTGATGGTGGAGGGATTCGAGTAATCGACATCAAATCGCCTCGCGAACCGCGTGAAATCGGACGTTATGTGAATGCCGGGATGGGCCAGAAGCAACAGGCATACAACAATTTGGTGATCGACGGAAATTACGCTTGCGTAGCGATTGATTACGCTGGCCTCGAAGTGCTCGACATACGTAATCCTCGCGATATCAAACAAGTTGCTTGGTGGAATCCTTGGGAAGCGCAGACTCTAAAGAATCTTTGGTTCAATAGCTTGGGGCATACAAATCAGATCGAGTACGATTCAAAACGAAAGCTGGTTTACCTTTCCGCTGGCGACAGCGAGCTATTGGTAATCAGTGTTTCGGATCGAACGCATCCGCAATTGGTTGCAAGATATGGCGACACGAAAGATAAACTTGGCACATGGGGCCTAACGCTTTCACCAAGTCATGTCTACTTGACGTACATCAACGCCGTCGTGCCCTTCCAAGGGACTTGGTCAGGAATCAAAGCCATCCGCAGATGAGTGGCCGATCTCGTGTAGTATGGAACCATTATCCCGGTCGCCAATATTGCTCCCGCCCGTAGAATGGGACCATTGTCCCGTTCAGCATTTGCTATGCATCCCTTCGCCATAGTCCGAATCCGCTAAGCGTAGAATGGGACCATTGTCCCGTTCAGCATTTGCTATACATCCCTTCGCCATAGTCCGAATCCGCTATGCGTAGAATGGGACCATTGTCCCGTTCAGCATTTGCTATGCATCCCTTCGCTATTGTCCGAATCCGCTAAGCGTAGAATGGGACCATTGTCCCGTTCCTTCACTCTCGCCCGATCCACCTTATTTTGCTCGATTGCTTCCAGCAACTGACACTTTGCTCCGCCAAGATCCCCATGCGCTATATTGACCGTTCAACTTTCCAATAAGGAACAGTCCCGAAATAATTTCCGTGTTTGGAGCATTGGTGTCATTCCCGCGCAGGCGGGAATCCAGCGCAATTGATCCTGGATTGCCGCCTGCGCGTCAATGACGTGCAACTCGGTGCCCTGGATCGACATCACGATCA
>JANMGV010000238.1:0-26060 GCA_031374825.1 Pirellulaceae bacterium
ATACCCTCGACAAGCTCACCCGAGACGACCTAAAACTACCAAGTTTCAGAAATCACTGCGAAAAAAAACAACCCCGGACCGCCCAACGCCCCCCCCCATAGAATGAAAGTAAGTGGCATTGGGCGCTAGCCGCCGGTGCTGACCGAATGCACAACCCGCGGCTAGCGCTGGGGTGTTAAAAATTTGATATTGCATTGTGAATTGGCGTGAGGATTGTGTTCCGTTCGATTGGCAGTAACCATAGGAACGCAGCGCGCGAGATCACGTGATTTTTTCTCCCCTTCTCCTCCTCAGGAGGAGAAGGGGCCGGGGGATGAGGAGGCAGGAGTCTGGATAGGAGATGGCAAGATCCAGATGATGTCTCCAAGCATTTGTGCCGCGCCCCACGCCCGCTGAATGCTTGTTGTGGCAGCTCGTTCGCAATCGATAACGTTGCTAATCGAAGTTTCGACGCCACCACAAACTTGGGACCTACCTCTTGGATTATTATTGCGCGACAGCGAAACTCGTAGTTGAAAGCGATGGACTGCCATACTCTACCATCGAAGGTATCGAGAAAGAACGAGTTCGAGCCCAATGACTCAACGGACAAGGTGTAGAAGTGATTCGTTTACCAGTAACGAAATCGAGAACGACACGCAGCGAGTCCTGTTAGAAATCGATATGGTCCTAAAAAGACTGCTCAATCAGGACACACCTCCTCATCCCCCGACCCCTTCTCCTCCTGAGGAGGAGAAGGGGAGTTAGGTCATTAACCGCTCCGCGATTTTGAAATTGGGATGGTATCGAGTCGTAGTACCGAACAAAACCTGCGCAATCGAATATTGCTGCAATACCGAATTTTTACTGCCCAGGGTAGCGCCTTGCGGCTCGCTCAACAACACCTCCCTCACTTCTGACCGCACGGCGAATACACAGTTGCAAAGATCCGAACTAGCTCAGTACTCGTTGGCCGCTTCGCTGATTTCGGGTTCGGTGTTGAAATCGGATTTCGCGACATGGCGGATTCGTCGTTCGGTTACTTCGGCCGTCAAGTAACTGATGGCTTCGTCAAGTGTCTTCGACCCAAGATCGCCGTCGATGCGGTCGCGAAGAGAGATTGAATTGGTCTCAGATTCTTTCGGACCAACAACCGCCATGTAAGGAATCAAATCCATCTGGGCATCGCGAATTTTCGCTTGCACTTTGGCACCTCGCAAATCCGTCGTCACCCGGAAGCCAAGAGCCGACAATCGCCGTTCCACTTCGACGCCGTAGTCATTGGACTTTTCGCTAAGCGGCAAAATGCGAATTTGCTCGGGGGCCAGCCAAAGCGGGAAAGCACCTGCAAAATGCTCGATCAATACACCAACGAATCGCTCCATCGAACCGAACGGTGCACGGTGAATCATCACTGGGCGATGAGCTTTGTTGTCTGCTCCGATGTACTCCAGTTGGAAACGCTCGGGCAAATTGTAATCCAATTGCACGGTTCCCAATTGCCACTGGCGGCCGATGCAATCGCGGACCATGAAGTCGGCTTTCGGGCCATAAAACGCAGCCTCACCTTCGGCCGCTTGGTATTCGAGCCCAGAATCGTCGAGCACCTTACGAAGCGCCGATTCCGCTTTGACCCAGTTCTCTTCGCTGCCGACATACTTGTCGCTCTTCGGATCGCGCAGAGATAACTGGACGCGGTAATCTTCTAATCCTACGCTCTTCAGCACAAATCTTGTCAGATCGATAGTCGATCGGAATTCCTCTTCGACTTGTTCGGCAGTGCAGAAAATATGTGCGTCGTCTTGGGTCAAGCCGCGGACACGCAGCATGCCGTTAAGTTCGCCCGTTTGTTCAAATCGGTAAACACTGCCAAACTCAAAAAGCCGCAAAGGCAATTGTTTGTAGGAGCGAGGTTGCGACTTGAAAATCTGCGCATGATGGGGACAGTTCATAGGCTTGACGAGATATCGCTCGTGCTGCGATTGCCATGTCTTCAAGACGCGGATGCGATCTTCGACCGGCGACTCAGCTTTGTAGTCCTTCAGCTCACAGTTCAAAACCTTGGCTGCATCAAGCAACGTCGATTCCGCTGCCGCAGTCAGCGAACCAGGTTTTTCGAGCCGTTGAATCCATGCGTCTAGCAGCGCGCCGGCTTCGGAAGCAAACAGTGGCGGGAACTGGCTATCGCGATAATACGGAAAGTGTCCGCTTGTTTCGTACAATTCAACGCGAGCCATGTGCGGGCTGTAGACCGGTTGGTAGCCACGGCGAAGCAATTCCGATCTCAAAAAATCTTCAAGCAACCCTCGGATCCTCGCGCCCTTGGGCAACCACAGACAGAGACCTTGTCCAACTTCGGGAGTGATATGGAACAAGCCCAGTCGCTTGCCCAACACGCGATGATCGCGCCGCCGAGCTTCTTCAAGCTGATCAATGTAAGCTTGCAGGTCCTTGGCATTAAAATACGCAGTGCCGTAGACTCGTTGCAACTGTCGACCGCTTGCGTCGCCTTTCCAGTAAGCTCCTGCGACACTCAGAACTTTGAAAGCTTTGATGCGTCCCGCGTCGGGAATGTGTGGACCACGGCACAAATCGACGAATTCACCTTGACGGTAAAACCCAAGCTGCTCATGCGAAGCCAAACCAGTTTCGATATGCTCGACTTTTAAGCTCTGCTTTAGGTCCGAACATAATTTGACGGCTTCGTCACGTCCCAGAGAAAACTGCTCGAAAGGCTCCGCCTTTTCAACGATCTTGGCCATCTCCGCTTCGATCGCTTCGAAATCGGTCTCGTTCAGTTTTCGCGGCAAGTCAAAATCGTAGTAAAAGCCGGTTGCGATGGTCGGTCCGAACGCCAGTGACACTCCGGGAAACAGTCGCATGATCGCGCGAGCCATGACGTGGGCGCAGCTATGACGTAGGACGCCGAGTGCTTCTGGGTCGCGGTCCGTCAAGAGTTTGAGCGGGACAAGCTGGTCGTTGGTAAAGTCGCGGATTGGACGCGTCGCATCAACAATCCGGTCGCCAATTTTCGCGGCAACGACCGCTTTCGCTAAACGACTGCCGATCGCTTCGGCAACTTGTATTGGTGTAATTGTATCGGGATGAGAAACAACAGTTCCGTCGGGCAGTTGAACGTCAACCATTTCGGTGCGCCTCCAATCGCAAAAAAACCATCGCCGTTACATAGGGCGACATCGGAATCCTCTCCAAGATGGCTTTTGCCCCCAATTTAGGCAAGGGGGTGCCGACGGTTTTGGTTGATTTTGAGCATTCGCTATTCTTTTGCGCGATTTGAGTTCGCGCTGAGTGTAAATATGAGAAAGCATTCTCAGCGTGTGAAGCATCTATTCGCGAACAAGGGATATAGTGCGTTACAACAAATCCGATTGGACTGTTATCAAGCAAAGTGAGAATTCTCGAGGTTAACTAAACCGGGTCATCGGTCATCGCCAACTGGAGCCAACTGCGGGCGTATCGCCATAATCGATCTGCAGACGCAGGGGATATACCCAACGCGGTTGCCGCTTCGTCACCGGTAAGCCCACCAAAAAAACGCAGTTCAACCAAATGGGCATGCTGGGGTTTGACTTCAGCAAGACGCGAAAGGGCTTCGTGCAGATTCAGTAGGTCGTTATCCGGGACAGGGGCTGCTGTATCGTACAGCATATGTCGGGAGAAATTCCCTCCGCGCTTGTCGGCTAAACGTGACCGGGCTCGGTCCACTAAAATTCGCCGCATGGCAGTTGCGGCCAAGCAGTAATAATGGTGACGGTCGTTCCCTATGACAGAAGCTTCGGCCAGCCTCAGCCAAGCTTCGTGGACCAATGCGGTTGGCGAAAGAGTGTTATCGGGACTCTCGGCCGATAGATTGCGCTCCGCAATCCGGCGAAGTTCTTGATACACCGAATCTTGCAATGGATCCGAATCGGTCATGGGGATTTTGTCTCATTGACTTCGCTGGATTCCTCGTCCAAGCGAGCGAGCTCTGCCTTCCATTGCTCAACCTCTTCTGAGCGGCTCGAATCCTCCGCCCATTTCACAAGCCATTCCAAGGCCGTGCGAAAGCGTGGAGCATTGACGAAACCGATCGACGAACGACGTTGCTTCATGCCCTCGTAACCTTCTTTCAGAAGCGATTCAGCCTCCTCCAGTTTACCTTGAGCACGAAGTGATTCGCCAAGTAGACATTGACCATAAAAATATCGCCAACCAACTTTTGCGTTCATTGCCCCTAGGGCGCTACGTAGAATCGGCTCAGCGGCGGCGGGCTTCTGGAGTTTCAATAGCGACTCTCCCCCCATGCCTGCAATCTCGGGATTGGGCAAACTTACGTCAGGCCATACTTGACGAACGCGGTCGATGTAACGTGTGCTAACATCAGCCAATGGTTCAAAGAGTTTAAAGCGTTCGAAGATGCGGCATATTTTTAGGACGAGGCCGTCAAACTCATCCCGTGGAAGCTTTCCGTCCTCGCGGCAAAGACCATGGATTCGAGCGAAACATTCAAGCATCTCGGCAACGCCGGCAGATTCGTTTTTCGCTTCGATTCTGACCTCACCTATGTTAAAGTGACTCCAAGCAATTTGAAGTTTAAAAAACGATTCCTTCGGAAAGTCAATAGCGAGTAATTCCCTGGCCTTAAGTGCAACCTGATACATCTCTTCTCCCAAGCCAGGGAATCCAGCAACACGAAGTTTCTCTCCAATTCTGTCGTGATCGTCTGCGAAGTACTGGCGAAGTTTCATATCGTTGGGGAATTTGACAGCATGCCGCTCCAATAATTCGGTCATCATGCGAAACTCGTTCATCGCTGCGTCCGTCTGATTCAAGTTTAAAAGCGCAATGCCGATATGGAAATGACTCCACTCCATATGTAGCAAGTACTGCGGATCGTCCGGAAAATCATCGGCCGAACGTTTCCGGAAATCGAGAACTCGACGGTGGACCGGCAACGCTCGCTTCGTAGCGCTAGCGTCTTGTGCGCTCGAGCTCTGAATTTCCCACGCGCGAGTATCGAGTTCGTTGATCCAATCCCTTAGAGTGACAAGTTCATTGGATGAAGTTTTTCGTCCGTCTTGCCATAATTCCACTGCCTCAACAAATTCTGTGACCCCATCTTCGAATCGCCCAGTTCGAATCAAGACCGTTGCTGAGTTGTGCAGAGTCCATGCCAGAGCAGACCGGTACTCCCAATTTTCGGGTTCCGCTTCGAATAACTCGCGCCAAACGATCACGGCCTGCCGATAGCTGGCCACCGCCTCGTCATACTTTTTCTTCGAGACGTATCGATCGCCAACGTTGTGGTGAATGAAACCTATGCCTTGCTGCAATCGACGATCATCCGGGAATTCTTTTGCTAACAACTCGTATACCTCAACACCCATTTGACACTGTGATGAGGCTTCTGGAAACTGATTGAGATCGAAATAACTGTAGCCCAGCTTAGAATGTGTTTCAGCCAGTCGAATTCGCGCCTCCGGACCGTCAGGAAAATCCAGGGCGAGTTCTTCTCAAAGGCGCAGCGCCTTTTGGAGTTCAGCCAGCGCTTCGTCGTAGCGTTTTGCATCCCTTAACGGGTAGGACGCCCATTCTCGATAGTGGGCCAGTTGCAAACGATTATTTTTCGGACTGTCGAACTTATCGAGGTTGGCTTCGCGAAATTCGGCGGCGCGTCGCAATGCTGCGATGACTTCCTCACTGCTCCCGCCCTCGTTTTGCAGTACCGCGCAAATCCTTTGAAGAATGTCGCCATGATTGCGAAGTTGTTGTTCGGGGTCAGGAAATGCCTTAGACCATTGAAGTACGTCTTTTTCGGCCTGATGTAACTCTGCCACGGATTCCTTCCAAAGTTTCATTTTCTCAAGTAGGTCACTTACTACATACCTGGACAACATATGTTCATTCCATTGCCAGGGTTGTATGGTCTTCTCAGCCATTTGCTTCGTCGTTATTGCAATCGACCTTCGATAGGCATCCAGCGCTCCTTGATAATCACCCATCGCAGCGAGCCGCTCGCCGTGATGTTGAAAGACCCTTACTTTTTGCCATAAAAAATAATCGGAATCGCTAAACTCTGCGACGTTTGATAGTTGCTCCGTCAGCTTGTTGGCAATTATGTCGAACTTCTCAGCCTCCGCTGGATTCTCTGCGAGATTGACGTTGTCGAATAAGAGATTGACTGTATCCAATTTAAGGCCGCTAGCCATGTGGTCATCTGGATATTTCTTCAAGTGTTGTTCGCAGGATTCGATGAAGCTTTGAAGGGCAGCTTCCTGCTGATTCTTAGGAAGGCGACGAATGCGGTCATAGCGCATTGTAAGCTGCGAATAATGCAGGCTCTGATCGTTTGGGAATTTCGATATCAATTCCGTGATGATTGTATCGGCTTCGTTCGAGAGTTTGTTTGCTTCGTCAACGCGCCCGGTTCTCTCAATCGCAATACTAGCTTGCCGAAGTGCTCCAACAAGACCCTGACTTGGCCATACAACGTCCGGATACAATCTAGCCTGCTGTTCATACATACCACGCATGTTCTGATATGTCTTGGCTGCATCTTCGTCGGCACCCAGCTGCAATTGGATTTCCGCGATCTTCCAGTATCCATTTGCTCGGAATTCGGCAGCTACTGCGGTATCACCCTCAATCTTGGTCAACTGATCAAACAAGCCAAGAACGCGTGTAAGGAATTGGCGTTCGTTTTCAGTTAGCTTGGAAGTTTTACTAAACAGCGACCGCATCACATCGTCCGTCACGGCGTCGAGGGCTGCGCGTGCTTGCCGGTTTCCTTCCGTGGCGAGTTCAGCGTTTTTGTTTGCCAAATCGCGTTGTTCGTCCGCTCGTTGTCGCTCCTTGGATTCATTGTCACGTGAGACAACCGCTTGCTTCTCGGCCAAAATCGCACGATTCATTTGCCACAGGCTGACGATCAAGCCCGCGATCAGCGCCAATAAGATGGAACTTGCCGCGATGACTTGGCGTTTGTTTCTGCGTATAAATTTCCGGATCAGGTAGGCGGCGTTAGGTGGTCCTGCGAAGACGGGTTCGTCGGCTAGGTAACGTTTGATTTCCATGGCCAATTGGTTCGCCGTTTCGTACCGACGGTTGCGGTCTTTCTCAAGACACTTAAGAGCGATCCAATCGAGGTCGCCTCGGATACTGCGAGCCAAGCGGCTTGGGTCGGAGCGGCGAGCAGCGGCAAGCGATGGTCGAGCATCAGAACTCGACAGTCGGGTTGACGGCTTGCTGGGCTCTTCCTCACGGATGATGCGAATGACTTCGTCCATGGCAGCTTTGCGGATTCGTTGCGAATCGAAAGGTTTTAAGCCAGTTAACAGTTCGTAGAGTATTACCCCAAGCGCATAAATGTCGGCACGCGTATCGATGTCCGTACCGGAGTAACCCGCTTGCTCGGGTGCCATGTATTCGATCGTGCCGATAACGGCTCCGAATTGGGTGGAGAGCGTGCGATCATGGGAATTACCGGCTAGTGCCTTTGATACGCCAAAGTCAATGACTTTTGGGACTGGTCTTCCGTCGATCAAGGTCACCAAAATGTTGGTTGGTTTTAGATCGCGGTGGATGATTCCTTTTTGATGAGCATGCTGTACTGCCGAGCAGATTTGGACAAAGATTTCAAGCCGCTCTTCGGTGGATAGTATGGCCTCGTCGCAGAATTTGGTCAGAGGCAATCCGTTGACGAGTTCCATTGCAAAGTACGGGCGTCCGTCACCTGTCATCCCTGCATCAATGACGCGCGCGATGTTGGGATGATCCATCACCGCGAGGGCTTGCCGTTCGTGTTCGAATCGCGATAAAACTTCCCTCGAATCCATTCCCGTTTTAATCAATTTCAGCGCCACACGCCGTTTAACCGGTTCGGTTTGTTTCGCCACCCAAACCGCGCCCATGCCTCCTTCGCCCAACAGGCGTTCCAGCGTGTACGGACCGATTGATTGCCCCATATTGTCGTGGCGAACGTAGTCTAAGGTTTTCGAGTTATCTTCCTTTTTTTCCAAATCCGCGACAGCTTGCTTGACATTCGTTGCAGCGATGGGACTATCGAGCAAATTACTAACATTGTGAGCTTTCAATAGTCGCTCGATGCGCTTGCGCAAATCGGGAAGTTCCACGCACTCACGATCCATGAGAGCGGCGATTTCGTCAGGAGGCGTTTGGAGTGCAAGTTCGAAAAGTTCTTCTTCGTTCATCGTGATTCGTTCCGTTGCCGTTCTTTCTATCGCTACTTTATTCGGACCGCAAATCTGCGGCCAACCAAGCACGACCATAGGTCCACCAACTGTTCGCGGTTCTTTGCGAAACATTTAGAACTGATGCGGCCGCAGGAATAGTCAAGCCGCCAAAGTAACGCAGTTTAATTAGTTCCGCGACTCTTGGATTCGCCTTTTCAAGACGATCCAAAGCGTCATGCAAGGCGAGCATGTTCTCATCGGAGTCGTCGGCTGAAACCAAATCCGGATCGAGCTCGACACGTTTATGGCCGCTTCGCTTGGCTGCGCCACGATGTCGCGCATGGTCAACCAAAATCCGCCGCATGGCTTCAGCAGCCGCGCCGAAAAAATGCGCTCGGCCCTGCCATTGAGGATTGTCGTCTTTGCCGTTAAGTCGAATATAGGCTTCGTGGACAAGAGCGGTGGCGTTCAAGGTATGGCATGGCATTTCTTTGTTAATTCTATTGGCAGCCATTCTCTTAAGTTCATCGTAAACCAACGGCAAAATACAGCCTGCGGCAATCTGATCCCCAGCAGCGGCGCGTTCCAGCAAAATGGATATTTCTGACATGAAGTTTTTCCTCCCGTGAAGTAAAGCGGAATAGCTTAATCCGAAGCGTCAGGAAAATTGTCATTTCTTTGCGAAACCCCGGACAGGGGCCAATGGCACTGACTTTAGAGTCTGCGTTGTAGCGTAAGGGCGCGAGCCCTACGGTTTCTGCTTTGTTTTTCAACGTCTCACCGGACGGCTTGCGCCGTTCCGCTACTAAAGTCAGTGCCATTGGAGACAGGGGCCCCATTTTTGCGGAGTTTTCGGCGGATTGCTGGTAGCACAATGAGAATCCACTGGTCACTGGCAATCGGACTCGGAAAATCACTCTGAAAATCACTGCATCCCAATACCTAGAGGATGAAGAACATGAAGAGGATTGTAAAGAATGAAGAAAACTTCGTGCCCAAGCAGAGTTTCGCAACTCCAAAACCCAAGAGGAAACGGTGAATATCGGCCGATTCACGGTCAATCGCAAATTCCGCAAAAATTTTAGTGCGCGATTTGGTTTCCTATTTCGCATGAGGTGGTATCGGGAGACATTTACTCCGCTTCGCACCGCTAAATAACAAGGAATCCATAACATGTTACGCCGAAGTCCAAACCGACACCTGAGGATTGAGAATCTGGAAAGCCGCTCGCTGATGGCTGGAATTCCCGAGCTTAGTAGCATGCCCGGCGCTCCGAACACAATCTACCTCGATTTTGACGGGCACTTGGAACCGGTTTGGCGGGATACTTTTGAAGGGCGTGACTACTTGAATGTATGGTCGCAGGGCTACGATCGCGACGGAAAGGCCGACTACAGTACGCAGGAAAGTCTTGATATTCGTCGCGCCTGGGATATTGTTTCCGAGGATTTCAAACCATTTAATGTAAACGTCACAACCGTAGCGCCCGCTTCGATGGATCCAAACGTGTTGAGGGTTGTCATTGGAGGGCAAGAGTTCGCACAATATCTGTCGGAAGGTCGACTTAACTGGTCGGCTGGAACCAATTTCTTAGTCACTCGCCAGAACACTCCAGCCACTGGTTCAGGAGTGTCGTCGATCGGATCCTTCAATGATGATCAGCCCAATACGGTTTATGTGTTCGCTGATTCGATCATGGGCGATCGCAGACTGAACGCAGAAGAAATTGGCAATACCGCTTCACACGAAGCTGGACATGCCCTGGGGCTTTTGCATCACCAGCGACTGGGGACGTGGTATGGCACGACCTACGTAGCCGATGAATACCATGCAGGGAATGAACTAAATACACCCATCATGGGAAACAATCTGGTTTCCGTAACCAAACACACTTGGTCGAATTCGACCAACATCGTCGGTAACCAGGATCAAATTGCCGTGCTGACTTCTGTTCTCGGTTTGCGTCCGGACGATGTCGGCGACGGCCTGGCTTCCGCTCGATCATTTCCGTTGGCATCGACTTTTGTTGACCCTCGGACGCTCGAAAATGTCCGTTGGAATCAAACTTGGGCCACAATCAATACGTCCGGGGACGCCGATGCATTTGCCTTCCGAACTAGCAACGGCAATGTATCGATCAATGTAGGTATCCCGTTAGATGGCAATCTCGACGCAAGGTTACAGGTCTTTCGAATTGATACATCGGTACGCGTAATCAACGGCATTCGAAGAACATACTCTATCCAGACCATGGTTGCAGATGTCGATCCAACGTCGATGCGTTGGAACAACACGCTCTATGGATTCGGCGCTGCATGGCAAAGTCAACTCGCATCTGGAAACTATCTAGCTGTAGTGCGCAGTCACGGTTCTTATGGCGACCTTGGACAATACCAACTAACGATAGTCGAGAGAACGCCGATCGAAGTGAACCGCAGTGCTTCAAGTGGATTGGCGATGTTCACTCCACAAAATTCCTACCCAGCCGTCGACTTAGCCTTTGCGTCGTTCGACAGTGATGGCACATTCGCCGGTGATCAACGGCGATCGCATCGAGCCCGACCTTCGGGCCGTGCTTGATAGCCAACGTGCAAGCGACGTATTCGCTCAAAGCATGTATACAATAGATCCGTAAAGTGCCATTTCCTACGATGGCACAATCTGAATGCAACAACGCCGCTCTGTCTTAAACCCAGCCAGCCATTGAAGCATATTCAGTCAATTCTTCTTGAGCACAAGCTTTCAGGTCAAAATATATGATCTGGAATGCAGCTTGGAATAACCATGATCAACAAAGAGATTTTGCAGATCAAGTTGGTCCTGGATTCAGACGCAGACCAGACAAGGGGCATTAACCATTCTGTCGCCAATTGCTTACGTTAGCCAACGGATTTTCACGGATCCACTGCAAATCCGAAATAGCAGACAGTCCCATCTTCAATCGATAAATCATCGCACTTAGTTCCCCAATAACGACCCTTTGTATTCTTCGATCGATTTCACAATATGCCGTGAAGAAACTTTCGCCTCCTGCTCAGGCGTCGTATTCGAGTCCGTGTAAATGACTAATCGATTCGGAAACGCATTTAAGGCCTCGATGAACTCGGTTGAAAACAAATTGGTGGAAAGGGTCAACGAGCGTGTATCACTCCATTCCAAAGTCGCCTTATCGTCTTGAAGAAGTACGGATAGCAGTAATTCGGCTTTGCAGTCCGCACCCATCAATTCCAAGTGATTCGTTCTTGCATGCTGCGCGAGCCAACGGGCACTGGTGTCGTCGATCTTGGCACCGTCTAGCTGTAAAAGATAAAGCCTTATTTTCTCTTCGGGCGTCGTCGTCTCGCCGATGGGCATGTCTGGCCGTATGAAGGTTGGTCTGCTGATTTTGACCGCTGGACCAGATTCAAGGGTGAGGAGTTCAACATAATCTCCGACCTGGAAAGTACAGTTGTCCAATGTCCACGTTATTGGCGGATGTGCTTTTATCAATTCGATCAGCTCCGTGTTGATGTCTGCCGTGTCCAGGGCGACCCACTGTAAAGTGGCACAATGGTCATCGAAAAATTGTTTCAGATCGGTCGAACTAAAATTGCCGGAGAGGTTGATTTGACTTAGCTGAGAACTCGCCGCAAGAGATTCCTTAAGATTTCCGCAAAACCGTTTCGCGTCCACCGTAAAATGTGTCAGCGATGGCAGCCCCTGGACCTCTTGAATCGACGAGTTTAATAAAATAATCGACTGTAGGCGAGGCAAATTGTAAAAACAAAAAAAGCTTATGTCGTCTGACCAGATTCGACACTCATTCAGATTGGGGCAGTTCATGACCCAGGCTTGCCCGATTGGTCCACTTGGTAGAGGCGTTCCTCCAGGTTCGATAATGAAACTTTCAATATTTTGATGATGGCTAATAAATAAATCGGTAAGAGCGGACGACCTAGCACTGAATCGTCGAAGATTCGGCATGACCTTAATACATCGCTGGATTTTTTCGCCTGATAGCACAACCGAAGTTGAGAACTCTTCCAAAGATTCGAGCTGCTTATCGTTCAACACGCTGATATCGAAAAAATTTTGACCTAAACTCGATGTTGGAATCAGTATTGGCGAGTGAAAAGCCTCCGGTACTCCTTTTCGCGACAGTTCATGGTCGGGGTCAGCACCTCGAACATCAATCGCTTTTAACCCACATGGCATCGCCGTGAGAGCGCTGGGCCATATAGGTCCTCGCACTGTCAATTTGCCTCCCGTGACGCTTGGGCTTACATTGGTGAAAAAGCTCCGCAAATTCGCTTGCGTCGAAATGTCGGAATTTTTTGGTACGGACAGCGTGAGGTTCGTTTCAGCATTAAAGTTGTCGATTTCGTGTCGACAATCTGAACCGAAAACCAATTCCCAATTCAGCCGAATTTTTGGGCATCGAACGACCTGCGACTGATTTAAAATTACGCCGCCAAACTTGCTACTTACCGAGCTCGTCTGTCGACTTATCGAAAAACTTTCTGCCCCACCTGCCATGCCTCCCATAACTCCCATGCCTGTCCGAAAAGTCAACTGGTTGCGACTATGGCTGCGATCAAAATCAGACAGCAAACGCGCTGACCACTCAACCGCCGACAGTTCTGGGAGATTTTTCAAAGAGAGCGAAGTTCTGCGTCCTGCCGGAATCGACAAGAATTGAAGACTTGGCATGTCGTGCAGATTGACATCAACTAAGTCCGCTTCACCCGTAAGCATTATCTCGCAGATGTTCTTATTGCCTGAGAATGAATTAGCCATAGCTTGGCTATAGTGCTTAACATCAATCGCAAGTAATCGAAGCTCGGGGCACGCACCTACGTCATCTATTCCTTGCTGTTGGAATTCCGAGTCCCGGAAATCGATTTGTGTTAGGTTTGGCAACGACGCGAAAAAATCTTTGGGGATTGCGGCAATTTCGCAGTTCACGAGATTCAGCGACGACAAGTTGCGTTGAGACTTGATCCAATTCAACGCTTCGTCATCAATCCGACAATAATCCAACTCGAGCGTGCGAAGCGTCGGCCATGATCTTGGAAGTTTTGTTAATTCCCTCACTGACAAACGTTCATTCGGTCCGGATGATTCTGAAACAATCTTTTCGACTACTTGGCCGACATTCTCGATTCGCGTTCTTGATCCGAGGATTGCGATGCGCTCAATCAATGGATGATTAAATCTTGCGGCCAAATTCTCGAGCTTTGCTTCATGAATCTCAACATCGCTTACGGTGTAAAAATTCCCCATGGAACTTTCGGGAAGTAACCAAAATGAAAAGGAATTCTGCAACTGCCAAACCCGA
This sequence comes from Pirellulaceae bacterium, assembly GCA_031374825.1. Classification (GTDB taxonomy): domain Bacteria; phylum Planctomycetota; class Planctomycetia; order Pirellulales; family Pirellulaceae; genus JANMGV01. The sequence continues at coordinate 13,489 of JANMGV010000238.1, forward strand.
TTTTTCGTCATCGTGTAGGAAGGATCGCGAGCAGTAGAAATAGATGCTAAAGGTTTCAGAACTTTTCTTTCATTCGCCCAAGCTACACACAATCCAACGAGCAGGGTAAGAAACATGAGGTCGCTCATACGGACCTGAACCTTGCCGTATTGATTTCTTCGCATAAGTCGGAAGACCAAGCAGCCAATCACAAACAGACAAATTCCGAAGTCGATAAGTAAGATGGCGACGGAAAAGAAGCGAGCGACTGCTAAAGTAGAGTTCGGCTCATACAACGTATATACAAAACGCTTCGGGAATCCCGCACTGAAGCAAGTAAGATCTCCTGAAGGCACGTTGCGGCTTGAATATTGGAATACGCTCGTTGCTAGACCAGTTGTCGCCCCGCCAAAACTTGCGTACTTGGTCGGCAAGTTTACCAATAGAAACAACGCGGCCAGTAGCACGACGATGATCCATCGCCAGCTAAAGATGAGTGCCCAACCCTCGCGTTTGTGTTGACTTTCCATAGGCCTGCCACACCTTAACCGACGTTCTATCCCATGCGGAATAATTTGAGTAGTACAGCATGCATGTGCAGGTATGTCAACAATTTCGAGAATGCTTGGTGCAATTTGAAATATTGCCGTTCAAGCGTTTTGAGGCCCGCTCGGCTTCAATAAAGCTGGCCACCCAAGGGAACTTCGGTCTGCGGTTGGATCAGCACGACGTTGCCCGTTTGATCCGGAACGCCAAGCGTTAGAACCTCTGACTTGTGTTTGCCAATTTGCCTTGGTGGGAAATTGACGACGCAGAGAACTTGACGGCCGACGATTTCGCAATCGTAGTTTGGCGCGAGCTTGGCAAGCGATTTCTTTGTGCCAATTTCTGGTCCGAAATCGATCAGCAGCACGTGGCTCGAATATTTGCCTTCTGGGAAAGGCTGAACCTGGACAATTCTTCCCACGCGAATGTCGAGCTTTTCAAAATCATCAAGCGAAACCGTTGCCTTGATCACATCCGACGCATTCACTGCTAACCTCGACGCGAAATTAGGTTTTCGAACGGGCCAAACATCGGTATCCGAGAATCGAAGAAGACTGCAACCACGAGTTGATTAAGCTACGCAACCGGTGCTGGCCTTAACATGCGATAGATCTTACGAATTGGAAAAGTAATGATTCCAAACAGGAATGCGACAATTCTCGCGATGATCGCGAAAAAGTATTCTAGCAACGCGCACAACGGCCGGAAAATGGGTTTAACCCCGGGAACTTTTTCGTAAATCAAATGCCCCAGCATGATTGCCAAAATGCCACCGAATTTAGCGACCTTTTGGATGTGATAGTGTCCGTCTTCGCCGTGAATGATCGAAATCCCATAAAAGTCCACGTCCCGACGAACCATTTGGTCCCAGTACAGTTCAAAACACAAAAGCGCGCCGACGAAGCCCACCAATAGGAATGCTGTATGCTCCAGCCAAGGATGTTTGGCGAGCAACTTGATACAGTATCCTGCGACAAGCCACAGCGTGATGATCCCAATCGTCACGCCCAAGTACACAAACCAAATGTTGTCTCGGGCAAACGCGATTGCCGCGACAACGTTGTCCAAACTTAGACTCAAATCTAGGAACGCGATCATTGCAATCGTTCGACCAAAAGTGTGCGTGTGTCTCGACGATTGTCCCGGATGCTCAAATTTCTCTTCATCTTCGTCGAAATGATCGCACATCAACCAAATCAGATAAGACGCCCCAGCTATCATCAGCCAATGGTTGTTGATAATGTACGACGCGATTGACAAAGCAATCAGACGAAATCCGTAAGCCCCCGCGTATCCGATCGTCATGGCGAGCTTGCGTTGCTTTGGCTCAAGGTGGGAAGCCAAGGCCGCGATTGCCAATGCATTGTCAACCGAAAGCAGTCCTTCGATCAGCACTAAACTGAGCACGACGAAGATCGCTTCCTTCGTGAAGATCGCCGAAAAGTTCGCTTCAGCCAAAAGTTCTAGTATCAAGCTTCTAATCTCTCCAAAAAATCGCGAAATCCAAATTCCGACAGGCCGAGGCTTCTTTTCGTCTCCTCGAAACACCGACGTTAGAATGCCAGCGTTACAGTCGCAAGTCTTACAGCGTATCGATTTGTTAAGCCAAACTCAGGACGACGACAAGATTATTTTCGCTTTGTAGTCCTTTTTCTTGCGGAAAATCGTCATAGCGACCATTCAAGTTGGCTGGCTCACACGGGATCGAGTTATTTTCGCCCTTCTTACTAGCCTCGATGCGGAGTCCTAGCCTCGATGTGGAGATTGTTTGAACAAACAAAAACTGCTTGAGGGTTAGTAGCGTGCAGACAAATCTCCCACCTAACCTTAGCTGTGGCGAAGGGCTTCGATTGGGTCTAATTTGGCAGCTTGCCGGGCCGGATAGATGCCGGACGATATACCAACGACGATGGAAACTGTTGCGGCGACGAATAATGACCAAGTGGAGACGACGGTATTCATTCCCGAGAAATACGAGACCAACGGAGGTGCCATGACGCCCAGCACTAATCCGATCAAGGTTCCCACAAAAGATAGGAAAGCTGTTTCGACCAGGAACTGAATGACAATATCGCGTTGCTTGGCACCTAAGGCCCGCCGAACTCCGATTTCGCGCGTTCGTTCGCTGACACTAGCAAGCATGATGTTCATGATTCCAATTCCGCCGACCAAAAGCGAGATCGCGGCAGTCGCGCCTAACACGAAATTGAAAATGCGTTGGGTCGCTTGAGCTTGCTCGATGAGATCCAGCGGAACCGTAATCGCATAGTCCTTGTTGGGATGATATTTGGCCAGCAACCCATCCAATGCACTCGCGGTCGCTTTAACTTGATAGCGATCCTTGACCTCCACCGTAATTTGGCTCAGCTCTAATCGCTGCCGTGAAAAGCTTCCCTGTTGCCGCTTCACAAGAACATCACCAATGCGGCTGCGGTCGGTTGACAGAGGAATAATGATATCTTGATTAAGGTCTTGAGCAGACAAGCTTGAACCGATTCCGGCCGATGGAGTCCGATAAATCAAGACACCAACCACACGAAAAAAATCCTTACCGTTAACTTGAATGGCTTTGCCCAAAGCCGACTCGCCGCGATAAATTTGCGTTGCGACCGTTTCGCCAATCACGCAAACGTTGCGGCGCGATTTTATATCCGACGGATCAAGAAAACGCCCGCGAGCAAGCTGTAGTTTGTTGACTTCGAAGTAACTCGGATCTACCCCGACGATTCTCGCATCGATCGTCGCGTCGTTATAGCGGGCTTCATGAACGAACTCGCGAAGCGGCGTAACGCGCACAACGGAAGGCAGCGTGTCCTGAATTCTTCGCAGGTCGTCGTACTTAAGTCCAAAGTCTTGAATGAATGAACGGTAATCGATCGGCGCATCGACTGCGGGCTTAACGCTACGCACGATCACATTATTGACGCCAAGTAATGCAATTTGCTCTTGCGCGGTTTGGCTAGCACCTTCGGCAACAGCCAACATGACAATGACACTGGCCACTCCAAAGACCAATCCGAGAATCGTAAGAAACGACCGCAATTTGTGCATCATCACACTGCGAATTGCAGTGTAGAACATACCTTGCACGAGCGACCAAGTTGGGCGTGTCATTCCTTTGCGCCTTGATTGGCTGCATCGTTTGAGTCGACCGATCCTCCCGTCGCACCCGCTTTACGTTCGGCTGCGGCAAAATCATTGGTGCCGCGTCGATAAGCATCCATCGCGAGCACTTGGCCAACTTCGAGACCATCGAGGATCTCAATAAACGAATGCGTCGTACGTCCGATCTTAACGGGCCGCCGCCGAAATTCTTTATCGTCTGCGACATATACGTACGATTGTTGAAAATGTTCGGTGACGGCCCCGACGGGAATCGCCAAGATGTCTTTGTAGGTACCAACGAGAATATCCAATTCGGCCGTCATGCCGGGCTTGAGAGCAATGTCTTTGGGTATCTCGTTGATATGTACGATCGCTTCGTAGTTTTTCGCGTCATCGAAATCGCTTGCTGCAAGCTCCGCAACGTAGTGAATTGTGCCTTTCAATTTCACGTCGGGAAATGCATCCAACCGAATCGAGACAGTCTGATCCTTCTTGATGCGATTGATAACCGACTCATGAATACGAAGCTTGACCTGCATGTTGAGCATGTCGGGTAAATAGAAAATATCGCGTTGTTGGTATACACGCGAACCAATTCGTACTCGCTGGGAATCGTCATACCAAGGTTGATTTGCGTACGCGACCGTACCGTCCTGTGGTGCCTTCATCGTGCATTTTTCGAGGGTTGCGTTAAGTTCGGCAAGCTCGGAGTTCAACAAGTCAACTAAGTTCTGAGCGTTCTTGATCGCCGACTGCGCTTTTTCAGCTTCGGCTTCGGCGGTTGACGTTTCACGCTCGAGTTTACTCTTGGCGTCTGTCTCCTTGCCTTGGAAGGTCGTCATTTTCAATTTGTAGTCGTACTTCTTGAGGTTTTCTAGCTTCTGAATGTCTCGTTCGACAGCTTTCTTGAGACTGTTGACGCGCAGCCGGTACTCGTCAAGCTGCTCTGGTGAGCGATAGCCTTTCTTGACAAGTACTTCGATGTTGCTGCGTTCGTCCAAAAACTTCTGCAACTGAGCTTGGTTATCCGCGATGAGGCGTTGAAGCTCCGACTCCTCTGCTTTGGAGTCCCCGTCGCGGTATTTTTCGACGTCGATCTTGGCAAGTTCTAATTCGCGCGCGGCAGTCACGATTTTGCCATCGCATTCGTTCTTCTTGGCGATCAGATTCTGCTGCGCTTCTTTCAGCTTACCTTCGGCTTCGTTAAGGGCGATTCGCTTAAGTGCGATTTGCTGGTCGATCTTGTCCGATTCAAGCCTGACGATCACGTCACCTTTCTTGACAACGGTTCCTTCGGGCACGATGAAGACAATACTACTTTCACTGCCCGGCAGCTCGCATTTGCCGTAGACGGTGTTTTGGCTTTCAATGGTTCCCCGTTCGACGACGGTATCCTCAAGTGTGCGTCGCTGTGTCGTGTGCGTTAGAACTTCGGTTTCCGCTGCGGTTGCGTTGGAGGTGCGGCGGTAAACTTCGACGAGGCCGATGACTATCGCTGCGAGAACCAATAACCAAACGACCAAACGTATGTAGGAACCGTAGAATCGCAAAGCTTGCGGGCTCATACGATTTGCTTTGGGGGCAAGTGTTTCGGAGGAAGTTGTATCCACATCAAAACTCATGGTCTTAATTACGCAGTGGGTTGCCGGTAATAACCTCGGGGTCTGTCGGTGTTTGTTCCAATGTCGGTGGAGCCGGCTGTTCGGCTTGCGGCGTTATCGGCTGCATTTCTGGTGGGAAATAATTGTCTGCAGAAATGAACTCCGGCAGCGAACGCAACGAAAAATCTTCGTTGATCCATGTGCCATTATCATCGAGGTAGAGTAATTCGAGAACGGTGAAGAGCCGAATTTTCGCAATTTTGTAGTCGATCCAGTTGAATATCAAGTTGTTCTTGGCACTCAACAGCCCTTGCAATGATTGCAACAAGTCACGAGTCAAATTCGTGCTAGCTTGCGCGGCCGTGCGAATATTGATTTGAGCTTGGTCAACTTGGCGAGTAGCCGCGACCAATTGCTGGCGTGCGATTTGAAAATTAAGCCTTCTAAGTTCCAGTTGGCGCATTGCCGATCGAACTTCGTTGGCTATGATGTCTTTTCCCGCCAAGTAATTACGCGTCGCTTGTTGGTAGGCGATCTGCGTTGAACGATAGACGTTACGCTCATTGAGCCGATTCAGTGGTCCATCGAATTGCACGCCGACTTGGTAAGTATTCGCCGACGAATCCAATCGGAATGCATTGTTCTTTGACGGATCCGTGCCTAGGCCAAGCTGACCTGTGACGTTCAGATCGCTTTGAAGAGCGTCGGCCGAGACTTCGATCTTTCGAAAAGCGTCCATCACTTGCGCCTGGCGATTCATTTGGTCCAGACGATTTTGGTGTGCAAACGTTACTGCGGAGCGCTGATCGATATCGATTCTATCAAGATCAATTAGAAACAACCGAATCTGGGTTTGCGCGATAAAAAGATTGGATATCTCCTCGCGAAGTGGCCCGCCGATTGCAGTGTACAGACCGTTCCAAGCGACCAACTCCGGCTGTTTCGATTCGAGCGAGTCACCCAAAGCGTCGATCTCATTGTCAAGCTCGTCAGACGCGGGGCTGGGCGGCGTGTTGTAACGGTCGATCGTCCCTCGAATTTCATTGTCGAACGATTCTCGCTTGTCCAATCCAGCTTGAAGTTCTGCAAGGCTTGCCGCAATCCGCCGCGCGAGATCCATTTGCTGCTGAAGATCGATTTGATCGTTTTGAGAAAGTGTCTTAGAATCGATCTCGTCAAGTTTAGACTGCCATTGAGTCAACTCGGCTTGAACGCCTGGTAGCAACGTTGCTGCTTGGTCATGCAGCGCGCGGTATTGCTCGAAGCATTCTCGTAACACTTCTAAGGGAGCAATTTCGAACGGAGTGCTTTCGGTTGGCGTGTACTGCAGCAGTCGCTCGTATAATTTTTGCGAGTTGTCTTGCAAAGCGACAAGTTGGGGATCGACTAATTCAAATGGTGATAGGATCGATTCGTCGATTTCCAGGGGAAGCCATGGTGGTAGGCCCAACTCGAACTTGAATTGGTCGAGTGATGCGACATAATTCTGTTCGGCGGCCAACAAAACGAGGCGGCCATTTTGGTATTCTTGAAAAATCTGGTCGACTTGAATTTGAGATACCATTTTAAGAGCCAACAATTCCTGATGCTCCACGAGATTGAGACGCAAGCTTTCGATGTTGCTCTCCGCATTGCGAATGGACTGCATTTGAGTCAGCAAATTAAGGTAGCTGCTGGAAATGTTCAAATAAAATTGGCGTCGAAATCGAGCAAAGTCGCGGACTTCGTACAGCAAGTTACGTTCAGCTTGCGTTAAGTTTTCAAGTCGAACATGACGAAAAGCACCACGAAGTAGAGGCTGGGTAAAGGACGCGACGAACTGGCCGCCGCTGCCCGAGACACTGTTCGAACCAAAATCCCAGAAGAACGAATTCAAGACGTTCGTGGCGACTTGACCACCGCCGGCGAGCTGCCGACTCAATCCCAAGCGGTCGGTCACTTGCAACAATCGGTTGCCACCAAGATCACTGCCGGTTGATGTAAATTGGGTGCCGGTACCCGCAGCCCATTGCGTCGCAAATTCGAATTGGTTGCCCGTTAAGGCCAATGCATTCAAATAGACGGATTCGAACTGAGTTTGATAGGCTCGCGAATGAAGCAACGCCAAGTCAATCGCTACTTCCTGTGTTACCTTAATTTGCCCGTCCGGATCGCGAGGCAAATGATCAAGCCAAGCGGGCGACTCGATTTGTTCTGCTGAAGGAATCTTGGACCAATAACGATGATTGCAGTGACCGTCGGGATGATTCATCAAGCATACCGCCGCTGCATCGTCCGGCGGTTTTGGGCTGCAATCCAAGTTCGACGGCAAATTCATCCGAGATGGATTTGCTGGCTCAACAGACCTCGCCGGCAGTGACCAGCGGGGATCGAATAGTCTGCTTGCTATCAGCGAATAAGACTTCTTGTCCGCCGCCGCCCGATACTGCGAGCGCGTGCAACCGCCGATCGCCGATAGCGCTAGCGTTATCGCAAGGAAATAGCTGATTGGACAGCGCGAGCGCGATGAAATCCAATCAGTTTGTGTTCTTGACTTTTCGTTACCGCGATTCGGTTTCAATTGGCCATTCTTATTTGCTAGCTGATGATAGAGGTGATTCAAGAAACAAAGACGCACATCTTTTGCAATCGGAATAACCGGAGCAACCAATCAACTTAATCCCCAAGCCCACATACAGAGCCCACATCTTGCGTGAACTAATACTAGCGAAACAATCCTTTGTTACTTTTAGCGCTGGTACTTTTGGTGCCATCCATGATCAAAGGTTTCAACACTGAAAGAGCCTCGAAAACTCGATGTAGTAGGCACATTCCATGTGATGCGCATCCACTCCGCGAGGATCGGGCTCGCCCCGAACCGTCGCAACAGGTTTGGTGCGCTACTCACCCAGGCGGAGCGCGCGCTGATCATATTCCCGGAATTCTTGTTAGCACACCAAACCTTTGCGTTCATCCGGCACAAGGCCCTCGACCGCCGGCGCGCTGGGTTTGCGGCGTCGCTTGTTAGCGCACCAAACCTATTGCGAAACGTGGGCACAAGGCCCAGTTTCGCGTCTGTTGCCCGTCGCCACACGCGCACCCAACCCGCCGCCAGCGACGATCGGGCTCGCCCCGATTCGTCGCAACAGGTTTGGTGTGCTACTCACCCAGGCGGAGCGCGCGCTGATCGTATTCCCCGAAGGTCGCTACATATGCACTAAACTGATACACGGGCTTCATGTCGTAGACAAAAGCCAAGTTATTCAAAAGCTTCAGCACAACATCCTGCGCTGCATCCGAAACGTTTGCACCGACGCTCAAGTGCATATGGTCGGCGACAATCCCGCAACGAGAAAGCCTCCACTCATACTTTTTACAAACGCTTCGAACCATCTTCTGAGTATTTCCAACAAGCGTCTCACTGACATTTCGCCATCGGTCGCTATGAACAAGCACAATATGCAGATTGAACCAGACGATCGATCCGCCGATCGAAAGCGGTTTCTCTAGATGAACACTTTCATCGATGAAGTTAACCGCACGAAAAAGATCGGACGCTCGGGTTGTAGCCATTGGGTGATTGGCAGCTTGACCAGCAATATACGCTTCGATCGTTTCACGCTCTTGAGTCCCATAACTGCGCAGTGCATAGTGCTTCTCAATAGAAATATTGCCAAAGGACTGCCAAGCGTACCATAGACGTCCTTTTACACGTTGTGCGATAGTCTGTGGACTGACATGAGGGAGCGTGCTCAGAGTAAATTGCAGCATAGCAGGTTCTGAGTAGCGTTGAGAAAGCACTCGGATGCCATCTGTTTCGAGCGATTGAGCGACGCCAGCGATCGAATCTAGCGGTGGTCGATGCCCATTAATGAACAGCGTCATTGCCCAGCGAAGCTGATAAGCGAAAGTGACATTCGCAGGAGTATAAATCGGCTGGATGTCGCCCATGAAAGTCTCCCGAGTGGACGAGTGATTGATTTCGCATATTTTTAGCACACCAAACCATTGCGGTCATCGGGCACAAGGCCCTTGACCGCTGGCCAGCGACGTTCGGGCTTGTCCCGAAGCGTCGCGCAAGGTTTGGTGCGCTAGACCTGCATAACATGGATGACACCAAGCATTCTCCGCATCCGATAGCCGAAGTTGAATAAACATGTAAAATCTTCTTTTCCAACTGTTTCGACTGAACGAAGACAGTTGCTTTTACACCTGACCCCGACGAACGTTTTTACGCATGCTTATTCTTGCAATTGTTTGTTTGATCTTTGCCGTGATTCCGGCTGCGATGGTTATTCGTAACTTGCAAGAGTTCCAACCCGCAACCAAAAATGCCGAGCGTCTCGCGGCATTTCGACAAGTCCCCATTAGTGTTCTTATTCCAGCTCGAAATGAAGCGGCGGGAATCGGGACTGCTCTCGCATCGATTTTGGCAAGCAGTCACGATGCGATGGAGTTGCTGATATTGGATGATCACTCCGAAGATCGCACGGGCGAGATTGTTAAAGAATTTGCACGCCAAGACGCGCGAGTCCAGCTTTATCAATCAGTTGAATTACCCGACGGCTGGAACGGCAAGCAGCATGCGTGCTGGCAGTTGGCAAACAAAGCAACATTTGATCTGCTGCTATTTCTGGATGCGGACGTAACCTTGTCGCCCGATGCTTTGACTCGGCTGGTTGCGGAGCGCGCAGCAATGGACTGTTCTTTGTTGAGTGGGTTCCCGAATCAGATTTTGGGCACTTGGTCGGAGCAGATGCTGATCCCGATGATGCATTTTCTGTTGCTTGGCTATTTGCCGCTTCATCAAATGCGCAAGAAGCCCGATCCAGCTTTTGCGGCAGGATGCGGGCAATTGATTTTGGCGGAGCGATCAGCATATTTTCAAAGCGGCGGTCATCAAGCGATCGCGGGCTCTCGACACGATGGAATTCAGCTTCCACGAACTTTCCGTCGCAACGGTTTTCGAACCGATTTGTTCGACGCATCAGACATTGCAAGTTGTCGGATGTATCGCAATCGACAAGAAGTCCTTCGAGGTCTTTTAAAGAACGCAAACGAAGGCATCGCAAACGGCAAGCTGATTTTTATTTTCACACTGCTATTGATTTCGGGTGTCGTGCTTCCACCGCTGTTGCTAATCGTTGCGTTAGTCACCCAAGCAAGCGTGTTGACGATAATCTTGCTGGTGATCGCCACGATTGCTGTCATCTTGCCGCGGTGGCTTCTATGCCAACGTTTACGCCAGTCTCCGATCTTGGCATTCCTGCATCCGATCAGCGTGTTTTGGTTTTTGTCGCTCCAATGGTATGCTTGGATACGAAGCTTCTTTGCCAAACCGATCGCTTGGCGAGGACGCATTTGATATCCGCTGAAATTTGTGCGACGCAACGACTCGTCACTTTGCAATCTAAACCACACAATGCAGTTTGATATATCCAAAATAGAAGATTGCCAAGCCTTTGCGGAAGCCGTCGCAAATTGCGCAACGGTTCCATTGACCATTGGCTTAATCGGTACCCTCGGAGCCGGAAAAACACAGTGGACGCGATTCTTGGCTCTGGCATGCGGAGCCGATTCACAATCCATTGCAAGTCCAACTTTCACGCTCGTGCATCATTATCCTGGTCGGGTCGATGTATATCATATTGACACTTTTCGAGTGAAAACCGCAGCGGAATTTTATGACTTGGGAGTAGACGAGTTATTCGAAGAGCCGGCGATCGTCGTTGTCGAATGGGCGGATCGTTTTTCTGAATGCCTTCCGCCAGATCGTCTTGACTTGCGATTTGAATTGAACGGTGATTGCCGATCAGTCGAAGTATTCAGCGGCGGTCAGAACTCTGCGCAAGTCGTTGAACTCTTGGAAGCAGCGTGGCGCAAGCGAATGCAGGATGCGTCATGAAATTGGACGTATTGTACGAAGACAACCATTTGCTCGTAATCAACAAACCTGCAGGCTGGGTTACGCAGGGCGCTTTGCCGGATCAGCCCAGCGTGGTGGAGCTTGCCAAAAGTTTCTTGAAAGCCAAATATCAAAAACCGGGCAACGTATTTCTCGGCATCGTCAGTCGATTGGATCGCGGCGTGACCGGTGTCCTACCGCTGGCAAAAACCTCCAAAGCAGCCGCGCGCCTGAATGACGAATTTCGTGATCGACGCGTGGAAAAATTGTATTGGGCTGTCGTGCAAGGCAATCCGGCCAAGCACGCGCGATTGCACCACTGGTTGGTTCGTGATCAACAAGCGATCCGTAGTCAAGCCAAGACGTCCGCAGTTACGGGTGCGTACGAAGCTATTTTGGAATACGAGCAGATTCAATCTTGGTCTGATTTTCACCTGTTACAAATCATATTGGAAACAGGCGGCAAACACCAAATTCGCGCTCAACTGGCTGCGGTTGGTTGTCCAGTCGTCGGCGACACAAAATATGGATCGCATCAACAAATGGATAACGGGTTGGCACTCCATTGCAGAAGGATACAATTACGTCATCCAACGCGCGATTGTTCGCTGACTTTTCAAGCTGCGTTGCCGGAATCATGGCGATCGATTGCGAGTTTTGCAAAATGTGCTCCAATCGATAGCTGGACATCTGCGGTACAGGAAAGAGTTTTGCCAAGCATTGACAACGAGGATGGTCAATGAAAAACGTCGCCCACAATAAAAGATCACGCGCGTGCAAGCTTAAGAAGATCATTTCCGGTGGTCAGACTGGAGTCGATCGCGCGGCGTTGGATGTTGCCATTCATTTTGGAATTGCACATGGCGGTTGGTGCCCTCGCGGCAGACTCGCCGAAGATGGTCAGGTACCTGCAATGTACGATTTGGTCGAAATGGAGTCCGCCAATTACGCAGATCGCACTAGACAAAACGTCGTTGCTGCCGACGCTACCTTGATCCTGTACCCTGACGAGTTGCGATCTGGCACGCGTTTGACAGCCAAACTGGCCAGCGAACTTGGGAAACCCTATTTTGCAGTTCGGCTTGACGATCGACCAAAACCCGCTGACATTGCCGCCTGGATTCACGAGGAGCAAATAAAAAGCTTGAATGTTGCTGGCCCTCGGGCAAGCAGCTATCCAAGAATCTACTCACGAGCGAAATTGTTTCTTACGAAGGTTTTTGATATCTGTCTTAATCCGGCACCCTCGACCGACGCCTAGCAGCGTTGCCAAGTTTACGTAGCAGTTGCAAAGTGAACTGACAGATTCGGTTTCGAACATTTTAATTCGCTGCTGTGGATGCTCGTCTCTTGCCTTGGGAAAGTCTATACTGCTACTAGGCGAGCGGCAGGAATTGCCTTACCCAACGTAGGACGGGTCTCCAGGCCCGTCCCATTCAATCAGGACGGGCCTGGAG
>JANMGV010000240.1:0-72803 GCA_031374825.1 Pirellulaceae bacterium
GCAGGTCGATCAAACCACACGAAAAGTGTTCCGACATACATATCAGAAGGATGTAAATCAATACCGAAATCTTCAAGCGAAGGTTTTGCAACAACACTTTGCCGCATAACGACTTCGGCGAAAACGAACAGACACTAGCTACCAAACTTTCTTTCATTCGTAAGCTCGGCAATTTCATGCAAGGCATGTGTTTTGTTACAATCGAACGCCAAGCATTGTATTTTTGGCGTCTTCTCGCCTTTGTGCCGATGGCGTTTCTACGATAATCGATTCACTTTTGCGGTGATACGTGGGCTATACTCGCAAGCCTGTTCAGTAAGTTTTGGCAACGGTATTTCAGGCCAGTTGCTGAAATCACGGGCGGTATATTTCCGATCGTTTTACTTTGCGAAAAACTAATAGTTGCGTGATGAAGACTAACGGCCAACCCGAGACAATCAAGTCATACCTTTTGACGTATCTACGTCTGCTTGGCGACCGAACGGTTATTGCGCTTTTGGTGTTGTTCAGCGTTGGCATTCTCATCCTATTGTGGCAGCAATCCAGGTCGTTACATCAGCAAATGGAATCGGCGGCGCTCCTGAATGCCGAACGACGAAGCCGCGTGCTGAATGAAATGCGTTCCTTTTACGCTTCGGAAGTAGTCGCCAATGCCGTTGCCGCCGGCGTGCCAGTTTCCCACGATTACCTGAATATCAAGGGATCGATTCCGCTACCAGTGACGTTGACAATGGCCCTGGCTCAGCGATTGTCAGCCGAAGAACAAAGTACAACGAAGCTGTATAGTCCCTACCCATTCCCATGGCGATCAGAAACGGGTGGCTTGCAAGATCAGTTTGCTCGCGATGCATGGACGGCGTTGACGGAAAATTCTTCGAGGCCGTACTATCGCTTCGAAGAAATTGACGGGCGTACGATGCTGCGTTACGCCACCGCCGATAAGATGAAGGCGCTCTGTGTTTCTTGTCATAACTCCACCGCAGAATCTCCCAAAAAGGACTGGAAGGTCGGAGATGTGCGCGGCATCTTGGAAGTCGGTTTTCCACTCGATCGTGCTCAGGAGAGCAACGCTCAAGCATTGCAAATGTCGATCGTGGTGATCGGAACAACGTCGATCCTCGGCGTGCTCACACTGCTGCTGGTACTTAGCCGATTCCTACGTGCGAGGAAGTTGCTCGAAGAACGTGTCGTCGATCGTACTCGAGAGTTGATGCAGCTCAACGAGGAATTGCGAGAAGCCCAGCTTGCAGCCGAATCAAGCAGCAAAGCGAAGAGCACGTTCTTGGCAAATATGAGCCATGAAATTCGCACCCCGATGAACGGTATTATTGGGATGAGTGAATTGCTTTCTAATACAAAACTGGATGCGGAACAACGCGATTACTTGGGGCTCATGCGACAATCGGCGGATTCTCTGCACCGATTGTTAAACGATATTTTGGACTTCTCAAAAATCCAAGCTGGAAAATTGGCTTTGGAGTGTACCGATTTTAGTTTGCGAGACTGTATTGAGAAAACATGCCAAACACTATCGGTACGGGCAGTTGAGCGCAATTTGAAATTAGCTTGTCGTATTGCAACGGATCTGCCTGATCGCGTTATGGGCGATCCCGGTCGATTACGGCAAATACTTGTTAATTTAGTTGGCAATTCGATTAAATTCACGACTGCCGGCGAAGTTTTTGTCGATGTGACGAACGACGGAAGACAAGGCAATGAGATCACTCTGCATATTTGCGTTCGCGATACCGGGATTGGCATTTCGCCGGAAAAGCAGAAAGCTATTTTTGATGCGTTTGCACAAGGTGACGCTTCGAAGACGCGTGAATACGGTGGGACGGGGCTGGGGCTGGCCATCAGTAAGCAATTGGTCGACATCATGCGGGGGCGAATTTGGCTAAACAGCACGCTCGGTGTCGGTTCATCATTTCATTTTACGGCGGTCTTGGGTGTAGCTCCAAATAACAAGATCTCCACGACACAAGAGCAGGATTCGATCATTCACGGAATGCCTGTTCTAATTGTAGATGATGACGAATTCAGTCGCTCCATACTCAAAGAGATTCTATGTAGCTGGAAACTGCTGCCGACGGAATGCGATGGCGCGGAACTAGCGTTAACGGAATTGTCGAATTCTGCCAGCCAAGGCCAGCCATTTCCGCTTGTCATCGTGGATCAGTTTATGCCTGGGATGGACGGGGTTGAGTTGATTCAGAAAATAAGAAACAACCCCGCGACCAATAAAGCCACTGTTGTCATGCTCTCGGCAGCGGCAAAACCGATCGACGCAGAAACGTGTGAAATTATTGGGATCGACCGCTACCTAACCAAACCCGTCCTCCAATCCGAGTTACTCAAGATCGTTAAGGAAGTCGGATTGTTGCATGGCTCTAAAGGGATTCAAAAACAAACCTCAGATTCTAACCCGACCCGATTCCCGCTCAAGATTCTGCTTGCCGATGACAGCATTGTGAATCAGAAAGTCGTTGGAGGACTTCTGAAGAAGTTAGGCGACAAGATTACGTTTGTGGTCAACGGTCGCCAAGCCGTCGATGCCGTTCAGCGGGAAAACTTTGATCTGATCCTGATGGATGTGCAAATGCCGATCATGGACGGAACTGATGCGACGCGCGAAATTCGACAATGGGAAAAAAGCCGAAACTGCCACATTCCGATAATAGCGATGACCGCTGATGCAATGAAAGGCGATCGCGAAAACTGCTTGAATGCCGGAATGGATCACTACCTGACCAAACCCATCGAAGCAGAAAAGTTCTTTTCAATTTTGGACAGTTATCGCCAATCGGTCAGTAGCGGTAGTCACAGCACCTCAGCTGCAAAACCAAGCATGCGTTCACCCGCAGATGCTCCACAGTCCGGAGATGTGCTTAATCTATCGGTGGCTCGTGACCAGATCGCAGGCGGCGAAGACGGAGTTCGTGAGATCGCCGCTATTGTGCTCGAAGAATGTGAAAACTTAATCAAGGAAATGCGGCAGGCTTTAGCGAAAGGCGATGCAAAACGGCTTCAACGGGCATCCCATACCTTGAAGGGCTCGGCTAGCGTGTTCGATGCCCGCCGAGTCGTCGAAACGGCTCTGCGGGTTGAACTTTTTGCCAAAGACTGCAATCTTGACGAAGCGCGTCCGGTGGTCGAGAATCTAGAATGTCTCGTAGCGGATTTCGTGGTTGCCTTGACGCATTACTTGGAAAACCGGAATGACCACAGCTCTCGTAGTTGATGATTCGCCTGTTGATCGAAAAATAATCGGCGGGATCGTCGAAGAAGAAGGACTGAGTACAACCTACGCCGAAGATGGCCGACAAGCCCTCGAGTTGATGGCAACTCAAAAGTTCGACATTGTGCTCACAGATTTGCAAATGCCGGTTCTGGGCGGTTTGGAGTTGGTTCGGGAGATTCGCATTCGATATCCGAACACGCCAGTCATCTTGATCACTCGACTTGGAAGCGAGGACATCGCAGCTCAAGCCTTACGCGACGGCGCGGCAAGCTATGTGCCAAAGCGCAATCTTAAACGCGACTTGGGGTCCGTCCTAGAAGCTGTCTTGTCGGCCGTCGAGTCGGCTCAGGAAAGTGAACATGTCCGCGAGATCTTTACGGATTCGGTTAGTCATTATTTGTTGGGTTATGAACCGAATGCCCCGAAAGCTCTGATCAATCACTTTCAGAAGTGCTTGAACTATACCAATGTGCACAGCGACACCGAAAAAATCCGCATTGGGACCGCGCTCGCCGAAGCATTAGCCAATGCTATCGATCACGGTAATTTGGAGCTTTGTTCGGAACTGCGAGAGTCGGACATAACGCTTTACAGAAAAACTGCGGCGGAGAGAGCCAAGTTCGAACCCTTTCGCGACCGCAAAGTGCATGTGACGGCTCGATTCCAACCGGACCAAGCTACTTTTGTCATTCGCGACGAAGGACCAGGTTTTGATCCGTCGCGTTTACCGGATCCGACCGATCCGGAGAACTTGTGCAAGCCGGGTGGTCGCGGTGTCATGTTGATTCGAACTTTTATGGACGAAGTTTCCTTTAACGACAAAGGCAATGAAATCACAATGATCAAACGATTGTGATTTAAGGCCCGTTCGTTTTAGCTGAATGAATAAAAGTTCGTTCGCGGTAAAGTTCTCCACGTCATAGCCAATCTTCCATTATGTTCGCGTAGGATTACAAACAAAAGGAATCGCAAATCACTCGATTTCTAAAGTGATTCCTAGCGCACCGATTACCTTTTTGCCTTCGTAATTGGCGTGGCACATCACGCACTTATCCATTACGACAGGGATCGGAGTAACCGAAGTCAGCGTTTTCTTTCCATCTTTATCGACTATTTGTTCGTACAGCGGCTTGCCGTCCAACATCGCTTTGACAGCCGCCTTTTCGAAGTCGTTCTTTGGCAAATTGTCGTCGTCAATCGCTTCGCCCGATGCGTCAAGCAGACGAACTTCGTGAAAGTTATTATCCTTCATCGCTTTGAACAACAATTGAAACGCGTCACCAGCCGCGAGATCGGAACTCTCTTCAACGTAGTTCTTCGTAACAATCACGATCGCAGTCTTGTACAATGTGTCTAACATTTTGGCTTGTTTTCGAGCCCGCGCGAGCGCCGCATCGGCTTCCTTGTCGGCCGTCGCTGCAAACGAAAAGGGCGAAGACATCTGCGAAGCGAAAAATGCAGTGAATACGAACGCGACAAGGGAAACAGCAGCAATACGTTTCATTTCAAAACTCCCATACTTACAAGAATACCGATGCTAGAAACATTCCGGCTACGAAAATCGCTATAATGGACAAGCGTATCCAGATATGTTCGACTAGTTTACCCGACGTCTTTAATGGATGTCAATGTCCATAATAGAAAAGTCCTTGCGGGGTTCTTGGGCCATCGTCAGGAATTTACTTACCCAACGTAGGACGGGTCTCCAGGCCCGTCCCCGTCAATTACCGAGCAATTTGAGTTTCCACTAAAGGGGGATCGCGTGTTTTCACAAACGGTAGAATACGCTTTGAGAGCCATCGTATTTTTGGCAGGCAAGCCCTTTGAATCGGCTTTACCCCAAAACAGTGAGCAGATTGCGACGACTACTAAAGTCCCACACGCTTACCTTTCCAAAGTCCTTAAGCAACTTACTGAGGCCGGTTTGATTCATTCGCGTCGTGGAGCCAACGGTGGTTTTGTATTGGCTCGCGATCCAAATGAATTGACGATTCTCGAGGTTGTCAACGCCGTCGATCCCATTCAGAGAATCAAGAAATGTCCGCTTGGTTTATCGTCGCACGGTATTCGATTGTGCCCCCTACACTTGCGAATGGATCAGGCTCTCGCGAGCGTCGAGCATGCATTCGCCGCGACAACCTTGGCGGAAATCCTCGCCGATCCGAATCCCAGCATCCCACTATGTAACTTTCCCGAAAAACCCACTTCCAAGACGACTCGCAGCAAGAAATAATTTCTTGAGTCGTACTGCAAGGGACATCATGATTGGCGAGACTCGCTTTTTGACTGGAGTTGCGATGAAACGACGAAGCGTTTACCAATTTTTTGCATTCGTGATTTTTTTCGCGTGCGGGTTCAAAGAAATCGGACCCGTCGCGACAGCTCAAGATCAAGTACGGGCTGTCGACGATCAAACGCAATTGCGGCACTGGCTTGAGAATATGGTGTGGCATCACCACTATTCTCGCGAAGAGATCGTGTCCGTCCTAGGAATCTCAATTGACCAATTGGACGCAGCGCTTCGCAGGTTTGATATTCGGCCTGACAACAAACCCCTTGCAGAAGTCGATCCGCCGGTCTTTGTCCTTCCCTATCCCGGCGGACGTCATCCTCGCATCGGGTTCCTCGACGGAGCTATGGAACCCCAGCGCGAGACGAAACTCAGTGTGTTCACCCCTTGGGACCGAAGCAGTTACGTCGTTATCGACATCCCTGAAGCGATATGGTCGAACCTAGGCCTTACTTATTTGGCACACACGCACGTCGACACGATTTGGACGAAGCAGAAAATCAAGTTACCGCAATTGGAATGGCGTCGAATGTCCGACGGCACATTCTCGATACGACGCGAGTTACCAAATAAGATTGCATTCCAAGTGGACGCGACACCACATCGAGATCATTTAGCAATGCGAATGCAACTGACGAACGGAACTTCTGAAAAACTGAGCGATTTACGGGTTCAGATGTGCGCGATGCTCAAAGGCGTTGTCGGTTTTGACGCACAAACGAACGACAACAAAATTTTTCGGGGTTCGTTGGCTGCGTGTCGCAATGAATCGGGCGACCGATGGATTATTTTTGGCTGGAAGCCCAATCATCGAACTTGGGGAAATGCCCCGTGTCCTTGCCTTCACTCGGACCCAATTATTCCGGATTGCGAACCGGGCCAAACCAATCATGTCGACGGCAGATTGTCCTTTTATCAAGGCACCGATATCGACGGGGAACTTGCAAGGATCGAGGGCATTTGGAATCCCGAAACGGAAATTGAAATTATCGGTCGAGCAACTGATGCAGCATCGGGATTGCCTGTCGCTTGTCGGCTTTATGTTCAAGACAGCAATGGCCGTTGGTACTTCGCAAAGCCGAATTCCGAAAAAGGGCGAGCCGTTCGCTACGAAAAGCAAAATTGGTTGAATCCCCGCTCGCAGGAATTCCACACGAGCCTCACCGCCGATCCCTTTGCGCTCAGCCTACCTCCAGGCCAATACACCATCACCGCAGAGCGCGGTAAAGAATATTTGACTTGGCAAAAGCAGATCGTCGTTGGAGATGATCCGATCGAATTGGACATCCAGCTTAAACGATGGATCAACATGGCGGAGCGCAATTGGTTCAGCGGCGACGCGCATGTTCATCGAACAATCAAGGATATTGCTGTTCCGATGTTGGCCGATGACGTAAACGTCGCGCTGCCCATGGTTTATTGGACAACCCGCAGTGAGCTTTCAGCAGAAATCGGTGATCGTACGGATCGTGATGACGCGCAATTGCGCGCGAATCTAATCCAAGTTGACGACCAGCACGTTATCTGGCCTAAGAATACCGAATGGGAAATCTTTTCCGTATCCGGCCAGCAACATACATTAGGTGCATTATTCGCCATCAATCACAAGACAGCTTTCGAAGTGGGCATTCCACCGACACGCAACGTGATGGAGCAAAGCGAGCGCGAAAACGTACTTCTCGACATGGATAAACATGATTGGCCCTTTGCGATGGTCCTGCCTGCCATGGTCGGCAAGTCCCTGACTTACGAGCTTGCCAATAATCATATGTGGCGAACCGAATTCGCTTTTTCAAAATGGTCCACGCCACCGCCGGCTTGGATGCAAGTCGGAGATGGTCAAACCGGCGGCGAACGGGAATGGATGGAATTCACGCATCGCACGTATTGGACATTGCTCAATTGCGGCTTTCGACTTCAACCCACTGCGGGAACTGCGACAGGCGTACACCCTGTTCCGATCGGTTACGGACGCGTTTATGTGCATGTCCCAGGAGGATTTCGTTATAACGCTTGGATCGATGGCTTGCGTGCCGGAAATTCATTTGTGACTACAGGCCCGATGCTCTTGGTCGATGCCCAACGAGATCAAGTCAGTGGCATTGTACTGGCAGATGGACGGATTGATTCGATTGAAATAATCGTCAATGGCGAAATCGTAAAACGAGTCGAGACCGAAAACAAAGCTAAACCCGACGGGACAATGGAAGCTAATTTTCGCGTGCCCTTGACTATCGACTCGACAAGTTGGGTGGCAGTTCGTGCTTGGCAAAAATCGTCGACGGGCCGATTACGTTTTGCCCATTCGGCGCCGGCGTGGTTCGATGTAGATAACAAACCGATCAAGCCATCATCGGACGAAAAAGAATTTCTCGTCAACCGAATGAAAACAGAAATGGAACGCAGCCGATCCGTCGTGGGACCAGAAGCATTCAAAGAGTATGAGGAAGCTCTAAAATTGTACGAAACTCTCGAAACGAAGCGATAGTTGTGTTTTGGTACGCGGACGTCCCCTCCGCAGAAAACTAGAGCATTGCGGGCGAGACGCCCACGCTTCAACCCTAAAGTTTAAGCTGGACAAAGCACTAGCATTCATGGAAGATTTAAGCCAAAATAGAGCTATGCCTACCTTCATGCTCTTGAGCTATCACGCTCGCTCACCAAAGCATCGCAAAATGCAACGCCCTGCCAAGGCTTTCCTATGGCTTGGGCTGTGGTTCATCGCTTGTATTTCGTCCCTTCCCGCAGTCGCCTCCATCGACGCTGAAGATGAAAAGGGAGTCGAGTTTTTTGAAAAGAATGTTCGACCGATCCTGGTGGAGCACTGCTACGAATGCCATTCGGGGCGAGAGAAGAATGGTGGCTTGTTGATTGACTCCCGCGAAGGACTACTTGCAGGAGGCGATTCCGGCGGAGTCATTGTTCCCGGCGACCCAGAACATAGTTTGTTAGTTGAAGCGATTCGGTACAAGAACTTAGATCTTCAAATGCCGCCCAAAAAACCGCTCGCACCAGAGCAAGTGCAAACGCTTGTCGAGTGGATCGCGATGGGAGCACCCGATCCGAGAAAAGCAGAATCTGCCGAAGGAGCACCGGCCCCCACGGGCATGAGTATCGAAGAAGGCCGACAATTCTGGTCGATGCAGCCCATCTCGAACCCCGTCGCACCGTCAGTTGATAACGCGGCCTGGGTTCAGACGCCAATAGATGCGTTCATTCTCGACAAACTTGTCAAGCACGGAATTACCCACGCCGCTCCCGCCGATAAAAGAACGCTCATTCGTCGTGTTACGTTGGACTTGATCGGAATTCCACCCACGCCCCGCGAAATCGATGATTTCCTCGCCGACGATTCTCCGGATGCATTCCGACAAGTCGTCGACCGTTTGCTCGATTCGCCACACTATGGAATTCGATGGGGGCGACACTGGTTAGATGTTGCACGATACGCGGACTCCAACGGGCTCGACGAAAATCTGGCTTTTGGAACCGCATGGCGTTATCGCGATTATGTTGTCGAGTCATTCAACGAAGACAAACCCTTCAATCAGTTCCTGGTCGAACAAATAGCGGGCGACTTGATTCCAAACGCGACTCGCGAAACGAAAACAGCGACGGGGTTCTTAGTTCTTGGTGCCAAAGTGTTAGCCGAACCCGATCGAGAAAAACTATTGATGGACACGATCGACGAGCAACTCGATACGGTCGGCAAAGCGTTCTTGGGAATGACGATTGGGTGCGCGCGTTGCCATGACCATAAATTTGATCCTTTGAAACAGAACGACTATTACGCACTCGCTGCAATTTTCAAGAGTACCAAGACCTTTGGCGATACAAATTTTGGCGCGATCAAGCACTGGAACGAACACACCTTTGCCGACGCTGAAGAAGTCGCCAAGATTAAAGAAGTCGAAGCGGCCATCGCAGAAAAGCAAAAGCTTGCAACCGGTTACAAAAACGACGCGATGGTAAAATTGCGCGATCAAACGCGGGCTAAGGCTACGGAATATCTCATCGCGGCATCCGCCATTACGCCCATGACGACGCTGGTCGATGCAGCCGAAGTCGCCAAGCCACTTGGGTTGCACCCGCGCGTGCTGCATCATTGCCGCTTGCATCTCGAATACCACTCGGATGATCCGTTCTTTGCAAAATGGCATGAATTGGCCGCTTCGCATGATACTGCCGCAATCGATCAGCACTATCGGCCACTTTTTACACAAGCGCCCGTTGCCTGGGCTGAAGCCAAACAAAAAGACGCGAGTATTACGGCTTTGCCCGATCCAAACCTCGAAGCAGCCCGTTTGGCCATGAATGATGAGTCAGGTCTTTTGGCACTTCCCGCGAAGCCCGGATTCGCTTTCGACGAAGCGACCTTGGCAGAATACAACCGCCTTTCCGAAGAGGCGCGCGTCTTGGAAAGCTTTGCTCCCGATCTTACTTCTTGTTTGGGCGTCACCGACGGTCCGATCCAATCGACTCTTCCGATTCACATTCGCGGAAGTCATCGTAATCTCGGCGAGCCTGTCGCTCGATCATTCCCGCAAGTCATGCAAGCGGGTAGCGGCAACATTATTTTGCCTCGCACGCAAAGCGGTCGGTTGGAGTTGGCTCAATGGATGGCCAGCAGTACAAATCCTTTGACTGCCCGTGTGTATGTCAATCGAATATGGACTTGGCATTTCGGACGTGGAATCGTGAACTCGCCGGACAATTTCGGCAAGCTTGGCGATCGTCCTTCGCATCCAGAGTTGCTTGACTGGTTGGCTAGATATTTTATCGAAGCAGGCTGGTCTACCAAAGATCTGCATCGTCTCATTCTTGCGTCAAGCACCTATCAGATGTCCGCTTCGAATGCTTTGGAGCAATTCGATTCGAACCCCGACCCTGAGAATCGATTGCATTGGAAATTCAATTCGCATCGATTGGATGCCGAACAAATACGCGATTCCATCCTCTTTGTTACGGGCCGTCTCGATGAGACGATGAACGGCAAGTCAGTGCCGCTTCGCAATCGACAATTCGTTTTCGACCATACGTCGATCGACCACACCAAGTACGATAGCCTTCGCCGTGCGATCTATTTGCCCGTTATTCGCAATAACGTTTATACCTTGTTTGAACAATTCGATTTCCCCGATCCAACGATGGTCACCGGAGTCCGCAATACGACGACCGTAGCGCCTCAAGCACTTTTCATGATCAACTCGGAACTCGTAATGGACTGCTCTGATCAACTGGCTGAACGTTTAACCGATGTTTCATCCGACCCGTCGACGCGTGTCCAATATTTGTATCAATCCACTTTAGGCAGGCCTGCAACCGATTCCGAATTGCAACGGGCTTTGGAATTTATCAGCGAATTGACGCAGAACAGTTCTACAGCGGGGCAGGGTACAGCGGATCAGGAAAGCACAGATTCACACAGTAAACGTTGTTGGTCCATATTCTGCCAAACGCTGCTTGCAAGCAACGAATTCATGTATGTGAGGTAATTCATGTCCGACACCATTCGACCGCGCATGGTCGACGGTCTGCACACGCGACGAACTTTGCTAAAAAGTTCAGCGGTTGGGTTTGGCTATCTGGCGCTGAGTGCCATGCTTGCCAACGAATCTCAACAGGGAAATGCTCGCGCCTCAGATAGTTTAAATCCGTTGGCAGCCAAGCCGCCGCATTTCGCTCCACGCGCCAAACGCATTGTGTTTCTGTTTATGAAAGGTGGTCCATCGCACGTCGATACTTTTGATCCCAAGCCACTTTTGGATCGGGACAACGGCAAGCCGCCTCCGTTTGAATTGCCGAAAGTGCTTTTCGCAGCACAGGGGAATCTGCTCAAGTCACCCTGGAAATTCAAGCAACATGGTGAAAGTGGTTTGCCAGTTAGCGAGTTGTTTCCTCATGTCGCGCAGCACGTTGATGACCTTTGCATTCTTCGTTCGGTGCATGGAACCAATCCCGCCCACGGCGGCGCTTTGTTGAAACTACATACCGGAAGCGATCAATTTGTTCGCCCCAGTTTAGGAGCGTGGGTGACGTACGGACTGGGCACAGAGAATGACAATCTACCGGCGTTTGTAACGATTTGTCCGACGTTGGCTCACGGTGGTGTCAATAATTGGGGCTCTGCATTTTTACCTGCCCATTGTCAGGGCACGCCGGTCGGTAACGCAAGTTTGCCTGCAACTGCGGCTTTGGTAAAGAACATTCGCAATTCACGGATCGAGCCAGAATTGCAACGACGGCAATTGGACTTATTGGCAGCCATGAATCGCGAGCAGATGGAATTGCAAGGTCGTAATCAAGCTCTCGAAGGCCGTATGAATTCTTTCGAACTCGCCTTCCGCATGCAGTCGACCATGCCACACATTCAAAACATCGCGGACGAGACGCAAGAGACGATGAAGCAGTACGGCATCGACGATCCTGTTACAGAAAATTTCGGTCGCCAATGTCTGATGGCCCGACGCTTCCTCGAGAACGGTGTACGTTTTGTGCAAGTAACTCACAGCGACAGCGAAGTCCAATGGGACCAGCACGGCGACCTTTATCGCGGCCATACCAAGAATGCTTCGGAGGTCGACAAGCCCATTGCGGGTTTCTTGGCCGATCTCAAAGCTCGCGGATTGCTCAAAGATACTTTGGTGCTTTGGGGCGGTGAATTCGGTCGGACGCCAACCGCCCAAGGAACCGATGGCCGCGATCATAATCCTCACGGGTTTACGATGTGGATGGCCGGGGGGGGCGTTAAGGGCGGTTACGCTTATGGTGCAACCGATGACTATGGCTATTATGCGCTAGAAAACAAAATGCACGTCAACGACTTGCATGCCACGATATTACACATCCTCGGTCTAGATCACGAACGTCTAACTTTCCGCTACGCCGGTCGCGATTTCCGCCTAACCGACGTCGCCGGCAAACCCGCCACAGATATTTTAGCCTGAGTAGTTCCCGCTTGCCGAGCGGGAACAGCCGAAGCGAAATATGTGCAAACCTCCAATAATTTTCCACCAAGCACCAAGCACCAAGCACCAAGCACCAAGAACCAAGCACCAAGCACCAAGCACCAAGAACCAAGAACCAAGCACCAAGAACCAAGCACCAAGAACCAAGCACCAAGAACCAAGCACCAAGCACCAAGCACCAAGAACCAAGAACCAAGAACCAAGAACCAAGAACCAAGAACCAAGAACTAAGAACTAAGAACTAAGAACTAAGAACTAAGCACCAAGAACCAAGAACCAAGAACCAAGAACCAAGAACCAAGAACTAAGAACTAAGAACTAAGAACTAAGAACTAAGAACTAAGTATTCCCAAACCCTGCCGCTTTCAACGCTGCCAAATAGTCATCCGGATGGTTCAGGTTCATCAAAGTTGAAAGCTCTCCGTCGTGTTGGCGAAGCTCTTCTACGGGAATCTCCGCTGTACGAGCTTCATCAAAGAGAAATTTTGGGCGAAGGCGATCAGTCTTAAGCAACGACTGAACAGACATCAGAACGCTTGGTCGGTAAACCGCAGCCAGGGGATGGTGAAACTGGCCGTCGAATGGTACCGCGATGTCGTTTTCGCCGAGACTCTCGAACATATAATTGACAAATTCGGGGACCATCAATGGAACATCGCAGCTTGTCGCATAGATCGCTTCGACAAACGCAGGCATCGATCGAAGGCCTGCTGCAAGCCCTTCCAAAGGCCCGCGATTTGGACGATCATCGCGGGTAATAATCATGCCATCGGGCAGTATTGGCAGATTTTGGCTTGGCGCGGCCACGACCACGATCGCCTCTGGATCAACGACTTGACCAATAATCCTCACAACCCGTTGCAACATCAATTCTGGACCGAATGGCAAAGTCGCTTTGTCTTGCCCCATGCGACTCGACTTACCACCGCAAAGTATGATTGCTCCCCGATTCATCTCGATACGTCTCTCCAGATCTTTGGCGAACTTATTCTAGTAACAAAATTGGTTTGCGAGTTGTGGTAAATGATTTAAGGGCATTCTCAAAACGATAGAATTTCGACGTGGGATGGAAAGACCGTTCATTGCTGACTTGTCAAATTGTGAACGGGAAAAAATCTGTTAAACTGGTTCTATTCTATTTACGTTCAACACGAAATTGGATTCCATGGCAATCTCGATTACCTACCATTCGCAAACTTCCGTCCCGGTAGAAATCGAAGGATTCACGCCCGATTGGGCTTGCGACAAATCCCTTGCCGAAATCGAACGATTCGAAATCTTCCACGGCAATTGTAAAGTACCGTTGGCGGAAATGTTCAAGATTTCCGGCGATGCCAGCGACAAACAGATGCACTTTGAAGGTGATCTATCTGGCGTTCATTGGATCGGGGCGCATATGAAGTCCGGCTTTGTGAGAATCCAAGGTGCCGCTGGACGTCATGTTGGCAGCCAAATGCGAGGCGGCGAAATTATCGTTCACGGCGACGCGGGCGGATGGGTCGGAGCCGAGATGCATCAAGGCCTGATTCACGTCAAAGGCAATGCACGGCATTTAATTGGCGCTGCGTATCGCGGTTCGTCAAAAGGGATGACGGGCGGAACGATTCTTATCGATGGAAACGCAGGCAACGAAATCGGTTTGACCATGCGCCGCGGCTTGATCGCAATAGGCGGAAACACGGGTGACTTGATCGGCTTTAACATGATCGCTGGGACGGTGATCGTGTTTGGCGAAAGCGGTATTCGACCCGGTGCAGGCATGCGTCGCGGGACGATCGCTTTGCTCGGGCCCAATCCACCCCAACTGCTTCCGAGTTTCCGATACGCAACGACCGCTCAACCCACGTCGGTCAGGCTCATGTTAACGACGCTTCGAAATAAAGGCTTTCGATTCGACGATAATCTACTGCAATCCGAATTCGATTTGTATCACGGCGATTTAGTTTCCGTGGGACGTGGCGAAATTCTCTTCCGTCATGCCGCAGCATAACCGTAACTGCGGCATAATCGCACTTCCTTAACAACAGAAAAACATTCACAACGTAAAACGCATGCTGCGCAAATGGTTGCGAATCTCTTCGTCGGCAAGAAGCTTTATGAACGCTTGAATGGCGGGTCGATCCAACCGCGACTTCGGAACAGCAAAGTCATACGGCTCATCTTGAACCGGGACAAACGCAAGATTGGCCGCGCGTGCAGTGGCTTCGATCGCCATACCCCAGTCGGCTCGATGCTGTAAGATGGCGGCAGCAACCGCGCTGTGATTGCTCGGCTGAATGACATAACCATTAGGCTTTGAACCCGACAGCAATCGATCGATCAAAATCCGTGTGCCACTGCCGTGATTGCGGTTTACCATCACGATCGAGGTGTCAGTCAATGCAAGCGAGACAATCTGCGCGGGCGTTTTTCCCTCGAACCGTTTATCGCCAAGTCGATATACAATTCCTTGAGATCGCCCGTAGCCTGGAACAAGCACGACGCTGTCATCCAAAAACGTTCGATTGTACTGGCCCGTCTTAGGATCGAGCAGATGAATCCCAGCAAGATCGCATTCGCCGCGTTTTGCCGCCATCAAACCCGCGCTGCTTCCCACCGTTAGTAGTTTCGAAAGAATCCCACGTAGTTGAAGCTGCGTCAGCAAATAATCAAGCCCAACGCAATGGCTGCCGATCACGATCAGGTCGGCCAATTCAAGGGTCCTTCCAATCAGACGAACTTGAACTCGTTCTCCCGCTCCGACGATTTCCGTGTGACGCGGGATGGTCACAAAGCCATCGGCGCGGCTAAACGTAGTGACGGAACCGGAACCTTTGC
This sequence comes from Pirellulaceae bacterium, assembly GCA_031374825.1. Lineage (GTDB taxonomy): Bacteria > Planctomycetota > Planctomycetia > Pirellulales > Pirellulaceae > JANMGV01. The sequence continues at coordinate 15,317 of JANMGV010000240.1, forward strand.
CCATCGGAAAAGCCGTAAGCCCCATTTCGTTCTTGACAAGTCCTACCAAGAGATACTCGGTTCGCCCAATCTCCGAATTGGTCTTGATCGCCATCGATGCCGACACAAATTCTTGATCCTCAATTTTGCGACCCGCGAGCAAACGAATCACTGGAGCAACGAACTCATGAAACGTAAATATCGCCGAAGTCGGAAACCCAGGAAGAATCACAACCGGTTTCCCGCCAGTGACCGCCAAACAGACGGGTTTTCCGGGCTTTAATGCCACACCGTGCACGACGACGCCAGGATCTTTCCATTCTGCAACGACTCGATAACAAAGATCGCCTTGACCTTTGCTGGTGCCACCCGAAAGCAACACAACATCGGATTCAGACAATGCGTTGCGCACTACTTCTCTAAGAGCATCCACGTTATCGCGAACGATGCCCGCGAAGTTTGGAATACCGCCTTGCTCTCGAACCGCATCGGCAAGCACTTGCGAATTGGAGTCATACACGCACGCGGGCCGCATGGGTTCACCTGGCGCAATTATCTCGTTGCCAGTTGAGATGATCGAAACACGAGGCTGACGCCAGACATTGACGACCGATTCGCCCAAGGCAGCCATGACTCCCGTTTCACGACTCGTCAGAACTGTTCCCGCTCGCAGTACCGTTTCACCAAGTGCAATATCGGTCCCTGCGAAAGAAATTCCGAAACCTGGCGCGACAGCGCGTCGCACGACGAGGCGCTCGCTTTGTTCGTCAGTGTATTCGACCATCAAAATCGAATCAGCGCCTCGTGGCAACATCCCGCCAGTGGCAATCGCAATCGCTTGCCCTTGTTGAATAACCATCTTAGGCGCGTTGCCTGCGTCAATGGTCTCGACTAACAAGTTTAGTAACTTCGGAACCATCTCGCTTGCGCCCAAAGTGTCCGAAGCGCGAACTGCGTAGCCGTCGTAGTTGGATCGATCGAAAGACGGCACGTCGACTTGAGCAAAAACGTTGTCGGCAAGCACTCGTCCGAGTGAGTCGCTCACAGCGACGGTTTCTTTTCCTAATGGCAGCAAATTCAAAGCCGACCGAAATCGCATTTCGGCTTCGTCGCGATCGATAACATCAAGGAACTGATCCTGATCGGACATGAGGTGTCACACCAAATCGCGAAGGTGAAAATGGTGTTTTCCAAGCTTACCACCGTAATTGCCAGCCGTAATGCGAACGATCATCGGTGACGCCGCCGCCGCATGAAGACCTCGTTTCATCGCCAATTGAACGGCTTCAAATGAGAGTCCATCAATTACAATTTCATAAACCGCATGACAGCCTGGCGGCAACTCACTTTTCGTTAGGCCGCGAAGGTTTGGACAGTATGCGTCATTGGTACTCGCTTTGAGTTTCGGATATCGCGAACCGACTTTGCTGCCGGACCGCACAATGCCTCCAGGAAACGGCAAAGCGACATCGCGAACTGTGCTGATCGCTTCAACTGCCGCTTCGGCGGCAGCGAGCGCTGACGATTGGTTCTTTCCACAGATCAGTAAATTCCCCCCCGCTACTCCCGTCACGGTTCCGAAATAATCTTCGCATACGAACTCGCCGTCCATCGTTGGAATTCGCCAAAAGCGACGATCCTCGTATTTCTTGGCAGATTGAAAGCCATCACCAAAATAGCGAATAGCTCCGCCGATACGAATTTGCTTTTCTTTGGGACAATCGAATATGCCGTTGTAGCAAGCCGTCGTCGGGCAAGTCAGCACACACTGTCCAACGCGACCTTGTAATGATTTGCCCAATGCTTCGACGCTGAAACCAAATACGAGCACCGCAACGCCAGGTCGACCGTCTGGGGTTTCCTCGGCCGCAACCGTGCGCTCGATAGCGGCTTCCACATCGCATGCGATCACGCTGGTCGCGTTGCCACACAGGACGGTTGCTGCTGTTCTAGCCCAGCGGTCGTTCTCTGCGGTAATAATCAAACGAGCCGCTTTGATCGGAAACGCTTCTGCAAACGTGTCGACTATCTCGACACCATGAAGTTTGAGATCGGATGTTTGAGCTTCATTTGTCGGCGTGCTCATAGTGTCGGCACCACACAGGATTCATACAAGTAGCTCAAGTCCACAGGATAATTTCTCCAACGGATCGAGTAATACCTTTCGAACCATTCCTGAATATCTTTCTCAAGTTCGTGATCGTAACAGGGCTGGACGTGCAGCGTTTTTCCGATCAGCGTCTGACGAATGTCGCCTTGATCGACAAGGACCCGCCCCGACTTGATTACCAAGCGAGGCATTTCGAACATGACTTCCTTGTTCTCATTTGGCGTGTAAATGGTAATGTCCGCATCCGCGCCCGGTCCAAGGTGCCCTTTATTTTTTAGCCCAAGAATTTTTGCAGGCCCTGCTCGCGTGATGATTGCAATTTCGTTGAGCGTGTACTCTCGTTCAATATCCCACAGGGTTGAACGGTTTCTGATCTCCGGCGGACATGTCTTGAGAACATCTTTCCGGTAAGTTCGATCCATTAATAAACGAATGATCTGCGGGTAAGCCAAGAATGAGCCTCCATTGGGATGATCGGTACTCATCACAACTCGCCAAGGATCGTTCACAAGCAGATACCACTCTAAACCGATCGCCCATTGAAGCGCATGAACCAGCGATTTGTTGCGATATTTGATTGGCGTAATCCCGCAACCCGATTCCATTTCGGTGTCGCTGCTAAACCACTTGCCTCCGTAAACTTTCGACAGAAAGTACCCCAAGGGTCCGTCGCCGGTCATGCTCGTTGTTTCGCCAAAGAGGACTTGCCCAACGTCGATCGTGATGTTGGGATTCGCGTTGACATACTCTGCCATCGGGACGACTTTACTGTTAAACGTGTTCTCGTCACCGTCCCCCCCGCCGTAGCTGTGGAACTGAATGTGAGTAATATGTCCGCGATGGCCTTGCAAGGCACGCATCGTCTCAAGCGTCGTTTCCCAATTGCCGGGCATTCCGAGATTATTGCAATGGATATGCACGGGGTGTGGCAACGCTAATTCACCTGCAGCTTGGGCGACACCACTGATGATCTGACGAGGTGTCACTCCAAAATGGTCTACCTTAGAATCGAGTCCGCTGACGTTGCCCGCCTGTTTGGTCTTCCAAACTTCGACTCCACCTGGATTTACAAGCTTGGGCGCAAATCCTTTTGTCGAATTGAGCAGCCAAGCGATGAACGCCTTCAGTTTTTGTGGTTCATTTTGCATCAAGGATTGCATCACGTAATGATTGTTGCCCATCAAGACGTAAAAGCCTTTGTCGATGCACGGAGTGTCTTCGAATTCTTCGTGAGCGTGGCGTGCAGCGATCGGCGGAATTGCAGCGTCGAATGCAGTTGTATAACCGAGCGCCGCATATTTGTAGCCTGTTGCGAACGTGCTCGGCACACTGCCCATGGAACCGCTGTGCGTGATATTTGTTCGAGGCATTTGCTCGCCGCGTCGCTTTTCTTCGGGCCTCATTTTGCGAGCGACGTTGACCTTAGGACCGGCGATGTGGCAATGCATGTCGATTCCGCCGGGCATTACAACCAGTCCGCTGGCATCGATCGTTCTCGAAGGAAGGACCGTTGGGTCAGTCGGTGCCGCGACGATGCGACCATCTAAAATCCAGATATCGCGAACTTGTCCGTCGATTCCGTTCAGCGGGTCGTAGACCGTTCCCTGCGAAATTTTCGTGTAGTCAAGATTCATTATCAGCCCGTCACACCCAAGATTCGTTTCACACGCTCTTCGATCGCAGTCAACACATCGTAATCGCTTGGGTGAGGCGATGGGAACGCGGGGCGAAGAGGAATTGGTACATCGTCCATCCGATATACAGTGCCACCCGTATTGATTCCATAGGTCGCTACCGTAAATGCTACGGTAGCGGCGCGCGTCGTCGGAGTTTCTTTGGTATCCAGTGCGATCAGCGGAATCGTCGAAAGATGCTCGCGCGCGGGTTGCGAGAAATTTGCCATCGGATCACAAGCGATCATCATCGCGCAATCGGCTTCTCCGTTTGCCAGAGTATCCGAGGTCGTGTATTCCCCCGGATTGAAACGCGGATAGCCGCGTGAATGATTGACCCCGAACGGATAACCCGTGCGCCATGAAACAACATTGTCAGCACCGGTTACATTTCCATGCCCGCGATTCGGTTTCGCTACAAATCGTGTGAAGGCATTCATGTCGCGGGTAAGTGCCAAGAGAGCTTCGCTATTGGCGTGCTTGCCGCGAGTCATCGTCAATCCCATGCCAAAGAAAATCACTCCGAACTTGCAAGCTTTCATGCGCTCCATCAAATCGGTCCATACCGAGAACTCGACGCCGGTTTCGCGGTGCACGAGTTCCGGATCTAGTTCGATTCCTTTGGCCAATGCACGCAATGTCCAAAGTGCCTCAAAATCGCGTTTGGGCTTGATTTGGATAAAGATGTCGGCCGCCTTGGCGCTCTTTGTCCGGCGTACGTCGACGATCACACACGTTCGATCTTTGCGACCGTTAGGAAGGAACATACCTTTGGGCATCAAACTATATTTCGTAAAGTGCCGAGGATGGCTTTCTGCTGGATTCGAACCCCAGAAGATAATCATATCGCCGCGATTAGCAACTTCGCCAAGCGAGCAAGTCACTTCGCCAACACCCTGAAACGCCATCCCTGAAGGACCGTGACAGACGCTCGTCGTCGTGTCGATCGTGCCGCTGATCCAGTCGGCAATACTGACCGCGACCCGCTGAGCTTCACAAGGTGAATCGCTAAGTCCATAAATGATTGGGTATTTGCCGCTAGTCAGAATCTGTGCCGCGCGATCGTAGCCCTCTGACAACGTGGCAGGTTTGCCCTCGATCAAACAGCTTGGTCGATCTTCCACGCTATGATTGAGAAACCAAGCTTTGCCTAAAACGCAAGCTCGCTTCGCTTCGGTGATATGGTTGTCCTTGACGGTCAGTTCGATATCGTCACAAACGCAACCACAAAAAGTGCACGTGGCATCCTGAATCACTTTCAGCTCGCCAGGAACACTGGGTGTCGGCGCATTAACTTGAGTCGATGCACTCGTCATGAAGCTGTTCCTTCCACGTTTGCGTGCGCCGAAGCTTTTTGAACTAATTCCATTGTGACTTCCATTCCTTTGCTGGTCGGCATTCCAGAGCCGTGAGTATCGCCCGTCATCATCTGGCTCGATATGTTACCGTAAGCGATGAACAGAAGCCCTTCCGGCAGTTCCTCTTTCTTCGCTGCAGTAATGCAGACTTCAACGGTTTGGCCTTCTTCGCCCGTCAGTCGGACACGATCGCCTTCGGACAGCCCCAAGCGAGTCATGTCGCTGGGTGCAACTTGAAGGGCATTAATCGCGTTTTGGTAACGATCATTGAATTTGCCTTCGCTGACGCCGCATCCTTGATCTGTGGTGCGACCGGGTATGAGTGTAAACGTTTCGTTCATGATTTGAGTTTTGAGTCGAAGCAAAGTTGCAATTCGCAGGTCTAAAATATTCTTAATGACTGTTCTAATCGACGATGGAAGGATCCCAGGAATTCGATGTGCAGGAAAGCGGTGTTGACTCCGGCAACCAGCCTTCGTCGCTCCAGCCGCGAGCCTGATTATACGCTTTAACGAGGGCGTTGAGTCGCTCAACGGACAATTGCGAGCGAGCATCTTCGGGAATCGCTTCTTGTAGCATTCGGTGGGGCAAAGTGTCTTCGGCAGGCGTCCATCCAGCAAGTATATTAAATCGTTTCTTCGCCGTGACAATGCGCACGGCGGTTTCTCGAAGTTCGTCTGCCGTCATATCCCAACCGGTAACCAATCGAAGAATCTCTGCGGCATCAGAGAAGAAATCTGTAAACGTACCTCGCAAGAATTTGCACAGTATCAGCGAGTCCATGATGGCCGATCGATCTTCGGTTTCAACGGCTAAGTGTGCTGACTCGATACCGACATTGCGACGATCAACCGCTTCCGAAAAATCGACTTCGTAAGCCCCGGACCGATTGTGATCGGCTCCTCGTGAGTTGACAGCAAAGCCCAGAGCCATGGTCTGTAGGCCCCGAGGGTCATAGCCGGGCAGCTCTAGTCCTTTCACTTGCGGTGCAAAATGTATCGAATCCTGGCCGACTTCCATAGCCATCATTCGGCTTCCCATCGCCAGTAATCTACCAAGCCCTTCGCCACTTACAATTAGCTGCAATGCACGCATCATGGCACTGCCATCACCAAAACGAAGCCATGGTGCATCGACAAGCCCTCGTTCCACACACTCCATGGCAAAGCCAATTGTCCCCCCCGCACTTATCGTGTCGAGTCCTGCTTCGTCACAAAACTTGGACGCCTCAAGCACCATTTCCGAATCGTCGATGCCGCACAACGAGCCAAGGGCAAAAAGGCTCTCGTATTCCAGTCGCACCGAGCCCCCCCCGCTTTTCATGCTATACAGATGTTCGCATCCTATGGTACATGCGGCACAAGAAGCTCGTGTACGCTCGCGGGTGACTCGCAATTCCTCTGGCGAAATCGCAACGGCTCCTTCAAAACTCCCTTGCTGGAAGTTGCGAGTCGGCAAGACATGCAAACGATTGAATGCCAGCAAATTTGCCGCAGTACCTAGTTCACGGTATTTTGCGGTCGCGGGACCAAATGACTTCTTAGATAATTCCTTTGCAAGACTTGTCAAGGCTTCGGCACTTGCCCATTGCACACGCTGACTGCCGCGAACGGCAAGTGCTTTTATATTTTTGGACCCAAGAACCGCTCCACTTCCGCCCCGGCCAGCGTGTCGGCCATCGTGCGAAATTGTTGCAAAGCGAACAAGATTCTCTCCGGCAGGGCCGATGGTCGCCGTTTGGAAATCTGCACCGTAACGGCTTCGCAATTTCTGCTGAGTTTCGCTGTTGGTACAACCCACGAAATCAGACGCGGGTTCGAGTCGAACTTCATCGTTATCGATCAACAAAATGGAAGGCGCGGGGGCACGACCGACCAGCACGACAGCATCGTATCCCGTTTTCTTTCCGCCCAATGCGAACCCACTGCTTGCGAGCGAGTCGTTGATCCGTTGCGTCAAGGGACTTTTGCTCACAACCGCGAACTTGGCCGAGGTTGTCAACGGGCTACCGACAAGGGGGCTAAAAACAAACGCCAATACTGCCGCAGGAGACAGCGGATCTGCGGTCGCAGCGCCTTCCTGGAGCAAGAGTGCAACACCCAGGCCACTTCCGCCGATGTACTCTCTCAACAGGTTCGCGTCCAATGCGACGGACCTTGATTGCCCGGTAGTTAAGTCGACGCGGAGATATCGCCCGTGATAGCCTGCGGTTGGTAGTTGTGTCATCCGCCCGCGTCCAATGACAACAGCAAAACGGCGTCGCCCTCGTTTAATATCGTCGCGGGATCCGTTACAAACATCTCGCCTCGCAAGTTTGCGATGTAAGAAGGTTTCAATGTCCGGCCATCCATGCACGACTCTCCCAAAACAGGAAAACGGCGAGCTAAATCAAGAAAGACTTCGCCTAAAGTCGAACCATTGGCAATTGTGTGAGACACACCGGCGCGGGCTCGCGGTATTCCAAACAGTTCAACGGTAACTTGCATTTAGAAGTGTCCAATAAAGCCCGATCGCTCTACAATCTCAACGAAGTTATTGTAGCCACACACGACGCTTTGAGCAACTTATCGACTGTGACCTCGAGCGTTTAGCCAGCCTTTTGACCATGCGAAAAATAATGACCAGGCCAAACTCAAATGCCAAGCACCCAGATGTCCGCATGAAAGGCTTTGCAAGTCGTTCGACGGTTGAAGAAGCCATCCAGTGGATTGACTCGACCTTGTCGAAGTTCAATAACAGACCTACCGAGCTTATATCACTATTCGAAGCCACCACGCGAGTCCTTGCCAGCGATGTCGTCAGCGCTGTAAATGTACCTGGCTTTGCCCGATCGATGATGGACGGTTTCGCACTACGAGCAGAAGAAACGTACGGTGCTACGACAGCGAACCCATTGCAGTTTGAAATTATCGGAACGTGTCTGCCCGGTACTGCATTTTCTGGATCAGTCTTGCCAGGACAATCGGTTCGCATCATGACCGGTGCTCCCGTGCCCGTCGGTACAGACGCAGTGTTGCCCGTTGAATTCACGGAAGCGCGAGGGGATACGTTGCTGGCTGTGGGTGAAGTATCCGCAGGTAAAAACATCGGTGTGGTTGGCGAAGATGTAAAGAGTGCCAGCGTCGTGCTTGGTCAAGGAAGATTGCTCCGACCGCAAGACATAGGCGTGATGTCTTCCATCGGTCACAGCACCGTCAACGTCATTGCAAAGCCGCGAGTTCGGATATTAATCACAGGCAATGAGTTGCTGCCTAGCGGAACGCTTCCCACGAAATATCAAATCGCAGACGCCAACGGTCCGATGCTGCATTCGTTAGTCACACGCGACGGTGGCGTCCCGATGATGACTGACATCATTCCCGATGATCGCGATTCGTTGTTAGCCGCCATGTTAGAACCCGCTGATATCGTCCTCGTTTCCGGGGGCTCAAGTGTTGGCAAAGATGACCACGCCCCTCGACTGCTTGCCGAACATGGGACGCTTGCGATTCACGGCATTGCCATGCGTCCCAGCAGTCCAACGGGCATGGGGCAGCTCAGCGGCCGATTCGTGTTTTTGCTGCCTGGAAATCCCGTATCCTGTTTGTGTGCATACGACTTCTTCGCTGGCCGTGCAATTCGATCTCGGGGGGGACGGAACCCGGACTGGCCATATCGAAGACAAAAGGCCAAACTGACGCGCAAGCTCGTTTCCACCGTCGGGCGAGTTGACTATGCACGCGTTCGATTTGAGGGCAACGACGTGGAGCCAATAGCCATTAGTGGCGCGTCGATCTTGACCTCCACAACACAGGCGGACGGTTTCGTGATCGTTCCAGCGGATTGCGAAGGCTATGCCGCACAGACCGACGTCGACGTGCTAATGTATTAGACATCTCCTTTTGTAAAAGGTTGGCTTCGGATTCGCACGTGTTGCGTGCGATTGACGCATGTTTGATTTGCATTTACAAAATGCTAACCCATGTCCATATCCAAACGGTATGTTCTTGGCTTTAGCAACCCGCATCAATGAAACTTTTGGGAGAACGCGAATGCGTCCAGCACATTTTGGTCTCTGCATCATCTTCGGCGTTACTACTTACCTTCTCGCTGGAACAAACGCCTTTGCAGTTGAGGAAGCGATTCAGCTCGTTGGCCGAGAAGGCGAAAAAGTGACGCTTAGCGCTGCGGATTTAAAGGACATGGAACGCGTTGAGTTTGATGTGACCGAGCGCGATGGTGCCAAGTTGCGGTATTCCGGCGTCGAGTTGTCGCGATTACTCGAAAAGGTTGGTGCTGCCCAAGGCGACAAACTTCGCGGCGAATGGCTTAGGAGTTTTGTAGTCGTCGAAGCAACAGATGGTTATCGTGCTGTGCTATCCCTTGCGGAAACCGACAGTACGTTCTCTGATCGCCGCGTCTACCTAGCCGACACTCGAAATGGTGAGCCGCTCGATCAAAAACATGGACCATTCCAATTAATCATCCCCGATGAAAAACGGTTTTCACGCTGGGTTCGAATGGTAAATTCAATTCGCATTATCGACTGCAATTTACTCATTAGTATCGAAAAATAGCGTAAGCCATGGTTCGCACCAATTGGGCAAGCCTCATTTGACTAATGAAATGCTTTGAAATAATCCCCGTTTTGTTTCACGATTATCGCCTAAGCCGCAGTTGCTGAATCGAAACGATTGTGAATGTTCCTATTTCAGAAACTAATCGTAAAATGGATTACTCAAAAGCAGCGGCATGTCGACCTGCTTTCCGGTCACCGGCGGCGAAAATCGTGTCGGACTGTATGTCCAGCCAGATTATCACCGGATTTACAATTGGACCCAATCGTAGTTTTGAGAATATGGCCCCGCTCTGTCAAAGTGAAGTTTCTCGGACACTTCTCGCTGATCGCCGGGTGCTTCGCACGACAAAATGCGCGAATTGACAGCATTTTCGTACTCGTACTCAGCCACAGGCGGTACTCGTACTCGACTATGGCTCCCGATCGAGTACGAGTACCGTTTCACTGAGTACGAGTACGATTTTGATACGATCGATACCGGCGATCAGCGAGAAGTCTCGTTTTTCGAAAATAACGATTGATTGGCATCGCAATCTACTTGCACTCTATAGATTGCACAGGCACTGACCGTCTTCGCCGACCGAAGTTCTTGGATGAAGCGTTTCTTTGGTCAGGTCGATCAAATTTGACGTTGGTCAAAATACCAGGCTTGAAAAGTCGAAACGCGATGATGGATTAGTTAGAACGGCTAGAAGAACGGATTCGCCGATCATTGTGCAATACCCGTGATGCGACCGTCGGTGCTCACATCGATCCTTTTTGCTGCTGGTTCTCTTGGTAATCCGGGCATGAGGCTGATGCCTTCGGTGAGTGCCAAGACATAGCCTGCACCAGCCGCCAATCGCACTTCGGTAATTGGCAACTGAAAGCCAGTGGGCCGACCAAGCCGTTTCGCATCGTGCGACAGCGAATATTGTGTCTTGGCGATGCATACGGGCAGGTTGGCAAATCCGTGGTGAACAAACTCTGCAAGCTTTTCAGTGACACCAGGACTAAAATCTACGCTCGCGGCACCTAACAACTTTGTCGCAATACCGGAAAACTTTTCTTCATAAGTTGCGTTGAGCGGATAAATCGGCGTGAAATTGCTTGGACAAGCACACGCTTCCACAACCGCGTCCGCCAATTCCAACGCTCCTTCGCTGCCTTGGCTGTACGCATCGATCACAGCAACGCGTTCCGCTCCCAATTCGGTTGCAAGCTCGCGGGCCAATTGTAACTCCGCCGGAGTGTCAGTCGGAAATCGATTGATCGCAACGACAGTTGGGATTCCGAATCGTTGCAAGATCGCCAAGTGCCCGGCCAGATTCTGCGAACCCTCTCGCAATGCAGACAAATCCTCGCCGAGCAAAGAAGTTGGCAGCGGACGACCAGCGCGCACTTCAAATCTTCCCGAATGATATTTCAAAGCACGAATCGTACATACGAGAACCTCGGCACGCGGGACAACTCCCGATGTGCGGCATTTAATATCAAAAAGTTTTAGAGCCCCATTGTCGGAACCAAAGCCGCTTTCCGTAACAACATAATCGGCCAGTCTCAGTGCCGTCAGATCCGCGACTACGGAATTGTTGCCGTGCGATATGTTTGCAAAAGGACCTGCATGAACGATTGCCGGTGTGCCTTCGCAAGTCTGCACCAAATTGGGTCTCGCGGCATTACGTAGCAATGCTGTCATCGCACCCGCCGCGCCAATCTGCTCCGCAGTCACATATTCGCCAGAAGTCGACCGGCCCACAACAATTCTTCCAAGTCGGTGTCGTAAATCGGCAAAGTCCGATGCCAAAGACAGAACCGACATGACTTCGGAAGCTGCCGTCAAATCGAAACCCGTTTCGTACCGTGGAGCTTGAATCGGATCGTCCAGCCCGACTTCGATATGAGCAAGGCCTTTGTCGTTCATGTCCAGCACTCGCCGCCATGAAATACCGTTTGCATCGATCTTTGGATCCAATCCTCGCTTGGAATGGTTGTCCAACATCGCCGCCAAGAGATTATTTGCAGCAGTTACCGCATGAAGGTCACCGGTAAAATGCAAATTGATATCTTCGGTTGGAACGAGTTTCGAGCGCCCGCCCCCTGCACCGCCGCCTTTAATACCGAAAACTGGCGCAAGGGACGGTTCGCGGACGTTGACGATCGAACGATGTCCTCGACGCGAAAGTGCCATTGCTAAGCCGATGGATACGATCGTCTTGCCTTCACCAAACGGCGTCGGATTAATTGCCGTCACGCCAATCAATCGTCCTAACGGATTTTGCTGAAGCCGAAGATGGAGATCCAATGCGAACTTGCCCGCATACCATCCATAAGGTTCGACAGAATGAGCATCAAGCCCCAAATCTTGCGTAAGCTGCTCGATCGACCGAGGCTGGAGATTTTCCGAAATAAGATTCATGGCAAGCGCGTTCTACGTTGGCTTCGTTGCATGTTGATAGACCGTCCATTCGACTTAGGCGCATGCAATGCAAGTTGTCGCAAACGGCAAAGCATCCAATCGCTCTTTCGCAATCTTCTTGCCACATTCAACGCAAAGGCCATAATCTCCCGCATCGATCCGACTAATCGCAAGTTTGATTTCGTGAATTTCGTTTTCGGTCATATTGCCGATCTTCATGAGAACGTCATCATCCTCCGACTCGATCGCGTTGTCTTCCCAATCGGGATTGCCAGCGGAACTCACTGTCTTTTCAATGTCCATGGTCCGTTCGTTGAGTTCGCGAAGTCGCTGTATCAACTGTGCCTTGAGCGCGGCATGATCACTCATCGATGTATCCTTTCAAGAAATCGTCAACTAAACCAGGGACTGAACGGTCATTGTTCCTTGTCCAGTGGGTAATGGCAAGAGCGCATCGCGATAATAGAACAAGCCAGACCGGTCCCGTCCGTACGACAAGAATTTACGTAAAAAGACGGTAAATTCTGAGGCTACGAAGCCCTCGATTTAGTTTAACGTCGGTTCCGACCTCTCCGCGAAAATGTACCTTGATTCGATTGGTCGACGAGCAAATCATCAAGCCAAACGGAATCTGCCAAGGCACCAAAATGTTTATTTTTGCTTGGCAAGGTCGGTTGCAAAGCAGACCCTTCGCCTTCGCCGCCACCAGGACCTTGGCGGTTGAGTTCGTTGATCACAAGCAATGCATCTATAGGGAACGAGAATCCATCGCCGTTAACATCTAGGAACGGAAGATTCGGATCGGTTTTGGGCAGAAATCTTTTGGTGACAGGATCTTGATACTTGCGAGCATTCAGTTCGTTGATAACCAGCAACGCATCGATCGGGAAAATCTTGCCATTGTTATCAACGTCCTCGGCCTTGGAAACATTCTGCCATGAAAGTTGCTTGACCACAGTTTGCGTATCCGCCGTTGCAGGAGCAAGCTCTTGATGGCCAACGTTGTCCGTTGCCACGCTATAGAATCGATAAGTATGATCCAGCACGCCGGTAAACGAAGCTGACGTCGTCGTCACATTGTCCTTGAACAAAGCATACGCTCCCCCATTGTCCGACACAAACACATCATAGGAAGCAACCCCAGAACCACCGCTTTCGTCCTGGCCGGACCAAGAGACAGTAAACGTCGTACCAGCCTGAGCTGGTAGGGCGTTGACGCGACTTAAAGGAACCCCGGCATCAATTGTGTTGCGATAATCAGGTGTATTGATGGCTGCATTCTGATCAAAGATAATCGAAGCACGAGCGTCAACTTGAGTTCCGCTTGACAAACTCTTCTTGGCGTTTATTCGATAGGTAACAAATCCGTCGCCTTCTGGTGGCGTTTGATTTGGCGGGAGAAAACCGCCGTCTGGATCGGTTGTTAATTCTCCAGTTTTGGGGTCAATCGAAGCAAACACCCAGGTTACAATTCCGGTGACAGAGTCGACATCGGCCGTAACATCGACATACTCACCCAAAGAATCGCTGAGATCTAGTCGTCGATCAATCTTACGTCGACCTTCCTCGACTGCTACATAAATATCACCAAACCCTAGATCGCCGAATTCGAATGTGCTCCAATCAAGATCTGGGTCAAGTTGTTGAGTGATGGTGACCAATGCCGCAGCCGCCGTTGCCGACGGTTTATTTTCGAAAACGATGTGGTATCCAAAAGTCTGATTTTCAGCCACATACCTTTGAGGTCCGAAACCTTGCGGGCCACTTATGTCATTAGGGTCGACCGACGTGACGGCATCCATGCGCCCTCCCCCAACCCTCGTACCGCCATTCAACGCTTTTCCCGTGGGCATTATGTATGTTGGCCACGGATTCCCACTAACACCTTCCCACGCTCCCCTCACTCCGTATCCGAGCTGAGTCAAATTCGGACGGCTCGTCGGATCATTCTTATTGGCTCTCAGCCAATATTCGAAATATGGAAATCCAAGATCGGCGGCAATCCAAACACCTTTCTTTACCAGGTAATAGCCGCCATTGGCAACGGTCAAAGTGACAGCCGTTGTTCGCTTCCAACTTGAATACTCCACCCACGCACGCGAGTTGATATATTTTCTCGCTATGTCGTTATCCATTGTGTGGCCTTGTTGTGCCACTGTGGTGTACGAGTGTAGCCATGCATCAGTACCTTTCATACCATTGTCTTGGGCGCGTGAAAGGGCATCGGTTATAACGTGATCTGCTCCATGACTATCGTCATAGTTCGCGTATACATTGCCGACTCCAGATGCAGCAGCAGCTATTCCTCCCAACACAAGTAGGGCTTTCCCAGCAAAGATCGCGATTGGAATAAAAGCTAGATTCCCGGTCGGATCTGCTAACTCAGTTGGTCGGTTGTACGAATAACGATATAGATTGGTATCGTGTCCTTGAAGTCCAATCGGGTCAGGTGAAGTGAATCGGCCCATTGCTGGATCGTAGTATCGTTTCCGCATGTAATTCAGTCCGCTTGGGTCGGACATCACACCCATCAAGCCACCGAATTCGAATGGGTTCGGGACAGATTCGGTCTTTGATAACCTCTCTCCGAAAGGAAGATAGCGGTACTGGTTGACGTAGCTTCCGGATGTTCCGGTCATCCCAATGATGTTCCCCACAGCATCCGCGTCATAATAGTGCGAGAGACCGTTTGAGTCTGTTCTGCTTACCAGACCTTGACCAACTTGATAGCTGGCAAGTAACGCACCGCTCGAATTGAATTCGGCAACAACATTTCCTAGTCCCATAGGATCGACCAGAAATTCTGTCCTCTGACCATTCGAGATTGTTGCACTCCGATTTCCTAATGCGTCATATTCGTAAACTATCGAGTCGCTGGGAGTAATGACCGAAGTCAGATTACCCTGCGCGTCGTATGTGAAAGCGGAGTCGCTTGTATTCGACCGGCGAAGTACCAAATTGCCACTTCGATCATATTCATTGACATTGCCTCCAATGGATGAATACTGATTCAATCCGTTCGTTGCGTAACTGGTCGTCGCTCCATTGTCGATCACGCGTTTTCGATTCCCAACGGCATCGTACTCATAGGAAATAATACGGCCGCTCGGCAGTGTTACTTGGGTGAGTTCATTGAGCGCATTGTATTGGTATGAAGTTGTTCCCTCGGTACTTCGAGTACTCGTCAATCGACCTTCTAAGTCGTATGAATAATTGAATTCGGATTGAGCAGCTCCGGTTTTGTTCTTGTGAACGATTCTCGCCACTCTGCCATCGCCGCTATATGAGTACTCCGCGGAAGTCCCGTTGCCATTCGAAATTTTGACCATCCTGCCGAGGCTGTCGTAAGTGTATTGGACGATTTGATTACCGGCGGCGTTTGTGAGCGAAACCAATTTGTCCTTGTCATACTGGTAATTCGTAGTTTGTCCACTTTGATCCTTCATTTGAATACGCCTACCAATACTGTCGTAGGTGTAAGACAAAAATCGACCCTTTGGATAACTGACATTTGTAACGCGGTTGGCAGCATCATATTGAAACAGAATAGACTCACTCCCGCGTGTTATTGACTTCAGGTTGTTGTTAATGTCATACGAGTAAAATGACGATTGCATTCCATCAGGAGATTTGCTAACTAATCTATCTTGCTGGTCGTACGCGAATCGAATGGACTTTAGATCCTTACCGATCAACTGAATTAGCTTTCCAGTTTCGTCGTAAACGTATTGCTCCGTTCGCCCTCGGGCGTCCGTTTGCATAACGCTATTTCCGCTTCCGTCGTAGCCAAAAGAGGTTACTTGTCCGCGCGGATCAAATAAAGACTGAAGCTGTCTTGAATTCGCGCCATAGTTCAAAGTCGTAATGTTCCCGGCAACGTCTTCGACTTTGATTATGTTGCCGATAGCGTCAAATGCGTAGTTTGCTTCCGCACCACTTTGATTCACTACCTTGGATATATTTTGATTCTCGTCATAGAAGTATTTGGTGATATGCCCCAACGAATCGCGAGTTTCAGCGGGCTGGTTAAAGTCATTGATTAGTTGAGTGAACGATTCTCCATTGGCGTACGTCAGTTTGGTCTGACCCATTCCGAGATAACTAAATGTTGTCTGATTTGACGGGGTGTCCTGCGTAATCTTCGATATGCGTCCCAACGCATCATATTCGAAGAATTGTTTACTTCCGTCGGGAAGTTCGATTGCGGTTACTGCAAATTTTTTCTGTAAGCTTGGGCCGTCGAAGTAGGATATCTTCAGTGTACCATCAGGACCAGAAATGGCCGTCAGCAACTCTCCGGTCGAATCGTATTGGTAATTTGTGACACTGCCTACAGGAGAAGTCGCTTGCGTGACTTTTCCAGCGGCGTTTAAGATGTACAAGGTCTTGTTGCCTTTAGGATCCTGAAATCCTGTGATACGATTGCCCGCGTAAATCGGGGTCAGCCGGTTTCCATTTCGATCCTCTGCATAATCAAGCTTGCCATCAGATCGAAAAATGGTGTTGCTCTGATCCGCTTCGCGAAGGCGAAATTGTCCGTCGGCAAAAACAAGTATGCCTGAGTCGCCTGATATCCCGAGAAAGGTATTCGCTGCTGTCTTAATGAAGGGTCTATATGTTCCAGCTAAGTGAACAACAACATTTCCGAGTTGGTCTGTTTCTGCGCGAAAATCGGTAAGATCTGGAATGCTCCGGCCGAATGCGCCTTGCCTATACCTGGACACTATGGTTCCATAGCCACTGGCGTGCGAAAATATGAAGGACAATAGCCGAGAAACATCGGAGGTATAGACTCCAACACTACTTAAATAAGAAGCCGCCTCCGCAAGCTTGTTTTGAAAGCCTTCAACGGTATTGCCAACCATAGCTTTAAAGTTTTCGAAAACGACGTCCCATGCATCTGCAGGAACATCATCCGGACGAAGATCGTTTTTCTCCGAATTCCAATTGATGTTCAGTTCAGGATTAGCCATCTTGACCGACACATCAACACTGCCGGCAACGATTGGATCGATAATGAAATCGATTGATCCCTGAGAATCTGGAGGTAAAACCCCTGCTGGCCCCGAGACATTAATACCCAAGAATTCAACTTTTGGATTGGAAAGGGCATCGGTTATGGATCGGCGAAGCTTTGCATTCGTAGACTCAAGAACAAAAATGGGTGCTGTCACATCGCTTAACCCATCATTTCTGTATTTCAGTGTCGCACGTACGGGCTGCCCAAACCGCACCCGGCTTGGCATTACCAATTCCGTCGTTATCTTGCCCTCTGCAGCGTTCGCTTGATATGTGTATTTTCCCGAGGCTCCCTGAGTCAATGCATTCGACGCATCTTGCTTCAACCGAACTCGATACAGTTGACTACCGGAAGCCGGGAAGGCCGATTTAACAAATGTGGCATAAACTTTTGTTGCGTCGACATATTGAACAGAATTTGCAACTATCGAATTTCCGAGTACTTCATTTCCGCCAACAATGTTTACTTCAACTAATTCAACCTGTACGTCGTTGGCAATCGCAGTTCCGGTTATCGAGAGAGTAATTTGACCAGTGCCGGTATTTGGCGAAACACTCGATGCTGCGAATGTCTCAATCTGCGCGATTATGTCGTAGGCGGTTTGACTCGCTGCCCCAAAATCGGCAAACGCCAAGACATAGTATGTGCCTTGCCCAATCGTTGGAATTCTAAGTTCCTGATCGGGCTGAAATGTTGATGTGCTTCGGTAATCGAAATCACTTCGAGATGGGATCGCATTCTTTCGAACATAGATTTCAGTTCCTCCCGAGGCTGCTTTGCTATCCAGCCTCAGTGTAACCGTTGTCCCTTTCGGAACATCCAATTCGTAGTACTTGGATTTCGAAGTGGAAGAAAAAGCTCCTTGTACTATCGTGTTTTGAACAAGGCGCGGCATAGCGACGATTGCTGGTGTACTCGGTATGCCCACATTGTTGATCGTGTTGATTCCCTCAAATTGCTTCTTCGAGTCGTCCGTGCGGACAATAATGTAGTACCTACCTGGATGCTCAGCCAAAAACGGAAGCGACGCAGAATTGGTGTATTGAAGGCTAGCTCCAAGATCGCCAAGATGGTCGATACGTCCGAGCAATTTGTCCGATGCATCCCAACGCTGGTTATCGGAGAGGTAAACGGCATCTGACCAAGGCCCGATAGCCGTACCGCTTCCCAAGTTTCTTACTGTCCACTGAATGGTAAAAAGTTCGTTCGGAGTCAGATTCGAGGGGATCGTAACATCGACTGTTGCCAGATCGATATCCGACGCAGAATTCTCTTGCCGTTCTATGGCCCCGCGATCAAAAAACCTTGCTAGACCGACTCCCTGATTCATCACATTAAGATCATCATAACGACGATTGCCGAAGAAATCACGCGTGGGGCTAAGCGCGCTTGTCGCTGAGTCAATGGCAGGCGAACCGGCACGAACGGAGTATTGGTGAGCAGCAACATTAAAATACAACGGATCGGTTGCTAAGTTACCGTTTTGACCTGTTTGGTCCGGGATGCCCTCGTAATTAGATCCAGCATTCGCGAACAGTAAATTGAAATTGATGGAAGCTACAGCAGAATTGGTTACCGCGATTCCAGGTGCAGAATTATTAGTGATCAGATTATTCGTTAAAGTAATTCGTGTTAAACTCCCATCTATCAACGCACCCCGACCGTTTGAATCCAAAGTGCTGTTCTGCACGGTAACACGTGCACCGGTTTGCGCTCTAACGCCGACTTGCACGTTGTGGTGAATTATCGAATTCGCAATGGTTGCGGTTGCTCCATCGGTGAACATAAAGCCGCTTGAACCAGACTGGCGAATGACGCTGTTCAAGACAGAATGAATTCCCCCGCTCGCGACGAAAGTCGCAGGTTGGCCACCGCCTCCGAATCGGAATTCAACGTTTTCTAACGTTGTTCCCAAGGCCCCACTGTTGAGTTGAACGGTTCCCCAATCTCCAATGTTGCCAAAACTTGCTTCGTTGTTGTTTGTGTCCCCGCCAGCGGAATCATCGCGATCCGACGTAAATGTTATCGACGAAGATGCATTACCCTTGGCAATAAGCCTTCCGCCTACAATCAAATCATCTCCGGCAAACATACGGAACTTGACATTTTGGCCAGCTCCAATCGTAAGCGTATTTCCGACAGGCACAGTGACGTCGCCGGTCAGTCGATAGACGATGTCCTTGTCGTCCCAAAATCCATTGCCGACCAAACTGCCTGTATCAAGGATCAATGCATTGGCCGCATTGTTCTGCATCGTGACGCCTGTAATGGTCGGATTCGATGCAAGGTCCATGCTAATTGCAGCGATACCATTGTTCTTAAACGTATTTGCCGTCAGCGTCGAGTTGCTCGTTTGAAGTCGCACTCCCGCTGAACTGGAATTGGCAATGACGCTGCTTGTGAGTCCCATCGGGACCGATGCGACCAAGGAAGCTGGATTGCCCGTTCCACCAAAACGGATTTCGACGTTGTCTAGAATGTGACCTGAGCTTCCTGATCTCAGTTGTATCGAATTCCAGTCACCGTTATTTCCGTTCGTTGCGCCATTGTTGTTTGTGTCCCCACCTACCGTGTCATCGCGGTCGGATGTAAAGACGATGGGAAGCGTCGGGGTCCCATCCGCGATCAATTTGCCATCCACAAGCAAATCGTCTCCTGCAAACATTCGGAACTTGACGATTTGGCCGGCTCCAATGGTAAGCGTTTTTCCAACAGGAACTGTCACGTCGCCGGTCAATCGGTAGACGATGTCCTTGTCGTCCCAGATTCCATTGCCGACCAGATTGCCTGAATCCAGAATCAATGCATTGGCGACGTTGTTCTGCATCGTGACGCCCGTGATGACAGGATTGGACGCCAAATCCATGCTGATCGCTGCAACGCTGTTATTCTTGAACGTATTGGTTGTCAAAGTGGAGTTGCTGGTTTGCAACCGAACGCCGGAACTCGCTGAATTAACCACCATGCTGTTCGTCAGAGTCATTGGTACGGATGCGACCAAGGAAGCTGGATTGGCAGTTCCGCCAAAGCGAACTTCGACGTTGTCTAGAATGTGACCCGAACTTCCCGTCCTCAGTTGTATCGAATTCCAGTCACCATTGTTGCCGGTCGTTGCTCCATTGTTGTTTGTGTCGCCACCTGCCGTGTCGTCGCGGTCGGATGTAAAAATGATCTTCGAGGTTGGCGTCCCGTCTGCGATTAGTTTTCCGTCAACAATGAGATCGTCGTTTGCAAACATTCGGAACTTAACGATTTGCCCCGCGCCAACCGTGAGCGTTGATCCTACAGGAACCGTGACGTCGCCAGTCAAACGATAAGCGATGTCTTTGTCGTCCCAGAATCCGTTACCGACCATAGTACCTGGATCGAGGATCAATGCATTCGCAACGTTATTCACCATCGTGACGCCCGTGATGACAGGATTGGACGCCAAGTCCATGCTGATGGCTGCAACGCTGTTATTCTTAAATGTATTGGCTGTTAAAGTGGAGTTGCTGGTTTGCAACCGAACGCCGGAACTCGCTGAATTAACCACCAGGCTATTCGTCAAAGTCATTGGTACCGATGCGACCAAGGAAGCTGCATTGCCCGTTCCGCCATTGCGAACTTCGACATTGTCGAGTAAATGCCCGGCACTTCCTGCTGCGAGATGTATCGAATTCCAGTCGCCATTGTTTCCAAGCGTAGCCCCGTTATTGTTTGTGTCACCGCCCGCGGTATCGTCGCGGTCGGATGTAAAGATAATCTTGGACGTTGGTGTCCCATCCGCGATCAGTTTTCCATTGACGATGAGATCGTCGTTCGCAAACATACGGAACTTAACAACTTGACCAGCACCGACGGTAAGAGTTGAACCTACAGGAACCGTGACGTCGCCGGTCAGTCGATAGACGATGTCTTTGTCGTCCCAGAATCCGTTACCAACCATCGTACCTGGATCGAGAATCAAGGCATTCGCAACGTTATTCACCATCGTTACGCCCGAAATCAACGGGTTCGACGCCAAGTCCATGCTGATAGCTGCAACGCTGTTATTCTTAAATGTATTCGTCGTCAGAGTGGAGTTGCTGGTTTGCAACCGGACGCCGGAACTCGCTGAATTAATGACGCTGCTGTTCGTGAGAGTCATTGGTACGGATGCGACTAAGGAACCTGCATTCCCCGTTCCGCCAAAACGCACTTCGACATTGTCGAGTAAATGCCCCACACTGCCGGTTCGAAGCTGGATCGAATTCCAATCGCCATTGTTTCCACCTGTAGCTCCATTGTTGTTTGTATCCCCCCCCGCTGTGTCATCTCGATCCGACGTAAAAATAATTTTGGATGCTGGTGTGCCGTCTGCGATCAACTTGCCATCGACAAATAAATCGTCGCTCGCAAACGTACGGAATTTGATAATTTGCCCGGGACCAATCGTCAAAGTGCTGGTAGCAGGAACCGTAACGTCTCCATTCAGCCGATAAACGATATCGCGATCATTCCAAAAACCGTTTCCAACAAGTGTTCCCGAATCAAGGACAAGCGCATTGCTTCCGTTGCCGCTGACCGTGACGCCTGTAATCGCAGGGTTGGAAGCGAGGTCTATGCTGATTGCTGCGCCGGAATTATCCTTGTAAACATTGGTCGTTAGAGTCGAATTGCTCGTCTGCAATCGAACACCAGAACTCGCAGAATTGCGAACCAAACTATTGCTTAAGGTCATTGGAACCGAAGCAACCAACGCGCCGGTGGCACCCGTACCGCCGTAGCGAATTTGTACGTTATCGAACACGTGTCCCGAGCTTCCAGGCAATAGCTGGATTGCATTCCAGTCTCCGTTGCCACCGTTGCTTGGTCCGTTCCCATTGGTATCCTGGTCGTCCGCCGTGCCCAGCACGCCATCGAGTCCTGTATCATCGCGAAGTGACGTAAAAACTACAGGTGAAGCTGCGGTTCCATTCGCAAGGATTCGTCCTTCGACCAAAATGTCATAGCTCGCAAACTCGTTGAACTTGACGATCGTTCCCGCTTGTATCGTCAACGTCGCACCCGCCGGTACTCGAACATCGCCGACGATGCGCTGGACTTCGTTGCTCGTCCAAACCGTACCATTTGGTATATCGCCAGACCAACTGGCCAACATACGACGATCTTCGAGCGACTCGAACATCATTCGTCGAATACGAATTCTAGTAGCGAGCGTGGAATGCCGATTGCGATTTCGTGCGTCTTGCTGAGCCCGTTTGAAGTTCATCGTATAGCCTTTTTTCAATTTCACTCGGGTTGACTTGAGGTTCTCACGCTAGAGATATTTCGAAACCTTTTTCTGCTTCGGTCAGCGCCGTACATTCACGGCCTGCACCAAATCGTGCAGATTGCTGCAACAAACAGATAGAGTCGCAGGTGTATGCAGGTGCATGTTGCGCAGTTCAAGCAGCAAGTCATCTTGGCGGGGTGGGGGATGCGTTGAGGTAGGTCAAGGACATCGGCTCACTTCATATTAGCTTCTGCAAACGCGCAAATGCAAACAGATTTTGAGTCCGCTGTGACTTAATAAATTTGACAGTATGCCGAAACACGACCGATAGCTGGGCAAAGACGATTCTCACTAGTGGAAAACTTCCCGCCAATGTTCTTTGCCGCACAGATCTATCTCATCAGTTCGCATAGTCCAATTTCTACCCTAGGACATCGCGGTGGCAAGTATTTTCAAACGGCAAGACCGTATGCGCTCGAAACAGCTCCTGAGTCGGCATTTTTATGAGGTTTTTATGCAATTTTGGCTAAGGGAAAGTATCCAGACAAAGACACTCTAGAATGCAATCGCCTAATCGAAATCGGGCGCGCTCTGTTGTCACACAGGAATGCGGCAAAGTACTCGCTCGAGAATACTTCCGAGATGTGGACTACTTCGGCGCATGCGTCTCGTTTGCAGCAACGCACGACGGAGCAGATTCGTTCAGCTCGAGTGCAGCACATTGATCCTATAGGAATCCATTCGAGTTCCAATTTGCGTTTCTCCAGCTTTTTTTAATGGCGATCCATCCTTGCACAACGGTGGACCACGCCAAGGCCGACACCTCAAGATGGTCGACTCAAAATTAACTGACTTGGATGGTGACATTGCCAAGCTTTATGTCACACGAACTTATCCTATAACGTCCGACCAAGGGCTAGTTATGACCAAATCCGAATCGGGCGAGACGCGCATCTTCGAAGCACGCGAATCGGGACTTAGCGAGTTGACGGATTGGAATCATTTGCAAGTGATCGATGTCGCAATCGAAGGTCGCACCAACGCAATGCTTGTCCTAAAAGCACCGCCTCCCTGAGCGGTGCGGCGCTAGCCGCCGTTTCTTCGCTTTTGTTGACGACAAAACGCCAGCCCCTATATTTCCTTGCGACACCAGCGGCTAGCGCCGAGCCGCTCATTTCAACGAACAGACCGACGCCAATACACGGGCCGTGTTCCGCGAGTACGTTCCGGTCTATGACATCCAGCAGAAGGTCATCGACAAGGCGACGGTGCCGATCTACTTCAAACGCCGCATTGCCAAGTTGAGCCGGACGGAAGCCGAGTTGCCGCAGGTCGATTCCGATTTCGAGGAAATCACGGAAGGAGAAGAAGATGATCGCAAGCAGAAGCTCAAGATCAAGTGGACCGCGCTCGAAGCACTCGTCGGCAGCGAAAAGCGGATTGGCCGGATCGCCGAAGACTTGGTGAAACACTTAGAGCGACAGCAGCGAAAGTGCTGAGAAGTCGGGACCAAGGACGAGGGAAGTTCATCAAGTGCGTTCCACTGAGAATTGGCTCCCTTCTCCTCGTCTTCGGGGAGAAGGGCTGGGGATGAGGGGCAGGGCAGGTATTCGGTTGCCATTTAACTCAGATGGATGGCGGGAGGGGTGCGGGCTGCGTTTTTTTAGGCGAGTGCGTCGTAACAAGATATACTTCCAAGCTATTTTGCAAAACGCTATTTGTCGAAGTATTTCTTATATGGGTTTACAAAAAATTCATACTGGATGGGCTTAATCGGGCAGTTGATCGCTTTTTTTTCGAGGGGAAGCTCGCTTTCGCACTTAAGTCGAAAGGTGCCGTGTTTGGTCTCTTGGAGAGTGCCATTTTCGATCAGACGATCAAAGAAAGATTTTCGCCGGAATTTATCTTCTGGTTGTTCGGCCTGAAGTTCGTCATACCGGTCTATGGCATCTCGGCCACCAGTGACAATTCCGAGGTCGGGAATAATTTCTCCATTAACTTGCTTGATGAGCTTTTCCGCAGCGGTTTGCACGTCGCGTTCGAACTTCCATTCTCTTAAGTACCAGCCCAAGGCGAAACAAGCGGGCAGCGCTAATATGGATAACAGACTGATACGCCACTTTGGAGATATCTGTTTGGTTTGCATACTGCGACCTTGATTGTTGGTACGCTTTCAAAAAAAGCTGAACAGGCGACGAAATTGATCCGTTCCCCAGTGCTTAAGCCTCTGTGCTCAAATTCCAGCTAGTGTAAACGGCACGAATTAATGTTTTAGTCTACAGGCTATTCACTTTCTTCGCATGACTAAGGGATGCTCATCCTGCCCTTTTGCTATTACGTTTGATTTTGCGTATGATTTTAACTGCACTGTCTCGGTAGTTCCAAACGACCATGTGCTTTGTCTGGTAACCAGGCTATTTGATCGAGTTTTGTTTCTCTAACGACGAGCGGCTGATAATATGAATTGCAAATTATTCCTGGCGTTCGGTCTTGGGTTGTTGGCCGCTCATTCAGTTCGAGCGGATGACCCAAAGAAGTCTTCGCAAGAAACGGCACAAAAACAGAAAGTCGACGCACAAGGTTTTCGACCTTTGTTCGACGGCAAATCGTTCGGAGGTTGGGAAGGCGACACGAAGAACACGTGGAGGATCGAGGACGAAGCGCTGACCGCTGGTTCGCTGGAAACGAAAGTTCCGCGTAACGAGTTTTTGTCGACGACGAAAGAGTACGGCGATTTTGAGCTGAAACTGAAATACAAAATCGTTGGTACCGAAGGCTTTGTGAATGGCGGCGTGCAGTTTCGAACGAAACGTATTCCGAATCATCACGAAGTCAGCGGTTACCAAGCCGACTTGGGGGCTGATTTCGATGGGCACTTGTACGACGAAA
This sequence comes from Pirellulaceae bacterium, assembly GCA_031374825.1. Lineage (GTDB taxonomy): Bacteria > Planctomycetota > Planctomycetia > Pirellulales > Pirellulaceae > JANMGV01. The sequence continues at coordinate 40,538 of JANMGV010000240.1, forward strand.
GCCGCCGCAACAAAGTGCTTGCTGGGCCGACGAAAGAGCTGATGGCCAAGGCTCTCAAGAAAGGTGATTGGAACGACTATCGAATCCTTGCCGAAGGTCCTCACATTCGATTGTGGCTAAATGATGTCTTGACGGTTGACTATGTCGAAGATCAAGCGGACATTGCAAAGTCAGGTATCATTGCAGTCCAAGTCCATGGCGACGGAAAGACGATCGTCCAATACAAAGACCTTGTCATTCGTGAAATCACTTCTAAAAAGTAGTTCCCAACGCATCGACGCGAGCGAACGCGACAGTGCGTTGAAACAACACTTGTAAAGGAACTACGGATTGCACCAGGAAACGAACAATTCGAAGTTTGGTGTGCTTGGCGAATTGAAATTCCGTCTCGCGTTGGGGTTGCTGCGGCTGGCGACCGAGGGGCGACCTTCGGAATCGGACGCGATTGCATTGATTCATCTTGCACTGGATCAAGGCATTCGCATCCTTGATACGGCCGATGTCTATGCGCTAAATGATAAGGAACTGCATTACGGCGAGCGACTGGCTCGGCAGGCGGTCAAGACTTGGCATGGTCCTGGCGACGAAGTTCGAATTCTGACGAAAGTGGGACTTGCTCGGCCCAAAGGCAAATGGGTTCCTGCTGGCAGCCCGCGGCACTTGAACAAGGTTATCGACGGTTGTTTGCAAGCGCTCGAAGTCGACCGATTGTTCATGGTCCAACTGCATGCCAAGGACCCGCGCGTGCCTTTCGAAGAAACCTTGGCAGCATTGGCCGCGCTACGACAGTCAGGCAAGATCGAGCATCTGGGGCTTTGCAACGTTAGTCCGTCGGATGTGCGACAAGCGTTAAGGCATTTTCCCGTTGCTTGCATCCAGAACGAATTGAGCGTGCTCACGCGTACGTCCGCATTGGAAGGCATGCTAGAGATGACGCGACAAATGGGAATCCCATTTTTAGCCCACCGACCATTGGGTGGTTATGCCAAAGTGGAAAAGGTCGACAAGAATCGCGTACTTGGATCGATTGCTGCAAATCGCGATGTATCGCCGCGAGAAATTGCATTGGCAGCGGTCCTCGACTCGGCAGAGCATGTCATCCCGTTGATCGGCGCGACCCGGCCTGAGAGTATTCGGTCATCGATACAAACGCTCAAACTGTCGTTCACGGACGAGGATCGATCGGTGCTGGCTGCCAAGTACAGCTTTGCTGCTTCCCCCGAAGCCATCGAAGCGATCGCGCCGCGTGTTCTGCCTCCTGACTTACCTCACCTTGAGCCAAATCTCGGACCAAGCGACGCGAGTGAGGTCGTGTTGTTAATGGGAATCCAAGGTGCCGGGAAATCCGCTTTAGTCGAATCGTATGTGGCACACGGGTACGCTCGACTGAATCGTGATACGTTAGGCGGGAAATTAGATGACTTGGTACCCGCGTTAACGCAGCTTCTCAGCCAAGGGCATCGACGCATCGTGCTTGACAATACTTACCCAACTCGGGTTTCTCGGGCACCGATCATCACTGCGGCGCACAAATTCGTTTTGCCGGTGCGATGTCGGCATGTCGCAACGCCGATTCACGAAGCGCGAATGAACGTCGCGATGCGAATGCTCGACCGCTACGATCGTTTGCTTGGTCCAGACGATATTAAGACACTGTCCAAATCCGATCCAAATCTGCCGCCGCCTGTAGCTCTCCAGCGGTGGGTCGATAGTTTTGAAAAGCCGGAGTTGGACGAGGGCTTTTCTGCAATCGATGAAATTCCATTTGCACGACGCCGCGATTCAAGCTGGAAAAACAAAGGACTCTTGCTAGACGTTGACGGTACTTTGCGGAAAACTGTCAGTGGTGAAATCTACCCACGAACGCCGGATGATATCGAGTTGCTCCCAAATCGTCGTGAAGTTCTTTCGCGTTGGATCGACGATGGCTATTTGCTTTTCTTTGTGTCCAACCAAAGCGGAGTGGCGAGCGGAAAGCTTGATCAAGCGGCCGTCAAAGCATGTTTTGATCGAACCGTCGAGTTACTCGATCTACCGGTCGCAGAAGTTTGTTTTTGTCCGCACCCAGCTTTTCCCGTTGGCTGCTTCTGCCGCAAACCGATGCCCGGGCAGGCTGCATACTTGATGCGAAAGTATCAGCTTTCGCATGAGCATTTGGTTATGGTCGGCGACATGGATAGCGACGAAGCGTTTGCGACAAGCATGGGCGTTCGCTATTTCGACGCGAACGATTTCTTTGCCAAGAGCTAAGTCTCTAAGTATTAAATAATCCTGCGTTGAAAAGTTATTGAATATGCGTGGCTTAACCGGACAGCCCGCGTCTTTAGGCGTCTTGGATAATTAGCATTCGTGCGCGAGCCATACTGTAATTGGTGAGTCGTGTTGGCTAAAACTGTGGCTTCGGAAATGGAGAAATTGTCTTCACTTGCTTGGAAAACGATTGAGACAATCGCTCGACACTCGTACTTCCTGGGAAAACGATTGAGACAATCGTTCGACACTCGTTGTTGCTGGGTAACGATTGAGACAATCGTTCGACAATCGTTGGCGAACCACAAAATTTAGTTTGAACGCTGAATGCGTATCTTGAGCTATCGTTTTAACAATGCAAACGCTCACTTCGATCTTAGTTGCCTACGGAGTTTCGAGTTTTGATGTATCATGATGGAACTGTCATTTGATCCGCTTGTGACGCCTCAGCCTTTACCCTACCGATTGAATCCTACCTACTGTGTTTATTTGATCCCAAATCTCGATTCACACCCAATGCTAACTTTCAAAAGGAAACCTTTCATGTTGTTATTTAAACGATTGTGCTTTGTGCTTGTGGTGGTGTGCTCTGCTGTTTCGATTCATGCCGAAGACTTTTTCTTTAAGGACGGCGATGTCGTGGTGATGATTGGCGACAGCATTACCGAGCAACATCTGTACTCAAACTACGTTGAAATGTGGACAGTCACGCGATTTCCAAGTTGGCATTTGACGTTTCGCAATGTCGGCATCGGCGGCGATCGATCGGTGGGTGGCAACAGTCGGTTTGCGCGCGACGTCTTGATTCACAAACCGACTGCGATGACCGTAGATTTCGGAATGAACGACGGCAGTTATCGGGCATTTGAAGAAGGTACGTTTAAGCCGTATATGGACGGCCTTCACGGAATGGCGGACCAGGCCAAGGCGGCGAAAATTCGAGTGGCATGGGCAACTCCCCAACCGCTTGATACCGACGAGCAAGGCCCCACGGCCTTGACGGGATACAACCAAACTCTGGAAAAGTTTTCGGAAGGTGTAAAAGTCATCGCGGAAAAAAATGGTGGTGTGTTCGTTGACCAATTTCATCCCTATCTCGCCGCACTCGACGGTGCTCGCGTCAAGGGACCGAAATACGAACGAATTACCGGCGGCGATGCCGTGCATCCCGGACCACCGGGCCAAGCTCTCATGGCGGCGTCCATTCTCAAAGGTCTCCATTTTCCGTCGCTGGTCTCATCGGTCGTGTTGGATGCGAGCAATAGCAAAGTCGTCACGGCATCAAATTGCAAGGTCGATAGTGTAACCAAAAAAGACGGCGGCATCAGCTTTTCTCGGCTTGATAGCGCTTTGCCATTCTTTCCAATGGACGCAGTCAGCATCTTGCCGCATGCTCCGATCCTTGACGAGTTGAATGACTACAATCTTAAGGTCACAGGGCTCGCGGATGGTAAATACGAAGTGCGTGTTGGAGGCAAGCGTGTTGCCGAAGTGACCGCCGCGCAGTTTGCAGCAGGAATGAACTTGGCCGCAGATGTGCTTAAGGAAGGCCCAATTGCCGATCAGGTCAAATCCGTTCGCGAAGCTGTCGAAAACAAGAATCGATATCATCACGATATGATCTTCCGCGGAATCGTTTTGTCGGGCGTCCCCGAATGGATAACGAGTATCATCCCCGCCGCCGAATTGGAAACCAAGAAGCAAGCGGTGATTCAAGAGCGATTGGCAAAACTAGCGCCGATGGATGCCGAAGTTGCAAAAGCCCTCGTCATGAAACCGAATACGTTCGAAATTGTGCCGATCAAGTAATGCTCATTTGATTGTGAGGTCACTCGCAAACGGGCCTTGTTTACTCAAAGCGATGCTTGCCCTTGCGGCATCGTTAATGGGTTTTAGAGAAGCTCGTTGCCAATCCTACTCAGTTTTTTGAATGCAAAGAAAACAGATCGGGGTAGTGTCGACGGATGAGCGATTGCTCTTCGGCGTTCAATTCTTTGAGCGGGATTGGCTGGTCTTGCGGGCGCGTTCCCTTTTGATTTATCCGGTTTATCAGACTCCAATTGCGCGATGGATTGTCTGGATCAGGGTCGGCTGGTTCCTTGGCCGGGAGGTCGTAACGAGTAAAATCGATCACCATCGGCGTATCGTTGACTTTCCAGTTTTGGAGCAGTGCAAGTCGGAAATCCTGGTTCATGAACCAGCGAATTTCGAGATCCTCTTGCGAAGCGCGGATGCCCGATCCACGATGGACAAATTGATAATCGAGCTTTTCATTGTTCTTATAGTGTTCACGCCACAGTTCGCCGAACTCGCCTTGCGTGACGAGTATTGCGTCGGGCCAGCGGTTACGGATTTCGGTCAGCCAAAGGTGCAGGCCCTCCATGCCGTTGCGACCGCCGTAACCATAGATCTTGCGGCCCTCGACCAAGCACATCTCCCAGCCGCAGGTCACCCATGCAAAGCCATTGCGCTGGTAGCCGTCGTCGAAATGGGTTGCCGTCGTGGCAAGCATTGACTTCAGCCCACGCTCAGTTCCCATATCAAGTACGGTTTCGATCGGCCCAACTCCTTGTCGGCTGCGCCAGCGTTTGCCATCAACCATCCTGGAACCCGGAATGCGAGCGGCTAGGAAATCGACGGTCCAACCGTCGAGGTTCACAATATCGATAAAGTCCGTTGCGTCCCTGGACGGTTTGCAAAAGTGTTCACGAGACGGATAGTACGGATAGCAGATTGAGCCTTCACCATCGCCGTTATCGACGGCGTATTGGCTCCAGATGTTTCCTTGGCAAACGTGAATCCCTTCTTGTTCTGCAAGGTAACGTTGGTTTTCGGCAGAGAGAAACCCGGCGACCACGCTTTTCGGTCGATATCCGCCCCCGACAATTTCAGAAACGCGTTGCAGTCCGTCATGGAGATCACGGTTCACTTGCTCGCGGCTGTTGTACATGTTGGCGAAGTAGGCACCGGGTATGAAAGTGATCTCATCGCCGAATTTAAAATGATAACTCACGACGAGTTCGCGTAATTCGCGATAGCTTTCGCGTGTGTCATGGAGCGCTAGCCAACTAAATGCCCAAGTGATGCGACCGCCGGGCCAAGCCTTGTCGATCGTCTCGCGAAAGGCACGAGCTTCGGCGGGTGTGTGAACGCTGGATTCATCCGGCCCGTGTGCGGTGTCGCGTGTGACCTCGATCTGTCGCACCCTCACGACGGTATTGAGCGTAAGGAACCGTTGGCCCATCAGCCCGGTTGGCTCGGCAGAAACAGAGAACGCTGAATTCGTTGGCGTAGGATGATCTGCAAAGGCCGAGCAAGTAACTAAGGAAAGCAAAAGCGTAAGCAAACCGAGGCATTTGGTTTGATTAGAAATCATGAAAGGCTCATCGCGCGAATATTTTCTTCCAGAAAGGACGCGTGTTTTTCTGTCTTGAGACATCTTGCTCCAGGGATTCAAGGTTTGGGTCATCCGGTTCGTACTGTCTCAACACATCAAGCCAACGATTGGCGCTCGCAAGATCTTGTTTCTCGACATAAACTAGAATCAGTGTCTTTGCCAAAGCACTGAATTCAGTGCGGTGAAAACGCTTATTGCGCTGTAACTCGACGAGGATATCAAGGGCCTCATCGTATTTCTTGAGACGAATGTATCGATTCGCTTTATTGATCTTGCCAAAAAAGTAGTCGGGATACTTTTCGATTAATTCATCGATGAGTACGTCTGCTTCGTCCATACGGTTTTGCAACTGCAATGCCATTGCGAGATTGTTGAGTACATCGGGTTGTTCGGATTCGTATTGCCTGACCTGTCGCAAAATCCTCTCGGCTATCTCTCCATCGCCTTCATGCAAAGCAGTGATGGCGTCGTCGATCATCTCACAGGTTTCATCGGTTCGTCCTTCGGGAACGGAGGGCTCGTCAGTAATCTCGAAATTGATCAATTCGATCTGCTGCACAGTTCCCTTCGCGTACATCGACAACGGAGATGCGAAAGGATACCCCTGTTCTTTTAGTCGCGCGAGTACCTGAAAGCGAATCTCGTCGTTTCCGCGTGGCCCGCATGCATATTCTCGCAAAACTTCTTTCAAAGCCGGAAGCCGACTTTGCGGCGCCAGCAGCATGGCGAATCTTTGGCTTTCTTCGTTGCCACGATCCAGCATAGCGGGGATCGAGCGCTCGAATTCGGGATATTTCGCAAGAAAGCGTTGTTCCAAGTGACGGAGCGATTGGGCGCCACTTTCTATGTCGTCGACGGTCTTGGCGCGCGCAGCGATTTCTCGGATTTCGTTTAATTGGGTTTGCGAAAACCAATCTCGAAGATCAAAGTACGACGGTCCCCATTGCTTTCCAGGCGGTTGCCGCAAATCGTCTAAGTTGTCTTGGGCCGTCGTTGAATCTCCAGCCAGCTTGACAGCATGCTTCCAATACTTCTGAGCAACTGCCGTATTTCCAGCCCGCGCCAAGCTGGTTGCATAATAGTTCGACAGCAGTGCAACGTCGGTCGACGGATCGCTCAACCACTTTCGCTTTTCGGCTTCTTGATAAGCCCAGCGAATTCCATCATCGTCACCGACATAGGCGAACGACTGAGCGGCCTTGGTCAAATCGCTGATTTGTCTTGGCTGCAGACTCACCAGTTTTTGGGCGTCCGATCTAGCTACTTCCGAGTTGCCTTGGAAGTATTCCAAGCGACAGCGGACAGCACGTGCGAAAAAATTGTCCGGTGCGACGTTGAGCGTCTCATGAACGATCTTCAGGGCCTTCTTCACATCACCTTTCAACGCCAACACTTCTGCGAGGTTGTTGCGTATTCGCAGATCAGCCGGGTAAGTTTTTAGATGCTCGTCAGCTCGCTTGATAACGTCATCAAAACGTCCCAGCTTGAAAACATGCAAAATCTTCTCAGTCGAAGCGACCCGCGGCAGATCTTTGGGCAAATCGTCAATGAATGAATCCAGAATCTCCGGCAAATGGCGTCGAAGCTTGGCAATCTGCTCCGTCGCAGTCGCAGCCTCAGGATGCTGGGGAGCGAGTTTGATCACTCGCTCAAAGTAGACCAGGGCGGAGACCAATTGTGCGGTTGCGAAAGCCCCAGACGCAGCCATTAAGTTTGCATCGGGATCCGAGGGATTTGCCTCAGCCAATACCGTCGCGACGCGTGCATACTGGTCAAAATCTCGAAGTTCATGCAGCACATCCAAATAGAGTCTCATGGTCTCCATCGACATGTACCCCTGCGCTTCGATTTGTTGAAGCAGCGTCAGGGTTTGATCCGGATCGTCGTCTTCGTGAAATGCTCGATAGGCGCGATCAAACGTCCGACGCGTGTTAATGAGGGGCGCCCGAGTTCCGACGGGTCTGCGTCGCTGAAGTTTGGCTTTGTTTTTTCCACTTTTAGCCGCCATTGATGAATCCTCCGTGTTTGAGTGGCGAGAAACTGAACAACTAGTCAGCACAGTATCAAGAAGCCACAGTATAACAATAAATTTTTCCAACAAACAAGATAGTGCGATTTTCAGCAAGGCTGTTCAAGGGCAAAATACGGTAATGAATGAACTACAAAAAAAATACAGCCGTTTGGATGATGTCAACAAGAAATTACTGCAAGTGTGTGCTTTTCAGCATAGCAGTGTGTTTTACGACAATCTCGCTCGTCAAGCTGAGTCGTTCGGTCTCCGGCAAAACAATGGCCGAGCGTTGACCCAATCTTTCGTGAGAGAGTCGATAAAGAATTGGACCAATAGTGGCTTGCTTTCTCAGTCGTCCGGAAAAGTCGCGTTAGACCTGATGGATTCATTAATTCGCGAAGGAATCTCTGACAACGACTCGCATCAGTTGTTGTCGCTCGCAAAAACTATCGACCCCTGGCGACGCCGCGATACCGTACTGGATTTCTATATCGCTTTTTACGAACAAGACGCCAACGCTTGGAAAGCCCTCCGGCGTCAAATCCCCGATGGATCTTTGCCTTTGTTGTCTCCGTTTTGCCAGAAAACCTTCGAGCGGCTACCACCCGAGATGCAGTCTGGATTTTTCTCGTTTGTGATTCCATCTTGGATTGCAGAGGGACAATCCCATCCAGATGCACTCCGAGTTTTGCGACAACTGCTCGACGATGTGTCGCCCTATTCCGACGATTTGCTTCCGAGACTGCTTGAGTGGGCGTTGGCATCGGGAGACCGGGCACTGCTGGAACGAATCCGTTTGCAAACCGGTGGCAAAATGCGAGACGTTGAGGGCTGTTTGCGATTGCTGAGCGGCGACTTTGGCAAAGCCTTTACTTTGCTTTCGGAGACGCTGTCCAACCGAGCCAGTGCGCGAACTCTAACTAAACTTGGCGGCCTTCCTTCGGTGATCGCAATTCTCAGTGTGATTGCTGGCGACGCAAATATGAGCGCCGAGCAAGCCTTCAAGGCGACGACTACTGCGGTAAAACCCGATGCGACACCTTATGTCAAAGCGTTTGCGATTGCTCAGCTTGGATTAACGTTTATGAAATCGCCGGGCAGTGCCGCTCAGCTAATTCTAAATGTGAATAAGGAGGCCAATACGCCGATTGCCAAATGGACCGCCGGTTACTTGCAAACTTGGCTAGCTTCCGACGCGGATACGCAATCACAAATTGATGGACTGACGGATGCAGCCAAGTTGTTCAAGGTCAGTGGATGTTCATGGTTAGCCGCCGAGAGTTACGCGGCTGCTGGTCGATCAAGCTTAGAGACAGCCGACGAGCAGAAAGAACTTGCCGAACGAATACATCTCGAATGCGGCACGTCCAGTTTGATCGATTGCGTTCAACCTGAACCCGTTTGGTCGCGCACGCTAAAAGCGATTGCATTGCTAGGTAATCAAAACAAAGCCACGACGACCATTGACAGTCGTACGGAACCCACGGAACGACTGATTTTTGAAATCATTCATCACCCGCATGATTTTCAGTTGGAGGTTTATCACCAACTGAGAAAAGGTTCGGAATGGTCCAAGGGACGCAAAGTCGCTTTGTCGCGATTGTTTCAAAACCATACTGAACCAGAGTTCGCGTTCCTGACTCCGGAAGACAAAGCCCTCTGTCAAACCCTACGGCACTGGACGGAACGTGGGTCGTACGGCTATCCCGAAGAGCACACCGAGTTTGAAACGCGTTCCGGTGCCCGTGCGATGATCGGTCACCCACGGATATTTCGATTCAATGAGCGCGAACAACCGTTGGAGATCATCGAGAAACCGATTTCGTTGGTTGTTCGCCAAGTCGAAGATTCTCAGATTGAAATGTTCCTCGAACCGAAACCGGACGGTTCATCAAATGTGCAATTCGAAAAAACCGGCCCCCAACAGATCGCGATCACATTCTTTGAAACCTCGCACCAAGCGTTGCAAGCAATGTTGGGCAAGAGTCTGCGAGTGCCTGCATTAGCTTCCGCCAAGGTGCTCGAAACAATCACGCAACTGGCTTCCGTGGTGACGATCCATTCCGAGATTGGAGACCTGGATCGCGGCAAGGGAGTACAACGTGGCGACGCTACAGCCACTGGTATCGAATCAACGATCACTCCGGCAAAAAAGATCGCTGGCGACCCACGACCGCATCTTCATTTGTTGCCCAGCGGCGAAGGGCTACGAGCCGATGTTTATGTCCGACCGTTCGGCTCCGCTGGCCCCATGTGTCGCCCGGGCGAAGGCGGAACCACTTTGTTTGCAACGATTGACGGTGAACCCATTTCGGCCAACCGCGATTTTTCTCTCGAAACGCAAAACGCACAATCGTTCATCGATCAATGCGTTTCAATGTCCAGTCACATGTCCCAGCCCTGGACGGCTACGTTTCTCTCGCCCATCGAGGCCCTCGAACTGCTTGCAGATTTGGAACCTCTGGCTCAAAGTGAAAGCGTTATCGTCCATTGGCCCAAAGGTCGCTCTCTGCGATTGGCCGGTGTTGCCGGAGAATCGATGATGCGAGTTCGAATTCGTCGCGATCACAATTGGTTTGCCGCTTCGGGGGAGCTCCAAATCGATCGCGAACGTTCCATCGACCTGATGCAGTTGCTTGAGTTAGTGTCGGCATCTCCGAGTCGATTCGTCAAGCTCGGAGATGGCGAGTTCTTGGCCCTGACAAAAGCCCTTCAACAACGAATCGACGACCTACGGCTATTCAGCGACGGACGATCAGCAAAAGGCAATTTGCGGTTCGGAGCCGTTCACGCCTGCTTGCTGGAAGACCTGGGCGAGATCAAGGTCACTAGTGATGCCCACTGGAAGAAATGCCTTAAGCAAATGCGTGAGGCAACCGAAATCAGTTTCCAGGTTCCCGAGACGCTTCAAGCGGAATTGCGACCATACCAGCAAGAAGGCATCCTCTGGATGCAGCGATTGGCCGCTTGGGGTGTCGGCGGTTGCTTGGCCGATGACATGGGACTGGGCAAAACGATCCAAGCGATCGCGATTTTACTTCAGCGTGCCGCCGACGGACCAGCGATCGTCGTCGCGCCGACGTCCGTGATTCATAACTGGCACGACGAAATCACGCGATTCGCGCCAACTCTGCGTCCGCGAATATTGGCTGAGTCGCCGCGCGATGAGCTGCTTGATTCGCTCTCCGCCAGCGACGTGCTACTATGTTCGTATGGCTTGATGCAGAATGAAATCCAGAAGCTCGAAAAGTTTAGGTTCAACACGCTGCTCCTCGACGAGGCCCAAGCGATCAAGAACGCCTCGACCCAACGCTCCAAAGCTGCCAAACGATTGTCTTCCGATTGCCGATTCCTGCTGACGGGCACCCCGATGGAAAATCATCTTGGCGAACTATGGAATCTGATGGACTTTATAAATCCAGGGCTGCTGGGAACTGCCGAGAGTTTTCAAGCTCGGTTTGCTGTCCCGATCGAACGGGATGGAGACCGCGCCGCTCGTCAAGGACTCAAGCGACTGGTTGCGCCGTTCATCCTCCGTCGTACCAAGGCTCAAGTTCTGACCGAATTGCCCCCGCGAACCGAAACGATATTGAGGATCGAACCGAGCGACGAAGAGGCAGCGTTTTACGAAGCCGTTCGGCTGCGTGCAGTCGAACAATTGGCAGAAGCGGCTCAAGCGTCGGATGGCAAACCGAAGACTTTGCAAATCTTGGGCGAAATCATGCGCCTTCGACGGGCGTGTTGCCATCCCAAGTTGGTTATGCCCGACTCGACCATCGAAGGATCAAAATTGGCGCAAGTACTGGAAACGATCGACGAGCTTCGCGGCGGCAATCACCGCGCATTAATCTTCAGCCAATTCGTCGACCATTTGCAATTGCTTCGCGAGCAACTCGATAAACGCGACATCGCATATCAATACCTTGACGGCAGCACGCCAGCACGGACTCGCAAAGATCGCGTCGACGATTTCCAAGCCGGAAAAGGCGACGTCTTCTTGATCAGCTTGAAAGCTGGTGGAACGGGATTGAATCTAACTGCGGCGGACTACGTGATCCATCTAGACCCGTGGTGGAACCCGGCTGTAGAAGATCAAGCTTCTGACCGCGCGCACCGCATCGGCCAGCAACGTCCTGTCACGATCTATCGCATGGTCCTTGCCGGTACGATTGAAGAAAAGATTTTGGAATTGCACGCAACCAAACGCGATCTCGCCGAAAGTTTGCTCGAAGGAACAGACCGCAGCGGCAAGCTTTCAACGGAAGAACTGCTGAGGCTGATCAAGCCTTGAGCATCGTGCGGTTTTTTAATGTCTTCTTTCGCTCCGCGAAAGAACCAAATGCCGCATGTTTTTCGGATCGAAAAGCGACACTGATTTGTCGCTCGATGCTTCGATGAAGTTGGTTACATTCTATCTCCCCTTCTCCTCGGTACTCCGAGGAGCAGGGGTCGGGGGATGAGGAGCAAGGCACTTCGAAAACTCCCGCGAAGTCAAAAATTCCTGAACCGCTCTTGAACACAAGCGAACCCCCGACTCGCTCGAAACTCTCTGCCCCCTCATCCCCGACCCTTCTCCCCCGAAGATGGTGGAGAAGGGAGTGAGCTATCAGCGGGCCATCGTCAATCGTAGGCTTCGTGTTCATTACCACTCCGTGTTTAAGCACCCATGCATAAGTTACTAGTCATTTGAAGTAACCGTGGCTAACGCCAAAACGGCTGATAACGCTAAATAACTTTTAATGGGGTGCTTATGTTAACGCATTGCGCGCGCCTGGCGGCGGCTAAACGTTGTAGGGTGGGATTACTTTAGGTGGCTTAAGTACTCGATTAGGTCTGCGATCTGCTCTGCGGTCAAGTCTCGCAATAATTGTTCGGGCATGATGGATTGCGAACGGGTGGCGATTTGTTCGATTTCGTCCTTGGCAATCTCGTAGACGTTATTCATTGCGTCCTTGATCGTTACGCCGAACTCGTCTTTCTTGACAAGTAACCCCGCAATGACGCGTCCTTCTTTTGTTTCCACCACATACGAAACGTACTTGGGATCGATGGACTTGGATGGGGCCAAGATGCTTTCGAGAATTTGTCGGCGGCTGTACTTTTCGCCGATTTTGGACAAGTCCGCTCCGACCTCGATACCTTGGCCGTCGATCTTATGACAATTCTTGCATTGGACTCCGGCGGTATTGAAAAACACATCTTTACCACGTTCCGCATTACCGGGTATTGCGAGAATTTGATCTTCGGCGATGGAGGTGCCAGCGCGTTTCGTTCTTCTGGAAGAGGGCAGAAATCGCTCGAACAATTCTCGAATCACGGGATCCGGATGCTGTGAAGCGGCTTGAATAATCGCTGCCTTTGCCTGTTCAGAAAACGCTCCTCGATCAATGGCTCGCATCAAATACAAAGCATAATCGGTCGGTTCCAGTGACAGTGTACTGGGGTTGTTTGGTGATAACTTGTAAATTCTTTCAAGTAATACCACCATCTCGGCCCTAACGCGATTCATTCCCGCCGTTGCTTCAGCGACATTATGCGAAATACTTTCGGAAGCGAACCCGTTAATCCACTCCTCGATCAACGCGAGCCCCCTACAATCAACTTCGGTTGGACCGATGATGGGCATGTGGCCATTGCCAGTTTTGCTCATTCGATAGAACAAAACCGATGAGTATGCGTCTTTGGAACGGATGATCTGTGCATTTTCAATTCCAAACCTTCCAAGTGTTGGTGGAACGTCAAGCATCATCGTCATGTCGAGCGGCAGATCCAGAAGCATCTGAGCCAATGCACCGCTACCCGCGTGTTGCTGGTGGCAATGGGCACAATTGACGTGCAAGTAAGATCGTGCGCGATCGTCAAGTTCATTATCTGCGTCAGCGGGATCGCACAGCCGTCGTTTGGTCGGATTGAATTTGTGTGTATCGAGAATCTTAATAGCAGCTAGCTTGGCTAACTGAGGTTCTGGACCCTCGGAATAAGACTGCAAGCGGTCCAACTGAAGCTGATTGAACGCAAGCGGGGGACCGGCCCATTTGTTATGGCAACGTTGGCACTCGGCTCGCCCTGCAAATCGCCAATTCTGTTTGCGAATGCCGTCGGGCTCTCGGGGATCAATGATCTGAAAAACTTCTTCGGTACCCAATGCGTCCACCAAAAACGCGTCCGTTTGATCTTCATTCCATCGATAGGTGTAGGGTTGCCATTCAGCCCCGTCAAAGTGAAGCAACTGCGTTTCGATCCGTCGTTGTGAAGTCTGCTTGTCCGACTCCATTTCGAGCGAGAGCGTGTTGACTAAAACAGAATCCTTTGGAAACTCCCAAAGGCCATCCTTGACATGAATGGAATTAGCACCGGGCACGGCAACGAGCTTTTCGGATGTTGAATGATCATTCCACACTGCGGCGTTTATGGAATAGGGAACAACGCCCGGCGAAGGAGTCAAGCTCGCGATGGACTGAAAAATTCCTGTCTCGCTCAATCGGCGTGGGAAGTCCGCGACTTGGCCGATTTTTGGATTTGGAACCAATCGGTTTAAGGTGCCTGCACTGTGATCCAGCAAGTAAAATTCGCCATCAGCCGCTTCGCCAAAGCTTACGATGCGCAACGTAGTGTCGGCCAATTCTCGTTGCTGGGAAATCACGCCATTTTCGAATCGGAATCCCCAGATTTTGCCCGTATCGTAGTCGCCGTAGATATGCCAACCGTACAGCGCAGGAATGCGATTGCCGTAGTATGTGAGTCCGTCGGTTATGGACGAAGATTCGGTGTGCGGGTGTTCGATGAGGGGTGGGATGATCGGCGTGGGGCCTTTTGGCCAATCGGGGTTAGTCGGTTGTCGGCCTTCCATCACCGACCAGCCATAATTCCCGCCCCGTTCAATGAGATGAATCATCTCCCACAATTCCCAACCGACATCGCCAACCCAAAGATCACCCGTCTTCCGATCGAAACTCATGCGCCACGGATTGCGAAGCCCATAGGCCCAAATTTCGCCTCGTGCATTTTTCTGATCGACAAAGGGGTTGTCGGGCGGAATGCTATAGTTGTTGCCTTGTGAAGGCTTGTCGACGTCAACACGCAAGATCGCCGATAACAAATTACTGATGTCTTGGCCAGCTCGCAGTAAATCGGGAGGATTGGGGCCTGATCCGTCGCCAGTCGAAATGTACAAGTAACCGTCGGGACCAAATTTCAAACTGCAGCCGTTATGGCCACCGGACAACCACGTGACAATAGTTTGTTCGGAGCTAACATCGATACGAGGGGGGGAGTCTTCGGTCACGCGAAATCGTGCGACATGTGTTCCTTCAGGCTGTTCCGGCTTCTTGATATAGCAGATGTAGCAAAACCGATTTTGCTCGAACTGAGGATGGAAGGCAATCGCATAAACTTGTTCAACGCCCGGGATGGCCCTGGCAAAGTCTATTGCCAAGTCAGCTTGGGCAACATCTTCGCGATTCGGAAACGAAAAAATCTTGCCCGATTGCTCGACCACGAACAGCCTATCGCTACCAGGCATGTAGGTCATATCGAGGCACTGATTGAATCGGAGCGACGGAAACGCGACTTCGGTAACGTAGGGAAGCGGTAGGTCGGGGGAACCTGTCACACGCGACGTTGTCCAAGGGATTCGGCCGCTTGATTCCTTGACGGGGTTTTCTGCTAGTGCGGTAGCTGACAATGAAAGTAACAAGGCAAGACAAGAGATGTACGAGCGAATTGCTACTGTTGCTTCACAATACTTTGCAATCCGAGTTATTCGTTTACGCGTCATTTTCGATTCCAGTGAGATAACGCTCGAAGTTAACGACATTTCAAACGGACGTGAAGTTTTGACTGTCGGAAATTGATCTATTTTATTCTGCACGAAAAGCCCGGGGCATTATAGCGGCACAGCGAATTGCGTGTGAATCCACACTCTTACAGGCATCAACATGCAAACTCGATTAGCAGTCAACTTTCGTTAAGGAAAATACTGGTGAAAAGTGAAGTCAATTAGTCTATTTGTGGCGATCCCAGCCATGATCGCCAACTAATGGGACAAAGGTGAATCCGCCAAGATCTTTGCTCGTTATTTTGCCGTCGCGTTTGGAGTATTTCATCATTGATTGGCGATGGCTTGTCCCAATCGGAATCACGATGATCCCATTGTCCTTCAATTGATCGGCGTAGCAATCGGGAAGACTGGTTGCACCTGCTGCAACGATGATGGCGTCATAGGGTGCAAACTTGGGTAAGCCAAGCGTCCCATCGCCAATATGAACTTGGACATTGTCGTATCCTAACGACATAAGTTTTTGTTGAGCTTGGGCGGCAAGTTCTGGTATGCGCTCGACTGAGTGGACTTCTTTTGCCAAGCCTGACAAGAGCGCTGCGGCGTAACCTGATCCTGTCCCAATTTCGAGAACCCGCTCGTTGCCTTCGAGCTCAAGTGCTTGCAACATGAAAGCGACCGTGAACGGTTGCGAAATGGTTTGCTCGTACCCGATCGGAAGTGCTCCATCATCGTAAGCTTCGGATTGAAGTGCCTCCGGGACAAAAAACTCTCGAGGAACACTCGACAAAGCATCCAATACTCGCTGATCGGTAATTCCTCGCGCACAGACTTGATCTTGAATCATGCGTTCAAGCTCTTTTTTATGATTGCGATTTTGTATCTTCATTGTCGCTACAGTGTGAATGGAAGATCGAGAACGAAATGGAACGGCGAGTCGCCCTGGAGAAGGTGACTTTGACAGTTTACCGTTTCCCGTGCCAGAAATCATTGACACTAAATCAGTTCCGGCATCTTTCAAATAACTGTCTGCAATTGAAGCGTTTGCGTGTCTCGCAGAATTTGCGATGACGATCGCACGAATTGGCTTGTAAAAGAAAGCTTCTCCTAAAAGACGACAAATGGTCGTCCTGTATGCAGTTGCAGCTATTTTGGCAATAGCAATTGACCGCACAGCAGGAGCGGAAGCGGTGTCAGCCAAATCATCCATTTGCAAGCTTGTTCGGCCAAGTTGAGGCGTGGGCTATGTGCTTGGCCGATCGGCAGGCAGACATTATCGTCCGCCGTCTGGAAGATCGCGACGTATGTATTAATCGCTTGACGGCTATAGCGACCTCGCAAAGCGCGCCGGATGAGATTTTGCGAAGTCGGATTCTGAAGTTCCACGAGGCTTTGGCTGTAAACAACGTTGTAATCCGGATCAGCAACACGCCAATTTGTTCCTTCTAGTACTTCGAGAACGACGTGACCGTTGAGTCCAACGAAGCGACACTCGCGACCGGCGGCTTCCGCAATCGCTTTCAGGATCTGACAACGCCCCGAACAGTTGGCACGATGACCGCGAATGATACGTGCCGTATCCTGTGTTTGAAGCAACGGTTCGTAGAACTGACCGAGACTCCATTGAATCCAGTTTTCATGGATCGTGATACGCCGGTTATCGTCGTGGATCGTATTTGTGTAAACGAGATGTGTTGCTGCGCGCAAGTTAAAGTCAGCACCCGATCGAATTTCTCGCCAATAGGATTCGAGGTTTTCACTTGCGATTTGCGCTGCAGTGTCCGCGATCGAACCGCGGCCTTTGTGAATTTTGTTCCCTATCATGATGCCCGATTGGCAAATAAAATTAGAAACAATCAATAAAGCGATGGTCAGTAAAACATGCGAGCCCATGGTGGGCTGAGAGTTGTTTTGCGGAAAATTGAGCTGTAAAGATTGCAATGGACGCGAGGCAGAAAGCCCTAATTGATATCGCTGGTTCATCGTCATGCACTAGGAAAAGTTGTGGCACGACGACCTAGAAAGTCGCATTTTGTAAAAACATGATGCGACTACTGTTGCAATTGGCGGGCGCGGGCAGATACCATACAGTACCCACTCAACCCGGGTCATCGGGGGTGTGGTCAGAACCGCTCGGGAGCCACGAACTACCGGGCGGTTCGCTTTTTAACGCTATGATTTATGTCAAATAAAGTTCCACTGGTTTTGAGTATTGTTGAACGATTCGAATAGAGCGGTGCAATCTGTCGTTACACCAAATCTGTGCAACGAAGTCAGCGTGCTCGCGCAGTCCGGAGTAATGAACCCTGCCATTTCCTGATGGTTTCGGCGTCGTAGATTTTTTCTTCTCGATTATTTTGTTTGCGAATGATGAATTAGGATCAAAATGAAATTGATTTTGATGGGAACCGGCCCTTTTGCAGTACCTTCGTTTGACAAGCTCCTTTTGTCTGGTAACCACGAAATTGCTTTGGTACTCACACGACCACCAGCGGGGAATGCCGCAAAGCAACCCTTGAGTCCAGTTCACTCTTGGGCGGAGAATCATTCATTGTCGGTTTACATGCCTGCGTCCGTAAATTCAGCGGATGCACTCGCGAGGATCGCAGAGGAGCAAGCCGATTTGGCCGTCGTATGCGATTACGGCCAAATATTGTCGGCCGATGCGTTGAGTTGCACGCGTTTAGGTGGGATCAATCTTCATGGTTCGTTGCTACCCCGTCATCGTGGTGCGGCACCCGTTCAATGGGCCGTCTTGTGTGGCGATGAGCGAACGGGCGTTTCGGTAATCCACATGACACCCCGACTTGACGCAGGACCAATTATCGTAACACGCAGTTTGGTAATCGGGCCTCATGAGAATGCAGGCGAGCTGGAGCATCGGCTAAGCTTGATTGGAGTGGATGCGACAACAGAAGCGATCCAAAAACTGGAGAGATGCAAGTCGCTTGATGAAGCCGTTCCGCTCGGCGTTATTCAAGAGCAAGTGGCCGCGACGCGAGCACCGCGTTTGTCAAAGCAGGATGGCCAGCTAGATTTTCTATTTCCCGCAAAGATCATTGATCGCCAAGTGCGCGGACTACAGCCATGGCCGGGTGCTTATGGTCAATTGGACTTGGGCGACAACAAGACCCTTCGCGTTGCTGTCATCGCAGGGGAAGAGATACCCGTGCCTGACGATCGAATGCTTCAGGTGAGAGAAATGAGGCAAGGCACGGTTTTGTGGAAAGAACAAGTGAGCAAGATTGCATCTTCAACGAATTATGCAATGGCTGTGGTTTGCGGTGACGGCAGTTTGTACGGCATCCAACAAATACAACCGGCAGGCAAACGCGTTATGGAAAGCGTCGAATTCGTGCGAGGTTATTCGCGCAATCCGTCGGTGCAATTCCAAATGCCGGACGTGAAGAACGCTTTGCTTGAAAAATTAATTGATTTGGAAGCACGACGTTTAAGAATTTCATAAACAAAAAAATCCCCGTCCTTGAAACAAGGACGGGGATTTGGGATTTGATGCGGTTCAAGAAAGCAAGGCAATTTTGGACGAGCGATAAGTGTCACCGCTGCTTTGCGAACTCGGAATCATCGTTCATTCCGATTGGCGGGTAAGATACTCGTGACTACCGTGACGTTGCTGCTGTGTTTGATTGTATTCCTTGGGGAAGTTTGAATGATACTTCGATGCTTACGTCGGTCTCGCCGGGTAGGTCTGTCTTGACAAACAATTTGCCTTGAGTCAAACCTGTTCCGTCGCGTGGAGTGATTGTCAGCGGGAGCATGTGCAAAGGTCGGGATTCATCGCTTGCTTCGAAAGTCACGTCAAAAGCATCCGACGTTACATCGGTCACTTTAAAAGGTTGTCGACCTTTGAGCACCAACATCTGCTTGATCGATTCGCCTGTTTTCAAATCCCCAAGTGCGAGCAGTTGAGGACTGACTGCAATTGTGGGTTCGATGTTTGCGGTCAGCCGAATGGGGACCGTTTTCAGGTTGCGGTCGTTTGTGTCGAGCACCAATTCCGATTGAAGAGCGCCCGCGGGTGCTGTCTCGGCTAGTTTGACAGCAACTTGATACTTGATTCGGCCACCTTGGCGGCTGATTTCTTTGACTGTTGCGTTTACGAAAGAATCGTTTGCTCGAACTCCGAGGACTTGCCAATCGCTGCGTCCTGCGTAATCCAAATCAACGATGGTGTCTTTGGCTTCGCCTTTGGGAATCGTCCCAAAGACAATTTCGCCGGGATTAAAAACAATATCGCTACGAATGTAGCCTTTCACCAAGAGTTGTATTTCGGTGTAATTGGGCTGGTCAAAAGACACAGTCAACGTTGCTTGCCGTTTTCCGGTGTGCGTGTGTGTATTGAACTTTGCCAAGATCGATCCACGTTGTCCAGGAGCAACGCTTTCGGTTTCGACGATCGGCGTAGTGCAACCGCAACTTGCTCGTACACTTCGAACGTGAATGGTTTGGTTCGAGCGGTTTTCGAATTCGAATCGAAATTCGGTTTTGGCCGCGCGGGCAACCGTTCCGAAATCGTGTGTAACGACGGGGAAAAGATTTCGCGACCAGTCGTCAGCGACGAGCGAGGCCGGACAAGCCATCAAGGCGGTCAGCGCCAATAGGGCAATGCGCATAGGTTGAGTCTCCACGGATTGAGGGAAGAAATCCGATCGAGCGCGTTTTGCCGAAGCCGACTGAGTTGGAGCAGTTCGTTACGTTGATTTCGTTTGGAGCGAAACGTAACGATTAGGCATAGAAAATGGCTAGACGAACTCGGATCGTGTGAGGCAGTTTGCCTTCCCCACTGTTATCAGACGCTTGTGGCGAATTCCGCCAAAGATATTGAGAAAGTGCCTCAAGAAATCCAAAGCGCTGTCGCCATGAAGGAATGATTAGCAAGCTTTAGCTGGAAGGCAATGGACGCGTGGAGAGAATAAACGAAAAAAGCGGTCGAATCGCATGGGAATCGCGACTCGACCGCCTTTTCAAACTACCAGAACTGCTGTTCCGAGAACGGAAGCAACATTCAAATCAAATTAGCAACCACAACCACCGGCAACAGCGGAACCGCAGCTTGAGCCGCAACCGCAATCGTTACCGCAGCTGTTACCACAGCCACCGAATCGGCTTGCAGCATTGTGCAGACCGTTTCGAACGCGACCGAGGGTGTTGCGGAGAAGGCAACGGATTCTTCCATTGAAGAGACCATTTCGCATTCCACAGTGACCGGGTGCTGGGCAGCAAACGTTCACTGGAACTTCTTCGCAAATTACCTTAGGTACGCATCGGGTATAGGTGTATGGAACGTCGACGCAGACGCAACGAGCAACCTTAACCGTGCAGGTATAAGGAACGCATTTGCATACTGTGTGTGGAACCATCTTGGTGCAGGTTGTTGGAACCATGTTGCATACGGTGTAGCAGTAGTTCTGAGTCTTGCACTCAGGAACAATCGTGCAAACCTTATAGCAGACGTCTTTTACGTGTTGCTCGCAAACCATTTTGCAGGTTTTGTAGCAAACAGTCTTTTGACGGCATTCTGGAACCATTTTGCAAGTTGTGCAGCAAACAGTCTTGGTGCGTGGCTCGCAGACCATGGTGCATACTTTGTAGCATACGGTCTTGGAGTGGCATTCAGGAATCATTTTGCAGGTGGTGTAGCATACTGTCTTCTGACGGCATTCTGGCACCATTCGGCAAACATTGTATGTGCATTCCTTTGTTCGGCATTCAGCAACCATTTTGCAGCAGGTGTAAGGAACAACCTTGGTGCAAACTTTGCATTCGATCCGACAGCAATTGATGGTTCGCTCTTCGCAGCCAGGAACCCAAACTTTCTTGCAAATCGTGCGAGGTGGGCACTGTACGCATTCTACGCAACGAGTACCTGGGCACCATACGCAACGGCAAGAAGATGCATCCCATTGCCAGCTACCGCGGGTGCGGCTAACTTTGCGAATGACACGGCCAGCAACTTCTTCAGCCCGAGTTTCCCAGTGACCCGTATTGACCATGATGGTCTTGGTATAGTTCACAGGAGTTCGGACAGTATAGGAAACAGTTCGTTCGCGAGTTTCCGTAACAGGAACCATCACTGTGTAGTTGATGGTGCGAGTCTTGGTCTCGTGAACTGGGGTCATGACCGTGTAGTTGACAACCTTTTGATGGGTTTCTTGTACAGGCTTCATGACCGTGTAATTGACTACTCTTTCGCGATTTTCCCACACTGGCTTACGAACGGTGTAGTTGATGACCTTTTCATGGGTCTCATACACTGGCTTCATAACGGTGTAGTTGATCACTTTTTGATGCGTTTCGTAAACCGGACGGCTTACGTTGTACGTAACTTGCTTGGTGCGAGTTTCGTACACAGGACGATTTACCGTATAGGTACGCGTCCCTTGTTTTGTCTCATACACAGGCTTGTTAACCGTGTAGGTGACTTCTCGATATTCGGTCGATCGCTCGTGCCGAACACGCTGAACTTGTTTGTCTTCATATACCGTTTGGTATTGACGACGTGTTCCTGTAACCGTTTCCGGTTCGTAAACCACTCGTCGGACCGTTCGCATCACTGTGCCGTCCGTGGGACCATTGGGGTCTTGGACGCCTCCACAGCAATTCTCGTAGCTAATCGCACCGCTATACGACGCGAAAGCCACTTGGGCCGACGTGGCGGAAAGCATCGCCGCTAACACCGGCAGAGCCAACAGCTTTTTCATCTCCCGTTCTCCTTGAAAATCTTCAAACCCTAGCTTGACGCAGCATCTGGCATGGCGAAGGTCAACTCGCCACAATAAAAAGCTGGAACGCCTACAAGTTGCATGACTACGATTTCGAGTTAACCACAAATTTGCTCAGCTGATCCCGCCCGTGCTCGCTCTCCTCATGAGAGCGCGCTTGACGGGACCAAAGCAACTAACTGGAAACCTGATACACGTTGGTAGACTTATCCCAGAGCAACAGATAAATCGGCTAATCTGTAATGGTGGGATAAGAAAAATGGGAGCTCTGTGCAATTTGGAGCTTGTGCGGAGAATAATAGGTTTATCCAAAATGGTTGTGGCGATTGGTTCGAATGAGACGTTTATGACGCCCGCTATTTCCTAAGGCTGGAATGATTGCTACGAGCCTTGTAAACTGAACGGGTGGCCATGCGCAAAACCGAAAAACAGAAAATAAATGCTCAACATACGGCGATCCCGTCGGCCGCCATCTCGCGCATGGCTATCTATCTTCGTGAGCTGCAGCAGCTTCTGCGAAGCGGCGTTGCGACCATAAAAAGCTATGAATTGGGCGAACTTCTGGGCTTTACCGACTCTCAAGTAAGACGAGACTTGGCTTTATTGGGAACTATGGGGCGACGCGGTGTGGGATATCAGACGGAATCGCTGTGCCAAGCCATCCGTACCGTGATTGGCACCGATAGATCGTGGGGAGTCGTTTTGGTAGGAATGGGAAATCTCGGTCAAGCGCTGGCGGGTTACCGTGGATTCGAATCCCAAGGATTCAATTTGGTAGCGGCTTTCGAAGCCGACCCATCCAAGATAGGCAAAAAAGTAGCAGGCGTCATGATTCACTCATTGGACGATTTAGAGAATATTATTGCCAAGCAATCGATTCAATTGGCGATTTTGGCGGTGCCTGCCGAAGTCGCTGCTTCGGTGGCAGAAAGGCTCGCAAAGTGCGGAATTACAGGGATTTTGAACTTTGCACCCACTACGGTTCAGTCGACCAAGACCAAGATCCCAGTAATTAATGTGGACTTGGCAATAGAACTACAAAGACTTGCTTTTGCGGTTGTCAACCAACAACCGAAAAGTTAGACTTCGGTTCGCTTTTGACGCATAAACTTTGTGCGTCAATCGTGGCATTGCCTGGTGGTGTAATGGCAACACAGGGGATTTTGGTTCCTCCATTCTAGGTTCGAGTCCTAGCCGGGCAGTTTTTTTCTTGGCCTCTTCATTGGCCAACCACTCCCAGTCGGCGTAATTGGTTCATACAACTACTCCATAAGAGTGTTTTTTCGTCTGGCGATTGCAATCTGTAGAGGTTGCTCAAGCCTGTAGCGGATTTCCAATGAACCCAACATCGGCCCGGCACTGTTCTTTGCATGCTGGGCCGAATCTATTAGGAGTTGGAAACGGCGATAATCAAGCGTTCGGTGTTTCAAGCTCGGACGACATGCGCCGTCGGCGACGCTTGATTTTTGTTGCGACCCATTCTTTGGTCATCGTCTCAAATACTTCGGGCGATTCGTACCGAACGATCGATTTTCCCTCGGGAATCGGCCCAATGAGACCTTTAAAGACGGGCATACCACGTAAAGCCAAATCCGTGCTGCAGTCGTCAATGCCGACTTGAGCATGGCTTTCGAGGATCGGTTCATGAGAATGGAAATCGGTAATACGAATACTGCCATCCTTGGCCCGTGTCACAACTCGAAAGATCTCTTTTTTGGCCATACGGTTACGGGCTCCACGTCTACTGATCAAAGGGCGCTGGAAAAATTACTACTGCGCGTCGGCATAACTCATTCTTTTGGCGATTAGTCGTTGACTAACCGCCACTAATAAATCGTAGCCTATCGGGTTGCAATGATTGAGTTGCAAAATCACAGCGCTCACGTCTGATACGCACGCTGTCCCGTCGCAGAGCACCTTCATAAATCGGTATCAACCGTTCGAAAATTGCTTAAACCTTGCCGACACGTGCTGATCGGAAACAACGCGCAAGGTGTCAAATCTGAAGGTCCAGGTGCAATCGCTATGGACGGTCGCCTTCCAAGCGTCGTGTCCGCCAATTTGCTCTACAAAGCCTGATTTGCCGTAACTTGAATGCTTATCAGACCCGTTTATGAGCTCAAAAACTCGAATGAAGTTCAATGTGCCCTTGCTTCTAATCCGTTGAACCATAAGAATTGTTGCGACTTGAAAAGGTGGGAGTCGTCTGGCAAATTGTCTTTTGGCAAATTCCAACGTGCAGCCTATTCTTTTCAGGACAGAACCTGGAGGGTAGCCGAATGGTTAGGAACCTGATTCGAAATCAGGCGCTGGGAAACCAGTTGCGGGTTCGAGCCCCGTGCCCTCCGCTTTTTCGATGGATTTACATGTCCAATCGGGATACTTGGTTTCGTGGATAGTTGTTTCGCGAAACTGAATCGCTGGTTGAGTCCCATTGATCCTTGCAAAGACCCTGAGAATTCTCGGGGTCTTTTTATTTGCCGCTCCGCTTTTCACAACGTTGCTTTCAGCGTTCTTGCGATCTATCTTCATGAAGCAACCATAGAATTGCGACCAAGTCGTACAAGCCATGCGCAACGATCGGCACCCATAGACTTTCGCTCCAGCAGTAGAGCACTCCCAAGTACACGCCGAATAAAGTTGCAAAAAAGAAGTACGCAGGACTGATGTAGTGCGCCAACCCGAAAGCGATCGCGCCCACCAAAATAGCGCCAAGGGTCGTGATGCTCGTCAAGCTGCTCGCCGAGGGCGGTCCTGCCAAGCTTGTTTGAAGCCAACCACGGAACAACAATTCTTCGCCGACTCCCGCTGAAAATGCGACAACGACGATCTGCGCCAAGCTTAGCTTTCTCATCATCGGGATAACGAGCTGTTTCGTAACATCGACCAGCGTCTTCAGTCCCGGCAAAGGCAGCAATTCGATCCCGACCATCGCGATGACCATGGGAATCGTCGCCAAGACCCCGATTCCAAAATCGCGAGCTAACACGCCCGCCTGGTGCAATTTCGGCATATGAGCGCGCGGATCGATCCCCGTCAACCAACCCATCAAAACTGCCAAGACTCCAAGCCCAGTTTCAAATCCCGCCATGAACAAGAATACGCGTTGGGAATCCGACAACTGAGGGCCATTGGACATGGAATTGCTTTCATTCGTCGGTTCTGCCATCAATTGCCTCTAAATTTCACATCCAAACGAAGCTGCCGTTCGCGTCCAACCGCCTACAAAACCATGCTATCTAAAATCCACCCCTGGCAACCATCCGACCTGTTTGAGTCTCTGTATCGCGTCTCGCGGCAAAAATTCAGACGCACTGTATGTCCACCTCCGCTGCTTTCAACGAACTCCGGTAAACAGCCGCCTAGCAAATGACATTGTGTGTAATTGGGGGATTTGGTAAAGCCCGTCATCGGAATTCGTTCGCAAGGCGGCACTGAATCGGATCGACCTGCGCGCCGTTCGTACGACAGACGATCAAGGAAGGTCCCTGTTTCTAATAGTCAACTCTTAGCCAGCGTCCAAACCGAGTCACTTATCGCTCGAACACAACCACTCGAAAAAACGATCGCGCGGTAAGCGTATCGTTTCATTTCGTTAACAGTTGGATCAATACCCGTGTCGTCATCAACTCTCAATAGGCCGCTTGGAAGTACTGCGTCATCGCAGATCCCTAGCGACGCTGCGTTGGAGTTAGAGTCACAGCTCGTGCGTCAGACGCAGCAACAACTTCGCGAAACGGTAGCGGAAATTGCCGAGCTTGCACAACTGCCGATCGATTTGGCCGACTTTGTAAACGGATTTCTGCCGCGTGTTTCGTCAGCCATACTTGCAACTGGCGTTTGCATATGGCGATTCAAAACCGATTGGGAGCTAGTTGGTCAACTTTCTTTTCCTAGCGAATTGCTGTCTCACCAGGGACAATCGCCACAAAATTCAACTTCGCGTTCCAATTCCAAACACAAATCGAATATCGAATCGGACCTAAGCGAAACATTCGACACGATCCAAAACTACTGCGACCAAGGCCTTGGCTCGCCATCAGAATCAGAATATCCCATCGACGTTTTGATTGGAGCCAGCGATCGGATGACTCGCCCTTCAGCGGCTCATCAGCGATTGTTGGAGCGAGTTGCTCAAGAGCGACAACCAATTTTGGTCCCGCCTCGGAGCGTTCCTGTCTCAGGTGATCGACCAAGCAATCCTATCGATCAAACAATCATCCTCGCACCGGCTCCGTTCGAGAGCAATCAAGAAACGTATTGGCTGGAAGTCATCACGCGACCTGCAGGCGGGCCGGCAACGCAGCGTGGCTACTTGCGATTTGTGGCACAGATGGCCGACCTGTTGGGTGACCATCTCAAGTCCGCGCGATTGCGAACCCTTGAGCGGGATCAAGCTCTCTTCTGGCAATGCGGCAAACTGATCGACGAAATTGCCAAAGCACCCAATCACGCAAACTCACTGCGTAAATTATGCGAAACCGTTCGCGGTTTGTGCTCGTCCGATCAAGTCTTCTTGGTCGCCAAAGTCTCCTCGAAAAAATGGCGAGTTCACGCTGCAAGCGGCCTAGATGCAGTCGACGCTAACAGCGATGGTCATCAAGCACTAACGAAAATTGCTCAGTCTTTTCAAGAACGTGTTCAAGGAATTTCCGCAGTCCGATCGCATTCCTGGTCTGCCAAGGACTCTTCAACTTCGGCAGCAAGCCTTAGTAATTCTTCTAACAAATCAATCGACGTCGAGAGCGACAGTACGGTTCAAATCATTCGCAATTCCGCAGCGACTTTGGCAGCACAACGAATCGACTGGCTAAGGCTCGACGATTCCTTGACGCCAGAGTGTGCAACCGCCTTGATTGTCGTTTGGTCGAATGATATTGGTTTGCAGATCGATTCTAAACTCGCATCGGTCGCGCGCATCGTTCTCGATACGTGCCGGTTCCCTTGGTGGCAGCGGGTTCGTAACGCAGAAACGCCGCAAACGCTAACAAACAAGCTTATACGTCCTTGGAGTTGGTCGAAACCTTCACGCATCATCATCGCGTGCCTTTTCGTACTTGCCGTCCTCTCGTTGCCGTTTCCCATGAACGTTTCTTCAATGGCAACAATTCATCCGTCCCAAATTCAGAACGTATTCGCTCCAAGCAATGTCGTGGTTCGCAATCTCCTTGTCGATTACGGTCAGTCCGTTGCCGCAAACGACGTCCTCGTCGAACTAGAAGATTCCCAACTCGCCGTCCGGCTGGATCAAGCGACCGGCGAGCTTATCAATAAAGAACATCGCTTACAGGAAGTTGACGCGATCCTGCGCCGCGGCGAGACCGATTCACCAGCCAAACGCGATCAACTGGAAAGCGAATCGCAGTCTTTGTCCGAACAGATCTCGATCTGCCAAAAACGAGTACAACTACTGACGGACCAACAACAGCAATTGACAGTTCGCGCGAACATTGCTGGTGTCGTCGGAACTTGGGACGCTCGCAAGTTGTTGCTTGATCGACCTGTTCAAGCGGGCCAGTTGCTGCTGACATTGCACGACCCAAAGCAAAATTGGTATGTCGAAGCGGATTTTCAAGAACGCGATATTCAATCGTTAATGCGAACGTTCAACACACAAGGCGCAAAATTCGCCCAAGTTCAATTGACGAGTCACCCAAACCGATTGATCCTCGCCAAGTTCTATTCGGTCGATCAGCAAACATATTCCGACGCTCATTCCGGAAAAAATATTGTGCGAGCACGATTCGTTGTAGCATCCGACCAACTGCCGTTACACAACCAAGGCGCTGCTGCTCGAGTTCACGTCGCAATCGGAACGCGTCCACTAGGTTGGGTTTTAATGAGCGATTTTGTAATGTCCACTTGGGCAAAAATAAGGTTATGGCTATGAGCCGAATGACAGAAATTTCACGGCCAATTCCCAGAAAATGCGTTCGTGCGATCGGTCTTGTTGTCGCATCGATCGTTCACTTCGTAACCGGCCACGCCCACGCGCAGAATAGCAAACCGCCAGCGATCCCTGCAAGCGTCGCCTCCATCGATGCGTCGGGCTGGTTGTCGCAATCCGATTGTTTGGTCTTTGCCATGGACACAATTGACGTGCCAGCGAAGGAAACCGGCTACCTAGCGCAAGTATTGGTTGTTCAAAACAACGAAGTTACCAAAGGAGCCGCAATAGGCAGCCTCGATACGCGAACCGCAGAGCTTGAGTTGCAATTGGCGAAACTGCAAGCTCAAGTGGCTGCACAAGAAGCCGCTGATGAGTCAGACGTTTTGCTCGCGACGTCCATTCTCGATGAGTCTCGCATCGTGTTGGAAAACTATCTCAAACTCGCGCAGAAAGGTTCAGCGACCGAGACAGAGTATCGGCAAAGGCAAATCGCCGTGACACAATCCGAAGTCAAATTGACTCACGCCAAGCAGTCGATAGAGCAAATGAAGCTTCGAGCGCGAGTTGCCCAAGCATCGGTGCTCGCATCGGATGACAAACTGCAACGACTTAAGATTAGCTCCCCCATGGACGCAACGGTTTACGAAGTGCTTCGCAAAGAAGGCGAATGGGTGCAAGCTGGTCAACCCGTCTGTCGTCTCGTTCGCATCAACGAACTTCGCGTGGATTTCTTTGTACAACGATCACAACTCGATCCCGCATTGATTGTCGGCCGACCAGTCCAAGTGCTACTGGCCAACTCAGATGCTGATCCTACTGTTTTTGCGGGTAGAGTTTCCAGCTACGACTTGGAGGTGACGTCGCAAGGTCGTATTCGTGTTCATGCCACGGTTCAAAATCTCCGCGAACGCGACCATTGGCGATTGCTTCCCGGTATGACGGTCACTCTTCGCACTCAGCCAGTAGCGGACAATGCAGGCACGAAGTCCGCCAAGATTTTTGAAACAAACAAGGGCAAGCCGCGATGAGCGAAGCGCTGGCTTTGAAAGTTGACGAATCGCATCGAATACATTGGCGATTGCGGCGCGACATCCAGTGGACAGCGATCGACACGGACGGTGTCGCCGCGTGTATTGCAACAGATCCATTGACACGAAAAAACTTTCGCATCGGTGCAGAAGAGAAATTCCTGCTGTCCAAGCTTGACGGAAACTGCGATATCCGCCAACTTCGTCGACAATTCGCCGCCAAATTCCCACCCAAGTCCATCGATGAAGCGACGTTGATGCAGCTCATTTCGCTCGCCATCCAGCGAGGCCTGCTCATTGGCAATCAAGGCGGGCTGCCTCTAACAGTCGTCGGCCAACTCGGAAGTTTGGTTAGGAGTATTTTGCGGTGGCCGTATTCCCTCATCTTTGCACGCTTTTCGATTGGCAATCCCGAAAAAATTCTCCGTCAAATGCAACCGTGGGAGCCCGTTTTCTTCAGCGGGCGAGCGGTGATGTTTTGGACAAGTCTGATGCTCATCAGCGTCGTCGTGCTTCTGAGTCGATGGACAAACTTTGTCGAAAGCATTCCCGCCTGGCGCGATCTGGTTTCGCCGCGTGCACTACTGGGGTTTGGCGCAGCGTTTATATTTACACGAGTGGTTCACGAACTCGGACACGCATTAGCTTGCCGCGCCTTCGGAGCAAGATGCCCCGATGCAGGCGTATTTTTGATGCTGGGGATGGCTTGTCCCTATGTTGACGTCAGCGATTCCTGTCGACTTTCCAATCGATGGCACCGGGCAGGCATCGCTGCGGCTGGCGTCTATGCGGAGTTCATACTCGCTTCAATCGCGGCATTGATATGGTTTGGAACCTATGACGGTTGGCTGCACACTTTCGCGTGGCAAATCATGATTGTGTCTTCGATAAGCACGGTTTTATTTAATTGCAATCCGTTGATGCGTTACGACGGATATTTCGTGCTTTGCGATTTGCTGGGCGTTCCTAACTTGCGCGAGACCGCCATGCAGTCAATGCAGCGTTTTTTCGCTCGATGGCTTTTTGGAGCCGCTCAACCAACTGCCACAACCAAGCCGCTTTTCCGCGAGTTCGCGATGATCGCTTTCGGCAGTGCGAGCGGTATCTATCGCTTAGTGATGGTAGCGTTCCTGTGCTTAGCTGTTTGGCACATGCTCAATCAATGGGAACTAAGCTGGATGGGGACGATTGTGGTTAGCATCATTGCCATCGGCCTTGTCGTTATACCTATCACCAAATCGATTCGATGGACCGTGTCCGAGTTGCGCAACGGGCGTCTAAAACCCGTGCGAACGGCCGTCGGGTGGATGACGCTGGGCGTTCTGTTGGGAATCATATTGTTTCTGCCGATCCCGCAACGATTGGCTTGCACAGGTCAAGTCTTTCCCGCTGACGAGTCGACTCTTTACACCACCACCGACGGCATCGTTCAAGCCCAGTCATCGGCGGCCCAGTCAAATGCATTTGAAGTTGCTTCGGGCAAACCCATTTTCGCTTTACAAAATACTTCAGTCGCAATTGCCGTGCTTGATGCGGAATCCCATCGAAGCGAAATTCTTGGACAAGTGACCGCGACGCGACGGCTCGCTTTTTCAAAACCGATGGTCGGCGATCAAATCCCGAAACTCGAGTCTTCGCTGGCAGCAGCAGAACGCGAAGTCGAGCATGCCAAGCGACGGCAATCCCAGTTGCAGATCAGTACAGCGAGACCCGGTAGATTGATTTCTGCAAGAGCACCCACGCCGGGTTCTGCTGATTTATTCAAATCCAATACGATCAATCAACAAGTCAGCGATTGGTCTGCGGCAGCTTCTCAAGGTCGGCAGATTACGGTCGGTACCGTTGTCGGTTGGGTTCAGCACTCAGATAAATGGCTCGTACGCGGTCACATCGACGAAACGCAGTTGCCAAGCCTGCAGCAAGGATTGCCGGTCCACATTCGACTAGCTCAAGATCCATGGCAAGTTTACTACGGCACCGTTCATCGTATTGCTTTCCAACCCAACTCGCGCCCAGAATATCCAGACTCCCCGCGAGGTGCAACAAGAACCGCTGGCGGAGAAACAGCCGAGCAGACCAGTCAATACATGCTAGAAACGACAATCGATGTTCCGTCTAGCGCGACAATCGTACGCGCCGGAAATGCCGAACTGGTCATCCATTCTCATTCGTTGCCCATCGCCAAACTCATCAGCAACTGGCTATGGCGAAACCTGCGCGTTCGGTAATGAAACTTTATACAACCGGTCAGCATACAACCGGTCAGCGGACGCCTAGGTCGATTGCGAGGACTTGGCAAGCGGTTAGAATCGTAAGCTCGACACACTGATCCATTAACTGCATCGTCCACCACATTTATGCGGAGTTTCCCAACATGTCCAATCCACGAATCCTCGCCTTTGCTGGCAGCACGCGTCGCGAGTCGTATAACAAGAAATTGCTGAAGATCGCGGCTGCTGGTGCGAGTTCGACGAATGCAGACGTCACGGTTCTCGACTTGCGTGATTACCCGATGCCGCTGTTCGACGAGGACTTGGAGAAGGAATCCGGCGCGCCGGAATCGGCAGTGAAGCTCAAGAAATTGTTTCTCGAACATGACGGATTACTGATCGCTTCGCCGGAATACAATTCTTCGATTACAGCCGTACTCAAGAACACGATTGACTGGGTTTCGCGATCCGCTCCGGGCGAGCAAGCATTGGCCGCCTACAAAGGCAAAGTTGCAACTATCCTCAGTGCCTCTCCCGGCGCGTTAGGTGGACTTCGCGGACTAGTTCATTTGCGAGCTATTTTGGGAAACATCGGCGTCATAGTCTTACCGGATCAGATCGCAATCCCCAAAGCGTACGAAGCCTTCAACGAAGACGGCACGCTAAAAGATCCCAAGCAACAAGCCACCGTCCAAAACCTAGGCAGCACCCTAGCCCAATTAATCACCAAACTAAGTAAGCCCTAAGCACCAAGCCCTTAGCACCAAGCCCCAAGCCCCAAGCCCCAAGCCCCAAGCCCCAAGCCCCAAGCCCCAAGCCCCAAGCCCCAAGCCCCAAGCCCCAAGCCCCAAGCCCCAAGAACCAAGAACCAAGAACCAAGAACCAAGAACCAAGAACCAAGAACCAAGAACCAAGAACCAAGAACCAAGAACCAAGAACCAAGAACCAAGAACCAAGAAC
>JANMGV010000248.1:0-32833 GCA_031374825.1 Pirellulaceae bacterium
AATCAAATCGCGAAAAGAGCATCCTACCTCAGTTCCAATCATCCAAATGCAACACATCCCGCTAAAATGAATTGCCATCCCACCCCAGCTTCGCTAAACCGACGCCAAAAACACAAAGTGCTAGCTTGAAAGACCTGGCTCTAACCTGCTAAGCTTAGTTTATTACGAAGTGAGATCGCTCGCCAAGCTTTTTGAGTAACTTTCGTTTTCTGGTAAGGCATCGGGGGAAACCTCGCGACTAAGTTGAGCACTTGGTTCTGTCGCAATACAAGATGATTTTTCTGCTGTGACTCTTATAGCCGTCTGCGTTTGTTGGCCTCGATTGAATGCGCTGCGACATACGAATCGTCGAAAACAAGTGCCCGAGGTTTTAGGGCAGAATTGCATGTGATTCTACCAAATTGTAGAGGTAAGATATTGTTGCAAACTCCATACGCATTAAGTACAGTTTGAAACCCTTCGATGAGTGGCATCGGTCCCGTTGCCAATAATCCATTACCAGATGACAGTAGCCCAATTG
The DNA here is from genome assembly GCA_031374825.1 of Pirellulaceae bacterium. Lineage (GTDB taxonomy): Bacteria > Planctomycetota > Planctomycetia > Pirellulales > Pirellulaceae > JANMGV01. The sequence goes on from JANMGV010000248.1 coordinate 521, forward strand.
TTGACACTGAGCGGTTGATGAATCGTGTGATAGGGAACCATGTACCGACCAAATTCAATTGGGTCTCCAACAATGAACCGAAAACGGCCGCAGCATTCTCAGGGCAACTGCTAAAATACAGCTGTGCATACGAAGAAATGTGGGGCCACAAAACGGGGTGGTCCATCGTAATCGCGAGAGTTCCGTGGCTACGACTCAAAATGGAATGCGATAGAACTAGGTCACAGGAAACCTGCCAATTTTCCGATTCGCTTTCGTTGCATAGGATTTTCAACTCCAATTCGACGCAGGACGGGGCATGCCAATTGATTGACTCGATGTTCACCCATCCTTCCGATTCTTCAAATTCGATCGAATTGACTTTGGCAAGTAGCTCTTCCAACATGGTCTGATGAACAAATCTTTAAGTTAGCAGCAATGTTTATCCATGGTGGGATATCTATCGTTGCGACAGAAAACGATTAGCCAAAGATTCCGACTGAATCCCAATTTACGATAAGTTTTAGCGTCGGCCGCAGACGCTTCGCTCAACGGGCAGTATGCGGAATCCTGCTAGCGAACGACTGCAGAGACGTTAATGTATTGAAGCTAGATATCCCAAGTCAAGCTATGCGTATTAATTGCGCCGCAGGCTCCACAACATTCGAGCCAGCCGCTTTCGCAAAGTCATCCTCGGTCACGAGCAGATAACTCTGCTGAGCAATTCGTGGCGAGTTGCCGAGCCAACTACAAACTACGTGAATCGGAAATTCACGTTGCAATTCCGTTTGCCAGCTTGCTCGCATCGAATGAAACAAGCGTGACCACTGCGGAACGCCGGCGCGTCGTTTCCTCCGCAGAAGCGAAGGGCTACCACGCAACCTGCACTCCGCTACCACCGAACAAAAAACTGCTATTGCCCCGCCTGAACCCTCCCGCCTATATTTGCAAAACCAAATTTGCATTACCAAATCTTTCATGACGAGACCGTCCTGAGCTAATTCCGATAAAAACCCCGACAGTTCAAGGAGGAACGCAATGAATCGGCCCGCCGCAGAGGCGCTCACAGAGCGCGAACTGGAGGTCATGCATGTCTTTTGGTCACAAGGAGAGCTGATTGCACAGTCAGCTCGCGATCACCTCGAATTGCAAGGACGAAGTCTCACTTACACGACGGTCGCCAATCTGTGCCGCATTCTCTGCAAAAAAGGCTTTCTCGATCGCCGTGGCGAAGCCCGGCCTTTTTCATTCAAACCATCGAAGTCATTTAAGGAAGTGTCAGGCCACCTAGTAACTGAATTGATTCATAAAGTGTTTCAAGGATCGCGCGAACAGTTACTGCTTCATGTAATTGGTAGCAACAAGTTCTCGACCAAGAAGCGAAAATTGCTCGATCAGTTGCTCAACGAAGAAGAAAGAGTTGACTAATGATTTTGCCGCTCGCTTCGATCATTTGGGGAATGGTACAAATCAATCTTATATGCGCGATCACGCTGCTGATTACGATGCTATTGCGTGGACGACGTCCCCAATTCGCTTCGGCGCTTTTGGCCGGTTGCTGTATCCACTGTTTGGTATTGGGTGTGTTGATCTGGGTACCGATTTCGCATTGGTCTGTGGTGCCGCTGCTCGCAAACCACGCTAGCCATTCAGTCGGTCCTCCATTTCAAGGGCACCTGGAAAATGATGGGAGCGGTTCACAAAAGACAAGTAATGACCATTCAAAAGCGGCGAACGCCGAGCCGGATGTCTCTTCGCTCGTGCCTTCGGACGCTCGGCCAATGCTCGTCGCGTCAACACGTTGGCTCTTGGATAAATTCCAACGATTCGATGAGAGTGTTCGATCGACGGAACAAACGGCGACTTCACCTCGATCGGTATGGGCATCGCGTGCAATAATCGCTTTTGCTTTCGGTTTTACTGCGATGGCTGGTCTATGGGTATGTGGCTGGAACTCGATGCGATCGGTGGTGCGTGAAAGCAATGTGCTTACAGATGCGGACCTGCGTGCCAAGGTCCGACGATTTGCTGACCAACTTGGATTAGGGCGTGAACCACAGCTTTGCATTTCGCCGCATATTCCCATCGGAGCTACAGTCGGTTGGTTGCGGCATGTGATCGTATTGAATCGTGACTGGCGGAACTGGCGCGAGTCGGAACTCGACGCGGTCTTGTTGCACGAACTGGCGCACGTCGTACGTCATGATTTTCTATGGATGATATTAGGATCTTGGGTGCGGGTGTTGTTTTTCTTTAACCCTTTGTCCCATTTGGTGGTGCGTCGATTGAGAATGGAACAAGAATTGGCTGCCGATCAATTGGCTGCAGGATTGTTGAAGAATGCTCAAGCCTATGGACGGGCTTTGGCAAGTTTAGCGTTGCGTTGCGAGCGTACTTTTCGGGCTCCGCGTCCGATGCTTGCTGCGGAGCAAGTATGTGTGATTCGGAGAATTACTATGTTAAGGCAAGGACGTTTGGTACCCCTGAGCAAACCGTGGCGTTGGGCCACGTTCCTGACGCTAGCATCGTCAATCATCATCGTGCCGTTATCGGGATTGCGTGGTATGCCGTCGACAATAGCAACCGCAAATCCCAGTGTAGATTCGCAGTCGTCGGACGATGAACCCAGCAATTCGCCGAGAGAGATTGATGTAAAAGCGAATGAACAACGCGCTCTCGCAGAAGCAATTAATTTGACGTATCCTCCGCTGGAATTTCGCGGACAAGTAATATGGCAACCAGGCCGATTCCAAGAGGAAACGTTTAACGCCTCGATTCGATGGATGCATGCCATTGTCTCCGCTGCGATGTGGAATCAAGTGCCCGAGAAGGCGACCATCTATGGCCAGAGCAACTTTTGTCTCGGTTGGACCGATATGGAACGCAATCATGGAAATCTGACTGCCGGCGTCATGATCAAGGAGGCCGATCAGATCGACCCCAAGATTGTGTCGGAACTACTCACTAACCCAGCATTTGGACCGCTACGTAAATCCAACGAGACCAAACAGATCGGCGGTCAAATAGTCAGTGGAATCGTGCGCGAAAAATACGATTCCTCCGGCAAGTTGCTGGTATCCGAACAACCTGAAACGTGGACGGTTGAATCTCAAGGACACTTCTTTCATGGCACGGATAAGGAAATTGAGGAACATCTTCAGGGCAACTCAGATCTGCTCAAAGATGTTCCCGAGGCGTTCCGCAGTGACTACCTTGCGTCGGGCTTTGCTGCCGTATACTCCGATTGCAATACGTGGGAAGCGCGTGTTCAATCTTTCGCCAAGGGAAGCCCCAAAGCCGTGGAGTTTGCGATCGTCATGCCGTTACTGGCGAAGCTTGAGTCGTATGGGATCTTCTTCAAAGGTAGTCGTGACGAGGATTGCTTCGTGCGCGCTCTCTACGTCGACGAAGCTGCCGCTGATCAAGCAAAACATGCGCTGGAGAGTTTGATTGCGGTTGCCAAGCGTCAGTCAATGGCAGCCGGTGAACGGACGCCTCGACAGGAGACGGCCGGTGATCCGCCTTTCGACTTCGATGCACTCGCGGTCGAACATGTTGGATCCGAGTTGCGGATTCATTTTGGTTCTTTGGTTGGAATTTACGCACAAGCGATGAAAGCAGATATGTTTTCACATTTTCCGGGTTGGATTAGCACGATGACCCAATGGGAATCCGGTTTGCCGTGTGACACAGAATTGAAAGCCACGACCTTTGGCTCTAGCCCAACTTATCTTGCGCAATCACTAAGTGCCAAAAACTATCGTGGCCAGCAAGTTCGAATTCAAGCCGAGATGGCTGTGAACCCTACGGTGGAGCATCGCGTTGGTCTGTTTCTTTGGACGAGCGATGCCAAGGATCGATCTTGCACCTTTGAATCACGAGCGGTCGATGGCGAAACGACATTGCAGAGCATCGCAAGTGATCGCGATCAGGAAATCATCGACAATACCGATGTACCATGGCAAATCGTGTCGGTCGAAGTCGATGTACCTGACAATGCCGAGGTACTTTCCTATGGTGTTTACGGCAAGAATGTGTGCTTCCGACTGAAGAACTTGGAGCTTGTTGCAACGGGTGATCAAGACACGAGTCGTCCAAGTTCAGCAGCGCTGCTTCCAATCAACATCTTCGCAGTTCCTGGTATTGCGCTGCCCGAGTCGCCGACGAATCTCAAGTTCATTGTACCGTCGAAGCCCGAGGAAAGAGTGCAAGAAGAGGTGGCAGAACGCGACGCGAAAGTAGTGCGATAGCCGCAGTATGAGGTGTCATCACCCAACCTCTCTTGGAGTTCCAAGAGAGGAACAGTTGTCCACACTAGTCGTCAATGCTCCAGAAACCTCCACCCCTGCTGCTTTCGCAAAATCATCCTCTGTCACCAGCAAATAACTCTGTTGTGCAATTCTGGGCGAGTTGCCAAGCCAACTACAAACCACGTGGATCGGGAATTCTTGTTGCAATTCCGTTTGCCGACTCGCCCGAATCGAATGAAACAAGCGTGGCCACTGCGGAACGCCGGCGCGTCGTAACAATCGAAGGAACTCCGTCCGCATGTTGGCATTCTTCCAGCCAGTTCCCGTATTCGCTGCGGTTCGATAAGTTGGTGCCGCAACCAAGTATTCGCTTGATTCACCAAAATCTCAAAAGCCTCGTCGAGGATCGTTCGTAGCTCGGGGAATATCGGGCAACTTCGGATACCGCGTCCCTCATGGTGCTCAACCTTGGGCTCCGGAATACTCATCCGTTTCATTTCCTAATCGATGTCGTCCCAGCGAATCGAAAGTGTTTCGGACGGAGTACGAAGTCCACCGTAGTGGCACATTGAGGACTAGATCAGTTCGGCGGATGCTTCCCGACGATGACCCACAGAGATCGCACTTCAACGAGTTGCGGTCGATTCATCCACAACAAATTGATAGTCGCCGTTCCAATATCCGTAAGCCCAACAATCAGCGTGCCGTTCACCGACCAATCAAAGTGATCAAGCCAACGATCACGCTGCGGATGAAACAAGCGGGATTCCACGCCATCATCAGTGAATCCCGCCAAACGATTCGACTTGTGTCGATTGCAGCTAGGACACGCAAGACACAGATTATCAAACTCGGTCAAACCGCCGAGAGACCGAGGAAGAATGTGCTCGACTTCAAAAGTCACACTGTAAGGAACTCAGCGGACTTGCAATAAGCACAACACTGCGAAAAATGGGCGCGGACCCGTCTTCTGAGCTCGGCTGGAATATAGTCGCTCAAACCTAATCCTCAGTCATTATTTGGCACAGAGCGACTGCCGCACGTGCTTTCACAAGATTGAGTTCATCAATTTTCCTCAGAAGAAGCTCGAGTTCCTGCAACTCCACTTCCGAGAGCAGTCCATCCACGTTTCGGGCTAACAAGTCGTCTAGCTTCGATTGGTTCTTTGGGGCCAAAGCCATGTCTGCCAAGGCAGTCAACCCCTCAGTACTCACCATAAGACTTACTTCGTGCGACATTTAGAGGTTCCTTTTTGCTTCCGACTCCCATCGAAAGATACAAAGTAACTGCGAGTGTTTCCATACCGGAAAATGGTACCGGCGCGGTCGACAGCATGGAACACTGACGAGCTTGCGGATGGTGGAGACAACTACAAAAACCAACGACTCTCGGTCAATCCTAACGTTTCAAAATCACTGGGAAACCTGGAAAAAGTTCGCGTCCTGTCCTCTCCGCTCAAAAACCCTGGTTTTCCTAGGGTTTTTCGCATTTCTAGCCAGTTCCTTTGGCCTTTTTGTTGCTCCATGCCACTCCATGCCTGCACGTGCTGCGTCGTCTCGTGCGTCGCGCATCCCCCAAGTGAGTCGTCAAATGAGTCGTTTCGGTCGTCGAAGTGGAGGTGGGAGGATTCGAACTCAGTCCGGGTATAGGTCCATCGGTCCCCTAAGTTTCGGGACACCCCGATGAATTGGCCGGCACGCTACTCGGTTTTCCAACCAGTTATCTACATTCGGCATTTTCAAAAGATTCTCCCAGACCCAATCCCATTCGGCGCTCCGGTGTGTCAAACCGGTGCGGGCCGGGGGCAGCCGTCTTTTAGGACCTCAGGTAACAGTGCGTTGTAAACTCGGATATGCTGTTTCAGGGAGAAGTGGGGGGCAAGCGTCAAAATCCGAGTTTGCTAGCTCCTTGATGTAAGTCGGTGAACGCCGCAAATCGAACTTCCTTTTTCACAGCGACAACAAATGCATGTCAGAAGTTACTCAAATCCTCTCGCAAATTGAGTCGGGCGATCGCGCTGCCGCAGAACAGTTGTTGCCGCTGGTTTATGACGAATTGCGAAAACTCGCGACTTCAAGAATGTCGCAGGAGAATCCCGGCCTGACACTGCAAGCCACCGCATTGGTGCATGATGCTTACATCCGTTTGGTGGATGTAGAACAATCTCAACGCTGGGATTCGAGGGGGCATTTTTTTGCCGCTGCAGCTGAGGCCATGCGTCGTATTCTCGTGGAAAATGCTCGACGTCGGAATTCGGCAAAACGGGGAGGAAATCAAGTGCGAATCGACTTGGATGATGCGGTTCTGAGCGTTAACGAATCGAGGGATGATGTCCTCGAGATCGACAAATATCTTGAGCGATTGTCGGATGCGCATCCGCGAGCAGCAGAAGTTATCAAACTGCGTTTCTTTGCGGGCCTAACGGGGGATCAAGCGGCCGAAGTATTGGGGATTTCGGCCCGCTCCGTAGACCAGCTTTGGGCGTTTGCGCGGGCCTGGCTGTTTGAAACCATTCAACGCGAGAATGCTTAGTACCACCCGAGTCGAAGTATCGGGAATTCTGGAAATCAGTTGGTTTCTTTGTGGGCAATTGCGTGGCCAGGGCGCAAAAAGGAAGAAATTTTTTGAAGTTCATTGCGCTCGATTGGTTTCAATTTCGCATTGAGATTAGGAGTACTCACGAAAGGGGCTGACCTTGAACGAATGCGATCTATTCATAGATGCGATGAAGTTGGATGACGACGCAGAACGAGCGGCATTTCTAGAGAAAGCGTGCGCCGGTGATTCCGAACTTAAACAACGTGTTGAAGCGTTGATCGGCGCGTATGATCAGGCGGGCAGTTTTCTGAAACAGCCTGCGTCGGAAGCTGATGCGACGTTGAATATGCCTCAAGTGGAAAAACTTGGCAGCCAGATCGGTCGCTACAAACTGCGAGAGGTTTTAGGCGAGGGGGGCATGGGTACCGTCTTTGTCGCCGAGCAAGAACGACCTGTCCGACGTAAAGTAGCGTTGAAACTCATCAAGTTGGGGATGGATTCTCGCGATGTTATTTCGCGGTTTGAGGCCGAACGTCAGGCGCTCGCTTTGATGGACCATCCTAATATTGCACGTGTGCTTGATGCCGGGGTGACCCAAAGTGGACGCCCCTACTTCGTGATGGAATTGGTCAAAGGGCTTCCCATCACAGAGCACTGCGATCTGCATAAACTGGGCAGTCGCGAACGACTCGAGTTATTCTTGCAGGTGTGTCGAGCTCTACAGCACGCGCATCAAAAGGGGATCATTCACCGAGACCTCAAGCCGAGCAATGTGTTGGTGGCGATGCATGACACGATTCCTGTGGTCAAAGTCATCGACTTCGGCGTCGCGAAAGCGATCGGCCAGCAACTGACCGAAAAGACTCTGTATACAGCGATTGGCCAGATGGTCGGTACGCCTATGTACATGAGTCCCGAACAGGCTGGGCAAAGCAGCATTGATGTGGATACACGCAGCGATGTTTACTCACTGGGCGTCTTGCTCTATGAGCTTCTTACCGGGTGCACTCCTTTTGAAAAAGAGACGTTGAAGCTGGCTGCATACGATGAGATGCGACGAATTATCCAGGAAGTCGATCCGCCGCGGCCAAGCACTCGTTTTAGTTCGTTGAACGCTACCACATCATCTACCATCGCAAAGTGCCGTCAATCCGAGCCCCACAAACTAAGTCAGCAGCTTCGCGGTGAGCTCGATTGGATTATTATGAAATCGCTCGAAAAAGAGCGGACACGGCGTTACGAATCCGCGAGCGCGTTAGCTGCGGACGTAGAACATTTTTTACGAGATGAACCGGTAGAAGCCTGTCCGCCGTCGGCGCTGTATCGATTCAAAAAATACGCACGGAAGCGGAGGTTGTTTTTGACCGCTGGTTTCGCCGTAATCACGGCAGTCTTAACGGGAGCAGCATTCAGTGTTTGGCAGGCCGTAGAAGCGATAAAAGCGAGAAATCTAGCCGACGAGCGACTTGTGCTTTCGAATGAACTACTTGCCAGTGAGAAACAAGCTCGCTTGGATGCGGACAAGCAACGTGAGAGAGCCAATGCGAATCTGCAGCAAGCGCTTGGAGCCGTCGATCAAATGCTGTTGCGTGTGGCGGACGAACGGCTTGCGGCCATTCCGGGAGCGGAGTCTGTGCGTCAGGAATTATTTCAAGATGCACTAAAATTCTATCAATCTTTTTTTGAGCACAGTTCTGATGATCCCCATCTTCGCGTCAGCACCGCTAAGGCTTGGCTACAGTTTGGCAATCTCTATGAGTTTACAGGGAATCTATCGAAAGCCCAAGAAGTTCGACAAGAAGCCGTACGAAGATGGGAAGCTTTGCTTGAGGACACACCAGACGATTTCGAGGTGAAGAAATCGCTGGCCGCAGCGTACACGAAATTTTCAGAAGCTGAGCATTGGAGATTTGGCCGATTCTCGGCGGCAGAACATACGATGTTGAAAGCCCTCGCCCTCGATAAGGAATTGGCAAACCGATTCCCCAACGATCCCACGTATCAGTGGGAAGCGACTCGTTTGGAAATCACCCTGGCCGACAACTACAAATGCACTAAGCGACTCGAACTTGCAGAGAAAACCTTTCTTGATGCGATTGGTAGGCAGCGCGAACTCTGGAAGTCAAAAACACATCCGGTACTTCCCGATTCTCTCTTAATCTTCGCCGTCTTTCTCCAAGAGACCGGACATCGCGATAAGAATCGCGATGAGCAAATAGAATCGCTGACATCAGAATCGTTGGCGCGTGCGGAAGAAATCTTCGCTGTTGATTCAGAAGCGGCATTGCAAGTGATCAGTGGGGCACAAGGCCTTGGGAGGATCTACAGCAATTCCGGGCGAGCAATCGAAGCGGAAAATATCCTTCGACACGCTATAGCCATCGGAAAGCAACTGCCCAGCTACAACCCACGTGACCTATTTATGAACAGAGCTTTGGGACGAGTTCATATAGATCTTGCCAATGTTATTGCTCGGGACGGCCGGCACTCCGAATCGCTGGATCTTTACTATTTGGCGAGCAAATTTATGCGTTTTAGTCAGCTCGTTGTCGAGCGACATGGCGAATTCGACAATGCGTTTAATGAAGCGACACAAGGCATTGGGAAGAGTCTCGATCAACTTGTTAGAAACGGAAAAATCGAAGAAGCAGAAAAGTTTTGTGAGAAATTACCAGAGGAACAGGGGACGCTATCCAACTTTCTGTTGTCGCATTTCCTAGCGATAGACTCTTGGGAACACGTCAGCAATTCAGGTCAATCCCAGCGGCTTACTGTCTCAGTCTTTTCGGAGTTGGCACGCGCGAAAATAAGCCGGATCGACACGAGTGAACGCGAAATGATCTCTCGCGTAATTTTCTATAGGGCAGAAAAAGAGTTCCATCGACAGCATTACGACAACGCCGCACAGCTGCTGGATCATGCGCTGTTGTGGAATCCATCCAATTTAAATGCGTTCAACCTGCGAGGAGAATTTCGGCTTGCCTGTGGTGACTACGCAGGTGCGATTGCGGATTTCGATGCATCCCTTGTGTCTGAAACCGCGAACGGTTTTTCAACTGGGCTTGGCTTTACAGCATGCATCAATCGCGCGGATGCGAATATGCACTTGGCAAACTATTCCGAGGTGCTTGCCGATCTCAATCGAGCGGCCACTTTTGGCCCGGAAAATGCTGACCTACTGATCGTGATTGATCCTGCTGAGATCAGCAAATGCACGGACCAAGCATTCAAACAAGCGTACGTTGCCTGGTTTCAGAAGCAGTTCCTGGCTGCCAAACCTGTCGAAGCCGCTCTCGTTTTTAGGGCCCGACTTTTTAGCCGGCTTGGCATGGTCGAATCGGCTGAAGTCGATTTGACAGCACTTGTCGCGGATGCGTCGGTCTCTCCCTACAGCCTATACAGATCCGCGTTGGCGTCACTTGAGCTTGGAAGTACAACACGTTACCAAGAGTTTTGCCGTCTGCTCATAGACCGGGCTAAGAGCGTCTCTACAGAGGATGACTACAATTGGATCGCTTGGACGAATGCACTAGCGCCCATCGCGCTCGATGATTATGCACCCGCTATTGCGGCAGCACGTCGAGGCATGTTGCTCGATCCCTATTCAAAGGAGCCACAAAGGAATCTGGGTAGTATTCTATTCCGCTCCGAACAATTCGACGAAGCAATCATTCATCTCACATCCGCAATCAACGCTGTCGATGCAAGCGAGGTTCAGACTGCCTATTGCTCTTTTTTTCTAGCGATGACTCATCATCGGCTCAATCACCCTGATGAAGCTAAACAATGGTTTGACAAAGCAACCGAGTCCACAAAGAAATGGCTTGATCCCAGCCCATCCACAACAATTCTTTCACTACCCTGGAATCAAAAACTCACTCTTGAACTTCTGCAGGCGGAAGCGGCGAGTTTGTTGCGTTCAAACACTCTGGAGCACAATCCAACCTCACCGCCGAATAACCCAGAGTAACTTTCTTGGAAACGCGACGTTACGTGTCTTTCCCCTCCCGAATCGCTGGCAGAGCCTGTAATTCATTGGGTTCAAAGGATGGAGCCTGGAAAAGGCAAATAGGTACCTATTCCCATCCTCGAAATTCTTCTTCGAATTCGTGCGCTCTGGCTATTCCAACTTCGCATTGATTTCATGCGAGCTGGTAGCTAGCCGGAATTGGGAATGTTTCCCAAATTTCCAAAGGGTTGATACTGTATCTGAGAAAAGGCACAGGGAAAACAATGTTTCATTCGGCAAAGTCATTCAATCGATTACAGAGTCATGCAAATGTAGGTCGTCGTCGACTTCAAAATCGTCGACGACGGCTCTTTATGGAAGCCTTGGAGGACCGACGGGTATTAGCGACGATTTACGTTACCAATACATCGGATGCAGGCCCTGACTCGCTGCGAGACGCTATTAATCAAGCGAACGCAAGCGTCGGCATTCAAGATACGATTGCTTTTAATATTCCAGGCTCAGGCGTGCACACGATTTCGCCATTTACGCAATTGCCGACCGTTACTGATCCCGTAACAATCGATGGTTATTCCCAACCAGGGGCGAGCCCAAATTCGAACGGCCCTGGACTGGGAGACAACGCGGTATTGCAGATTGAACTGGATGGCAGTTTGGCCGGAAGTGCAGCGTCGGGCCTATTTGTGACGGCAGGCAACTCAACGATTCAAGGCTTAGCTGTCAACAGCTTTGACTACTTTGGCATCGTCCTGTCCAGCTTGGGAAATAACGTAGTCGCTGGCAACTTCGTAGGTACGGATGCGACGGGCATGGTCGCCAAGCCCAATCGCGACAGCGGCATCCTTCTAACCGGGTCGTCATACGGCAATACCATCGGAGGACTGAGTCCAGCTTCACGTAACGTTATTTCAGGCAATGGCGATGTTAATCTGAACATCCAGCCATCAAACGGAAATTTGATCGTCGGAAACTTCGTCGGCACGGATGCAACGGGAGCAGCGGCACTCGCCTCGAATCCTATTCGGGCGGGCATTTTCACCTATTATTGCAACAACAATACGATCGGCGGCGCGTCCGCCAACGCCCGAAATATTATCTCCGGCAACAACGGGTGGGGCGTCGAGATTGCTGGCTCCTTAAGTAATTTGATTCAAGGAAATTTCGTTGGGACCGATGTCACTGGTACTGTTAAGGTTGCCAATGCGTATGGCATTGCCGCTTGGTCAACGACCGGCGGCACGTTTGGGATTATTGATAATCTTATCTCGGGAAACACGGATGTTGGCTTGTATTTCTATGGCGGAACCGCGGAAGGAAATTTCATCGGAACCGACTACCGCGGTACTCGTGCCATCGGCAATGGTTCGGGAGTTTTCATGACTGCTGCAAAACTTGGAGGAACGACTGCTTCGTCGCGGAACATTATTTCCGGCAATACTCAAGGTGGAATATTGGCAATTAATGGCGACAATGTCATTCAAGGCAATTACATCGGCACAGACATCAGTGGAACGATTGCAATGGGCAATGGTGGTAACTTCGGTATTTATGATGCGTACGGTCATAATGACTTGATAGGTGGATCAGTGCCTGGTGCAGGAAATGTCATCTATAGCGTATATCGTGAGATATTAGTCGGCGGATCGACGGGAGGAGTATCGATTCAAGGAAACTTCATCGGCGTAGATAAAACTGGCAATGTTCCCGTGGGCGATTTAAATGCTGGCTTTGGCATCGATGTGGAAGGCTGTAGCAATGTTCAAATTGGGGGCTCAGCACCTGGTGCGGGCAATGTGATTGGCAATAGCCGAACGGGAATAAATTTGAGCAACTCAAACAATATTGTTGTCCAAGGAAACTCGATCGGTCTCGGCGCAGATGGAACATCGCCGATCTCCAATTTTTTTGGTATTTTGCTCAACAACGGTACAACCAACAATATGATTGGCGGCACGACCCCCGGCGCGGGAAATACGATTGCCAACAACCTTTTCGTCGGCGTTGGACTCGATCAGTACTTTCTAGCGCCTGTCACTACAGGCAATGCGATACTAGGAAATAGCATTTTCAACACGGACGTTACCAATACCGCAAATCAATCCTTTTTCGGGGCGGGGTTGGGCATTGATATCAACCGGACAGACCTCGGGCAAGGGACCGATGGCTCCAATCCCAACGACTCGCTCGATGCAGATGTCGGCAATAACAATTTACAAAATTATCCAGTAATCACCTCTGCCGTTGGCGGAGGCGGAAGCTATACGGTCCAAGGTACGCTCAACAGCAAACCAAACTCTATTTTTCGCGTGGAATTCTTCTCTAATTCCACGGTGAAGCCAAACGGCTACAGCGAAGGCGAACACTACCTCGGCTTCACGAATGTCACCACCGATGCCAGCGGCAACGCCAGCTTCGATGTCACGCTCGCAACTGGCTCCACTGCAGGCAAGTATATCACTTCTACCGCGACCGATTCTGCAAACAACACTTCCGAATTCTCCCTCGCCTACCAAGCACCGCTAAATTCTTCTCCCACAACAAGCGCCGGCGGCCCCTACACGGTCGTCCGCGGCGGCACAGTCACGCTTGATGCCTCCGGCAGTTCAGACCCCGATCAATCGAACACCACGCTCGTTTATTCCTGGGATCTCGATGGGGACGGCATCTTCGGTGAAACCGGGACCGGAGCCGTTCGCGGTAATGAAGTCGGCATCAATCCGGTATTCTCCGCCGTGGGAATCAACCTTGCCAGTGCTTATCCCGTCACGCTGAAGGTAACCGATGCGGGCGGACTTACTGCGACCAGCACGACGACAGTATCGACAACGATCACGGGATTGGTGGATGATCCCCTTGCTCCCGGCAAAAAGATGCTCGTCATGGGCGGCAGCACGGGCAATGACACCATTCGAATCTCCGTCGAAGATGATCACCACGACTGCCATGATGACGACGCACAGTATGTGACTGTTCGCATCAATGAACATGATGAATCGCACCTCAAGATTCGCGGCACCTTTGCGTTGCCGGTTAGCCGCATCGTTGTCTATGCCCAAGCAGGCAACGATGACGTGAAGATGGATGACGACTCAGCGATTCCTGCATGGCTTTATGGGGGTGACGGAGATGACCGCCTCAAGGGCGGAAGTGGCAATGACGTCTTGCTCGGTGGAGCAGGGAATGATTTTCTCTCCGGCGACGAAGGGCGTGATCTGCTTATCGGCGGAACCGGTGCCGACCGAATCATCGGAAATGCTGGCGATGACATCCTGATCGCCAGTACCACGGATCACGATGGTAACGATCTCGCACTCTCTTCGATCATGAAAGAGTGGATTCGAACCGACTCGACTTTCGCTACCCGAGTGAATCGCCTCAAGAGTGGCGGCGGTTTGAATCTGGGATACGTGCTAACCGATCACACTGTTCACGACGATCACGCAGAAGATATGCTCACGGGTTGCGAGGGGAATGACTGGTTTCTCTTCAATAGCGATGGCGACGGCGGCGTGAAAGACAAAGTCACCGATTTGGCGACGTTTGAAGCGACACATGCTTTGGATATCGATTGGCTAAGCATTTAGCGTCCGACACGGCCACTTTGGTCGATACCACTGCGTAGCCGATGTCGCAAGCATCGGCCGCGTGGCGGACGCTCACTTTGTAATTTGCGCAAGCAAATTACTGAGCCGCAGGCGCTTGCCGCGTTACGGTTTCCCTGTCAATTTCGGTTGTCGCGGCTAGCGCCTGCGGCTCAGGTTGTTAGCGGAACGGCGCGAGCCGTCCGGTGAGTGACCAGTAAATGCCGCGAAACCGATGCAATTTTTTCCCCCTCGCCTCGTTTCGGCCTAAAAGGGGCGAGGGCTGTCAAAAAGAGCTGGGTAAACAAAGCTTGTTACCGATCGATGCCTTTGTTTGTAGCGTCGATTGCTTGATTCAGCTACAAATTAGAATGCGTACAAGGCGGATCGATCATTAAGTTGCTCTATGAACCCCAACTCACCCAAACCCAACGCGGATCCCGACATCGCATCTGACGATGGCTGCTTTCCATTCGAGGTCATTCAAGAACTTTGCACGACGTTTGTGCAGCAGTCCGATCTGCCCGACCGACCGCCTCTCCACTCCTATATCCACAAGGTGGCTGCTGCCGCACAGCCGACTCTTCTACGCAATCTACTTCATATCGAAGTTGCTCGAAGACGAGCCAAAGGTGAGCAGCCCGTCGCCGACGAATATTTGAATGAGTTGCCTTTGCATGCAACGCTCATCAAGCAAGTATTCCTTGAGAGCACGTCCTTTTCCCAGATCGATATCGAATCGCACTCGGACGAGTTAGCGCTAACGGGTTCGTTTCAATTGCCCAGCGCACGCCATTTGGGGAGCTTTCGCTTGCTGCGCGAATTGGGACGTGGAGGAATGGGGGCTGTCTTTGAAGCAGAGCATTTGGTTCGCGGTCATCGTGTGGCTCTGAAAACGCTGCCGACATTGGACGGGAGCCGACTGCATCGATTCAAACGCGAGTTTCGATCTCTAGCGCATGTGAACCATCCTAATCTTATCGGTCTGCATTCGCTAGAATCAGATGGCTCCCACTGGTTCATAACCATGGATCTCATCGAAGGCACCGATTTTCTTTCGTATGTCCGACCAAAGGGAACTTTGGATGAAGATCGCTTGCGAAGTACGCTGCCGCAATTGGTCGCCGGTGTGTTGGCGTTGCACGGACAGCACATTATCCACCGAGATCTCAAGCCATCGAATGTAATGGTAAGCCGCGAAGGCCGAGTCATCGTCCTCGATTTTGGACTGGTTCTGGAGGACATGAATAGGAGCCACATCGCGTCTGCGGAAGGGGTCGCTGGAACTCCAAGATATATGTCCCCGGAACAAATTAGGCAAGGGAGTTTGACCGGAGCGTCTGATTGGTATGCGGTTGGAGTCATGCTCTACGAAGCGCTGAGCGGAAGCGCGCCTCATCAAGGAAAGAGCGCCATAGAACTCTTTCGCAATAAAATGGATCTTGAGCCTGCACTTCTGCCCGCTGAAAGCAATGCTCCGCCCGATTTAGCAGATCTTGCAATGCAGTTGTTGCATCGCGATCCTACCAGCCGTCCTGACGCATTTCAAATTGCCACTTTTGTCACGGGCTCGTCTGCTCCATCGGTTGAGTCACCGAAATCGGAAGCCACGACTCACTTGGTCGGCCGGCAAACTCAACTCGAACAGTTGCAAGCAGCGTTGCAACATTCTTATTCGGAACAAGAGAGTTGTATCGTTTTTATTGACGGTCTTTCGGGAGAAGGCAAGACTACACTAGTCGAGCATTTTCTTGAGAAGTGCCGCTGCAAAGATCGCGATCTCACGATTCTTGCTGGACGTTGTTATGATCGTGAGTCCGTACCGTTCAAAGCCATTGACAATTTGATCGACTCTCTCACGTCTCACTTGCGAGGCCTGAGCGACAAAAATGCTGCGCTTTTGATGCCAGATGATATCGGTTTTCTGTCCCATCTTTTCCCAGTGTTGCAGCGCGTAGATGCAGTGGTGCAATTATCACCAAAGAAGATCGGGCAACTCGACGCACAACAGGTGAGGACTCGAGCTTTTAGTGCTCTCCGCTCTCTACTCGTGCGGATCACACGTGATTCGCCGGTGATCATGTTTTGCGATGACTTGCAATGGGGTGACGTCGATAGCGCCGAGGCACTCTTTGAGGTACTCCGTTCACCAGAGTCGCCAGCAGTGCTCTTTATCGGTACCTATCGCAGAGACGAAGCAAGTTCGAGTCCATTTCTGGATCGTTGGAAGAGTCTCGTCGAAGCCAATCCAAATCAGATCGCGGCTCGCGATGTGACCGTTGGTCCACTGGACGCGGATGGATGCACACAATTGCTTATTGCGTTGGTGGGGCAAGACAGCCCTGCCGTTCGCAATCGAGCCATTGCCTTTTGGAAGCAAACGGGTGGCAATCCTTTCTTGTTCACCGAGCTCGCCAGTTGTTATGACCCAACGGCAGACTCGTTTAACATCGTTCCGATCCATGAGGTGATCGATACCAAACTTTCTCGACTTCCAAAGCAAGCATCGGATCTGCTGGAAGCCATCTCGGTATCTGGTCAATCCCTTGCAGTAGGCGAGGCGACGCGAGCCGCATCTTGCGAAGCGGACGGACTAGCGATTTTGACGCACATGCGAAGCGAAAAACTGATTCGCCTCATTGGGAGTGAAGATTCCCCGAAGGTCGATACGTACCATGATAAAATTCGAGAGAACGTATTAAGCAGACTCGAATCACAGCAGCGAAGGAAATGGCATAGCTCGCTGGCCAATGTCATCGCCGCTGTTTCCTCAGTAGAGTTGACTGAACAACAGCTAACGGACATCGAGGCTTGCCATGACGTCGAATTATCTGCCAGCTCGAGGCTTTATGATTTAGCCTACCACTTCGATGGCGCTGGAGATGCACGACGCGCGTGCGTATTCGCAGTACTGGCTGCCGAGCAAGCAGCTTCACAGTTCTCTCATCAAGTTGCGACGGAGCAATACGCGATCGCGAAACGCAATGTCGGGCAAGCGATGGATGCACTTCGTTTTCGCATTGCCCGTGGACAAGGACGTTCGTTAAGTTTGATAGGACAATACGACGAAGCGTTGGCCGCCATGGAGGGTGCCGAATTGTCGACGAACGATCCATTCCAGCAATCCCAAATCTTGGGATTGCGAGCCGAGATCAATCATAAACAGGGCGACATCGGGCAGGGCGTTGCTCTTTATTCGTCCGCATTGCGAAAACTGGGATACTGGGTTCCCGAATCCTTGTTTGGGCTGCTTCTTGGACTGACTCGAGAATCTCTCATTCAGGTCCTGCATAGCGTTCTGCCGAAACGATTTTATTCTCGCGATACGGCGCCAACACCATCCGACGACTTGGCGATCGAACTTGCCAATCGAAACAGCATTGTCTCGTATTACTACAATGGTTTGCGAATGGTATGGACTCACATCAAGGGGGTGAATATCGCAGAGACGTACAGGGAGTCTCTAGGACTGGCGTACGCATATGGACTTCACCCAGCGCCGATGGCGGTGGTCGGGCTTGGAGCGCGGGGGCTCCAACGAAGTGATCAAGCACTTTTGATTGCTCGACGTAACGCTGACTTGATGACTGAGGGACACACACACGCGATGCGAAGCATGGCATTCTTTACGCTCACGAAGTTTGAACATGCAATCTCCGAAGGGGAACTAGCCGTCAACATTCTGAATCGAACGGGAGATCCGTACCTAGTCTTTCTCGGGGAAAGCCATATGGTGCTGGCCGGTCATCGGAGACTCAAGGTAGAGCTCGCAATGGAGACAGGGACTAATTGTTTTGAGCGTTCGATACGGCTTGGAGAGGACGCGTCTGCTGGCTTGACCCTTATGACGGTTGGTTTGGCTAGTAGCGGCAACATTCCGTTCCCTGAGCTTAGTTCTTGCCTTGATTTGGGGGATGGTGACCGCTTCTCTCGTGCGATGCTGGGTTTGAGCGAGGGGATGTGGCACTTGCATCACCGACGGTGGGAGAAAGCGATCTCTGTATTTTCAGACGCATGCCAGATTGCCCGCGACAATTACATCCTCTGTTCCTACTCGGCGAGTTTGGTTTCTTGGCTGGTGACAGCCCTACGATCTCATGCGTTGTCATTGGCGGAAGGGTCAGAACGGCGTCGGCAAATGCGTCGAGCCTGGAAGGTCAGTCGAACTGCCACGATGCTAACAATTCTCTTTCCGCATGAAAGAGCGCACGTCCTTCGGGAACGAGCAATCCTGTATTGGACTAATGGGCAGAAAACGAAGGCAATTAAGCAACTCAAAAGAAGTGTTGATATCGCCTCATCACAACAAGATGACTTTCAACGCAATCTGTCGGCTCTTGAGCTTGCTAAATACGAATGCGAACTCAAGGTGCCCGGAGCCTCGGAAAGACTGCAGACCGAAGAAGCATTGCGGCAGAGCGTCTGTAATCGGATCGAAGCTTTCCGTCGCAAACGTTGGCCCAATTTAAAGTAAGCACGTCACCACATGTTCTTAATGGCAATTAGCCACTGGGCGTCGCCTGGGCCGCTAAAAATCTGGGGTTGCAGCGGAAATGACTTGCGCAAGGTTTGTTCCTCGCTCAGCCGGTTTTTCATTGCGCATTCGTTTTGACTTCGTCCATGTGAAACGTATCCCGCAGGGATGCGATTGCTCCCCTCGCCCGCTTCGGGGAGAAATAATCAAATAGGGCTTCGAAATCGGAACTAAAGTGCGGACCGTAATTCGAGTGTCAACGTCAGTTTTTTTATCCCCCATCATTATCCCTCGGCTGAGTTTTTTGACGATGTGGGGTTTGCTGTAGCGCATTCTTACGTCGCATGGCTTGCATCTCTATGCGCGAAATATCTGTAATCGACAAGAAGCAATCCCAATGATAGCAACGTGCTAAGCGTCCACATCACGGTGATCATCAGCTTCGCGGTTCGCCAGTCTGCCGCCATGTATCCCTCTGCGAGGGCATCTGGCCCATAAACAATGCGAGCAGCTGCACAGCCTAAGATTTTGCAAGTGCCCATTAAGAATCCCGCGAAGACGACCGCCGCATACGGGTCCTGCGAGACCCGGCGCAACATCCAGGGCAGGACGCCCAAAGCCGGAATCACTGAGAGCACGGCCATTAGCGGAAACGGGAAACTTGTTTTCACGCCTGTCATGGAACCGAACGCAATGAAAAGTGCCACATTGACGAAAATGACCGTGGTAATCGTCAGCGTTTTGGCCCGCCACAAATAAACCGATCCAGGCAGTCCCCAAGAGCGATGAGCCTCAGTAGCCAGCAAGGCATTACTGATCGCAAGATAAAGACAGGAAAGGTCGGCACTACGATCAGGGTCGGTTAGTGCCAAAATAGGCAACGGCAGAAATGCGGTGATTCCCCATATTCCCATTATGGAACGAAGCTGGCTAGCAATTGAAAGCTGAGAGTGTATCGGCACGGATTTTGTCATCCTCATAAAGGGGTGATTACGACACACGTCACCGAGTCGCGGCAAGTAAACGTGCCATTGTTAAAACGCTCCGAACGCGATTTCGGCGCACATGATTGTTCGTCGATAGTACGCAAACTTTGCTAGTTCGGCGTTATCCTGGAATCCAGATCTTCTTAGCTAACACGACTTCCGTACTGGGACGCAAGTTCAAAGGAACAGGAGCCTTGGTGAAGAACGCCAGTCCCTTATAGCTTGTTAAATATTGGTAATTCGTATTAAAAAAACCGCCTGTCGCGTGAACAACCAAAAGCCCCGACTGCCGTTGTAGGATGCCGAGAAATTCGTTCGCTTCCACACGGACGATTACTCCAGACGCTTTTATAGCTTGAGAAATTGCGGCGGCGGCCGCCGCACCTGCAGCTCCAGCACTCATTGGTCACTCTCCGATCGACGAACGAACAGCAAGCTATCCCGACTTTTTATGGAGGGACAGTTTGTGGGTTGGACTGAGACACTTCGCTGGATGGCACTATGCGAAATCCGGGTAGTGACGCATCTTGTGCAGTTTAGTTTTAGGGGGCGCGAGAAGCCGAGTCAAGCATTGCGGAATAATTGCGCCGCGGGTTCCACAACATTCGAACCTGCTGTTTTCGCAACATCATCCCCGGTCCCGATCAAATAGCTTGGCTGCGCAATTCGTGGCGAGTTGCCAAGCCAACTACAAACCACGTGGATCGGGAATTCTTGTTGCAATTCCGTTTGCCGACTCGCCCGAATCGAATGAAACAAGCGTGGCCACTGTGGAATGCCGGCGCGTCGTAACAATCGAAGGAACTCCGTCCGCATGTTGGCATTCTTCCAGCCAGTTCCCGTATTCGCTGCGGTTCGATAAGCTGGTCGAGTGGAGTTGGAAGAATCGACAGCTCGGATCGATAGACCCGTCGAGGATCTGTTGGCTCTGCATGAAATGTTGACTCGGCTGGAACAGCAGTGGCCCGACAAGGCGAATCTGTTGAACTTGAAGTATTTTGCCGGTTTGATCGCAATAGCTCGTAGGTGCCAGGCGCCGGATCCAACAGATCGATGGAGACATGCCGGAGAAGTGCTGGAACAGATCACCCGTTATCTAGTTTGCTGGCTGAAGATTGCATCGCGGTCCTTCAGTAGATATTTCTTTTCAGGAAGAAATCCGTCTTCGCAATCGGTCAAGTTTCGCGCAATATGCAACATCCAAGTTTCATTTGGATTGGATGTGCAGTATGCGAAATTCCGCGAGGTTCAAATATGTCGCCACATCATTCGATCGCATGATCAATTGAGGTTTCGAAGTGCAATTTAAACCGATAGAACTTGCATTGAGAAATTGCCAAACGCTTAAATCGTGATTGAATTGAAGCGGAAATCAAAATTTGCGCAGCACGAAACGATGAATTTGATTTGCAGAGTTTGATCGCAGGATATTACGCGACTCTTCGATAAGATTTCAGATGTCCGCCGAGCTCAGTAACGCATGCGATTTTTGAAACGCAGCATTCTGAGACAAGAGTTCGATCACTATCTCGAACAGGCGGAACATGGTCGCGCGCTGAATGACACTCGAAGACCGCCGCGTTGAGTGTTAAATGAGAAACGTAGAATGGCCGAATGTGAGGTGGATACGTGTTCGCGGACCTATTTCAGATCCGTCGGACCGCTAACCTCGTGATGGTTATTACAAAGTGGATTGCATTTGAGAGCTACTTGATAAAGTACGAGTAAGTCGCACATAGCAAAACGCCAGGCTTTTTTGGAAATCGCGTGCGAAAATGCGTTTTTGATTTCAAAGCGCGTTGTGTTCGGGGAGGTTAGTGATTGAAACGAGTGCGTCATAGAAGAAAGCCGAATTGACGTTTCTCGAATTCTTCATCGCCATTCGATATGGGTCATGATATCGCCGTTAAAGACGGGTCGAAACCGACTAGATGCGACCATCGTAATTGCAACGTACTATTTAACTTGGTAGAACGAGAGCTCGAAGTCTACATTCTTAATTGTCGCAACCTTCTGCTGAGAATTTCGCCAACGATTGAAAGCTCTCAATTGATGCACCACAACCAACATTGGGTCGCGACATTGTTTAGAATGTGGATAGCAACGTGTATGCCGATTGTCATTGGCGCTGGTGGGGAACCTGCGGCAATTCGCTATGGTTTGCCAAGCAAGCTTTGCGATCTAGAAAACAGCGAAATCGCAGAAAGCAGTGGGCTTGCTGTGTCGCGTCGCCACGCAAATGTTTTCTGGACGCACAACGATTCAGGCGATAAACCACGATTATTCGCTTTTGATCGCCAAGGAAAACATCTCGGTGTTTTTTCTGCACCGGACACCGAAAATGTCGATTGGGAGGACATGTCTTCGTTCTTGCGTGATAACGATCCTTGTCTCTTGGTTGGGGACGTTGGAGACAATGCGAGGCAGCGAAAGGTTTACAGTCTCTACCTGTTCGAAGAGCCTCAACTCGACGAGTTGCGTGTCAAGCTACTACAGTCAATCCCGTTTCGCTATGAAGACGGATCTCACGATTGCGAAGGAATGGCAGTCGACCTTTCCGGCCCCGACGTGTATCTCGTGACGAAAGAGATATTACTCGAAGCCAAGATTTTTCGCCTGACGTTACCAAAGCGAGCCCCCGACGAACCGCTGATCGCCAAACTGGTCGCGCGTTGCAGGATTCCGTTGGCGACAGGGATGGACATTTCAGCCGATGGTCGCCGCGCTGTCATCACCACTTACTTTCAAGCTTTCGAATTCACGCGGCTCGAGGGCGAAGATTGGCCCAGCGCCTTTTCGCGATCTGGGCGAGTCATCGCCATGCCGGAACGCGAACAAGGTGAAGCCATATGCTATGGGGCAGATAACCAGTCCCTGTATCTGACTAGCGAAAAACTTCCCACGCCACTATGGGAAATCGCTCCCGAACGCAAATAGCGCTCGCGCACCCTTTTTGTACGGAGTGAACGGTTCAGATTAAGTTGACAAAAGATTCGGTCATCAGCAATTTTAGGGAATTGGCATTGCGAGGAACGCGAGACCGATAACGAACATTCCTTATTTCTGTAAAAAGTACTCTTTGAGTACAGGTGATTATCATGCTCGTTCCAATGTTGCGAATTGCGGTCGCGGTCACTTTATTCGGCAGTAGTAGTCTGTTAACGCTCTCTGCTGCAGAAATCACTTGGCAAGCAAGCGGAAAGGGAGGCGCTGTCGCTGCGGGCCAATCTGCATCCGTGGCTGCTGGCATCGCGATGCTGGAAAAAGGAGGCAATGCGGCTGACGCAGCTGCTGCTACGATTCTCGCTTTGGCGGTTACCGATTACGGCTATTTTGCTATCGGTGGAGAAGTACCCATTCTCGTTTTTGACGCCAAAACCCAACAAGTAAAATCGATCAGTGGCATTGGCGGCGCACCTCGTAATCCCGAAGCGATCAAATGGTTCTACGAAAATGGAATTCCGTCGAAAGGAAGCATGAAGGCTGCGCCAACTCCGGCAGCAGTCGATGCGATCATTACTTTGCTGCGAGTTTACGGGACCATATCTTTCGCGGAAGCCGTGGCTCCAACCCTCAAGCTGCTGGATGAAGGAACAGCCGATTGGCACCCGAAGCTGGCCGTTACCCTTCGCAAGCTTGTCGAAACAGAATCCAAGACCGCGGGTTCACGCGAGCAAAAACTGATCGCAACTCGGGATCGTTTCTATCGCGGAGACATCGCCGACGAACTCGAAGCTTGGTACATCGAAACGGGAGCTTGGCTTCGCAAACAGGACCTCGAAGCGCATGTTACGCTGATCGAAGCCCCCGTTTCGGTCGATTACCATGGATACACGGTTTGCAAATGCGGTCCTTGGACGCAGGGCCCCGTGCTTTGCCAAAACTTGAAGCTGCTCGAAGGCTTTGATCTCCGAGCAATGAACCATCTGTCCAGCGACTATATTCACGTGATCACCGAAGCCATGAAGCTGGGCTATGCAGATCGCGACGAATATTACGCGGACCCTCGCTTTGCCAGTGTTCCGATTGCGGAATTGTTTTCCGAAGAATATTCGCAGCTTCGACGAAAACTGATCGATTCGCATGTGGCATCGATGGACCGCCGTCCGGGCGATCCCAAGAACATGCGAGCGTTGAAGTTCGAGAAACTGCCGGGTAATTGTCAGGACGAGATTCCCAAGCAGGATACGACGACTTGTGTGGTAGCCGATCGGTGGGGCAATATGATTGCAGCCACACCCAGTTGCAATATGCTGACTAACTTGCCTGGCCCCTCGGGTGTCAACACCGGCAATCGCATACGCTGCTTGAACACGACCCCCGGTCATCCTAACCACGTCGAGGCCGGCAAGCGGCCACGCATCACGCTTACGCCGACGCTCGTTTTGAAAAATGGAAAGCCCATAATCGCGATCAGCGTCGCGGGAGGCGATCTTCAGGATCAAACAACGCTTAATGTGCTTCTGAACCACATCCACTTTGGAATGCGGCCTGCCGAAGCCGTCACGGCACCCAGGTTTAGTACTGGGCATCATCAGGACTCATTCGATCCAAATCCCGATCGCAACGCCACGTTTGTAGCTCGCGGCGAACTCACCGTTTACGAAGACATCCCCGAAAACACGCGAAAAGATTTGACAGAGCGTGGCCATATTCTCAAAACGACAACTGGCCCGATTGGAAATCCGGTAATGATCTGGCTGGACACAAAGTCTGGCATCATGTTCGCGGCCGGTGACCCAAAAGCAAGCCGACACGCTGCGGCACTTGAATAGCCTCGCGATACAAATGTGTCTCCACACCATTCGATCGGACGCTTAATTGAGGTTTCGAACTGCAATTTAAACCGATGGAACGTGCTTTGAGAAATTGCCAAACACACAAATCGTGATTGAATTGAAGCAAAAATCAACGTCGGCACAATATGCCACGATAAATTTAATAAGAATTGTCCCCAATTAACTTCCCGAATATTGAAACTTGATCGTGATGTCGATCCAGGGCATCGAGTTGCACGTCATCAACGCGCAGGCGAGAATCCAGGGTCAATTGCGCTGGAATCCCGCCTGCGCGGGAATGACACCGATGCTCCAAACACGGAAATTATTTCGGGACTGTTCCTAAGCAAAATCTTATCACAGGATTTTTCGCGACCCTTGGATGGAATTTCACGTGTCCACCGAGTTCTGTGTTGCAAACGAATTTTGAAATGCAGCATTCTGAGATAAGAGTTGGATCATCATCGCGTATTTGTGGAAGATGGTTATGAGCTGAATGTTGATTGGGAACTTCTTCGAGAGCCTACTTCGCCGCCGTAACATTGTTAACCCCGTAGTCAATTTCCAAAATGCGTTGCCTTTGGAGGCTACTTTGTTTTCTACAACAAATCGCATTTCTTCAAAAATTACGTGTTTTTGAAAATCGCATTCGAAAATGAGATTTTGATTTCAAAACGCGTTCTTTTCACGACGTATCTAGCCGTTTGCCTGACGCAGGTTGTCGGCCAAATGCAGGCGGCGGAGGAGAGGGCGTTTCTTGACTTGGTGATCCTGCATGCGAAGCATGATGTTGTCGAGGACTCGGACTGCGTCGAGGATGAAAGGGCCTTTGTTCAGCATGACACATTCGGCCCGGACGCTCATCGCTGCGTCCGTGATTTCGGCGCGCGAGGGAACACCGTCTTTTGCCAGCCCTTCTAACACTTGCGTTGCCCAAACCACTGGCATGTGGGCCGCCTCACACATCCAGAGGATCTCTTCCTGGATTTCCGCCAGACGTTCGTAACCGCACTCGACTGCCAAATCACCGCGCGCGATCATCACTCCGGCAGTCGGGCTTCGCATGGCCGCGAGTAGCAACGACGGTAGGTGTTCGAACGCTTGTCGGTTTTCGATCTTGAGAACGATAGGAATCTCATCGCGGCCGAGTTGTTTCAATTCTTGCTGCAGTCGAATAACGTCCTCTGGGCGGCGGACGAATGAATACCCGACCATATCGGCGTGCTTTGACACAAACGCGAGATCCTCAATGTCCTTGTCGGTCAGAGCATCCAACTTCAACTGACTGTCGGGCAAGTTGATTCCTTTGTCACCGCTCAGACGCTCGCCTTTCGGGCGGGCTTGCGTGATTTCCACGACGACGTAATGACCATGGATTTCCCGAACGACGCCGCCAATTTTTCCATCGTCTAACAACATTCGGTCCCCGGCTCGCAGATCGAGTAGCACTTGCGGCAATGTGCAACCAATGTAAGCTGGCTGAATTACGCGGCCATGCTGATCATGTTTCGATGGTTGGCCAGGTTGCTTGTCGTCGGTCACTATCAACTGATCGCCACGGTACAGAATAAGCGGTTGTTCCGAGGCGGGAAATTGTCCGACTTGGCCGGTAATGTGTGTTCCTGACGGCGACTTGGCGCGGAGCGTCATGTCTGGCTTGAAATAGCTCGTGCGATGCAATTCTACCCAGACCCCATCGTGAGCCGTTTCCACAACCGCCATCCTTCGTTTGCGTCCGCCCGCATCTTCAAATTTGATTCTGGTCCCAGTTTCTAAAGCTGCGAGAAAAGTCCGATCAACCGGTAGGCAGTTTGCTGCGGGGCGAGGAGGTTCCAGATCATCCTCTGACGCCGAAAGCCAGATTCGTGTTGGGGCAATGACGTGGCCAAATTCATCTCGATGTGGTCGGCATTTGATGACTTGAGGACCAGCCTCGATTGGACCGGTGCGAAGTTTGGGGCCGCCCAAGTCCATGAAAATGCGGCAGGACCGACCGAGCTCCTGTTCCGCTTGCCGCAAGTTGGCGATCATCGCCGACCATGTATCTTGGTCGTCGTGAGCACAATTGATACGCATGCAATCCATGCCTTCGGCCAACAAATCTCGTACCAATCGATAGTCGTCGCCAGCGGTCGACGGCATCGTCACCATAATATGAGCGGCTCGTCGTGGCGGGCGCGGGCCGAACAGGTTCTGAGTGTTTTGATGAATTCGGCTCCGCCCTTCTGAAAGGTCGGCGGGTACTTCGCAATGACGTTGAACTGCGTTTATTCCGGTCAGCCTTGACACAATGTCGAGCACTGCGCTTACGTTCGACAACACGTGACCTTCGCAGTGTCCGAGCGACGACAGTCCACAAGTACCTAATTCTTCTTGCAATGGTCGAAGATCGTGATGCCGCAACGAAACATAATGTAAGAGATTGCGAGCGCTAGGCCGCTGGTTCGGATGCAGTTCGGCAATGCGAGACTTCCAAGCCGCCTCGATATTCAGCATGTCGTCGCGAATGGTCTCAAGCTGTTGCGCTAAGCGCTCGGCCCTTTTGACATCGAGTGGAGGTGTCGTACGACCGCTCTCCGTAGAAATCTTTTTGTCGAACTCAGTGGACATCAGAATTGCTTTCTGGTCTTCATTCTTAGAGGAATGTCGTGTTTTATTGGAGGCTGAGTTTTGGACCGCTACTACTTAAATTCTACACGAATGACCAAGAGCCTAGCCTGGATTTCTCACAGTGTTAAATGAAAAGAGCGGGTTGTATTTCCGCAAGTGTTTATAAAATACAAGTTACTTCAATAAAACCCGCGAGCCGTTCGTGACACAGTGTAATGCAACTTCGGTTGAATTTCAGTCCCTCTATTCTCGTCAAACAGTCGTTCATCTTGTTGGCTGCCAAATTATTCGAGCCGCTATGAACCGGTCAATTTGAAGCCGAAAAAAATTTCGGGTGCGCGGAGAACTTTGATACAATCCAGAAAACTGCGTCAGACTGACCATGTCCCGGCAGGCCGTTGTGGCTTTCTACGAATTATTTGTTTTTGGGATTTCTGAGAAGCGAAGATGAAATCAAATTTTCTGTCGTCTGGTGCGGCTGTTCGCGTTGGAATGCATCAAGTCATTATTGCGATTATGTTCACGTACGCATGGGCGAATGGCGACGACGGAATGAACGCTTTGGTTGCTGATTACCATTCCTATGGCCTTCCGCAGTCTTCGAACCAATCCGAACTTGTAATCCTGAAACGGTCGAATAGTACCGTGAATGGAATTCCGCTGTACGAACAAGTCCTTGTTTTGTTGGAGTCGGCGAATAGTAAGGGAGTGCCGCAGTATTGGTTTGCCGGCAGGCTCTTCGATCTTCCACGGGATATGAGTGTCGCTCCGGCTAAACCATTAGCTTCGGTTGTTGCGGATTCCGTGCCAGAGAAACCCAGCCAAAATCGAAGTAAATTTGAAACGGATCCCGATTTGATTTTAGCTGTTCAATGCGCGGAGCGTGGTTGGATTGAATTGGCAGCGGCACTATTAGAGCGATCGCGTCGTCCGCCACCTTACACATCCATGCGTGAAAAGATTCGTCCACATAACAACCGCGCCGCTTTGGCAGCACAGGCTTGGAACTATTGGTGTGAGGAGTTCTGTCGAGAAACGGGGGATCGCACGAAAATCCTCGAGCGGCTATCAGAACTCTGTCAGCGGGCGCCGGGACTTGATTCGCCCGCCCACAGGAACATTCTGCACGACATGAAGCAGACACTGGCTGCTCCCAAATCTCCTCCGGATAGTGTCGAAGAGATTGTGGATTCTTTGGTCGATGCGGGTATCCATGGGGATAGGGACGGCGATCTTTCGTCGCTTTACTATATTTACAAAAACGAAGCGTACCAAAAACTGGAATCGATGGGATTGGAGGCTGTGCCAGTGCTGCTGAATCACACGCACGATTTTCGCTTGACGCGTTGCGTTGAATCGAATCACCGAGGCACTTGGATTGTGCGGATTGCCGATGTAGTCCATCACTTTCTGAATAGCCTTGCAGGCCAAGAATTTGCCCACGATATTCTAGTGCGCGAAGGTCGGGGGCGATGTGTCGACCGCGACCACGTGACCTTTTGGTGGTCTGAAACCAAAGGAATCGATGTGGTCACGTTTCTACGCGACAAAGCGATTACATGGGACGACGAGGGCGTCCTAGAAGCTAATGCCTTCTTGTTGGAGTTGTTAGCCCGCCGCTATCCCAGTGAATTGGTGACACTGTTTAAGAAATATGTTGCTCAAATGAAGTACGCTGATCCGTTGTTTGAGGCGATTGCAATCGCGAACATCTCAGAACAAGAAAAGGCGGAATTGTTCTTGGGGGAAATACAGTCTCAAAATATGCAAACTCGCGAATCGGCGATCGAACAACTGCTAAAGATTTCGCACGAACAAGCAGTCCCGTTGCTGGTCGCGGAATTGGATCGATTGCCTAAAACGCCCTCTGAAGCGTATTGGTCGTCCGATGCTGGTCGCGTTGCGCAGTTGCTTTTCTCTACAGATGCCGAACTCGCGTGGTCGACGCTCGCACGCACAGCTAAACGGGTCGACATGGGGCAGCGATTGGAAATAATAAAGACGATTGGTAGGGTCAGGGAGAAATCAAAAGCACGAGCGATCGCGTTTTTGGTTCAATTTCTAAATGACGATGAGACTCGAATATTGAAGCGTCAGTCCGAATTGGAAGACGAGAAAAATGCCGAAGAAATGCTCGCTGCTGAGTTGTTCTCTGGTCCCTCGGCTGGATTTCAATTTCATCAACTGTCCGTGCGCGACTTTGCAACACTCCAATTGGCAAACCTGCTCGGTGTCGAGGGCAACGCCGACGCTATTTGGAATGAATCGGATTGGAGTTCATTGAGGCTGCTGGTAAGCAAAGCACTTGAAGGGAACTCGCCATGAACAAATTGAGCATTATCTTGACGTTGGTGATTTCTGGCTTTGTATGCAATGCATCGGGTGATGATGATTTTATTAGCATTGTTCGCAGAGGTGACTTCGACCGTGTCAAAACGATGGTCGACAACGATCCGACGCTCGTGAATCTGCATGATGGCGGCACGGCACCGCTGTATCATGCGGTATCCGAAGCGCGATTCGACATCGCGAAGTTTCTGCTCGACCATGGTGCCGATGTCAATGTTCGAACAGAAAATGACCGCACACCCATTCTTTCGGCACGAAGTGCTGAGATGGCTCGACTTCTAATCGAACGTGGAGCAACGGTGAAACTCCAAGCTGAATACTCCATTACGCCACTTCGGGAAGCAGTGCGAAATGGCCACGTGGGTGTCGTGAATCAACTACTTGCAGCGGGCGAAAAGCTTGACTTTGACATGGCCGTCGAGTTGGGGGAGACGAAGCTTGTTGCGGAGATGCTCGCAGAAAAGTCTTGGCTTGCCAAACCGCCACGCAAGCCGCTCTTTTACGCCGCAGAACAAGGCAACTTGGAGCTGACCCGATTATTGTTAAAGTACGGCGCTGATCCGGATATCGATTATGGATTCGTTAATATATCTGGGCCCTACACCGCATTGACCAATGCAGTTACCGGCGATCACTACGAAATGGCGAAGCTGTTACTTGAAAACGGTGCAAGCCCCAATGTCTCTGGCGGCAGGAACCACGACAACTTATTTATATATGCAATTGCGTACTGTGATGCGAAATTTACGAAACTGATGTTGGACCACGGAGCCGACATTTTTGCGTGCGATTCTAGTGAAGAGAATAGCTCGGCGCTGCATGTGGCGTGTTCGCTTGGCGGATCTCAAACGGTTGGTCGTGTTGGCAGAGTTGGTCAGCCTAATTCGTTGACGCAAAAGGAGAGTCAAGCACTCCAAAAGGTAAAGTATGTTGTTGAGGCGGAGGCCGATGTGAACTGCCGAACAACAAGTGGAGCGACGCCGCTTTTGGGTGCGGCAATTGCGGGTAATAACACGGTATGTGATTTCCTGCTTGCAAACGGTGCCAAGTTAGACATCGCAAGTGCTTGTATGCTGCGAAAGCTGAAAGATGTGAAGTCCATCGTGACTGAGCAACCCGATCTAATTGCAAAGACTGAGGTTGTTTTGCATCTACCGGTAGTGCATTGGGCGGTTCGCAGTGGTGATGTAGCGATCGTTGAATATGTGCTGAGTCAAGGTGCTGATGTGGATGCGAGAGCCCCAGAACTTGAATACGAGGACGCTGGTGGATTCAGTGCTGATACCTACCGAGACTCGCAACGTCCCACTCCGTTGCACGTGGCCGCCAGTTTAGGGCAGGAGCCTATTTTTCACTTGTTGCTCCAGCGAGGTGCGAATGCAGAATTAATGGCAGGCGACAAAGACGATATGCGATCGGTGCTCGAAACGGCTATTGATGCTAGGCAATGGGAAATAGTGCGATTGTTGTTAGATCAGGGGCAGAAGTTTCTTCCCGAGCAGTATAGCGCGTACGACCTTGCTCAACTTGATGACTCAGAACTTTTGTGGCGATTATTGAGCTCAATAGATGGATTCGATTTCGCAAGTGATCTCGCTACTTCGCTACTTGCTAGCGCAATACGCCGCGCCGATGCTACGACCATTGAACGACTCACTGCTCGAGGCGCGAAACTCGACATCTACAGTGCCAGTGAACTGGGACGAACAGATGATGTCCGGAGGTTGATAGAATCCGACGCTAGACTTGTCGATGAGAGCCAATCCAAGCACCCGCGTGCATCCGCTCTTGAGTTGGCGGTTCAAGGAGGGCACATCGACGTTGTTCGTTTGATGATGGATCATGGCGCAAAACCACAAGAAGAGAGATATCTCGTTCATCAAGCTGCGATGTATGGTCATCTCGAAATCCTCAAGTTTTTAGCGAGAAACGGATTGCTACGAGAGATTAACGAAAAAGGAGAGACGCTGCTGCACTCGGCCGCCGCCGGCCTTCAACCTCAAATTGTCCAGTATTTGATTGAGCAAGGACTCGACGTTAATGCACGGGATTTTGACCGAGCGACTCCCTTTTGCACGCTTGGCGACATTACGTGGAGGTTTTTAGATGCTAATGAGGACGATTCCCGGCGTGCGGCGGAAACGGCGAAACGGTTGCTTGACGCTGGTGCGGATGTCAATGCTATTGACCGATTTGAATCAACGCCACTGCATAATGCTGCCGGTCATGGTTTTGCCGATGTCGCTCGTCAACTTTTATCGCATGGTGCCGATGTGAATCGAAGAGATGATACTCATCGAACGCCCTTGAGCAGGGTGAAATCTAGATTCTGGTGGTCACCTGACTCTAAAAGTTCTGGAGCCGTGGAAAAAGTACTACTCGATTTTGGAGCAGTTAGATAATCGGCAAGGGCATTAGCATCGTGCGACAAATAAGTGTCGCTTTTGGCTCCGAGAAAATAGCGTTGTTTGATTCTTTCGCGGAGCGAAAGAAGACATTAAGAAACCGCACCATTCTAATAAAGGATCGAGATGTCCCTTCTTCTCGGAGTACCGGAGACCGCGGACTTCGGCTTATAAACACGGAGTGGTCATGAACACGAAGCCTACGATTGACGATGGCCCGCTGATAGCTCACTCCCTTCTCCACCGTCTTCGCTCGTTGTACCACACAAGTTAGGCGGTCGAAATTTTTTTGGATCCCGGTCCGAAAGCATTCCACGCGTTGGACAGGTCGTAACAGCGTTGTAGTCCGACCCAAAGAGTTTGGGTACCGGGTTCGTTTTTGGGCCGATCCAT
>JANMGV010000010.1:0-6539 GCA_031374825.1 Pirellulaceae bacterium
TGCAGGATAGCGCATCGTATGAGTGCCTCCAATCCAGCCCATGAACCGACTCATCTCGCCATCAACCAAAGGACGCAGCACCAAATGATAGTGGTTGGGCATCAACTGAAACGAAAAGAGTTCGACCTGATAGATTTGCAAGCCTTCGTGGAGGATTCGTTCAAACGCTTCGAAGTCAGCATCATTGTGAAAGATGGTTGCTCGCAGGTTGCCGCGATTCAAAGCGTGGTACAGTCCGCCAGCTTCATCAGCTCGTGGTGGTCGTGGCATCGGCTTTCCTCCTCAAATCCAAACCGGGAAAACCGTATCCTACACCATCCCAACACCCAAGCAAAGATGCCTGACCCCTTTGAGTTCACGACCGCTTTGAGTTCACTGTAGGCAACCAAAGGTTCGATAGCGAAGTCGACTTGCTGAAGGATATTCAGGAGTGTTGAGCGACTAGTAGTGACCAAACTGGAGTTGTTAAGCCACTAGACTAAGACTGAACGTCTTTTGACTGTTAATTAGCGAGTATTTTTGGCTAAGTTCTAGCTCGCGCGCATGTTGTGATACAGTGCGGCGGCGTAAAGGCCAATTGAGATAATCAGTGTGGCCTTGGCACAAGTCTGCGCTGATTTCGAGCAAAGCAGCATGTAGAAGCCAACGAAGACGTTGTTTGTTGCGTTAAGGGTCTGGCCCGAGAAAACTGCGGGCAACAGGAGGGTACAAAGTGAAATTATGATGATCCAGGGCGTAACGCCCCGGACTGCTTTTCGAAGTTGACGCATTCGCTCCCCGCCACGATTCACCGCCACGATTCGCCATCCGTTTTTCAGGAAGCGTTTTCCGGTGCAAAATGCTTGAAAACTACGCTGTCGCCATGCTTTGCGATTCCTCTGTCCGTAAGTCGTCGATGAGGGGCCAGAGTTCGTCGATTTCGTCCTTGGAAAGGTTGCCGATGAGAACGTCGGTGATCAAGTGTTTCTTCTCAGGATGCTTGCGAACCAGTTTGCCAAAGTTCAAACCATCGTAGAAGGCACAAACCAATCGTCGCATGCGTTCAAGGTATTTTACGTGCTCCGGTTCCCAGCGACGCAATCTCGCTTCACTCGGATCGTTGACATCCAAAGCGTCGGCGATTGCATCCGCCGCCATCGCAGCCGAAGTGAAGGCCAGCAGGACTCCCGAAGAATAGAGCGGATCTAGAAATCCGAAAGCATCTCCGATGAGCACCCAACCATCGCCTGCGGCTTGGGTCGCTTTGTATGAGTATTCTTTTTGAATGCGGAAGTCTTCTACGCGAGTAGCGTTTGCGATCCTCGGTTGCACGCCCGGACAGCGGGCAACTTCTTCGTTAAAAATCGTTTCCGCATCTTTGGAGGATCGGTTTTGAAACAGATAATCAAACCCAGCAACGACGCCAACGCTAACGATGTCATCGTGCAATGGGATATACCAAAACCATCCTTTTTTCTCTTTCGTTTGAATGACAATCGTTCCGCCACCATCGATCCCAGGATCACGCAATGCGCCTTTCCAGTAAGACCAGATGGCGGCCTTTTTGAGAACGGGGTCCCATTCGCGGAGTCCCATACGATCCATGATCATCGACGATTGGCCGCTGGCATCGACGACGACCTGAGCACGCACTTCCTTTTCTTCTTGACCCTCTAGCTTGACTCGCACGCCCACGGCTCGTTGTCCGTCGAACAGCACATCCAGCACGCGAGCGCCTTCGTGGACTTCCACGCCGTTGGCTCGGGAATTGTTCAACAACATTTCGTCAAACTCGCTCCGTACGACTTGCCAAGTTTGCGATCGCTCGTGGGGATCATAGTCCGGGAAGCGAAACGGCTCGGAAAGCTTGCCATGTTCATTGATGAACTGCACGCCGTACTTTTTGGTGAAGTGACTGGCACGCATTTGGTCTAATATGCCAAGTCGTTCCAACACCGGGAAAGTGAATGGGATCAATGATTCGCCGATATGAAATCGCGGAAAGTGCTCTCGTTCAAAGACAACAACGCGGTAGCCACGTTTGGCCAACAAGGTCGCTGCGGTCGAACCGGAAGGGCCTCCGCCAATTACAATTACGTCGTAAGCGCTTTCATTGCGAATCATGGTTCTTTTCTCAAGGCCTCAAAAGGATTTGTTCGAGTTAGAAAAAGTTAGACTTTTGCGACTATTGTGTTTGAGCAATTCGTTGAACTTGTATCGAAATTGAATCGACTACTGCCAATGGCTGGCATCCGGTTCGTGGGGTTCGCGTGCTTTCTTCAATAACTGGATAAGTGACTTGAGTTCCGGAGCGCTCAAGTGATTCAGTTGCTGTGCGTGGCACTCTTGGAGTGGCTTTGCAATTTGATCGAGCAGGGCAATTCCGCTTTCTGTGATCGAGACCAATACCTCGCGGCGATCCGACAGCGAACGCGATCGGGCAATCCAACCGCTGTCCTCCAATCGGTCGAGCATTCGCGTAATGTCGGGGGCTCTCGACACTAACCGTGCAACCAAGCTCAATGTTGGAACGGCCTCGGGTGCGTCGGCACGCAGCAACCTCAGCACATTGTATTGCTGAGCGGTTAACCCCCACTCTGCGAACAATGCTTCGTCCATTGTGCGGAGGCGGTCGAATGTCCTCCACAAAGACAAATAAGCTTCCTGTTCGAGCGAATCGAACTTGCGAGCTTTGTTTTTCGGTTTCTTTGGCGTCGAAGTCATCATTCCAGAATAATAGTCGTCCAAACAACTATTGTCCAGACAGTATTTTTCGCCGATTTGGAAATTAAAGCATTTTCATCGCCCTTTATGTTGATGGGCCGGTCATTTTGGGTTTCGGGCGATCGGATACTGGCAAGCCGGCTAAGATTTACTGGCAGGGTGAATTGGACACTTTAAAAGCATTTCTGACGGTATTTGCCGTATTTCGAGATTGCGTTCAAAACTGATACAATAGAGGTGAATGGAAGGGCAGTTGCCCGAATTGGTCGCTTCGCGTTACGGAGATGATTTTGTGGATCCGCTGGTCCTGGCTTTCTTGCTCCTTGTTTTGGCATTTGCTTTCCTCATCGTCGACATTTTTGTGCCGACTGGCGGAATGCTAATCGTAGTCGCTGTGATGGCTGCGATAGCTTCGGTGTTATTTGCATTTCGGCATAGTTTTAATGCCGGAATTTGGTTCATGATCTCGTTCCTGGCGTCTATTCCGGTGCTTGTGTATGCCTTTGTCAAGATTTGGCCGCACACACCATTGGGTAAACTGATCATGCTGAGTTTGCCGGAAAAGGGTTCCTATCGCTGGTCGTCCGCATCCAAAGTTCACGATATCCAAGCTCTCATCGGCGCGTACGGTCGTGCTGCAACGGAACTACTACCGAGCGGATTCGTGGAAATCGACGGTCAACAGTTCGAATCTGCCAGCGACGGTCGGCCCATCGAACAGGGCACGACGATCCGAGTCGTTCGAATCGACATGGGACGGTTGATCGTTGTTCCCGTGGAAACCCCGATTCGCGTGCCACCTTCGATGACCAAGAACCCTGAAAATCTGCTGGACCAATCGATCGACGACCTTGGACTCCAGTCCATAAAAGACGCAGAATAGAAATCCTCGAATCCAACCATTGCTAGTAATCGAGGCTGCCGGAGAGTATGTTAATCGAATGAATTTAATCCGAATTCGATGCTGACGAACGCATCTGTAGATGACCAATTAACTTGGAAGCACGGAGTCCGTACACCTTGATACCTCAAACTTCTTCTCTTATGCAAACGTTGCTATTCGCAGACTTGTCGCGTTCAAGCATTATTGCAATCATCATTTCCGCAATCGTGCTGATGTTCGTTGCTGTATTCTTTGCCATTTTTGCAAAGTACTTTTGGCTATGGATTCAATCGGTACTTACCGGTGCCGACGTCACCATTTGGGGTTTGATCGGCATGAGTTTTCGCAAAGTCGACGCGCGACTGATCGTGCGCAGCAAGATCATGGCTGTCCAGGCTGGGTTGACCGACTCGGACCTTTCAACCAAATCACTCGAAGCCCACTACATGGCTGGAGGCAATGTCCCCCAAGTTATCCGAGCTTTGATCGCTGCTAGAAAATCAAAGCAGATCACGCTTAGTTTTCGCGAAGCCACTGCGATCGATTTGGCCGGTCGCGATGTCTTGGATGCTGTCCAGACTAGTGTCTACCCGAAAGTGATCGACTGCCCGCCCAAAGGTTCATCGCGGCCTTCGCTGGATGCAATCGCAAAGGACGGGATTCAACTAAAGGTTAAAGCGCGCGTTACGGTGCGAGCAAATCTACAACGATTGATCGGTGGTGCAACCGAGGAAACCATCGTGGCTCGTGTCGGTGAAGGCATCGTCAGTGCAATCGGTTCTTCGGAAACACACAAAGCGGTCTTGAGAAATCCCGACGTTATTTCGAAGGCCGTTTTGGCTAAACGCCTCGATGCCCAAACTGCCTTTGAAATTGTGTCTATCGACATTGCCGATATCGATGTTGGCGAGAATATTGGCGCTCGATTGCAAGCCGACCGAGCCGAAGCGGACATGCGTGTCGCTCGTGCCCGAGCCGAGGGCCGACGAGCCGAAGCGGTTGCGTCCGAACAAGAACAAATTGCGAGGATCGAGGAAAGCCGAGCGGCCGTTGTTGCGGCTGAGGCTGAAGTTCCCAAAGCCATCTCGCAAGCACTTCGTACAGGCCGATTGTCGATCATGGATTTTTATCGCTGGAAGAACGTCGATGCCGATACAGAAATGCGTCGGACAATTGCCGGAACAGGACTTACCTCGACCAGCCGAACAATCAATCCTGCACAGTAACGCAACACCGTATCGAAGACCAGCAACGAAGACGCATTAGCGACACGCATTACGGGCGGTCGCCAGAGGAACATGTGCGATGAGCAATCTCGAAGACTTTTTGCGACAAGCGGCAGAGCGGCGCAAGCAACGCGAACGAGGCGGGCAGCAACCTTCCAATGTCCAGAAGCCGCTAGCCGACCGACCTCCCAATATGTACCAACCGCAAATACTTCAAGCCGAGTTGGTCATCGAACCGGAAATAATTGAACCGGAAATTGTCATTGATGTTTCGGATCGACATTTGAAATCACTCAAGCCGACTTTGCCCAAGACGAATCGATTAGCGAAAGAAATCGATCAAGCCGACGAGAAATTGGAAGGTCGTCAAAAGCAAGTCTTCGATCATCAAGTCGGGCAGTTGGGCAAATCGAAAAAGCCAAAATCGAAAGCGAAACCCCAAACCAAACGACTTTCCGATAATCAACCCACACTAGAAATAGCAGTTGATAAACCAGGAGACGAAGTACTAGAAATGCTGCGTCATCCTCAGTCGCTTCGCGTTGCGTTTATAGCAAGTGAGATTTTTACGAGAAAGCATTTCTAACGATGGTATGGAAACAAGTGTCTCCCGCAGAGACTCGGCTTGGATGGATCGGTACTGGTGTGATGGGACGAAGCATGTGCGGCCATTTGATACAGGCTGGCTTTCGCATGTCCGTCTACAACCGCTCGCCAGAAAAATGCAAACCTCTCGTCGACATGGGCGCAACAATTCAAGATTCGCCTCAAGCCGTCGCGACGAATTCGGATATCGTTTTTTCTATCGTCGGTTTCCCCAGCGATGTGTCGGAAATCTATCTTGGCGAACGGGGTATTTTCGCAGGCGCACGAGCTGGCCAGATATTTGTCGATATGACGACCAGCCAACCAAGCTTGGCAAAACGTATCGCTGAACGCGCTCTGCAACTGGGTGCCGCTGCACTTGACGCGCCCGTTTCCGGCGGTGACATCGGTGCCAAGGAAGCTCGACTGAGTATCATGGTCGGCGGGGATCAGTCGGCATTTGAAGCGTTGATGCCTTGCTGGGATCGGATGGGAAAAACGATTGTCTATCAAGGCGGGCCGGGTGCAGGTCAACATACCAAGATGGTCAATCAAGTCTTGATCGCCACGAATATGATCGGCGTGTGCGAAAGTTTGCTGTACGCCCACCGTGCCGGACTGGATGTCGAAACCGTCCTGAAATCCGTTTCATCCGGTGCCGCGGGCAGTTGGTCCCTAACCAACCTGGCTCCTCGCATTCTCAATAAAGATTTCCAGCCCGGATTCTTGGTCGACCACTTTGTTAAAGACATGGGGATCGTTCTCGAAGAAGCCAAAGCCATGAAACTAGCGTTGCCGGGTTTAGCCTTGGCACACCAATTATATGTCGCTTTACAATCGCATGACGGCGGCAGACTGGGCACGCAAGCACTCATCATGGCGCTGGCCAAACTGAGCAATGTGCCTTGGCCGGCGTAGACCATTTGTCTGATTGGCGGGTTTACGCGTTGGGGGCCGGATGTGGTGAGCAGGCGACTGAGTGCCTCAAACCGTAAACGGTCGCTACAATCGGGTTGGCTTCGAGCAGTTGAGCTGCAAGAAGTTTTGCTTAGGCGAGCGGCAAGAATTGCCTTACCCAACGTAGGACGGGTCTCCAGGCCCGTCCCAGTCAGTTCGGACGGGCCTGGAGACCCGTCCTACAG
>JANMGV010000015.1:0-14750 GCA_031374825.1 Pirellulaceae bacterium
ACTGGCAAGCGAGGCCTGAACTTCGCGAGCTAGCAACGGCGACTGCTGCCAGAGCACTTTCAGAATCTGAAGTTCCAGTTCCGTCGGATATTTTGAAGTTGGTCGAGCCATTGGACTTGCTCCTGCATGAATCGCAAAATATTTGTCTAGTTAGATAGACGATATGCGACGGTTATCCGGCAGTCAAGAGGGATCGTCTAGTAATTTAGACGATTGTGGAAAATGCAATCTCACGCCGCTCGACGTATCCGCGAGTGAGACAGCGGTCGTCTTGAAATTGCTCGGTTAGTAACCAACGCCAACTCGCACCGGTTTGACACGCGTTTGACACGCCGGTGCGTCGGTGTTTACTCGGCTTACAGGCAAACCCTCACATCCAACTAGCTCTCCCGCCCATTCAACCAGCCAGATGGGGTGCATTGAGAATGTGTTTACTGGCGCCGCGCCGGAGAATTACTAGTTCGTCTTTGAGATACGGAATCGCATTTGAATACTTTCCCTTGGGTGTCTGCGATGGTCGCGGGTCTCGTGATCAATGTTCTTGACGTCGCCGTCACGTTACTCTTTGCGGCGAAACCGTTGGAGGCGGAATTGCGACGCCAGAGAATTCAACCATCTCCATTTACGCCACCCTATTACAGCGCAACAAACGTTGTG
Source organism: Pirellulaceae bacterium (assembly GCA_031374825.1). Classification (GTDB taxonomy): domain Bacteria; phylum Planctomycetota; class Planctomycetia; order Pirellulales; family Pirellulaceae; genus JANMGV01. The sequence goes on from JANMGV010000015.1 coordinate 658, forward strand.
GGCGGAATTCCACTTACCTACACGTACTCGCGTTTTGCGGAATCGCTCGGTCCAGGCGTCAATTCCGCGATCATCGCCTCGCTTGTCATGTGGAGTACAACCCGCATCTATGGCGGCGGTCATGTCGTCATGCGGCAAATGCCGCTTTGGATCTTCGCTATAATGTCAACTTGCGACCGGTGCCGACACGTTCCTGTATGGGCGCAATGTGTACGAGGTGATGATCCCATATTGGCCGGACGCCGCTGAAGACGCGGCGAAACCCGCTTACGAGCGCGAGTATGGGCGGCTGTGGATAGATACGCCGAAGGTGGTCGTCTCAACGTCCATCAAGGAACCCAACTGGAACACACGCGTGGTGTCGTCCGATGTATTTTGCGAGATAGAGCGCCTTAAGCAGAAGTCGGAAAACTATGTTTTGTGCTACGGAGGCAGTCAGCTCGTTACGGCGCTGCAAGAGCACAATCTTGTTGATGAGTACGCATTGTTTATACACCCGGCTGCGCTCGGAGGCGGCGTGCCGTTCTTTTGTCGGGCACTCAGCCTCCAGCTTCTCGGTGTCCACCGGTTTGATCAAGGAGTGCTTGCACTGCGCTATTCAAGCCTTGTCGCCTAGAGAAGCATGGCAGTGTGCCTATATTGAACAAAATACAATTGGTGACCGCGAGGACGGCGTCTGTGTGCTCGTCGGCAAGACGGACAGCATCGCCGCCGAGGGCCAGCACCGCGATATGTCCCTGATTGGCACCGGTGACCTTGGTCTACTATGAAGTCCTGGGTTTGCAAGTGGGGTGGCCACTTAATGATGCCCTGGGAGACGAAACGCATCGGCTAGCTCGCTGTTGGATTTGATGCGAGGAAAGTTATCGGATGTCGTGCTTGCTCGGCTTCACAAATGAAGAACAGCCTAAATCCCTCAGTATTCGAGCCGCATAGGGACACCCCAATCGCCACCTTGCGAAGAGGCATTGTCAAAATCCAAACTTTGAAAAATCGCCTAGTCCAACTTCATACGGTAATGTGTTAAAATCAATCGTATTCGGAACCGTTGTTGGCAGCTCGACGAGATTCCTATCGCAGCAAAAATAAACTTCTCCTTGCCCCTCCGAATTCCAAAGAATGCACCTATAGATGTCGTCTGATCCATTCGCAGCGATCCGAACAGATCGAATCGAACCCAAACCAATTCCTGGGCCGACAATTGCCCCAGTGACGCCCGCCTTGGTAGCCACGCTACTCTCTTTCTTGGCCGCGACCGCCCTAGGTTTGGCGCTGCCGGTAATGTCGCAGTTCGCGCCCGAAGTTATTATGGTCCGCTTGGTAACTGGGTTCATCAACCTCGGCGTTGCGGCCCTACTAGTAACGGCGCCGTTCCTAAAGGAATGGCATTGGCGAATCCTTTGGCGGGCTGCAGGCGGGATCATTCCCCTCCTCTTCCTGGCCGCGTTCAGCCGCACGATCATGCAGTTTCCGAACGGAAAACGGGTTTGGGCTTACACGTCGATGTATCCCGACCTGCTCGCCTGTGTCGTCGTCTGTTTGGTCGTGATGGGAACGGTCACGTGGACTCGACCAACTTTCGTGCATGCGCCGTGCCAAGCCCGTACGATTGGATTTGCAAGCGGTCGATTCGGATTGATGCCACTGACGATCGTCGTGGCAGTAAGTCTTACCGTGTCCGCGCTGCTTGCCATTTGGTTGTGGAGCAACGACAGCCGCGCACTGCTGGAGATGCTCACCCCCTGCGTGCCAGCGCCAGCAGCGGCCATTTTGTTCCTCGCGGGGTTTCTAGCCGGAGCGTCGCGTTTTCGCCAATACCCGCTGGCGATCGCCGGATTTGTACTGTTTATAATTCTAAACTCGGTCGCCTTCTCGATGGCGCTTTCTTGGTCGAATCCTTTCATCATGCTGATGTGGCTAGTTGTCGGGATCCCCTTTGACCTCGTCGTCACCTTGGTGGTAGGCCTCGTCCTAGGGTTCATGATTCCGAATTCGCCTAAGGCCGGTTAACCGTAAACGTTCGCCTCTTGGAGTGAGCTCAATAGACAACCTAAGCAACCTTCTTGCGGATATTCAGAATCGCTTACCGCTTGTTGACAATGCTGTTCGCGACCTTCTCGATACACTGCCGTCTTGGTTTCGAGAACTTGGGGCTGCTGATGGCGTTACTCGCGCGGAATTGCGTTTCGGAAAGACGATACCAGATGCCCTTCGTCTATTTTATAAGTACCCTGCATTGGGATGCTGGTTACTGGTCAAATACGACACCGACATCTTTCTTGAAGCGTGGCGGGAAACGGAGAAACCACGAACTGTTACCTGGTACTATCGACATCACATGATTTTGGCCACATTCCACCATTCGCAGACAATTTGTGCCGTCGAACTGGATTCCGAGCAACCTCGAATTGAATGGGGGTACGAAGGCACAAAATTGCCCAGTGACTTGCCTCCTTGTTTTTTTGTACCATGGCTAACTCGCATTGCAAAAGAACTCGTTGAGACTCTTGAGGCCAAACGTCAATGAGTGGGCAAACCAAGCGATACACATCAAGCCCTCGATCTGTCGTTTTGACTTGCGTGGAGCCGCGAAACGAATCCTGGGAAGCACTTAAAGCGGCGGGAGTTCGGTCCATTGCCGCATCGGCGAACGAATCGTGACTCCATTGATGATGAACCTAGCAGATCCTCAAACGCCTCAGCATCGTTCCGTCGCTCACATTAACCCAACACGAAAACAATCCTTATTGAGCTAGAATGTCAGCTTGATAATCCCTGCATCGTAGTTTTCAGGAGTTGGGTACGAATTCATGCGCGTTCACAATCTAATTCAAGAAATCTTCCAAATTGAGTCGCGGCGAGTGCTTGCGACCTTGATCCGATATTTGGGCGACTTTGATTTGGCGGAAGATGCACTCGCAGAAGCATTTGCAGCAGCCGCTGAAACGTGGCCTCGCGATGGTGTTCCTGTGAACCCTCGAGCTTGGTTGGTCTCGACCGGCCGATTCAAAGCAATTGACGCCATGCGGCAACACTCGAAGTTTTCAGGACTGCAACCAGACCTCGTTCGGCGGAACGACGAAGTAGCCGAAGCCAACGCTTTGCGATCGGATGAGGAGATCGAAGACGACCGACTTCGGCTCATCTTCACCTGCTGTCACCCTGCAATTGATCCAACCATTCAGATTGCTTTGACCTTGCGAGAAGTTTGCGGACTGACGACCGAACAGATTGCGTCAGCGTTTCTAGTGGCTCCCGCGACCATGGCGCAGCGGATTGTTCGAGGCAAAGCGAAAATTCGCGACGCTGGCATTCCTTATCACGTCCCCGCTCGCGAAGAATTGCACGAGCGCATTGAGTCTGTGCTGGCGGTCTGCTATCTCGTCTTTAATGAGGGATATCGTCAAACGCAAGGGACGACTTGTTCGACTCAAGTGACTCGGGCTAATTTGCCTTTATTGAGCCCAATGTCAGGTTTCTTTTTCTCGGACTAGCATGTCCCTGGCCGACCGTATCCGAAACTCCTCGAGGAGTAGATCTGTGTGAAGCTAGCTGCAGTGAATGAGTTGTTCGAAGGGCATTCGATCCGGTAGTCATTGCTTAAGTAGGATCGTCGCGATTTCATTGAGAGCGGAACCCAGGTTCTTAGCAAATCGGACCAAGCGATTCTTCTTGCGTTGATTAAAACTGATTCGAATTGGGAGGCGACTCAGCAGGATTTGGTTTTCGGCCTTGAGATAGCTCACCTGACGGGCCAGTTCCTTTTGAGTTGAGCCTGCGATGACGAGCATGAGTGACGTGTAGATGTTGCGAAAGCTTGCCATCGAAAAGAGCTGGTTTTCCAGGCAAATCATGGGCGGATCGCAATATTTGCACACCGGGTGAGGTATCGAGACTAGTTCGAATTCCTCCCGATTCAATCTCTAGACTGAAGGCCCCGTTCGATATCGATGCAGAGTTACAGCTTTCCAATCTGCGCATTCCCAGTCCAATTCGCCCATTTCTGGGCAATCGTCTGTTAAACGACTTTTCCGCGTTAAGGCCCACGATGAGAGAGCGACCGGACCGGACTCGAACTCCGAAAGTCCTTGCAAAACAAAGGTTTTCAAAGATAGAGTTCTCTCAAGTCTTACCATAACAGGGTCAGCACGGGGAGGGTCGAATTCTAAGAGGAGTAAATCGGGTGTGAATCCATGTAGATCCGCCATACATACCACGCCATTTCTGGCGAACTCAGAACGGTGGCCACAGTCGGTCAGGTGAGTGGCAACTACATTTACAGTATCCTTGGTTACCAACACAACAATGCAGCGCGACCTGCGATCTCGCTTTGGAACTCGTTATGCGTCGAATAACCCTCCATTGTCCACTCTTGCAAAAAAGAAACTTCGATAAAAACACAGAAACTTAACCCACAAGACACAAGACAGTGACAAAACTATTCAAACCACTAAAGATCAAAGGCGTCTCTCCCGATGGTCGAATCAGCCCAGGCGATAGCGGCAGTTACTACGAGAATCATATCGAGCCGTTTGCAAACATTTCCCGATTCATCAAGCTTCAGGGCTCCATCGCAGGCATTCAAATTGCACGTGCTGGTCGCAAGGCACTTACTCTGTTAGCGGCAGATATTCAGCATATTCTTTCCGGCAACGTCCAACCTGGCCCACCGAATGCACTGTCGTTACAGATCGGTTCAATGGTTTCTCAATTAAGAAGGTATCGAAATGACATCATCAGCGAAGAAATCCAAGCACTCCGTGAAACCCGTATGGTTTATCACTGGATGTTCGACTGGGTTTGGCAAGCACATCGCCAAGCACGTTCTTGAATTAGGTTATCGAGCGGTCGTCACGGCGCGCGATCCCCTTGATATTCAAGACTTGGCCGAGATTGGAGATGTTTTGCTTCTCAAGCTAGATGTGACTGACAGATCACAAGCTGAAGAGGCCGTGAAGGCCGCTGAAGAGCATTTCGGTGGCATTGATGTGTTAGTCAACAACGCGGGAATCGGCTACTTTGCCGCCGTGGAAGAAAGCGATGAAGAGGAAGTTCGAAAGATGTTCGAAGTCAATGTTTTTGGACTGTGTCGTATGATCCATGTCGTACTACCTGGAATGCGAAAACGTCGCAGCGGATTCATCGTCAATCTCTCGTCAATTGCTGGACTTCGTTCATTCCCAGCACTTGGCTATTACAACTCGACCAAGTTTGCAGTTGAAGGAGTGTCGGAAGCACTTTGGCAAGAGGTGGAACCATTGGGTATTCGGGTGATGCTCGTGGAACCGAGTGGCTTCCGAACGGATTGGGCTGGTCGGTCAGCCAACGAAACAATGCATCCGATCGCAGACTATGCCAGCACAGCACATCGAAACGTCGAGCAGTTGCGAGCGGTCTCGGGCCATCAATCGGGTGACCCTGTCCGAGCCGCCAAAGCCATCGTGCAAGCCGTCGAATCGACGAATCCACCTCATCGCTTGTTGCTTGGGAACGATGCCTACGATGGTGCGATAACCAAGCTCGACGAACTGCGAGACGAATTCATCGCTTGGGAATCTGTATCACGCGAAGCCGATTTCCCTGAATCAACCCCCGCCGTCTTGGCGTGATCCGTAGAGGATTCCACCACGGAGATTTGGTGAAGCCAACGATGTTTGAAGAGACAATTCAAGTTTAAAACAATGTGGCAAGGACAGAGATCCAAGCCAGCACGCATTCAATTACACGAAATAAGGGAAATGATCATGAGAAAAACCGAAGCCATCATCGATGAAGTTACTGACATGTACACGACGGAAAACGACATCTCGCTCGATCATCGAACGAATTTGATTCGTTTAATGAACAAAAGATTGGCGTCTGCCGTCGATTTACAAATGCAAATGAAGCAGGCGCATTGGAACGTCAAAGGTCCAAGTTTTATCGGATTGCACGAACTGTTCGACAAGGCTTACGCAGAAGCCGAGGGCTATGTCGATTTGATCGCGGAGAGGATTGTTCAGTTCGGCGGAATTGCTTATGGAACGGTAAGAAGTAGTGCTGCATCTTCCGAGTTAACAGACTATCCCGCCGCGATTGCGGACGGACTCGCACATGTTGAAGCAGTCGCACGAGCGCTATCAACATTTGGCAGTGAAGCTCGCAGCATGATTTGCGAAGCCAATACCCTCGAAGATGCAGGCACCGCCGACATCTTCACAGAGATATCGCGCGGGGTCGACAAGATGCTATGGTTCGTCGAAGCCCATTCGCAATCGTCGAAGTAGCTCAATTGCGTAAATTCTACATTCGACCCTTGCAGCCGAAGTGTGATTAGCGGCTCCTTCGTTGGTACGATCGCGCGAAGAGGCTTGCAGGTGCCTCTTTGCCGCTCGTAGCTTCGTGTTCCTTTTGCCGTCCCCTAAGTGGTGACCGCATCGTTGATAAAGTTGTCCCCGTGCCTTAAAACCTCGAGTCACATTGCAACATCGCGAGATCACTTACTTGCAGTTGGCGGAAGCCACCAGCAATTTTCGATAACGCGTGCGTCACGCATTCTGCTTCGAATCCTCACTGACACGAATGATCTTCTTGCCGAAATTCTCTCCTCGCAGAAGGCCCATTAATTCGCGGGGTGCGTTTTCCAGCCCATCGGTGATATCTTCCTTGTACTTAATCCGCCCTTCACGTACCCACTGGCCCATGTCGGTAAGAAACTGAGGTAATTGCGACGCAAAGTCTCCAACGATGAAACCCCGCAGTGTCAGTCGCTTTGTAAGGATTTGCTGCATCATTAGCGGCAGACGGTCCGGTCCCTGTTCTGGTCCTGCCGCATTGTAATGCGCGATCAATCCGCAAACGGGGATGCGCGCAAAATCGTTGAGCAGCGGCAGCACGGCCTGGAACACTGGTCCGCCGACGTTTTCGAAGTACACGTCAATTCCCTTGGGGCAGGCTGCCCGCAGTCGCTCGGGCAGATTCGGCTCACGACGGTCGAGGCATTCGTCGAAGCCAAGTTCCCCTTTGACGTAATCGCACTTGGCTGCCCCGCCAGCGATGCCGACGACGCGACAATTCCTGATCCGTCCAATCTGTCCGACCACCGAACCGACGGCACCCGATGCCGCAGCTACAACAAGCGTCTCACCTGCCTGGGGACACCCTATGTTTCCTAGGCCGGTATAAGCCGTGAGACCGGGCATGCCAAGCACACCCAGCGCATAGGAAGGTGGGCCGATCGAAGGGTCGACCTTCTGAATTCCCTTGCCGTCGGACGATGCATAGATTTGCCAGCCGTGGCTCGGGTTGAAGACAATGTCGCCCGCTTGATAGCCCGCGAGATCCGACGAAACGACTTCAGCGATAGTGCGGCCCTCCATGACCGCGCCGATCTCAACAGGTTGCGCATACGATTTACCAGCGTTCATGCGGCCCCGCATATACGGGTCGAGAGAGAGGTAAATTGCTCGCAGCAACATGCGGCCAGGTTGAGAGGTTGGGATCTCACTCTCACGAATGTCAAAGTTCTCGAGCGTGGGCTCGCCCGTGGGACGAGACGCGAGAAGGATTTGAAGGTTTTTGTTGGACATTAGATCTCCCGAATAATTGATTGTTGTTGTTTCTGGTTTCCTGCCTCCAACCCGAAGGCAATACGACTGGAAACCGAACGGGCAAACGGATGCCACAGTCCCTTACCCCAAAACTTACGCAATTCTAGCGCCCGACTCGTGGAAACTTAGCGCCCAAGCGGAAGATACTTGGGGAGTTTTAGGTCATTCGAAAAGAACTTCATGTACTGAAGTTTCGTTGGTGGTTCGAGAGAGATCGGAGTGGTACAAGAGAGACCGGTGCGGTTCGGGGGAGACCGGTGCATGACGATTTGCATGCGGACTGATCGATTTGGACGGAATTTCCGCAGTCCTTGCTGACGTCGTCAAATAGCGGAAAACTCAGATCATGCGCTAGGCGAACAAAGGTAGATAAGTTTGGTTTGCTATGTACCTCGCAGATTCTTTACCTTCCTCGCTGTTTCTGCATTTTGCACTCTGTGTAAAGGCTCAGCAAAATCTACTGAGCAAGAGTCGGCGGCTGTCATGAAGCGGCAAATTTTTCCAAGCGTATTTTTTTTCTGAGACGAAAAATCTGTTACGGCATGTCAATTGCGTACGTCAAAGGAGCCTATGGGCAAATGCTACTGATTATGAGCTCGCGGGAGTTTGACGCAAATAAATTGTGAATGACCTGAGTGCGAGAAAGTGAAACAGATATTCGAACCCTTCAAGCGAAAGAGACTTACGGATGACAACGAAATCAATGAATCTTGATTCAAGAACGGACTTGAGACCAGAACCGGTACGGCACTCTGAAGGCCAGTTAGCAAAAGCGATTGAAGAGCAAACTGCAAAAATCCCGTCCGATGTGTTTCTAATGGCAGCATGTGGCGCAGTTTTATTATCGCTTAGCTTGAAGCTTTCTGGGAAAGACCACCACGCTCTGTTTGTCGGTCAATGGGTAGCGCCCTTTCTGGTACTCGGCTTGTATAACAAACTCGTAAAGGTGGCTGGCTCTGACAGAACTGAGGATTGAGGTGGTGTAAAACTTGACATGCTCCTAGATGGCCCAATTCCTAGGAAAGCATGAAAGGTTGTCGCGCGTAACAACACTCCAACAACCAGCATTGACGATCGCTACTCGTCGCACGTTTTTTTGATCGACTTTGCATCAGTAACAACTCCTGAGGAATAATAATATGAAGGCTCTTTGTTGGCATGGAATTGGTGACGTTCGGGTTGATACTGTTCCTGGCGAAAGAAAAGGGGACGGGGGTAATACTGTTCGGAACGAGATTTGCGCCAGGAATACTTTTGAAATAGCGGCACCATCGCAGTCGACTGGCACGCAATTTGCGCTACTTAAAAACCATTTTCAGAACCTGTCAACTTGGCAGAAAGCTTTGGAATGGCTGGTCAGAAACGCGATAAGATTCGAGAGCAGGATGCCTCAGGGCTAAAGTACTTTGATAAACTCGCACCGTTGCTTGAGCGGTTACACGACGAGGGCTGTCAGCGAGATAAAGCCGGCAATCGAGAGCTTCATTTTGATCAGTATTGCATGCTGATCCTATTGTACCTGTTCAATCCAGTTGTCACCTCACTGCTTGGAATTCAACAAGCTAGCGAACTCGCGAAGGTTCAGAAGAAGCTCGGTTGTTCGCGGGCCTCGCTGGGTTCTCTATCCGGATCGGCTACGGTCTTTGACGCCGAACGACTCAAGGAAGTTATCGCGGAGTTAGGCCAGGAGCTCGAACCGCTTGCTCGCAACCCAAGGTTGAAAGATATCAAGCAGACGATGACGTTGGTGGATGGCACTCTCATCGCGCTAATCGTTCGGTGGGTGACTAGGACCTGCTGTCGCCCCACGAGGCTTCGATGGAATTCATTCGGGCAAAGCTCGAAAGTGATCGATAGAAGTTAAATTTGGCGATTCGGTGGCAAAACTTATCTGCCAAATTTGGCCAAAGCTAAATACACCGCTGTAGAACTGCCAGCCGAGGCTCTACGCTGCCAGCAGTTCTCGGGCTTTGGGTTTGGCTTTGTAGCGACGGCCACCGGAGCGGGAGCGGTGGGAATCGATCTCTTGGGGCTTGCCCGCAACCGTCATGAATAGCCGACCGAATTCCTTCACCAACTCGCACCATACTTCGCCGCTAATACCAAGCCGCTCAAAGATCGGTTTCGCGGACTTGGGCGTTGAGCCACGCTTGCCATTCCTTATCTGCCGGGCCGTCCAATCGAGCAGTTCAAGATACGCTGCCGTAGGAATCGGTAAAAAGCCCTTGTCGCTTGCCCGGCAACCGCCACGATTGCAACGAGGCCCTGTCGCATCGCGGCGTTCGTTAATCTCGATCGGTGCAAGATGTTTGTCAGGCCGCTTTGTATTAGCTTGAACTTCTGGCTTTGTTTTGTTTGAATGCTTGGTCTTGGTGGCCTTCGCCGAAGCCACTTGCTGGACCGCTTCGATCCGTCGCTGCACCGAAGTGAAATCGCTGGACTCGAGCGTTTCGGCCATCGCGGCTCGAATGGGATTCAAGTCGACATACGCCGCGCAAGCCAACACGGCCGTTTCATCAAGCAAACGCACCGCGCGATAGCGCGATTGCCAAAACTTGCCGACCTCCTGATCGTCGCGGTTGGCTCGCTGGGCAATATTCTGACTAAGCAATCGCATCCACCAAGAAATATCGCTCAGCCGAGATCGGATCGCAGCCAACTTCACTGCGTTGTTGCGAATCATGTTCAATTCAAACTCGGTCGGCTCCTAAGCTTGCCCCGCAGCGTTCTTGCGCAGAGGGCACAACATCAGCCAACGCCGAGCAACTTCCGTATCGTCCCAAGTCGCCACCACATCCGGGCGCGATCTCAAGACCAAATGAAAATGGTTCGACAGAATCGCAAAGCACAACAAATCGATGCCAAACCCAGCCGCAAGTCGACGCAACTCGTCCTCAAGCCACTCTTTCCGATGATCGTAGTTCTTGCCCGTCAAGGGATCGTTTCCCATCAGAAAGCAACGCCGGACCACGCGATTCATTACATGAACAATCGCCACTTCATCCGCCGCAAAAACTTCGACCCGAGCCAACCTAGCCATCACCCCAACTCCTCAAAAACCATTGACCAAAACCAAATCATACCGAAAAAGCAGGGGCAGTCAACAATGTGGTGTGTCCCCGCTGTTGCCCGTAGCGCGCGCAAGCGACGGATCGGGCTCGCCCGGTTCCGTCGCAAAGGTTTGGCGTGCTAGCTCGCGATTTAGCCAACCAAACCTATTACGGTCTTCGGGCACGAGACCCTTGACCGCTTTCGCGCGCATGGATTGCCTGTTTCTAGCACACCAAACCTATTGCGAAACGTGGGCTCGAGGCCCGGTTTCGCCCAGCGCGCCAGCGACGGATCGGGCTCGCCCCGTTTCGTCGCAAAGGTTTGGCGTGCTAGCTCGCGATTTAGCCAACCAAACCTATTTCGGTCTTCGGGCACGAGACCCTTGACCGCTTTCGCGCGCATGGATGGCCTGTTTCTAGCACACCAAACCTATTGCGAAACGTGGGCTCGAGGCCCAGTTTCGCCTAGCGAGCGCCAGCGACGGATCGGGCTCGCCCCGTTTCGTCGCAAAGGTTTGGCGTGCTAGCTCGCGATTTAGCCAACCAAACCTATTGCTGTCTTCGGGCACGAGACCCTTGACCGCTTTCGCGTGCATAGATGGCCTGTCTCTAGCACACCAAACCTATTGCGAAACGTAGGCTCGAGGCCCAGTTTCGCCTAGCGAGCGCCAGCGACGGATCGGGCTCGACCTGATCTTTTAAAAAACCGGGGTTGCGCAATTTTTCATTTGCGGGAGTTTTACTCCAAGAAATCGTCCGCGCCTTGTGCTGATGAAAATGTGAGGTGTCGAAATGTCAGGTCTATACCGACTCTTTAACGGTCCAAGCTAACGCCGTTCGGCTGATTCAAAATGGCTCTTTCCAACTATAAGAAAGAAAAGGCAACGGGGGTAATTTCATCTAAGTGCCTTCATTTTCTTGGGTGCTCCCCCGCCAAGCTTTCGGCACGAGGGAGTGGGCCTACTATTCTAGAAGTTGAACCTAAAAGTTGCCTCATCTGAAGAAGATCGTCCGGCAACGTCCGAGCCTTACGGCGAAGATTGAATAGATTTCTTTCTGAGTTAACCGCCTGCCACTGCACCCCAAATGATGAACGGCTCTGCCCCAGATAAAACCAGATCAGGTACGGGAGTGTCAGCCGGCGCGTGCGACACATCTTGCGAACAAACAAAGTAACGAAGTAGTGGTCGACGCTGCTTCGTTACGTGATCGCGAATCGTGCCGCATAGCATCGGATAATTTGCCTCAATGGCGTCAATAATTGAGTTGTGAGTAACAGGGGCGGCTACGTCGATCAACGTTTCTGGTCCGATTTTTGCCAGTGTTTGCAAATGAAACGGCAAAACGACTCGAATCGAGTGTTTCATCACTGTCGGTGTCATGACAATGTTTGCACCTCGACGGAAAGGATACGCGGCAAGTCATGCACAATCGCGGTCCAATGATCGCCGCCATCGGGGGACACGTAGACTTGGCCGCCGGTCGTACCGAAGTAAATTCCACACTCGTCCAACGTGTCAGTTGCCATCGCGTCGCGCAGCACGTTTACATAACAGTTCTCTTGCGGCAAACCATTCGTGAGCGGTTCCCACTCATGGCCACCTGTCCGACTGCGATAGACGCGGAGCTTTCCTTCGTGAACGTAGTGTTCCGAATCGCTTTTGATTGGCACGACGTACACGGTTTCCGGCTCGCGCGGATGTACTTCTATTGGGAAACCAAAGTCAGTCGGCAAGTTTCCACTGATGTTCGTCCATAAATCCCCAGCGTTGTCGGTCCGCATCACGTTCCAATGCAACTGCATAAAGACGACGTCCGGTCGCGATGGGTGCAATGCCAGACGATGACAACGATCATCACAAGGTCTCGCGAATTGCTATGGCTTTCAAACTTCGAATTTTCCACTTCTGAACTTCCACTGTCCCAACTGGCAGTCGAACGAGAATCGCAAAGCAGACTAAGCACTACGCTTAACCTACTTCCCCTATTTCCTTCTTTGGTTTCTTGCGTTATAAGTCCAAGAGTAGGACCGATAGGTTCGCGAGATTATTGGAAGGAATGGTGTTGTGATTCAATTAAGAACCGAACTATTAAAGATCGTGCGTTGCTTTAACGATGCCAATATCGACTACGGACTCGTCGGTGGATTGGCAGTCGCGGTGCATGGCTATGTTCGAGCTACGAAAGATATTGATATTCTCATTCGCCATAATGCTCTCGGAGAGGCACGCAACGCTCTCGCACAGATAGGCTACGACCTGGATGTTGGAATATTCAAGTTTGACCAGGGGACCGAAAAGGAGACTCAACTGTTTCGAGTATCACGCGCAGATGGCCCCACGCTGACCACACTCGACCTTATGCTTGTCACACCGATTCTTGAAGAAATCTGGATTGCGCGTGAAGCAGTCAAAGCATTCGACACGGAGATAAAAGTTGTCTCGAAGACTGCATTGATTAAGATGAAAGAGTTGGCGGGAAGGCTTCAAGACCTCGCGGATATAGAATCGCTTCGAAAAATCCCAGATTTGGATGGAAATTAGAAATGGATCCAACTAAATCGAAGTCGCGAGGAATTAGCTGTGACATGTCACCGGCAGCCATTGAACGCCGCTTGGAAACGGTCGACGAAATGCGTGAATTGGCTCTCGACTTGAGTCGAGCCGAGCGGCTTGGCCCGGTTAGATGCCAGCATGCTGTTGTGGAAACGCCGGCATCGTTTGAACTTCAAAACCAAATAGAGAAGAAATAGACTGACGAAGTCGGTTCTGTAGCTTGCTAGACATTGCTCTTCTGACTGAGCTACCGCACTCTGAAGTTCCCCAAGATTGGTAGACAGTGAGCCCATCACCAACGTGGTTTCCTTTTATAACGTACGTATTCACTTGGACGGTGAAGAAGAAGAAAAGGCAACGGGGGTAATTTCATCTAAGTGCCTTCATTTTCTTGGGTGCTCCCCCGCGAAGAATTCGGCACAAGGGAGTGGGCCTACTATTCTAGAAGTTGAACTTAAAGTTGCCTCATCTGAAGAAGAAATTCTGGCGACGTCCGAGCCGCATGGCGAAGATTGAATAGATTCCTTTCTGAGTTAACCGCCTGCCACAGCACCCCAAATGATGAACGGCTCTGCTCCAGATAAAACCAGATCAGGTACAGGGGTGTCAGCCGGCGCGTGCGACACATCTTGCGAACAAACAAAGTAACGAAGCAGTGGTCGACGCTGCTTCGTTACGTGATCGCGAATCGTGCCGCATAACATCGGATAATTTGCCTCAATGGCGTCAATAATTGAGTTGTGAGTAACTGGGGCGGCAACGTCGATCAACGTTTCTGGTCCGATTTTTGCCAGTGTTTGCAAATGGTACGGCAAAACGACTCGAATTGAGTGTTTCATCACTGTCGGTGTCATGACAATGTTTGCACCTCGACGGACAGAATTCGCGGCAAGTCATGC
>JANMGV010000027.1:0-17366 GCA_031374825.1 Pirellulaceae bacterium
GACCGGCAAGAATTGCCTTACCCAACGTTGGACGGGTCTCCAGGCCCGTCCCCGTCAGTTCGGACGGCCCTGGCGACCCGTCCTACCGGTAAAATATTTCCTGCCGATCGCCCTAAAGTCAGTGCCATTGGTCTTTGACGCTTTTCTAAACGGTCGCAGCATCGTGACTTGGGACTGTGTCAGTACAAGTCAACGAAATGCCGTCCGGACTTACCTCGCGAAGGATTGCAAAATTGCACCAAGAATGCAATCTCAAGATACACCGTCAAAGCTAGCCAAAAACGCAGATACTTGGAAATCGCATCGTCGGCTCAATAGATGTTTCTTCTTGCAAAAACTCATCGGAGCGAGCTTAGCTGCTGGGGTAGTCCAAGAACCCTAAATGCAGTTCGGCGTGACGAAGATTCAATTGAATCCGATCATCATGCGACATCTTGCCAAATGCTGGACTATCAAAAATTGCTTCCTTCCGGCTGTCCAATCGTTGGAAAGCATTTCGCAAACGCTCGGCGGCGTCGGACGTCGGCATAGGGTCCATCCCGACCGTTCCTGATGCTAATCCTGGAATGCGCACTCCGGCAGGCATTCCGTCCCGCAGATATTTTTTAACCATAAACCCTAAAATCCACCGGATAAAAAAGGGCGGCTTTTTGAGCGGGTAACCGTCGTAGCCATACTCGATCCAAGATGCCACATGCGCCATGATTTGTCCCGCAGTCCAATTGCCCGTTGTGCGCAGTGATCCATCACGATCCGCTTGTTCAATCCGATCAATCTCGGACTTAACATCAGCGATCGAATTGAATCGCAGTTTTCTCCGAGCCGCCTTGGCAGTAGCGATCTCACTCATCTTTGGTCCCTCGCGCGATCCACAGGTAGCGAATTAGAACAGAACTTCTGCTTGAAACGAATCATAACAAATCACTCCGTTGCCTGGAACTTGGTTGTTCCACAAACCTACAGGACAGTAAACCTACAGGACAGTTGGTACTGCGAATTGGCTTGACGAATTGCCGGATTTAGGCATCGC
The DNA here is from genome assembly GCA_031374825.1 of Pirellulaceae bacterium. Lineage (GTDB taxonomy): Bacteria > Planctomycetota > Planctomycetia > Pirellulales > Pirellulaceae > JANMGV01. The sequence goes on from JANMGV010000027.1 coordinate 1,031, forward strand.
GTTTTTCGGTACTTGGCTAAGCCAAGCTCCAACGCTTCCTGAGGGTCCATTGGATAATGAGCAATCCAACGATCAATAAAAAAACGGCCCAACTATCCGGCTCGCCATCACCAACTCGATAAGATTCTACAAGCTCAACGGCCGCTTGTTTCTTTCGTTCAAACAGTTTTTCGACAATGTCGTTCACCTGTTCTGGCGCGTAAAGTCCCCCACCCGCAGGTTCGTTGATTTGAGCAAGTTGTGTCATGAGCTGCCAATCAGGTATTGGGTACAAACTTTCGATTGACTTTTCCAAGACAACAAACGGCAGAACATTCAGCAAGTCTTTTCCTTCGGATGACTTAGTTGTTGCTTTCAACTCGTACCGGCCACTCTTGGCTGGACTATCAAGTTTGCCCTGCATGGTCTTGTCATCTTTTTTTGTCAAGACGATCCCTCCGATATCCCGACCTCCTTGGAAAATACGGAGTTTCGTCGAATCCGGAATGGGGCGACCCGTTTCTCCGGGCGACCAATGAACGAGGACTTCGGCCGTTTGGTCTTTGAATAAACGCTGCCGTTTGGTCATCTCGATTCGAATAGCTTCTTCCGATGCTTCACGACGCATCGACCACAAAATAGCTTGTCGCCAGAACTGACGATGCAATTCGGACTTGCCCTGAAGCCACCATTGATAGGTGCTATCAAACGCCGCGCACAAGATGCGACCTTTGCCAGCTTCTCCGGCCACCAAGAGCGGTTGTCCGTCGGGACCGATCCCCAAAATCTTGACACCCGGCAAGTCTTTTACTTTTGTCCATCGATTGGCACCTGTAAACGGCTTGAGCGCGGCCCACACACTTTCGTTGTCGGCATCGGTGCCAAGCAACGTCACGGGATGGACACCTCTCGGCGTAAAAGCCAAAGGACCGGGCCAGTGAAGTTCCTCGATGTGTGGCTGTCCGATGCTTTGTCGAATCCGACTATCGACTTCGACCGGTAGAATGCTGGCCAACGGCGTATCGGCATATCCACCAGGACCGTACGCGTTATAACCGCCCAGCATGATCAACCCTGCCCCATTCTTGACACGTTCGGCCAGCAGGCGCAAATTTTCCTGACCCAACGATTCGGCGTCGACATCACCCAGAATAATAGCGCTGTAAGTGTTTGATGTGAAGGCTGCAGTTCGATCCTCGGGCCAAAATTCCTGTCGATTCTTTGCCATAAGAGCAAACTCGATTTGGAATTCTTGGCTATCCGCCAAAGAACGGCGAATGAATTTTTGCTCCGGACGAATTTCACCTTCAAGATACAGTATCCTCGATCCACCCTTACGGACATTCAAGAAGCTTTGGCTCTCGTTGTTTTCGGCCAGCAATTCACCATCCAACAATCCTACGCGAACAAACAATTCATACGAGCCTTCGTCCGGTGCAACCATAGGCAGCCTAAATGGAATGCTCTGATCCATTTGATCGGGCCGCAACGTATCCGTCGCCAATGTCGTCACTTTGCCGTCCGTCGCTCGCATTTGCAATTGCACTTCTAGTTCACGATGGACGACGCCCCGAGAGTGAAGAATCCCTCGGACCACCATTTGGTTTCGCGAGAACGCTTCGAACTGTTCCGGTACCGATTCAATTGCCAAGTCAAGTAATCGCTCACTCTCCGCGCGCGGGCCAATGCCTATCGCCATCAGCGGCACATCTAGTTGGGATAATTGCCGAACAACTTGTTGAGCATCGATATCCGGTGGTGATACTGTTTGGGTCCCGTCACCAAGCCATACGACTGCTGCTAGTGGTGGTTCGACTTGGGAAGCAATCAACTGAGATAGAGGTTTGCCGATGTCGGTCGCAGATCCCACAGGCTTGGATGGCAAAGTTCCCTTAGACTCCTCCGAAGATATTGGACGCAACTCCTCGTCATACCCATACACGACGATCGGACTGTCCTTTCCAAGTCGATCTTGGTTGTTGAGAAGTTCCTTTAGGACCGATTGCTCTACATCCCAGCGCGTGCGTTTAGCTTGCTCGCTGGCCAATTCCATGCTTGCCGACAAATCGACCATCACGGCAATTGCCCCGCGCGGCGCGCTACGACTCGTTAAAGTGATACCTGGCCGAAGCAGAGCAAATAACATCGCGACAATCATGAGAATTCGAATTCCCCACAATACGCGGTAGCGACTTCGCGAAAGTTCACGGCTTTCAGGAATGAGCATCAGCCCGGCGACCAATGCCAACAGCAATAAGGCAACAAACCAAAAGCTTCCAAAGATAGGTTCAACAGTCAAAGTCGGCATGACGCACTCTTTCAAGCTTTGACGCGAGAACGTTGGAAACGCAAAGAATAAAAACGACTTGCCATAGCTTGCTCGGCAATCATCAAAAAGACGACCACGGTCAACAGGAACGGATATAGTTCGCGACCATAGCGAGCTTGACCAATGGAACTTGCAACTTGATCGCGTTGTCGGGCGACATGATAGTTCCCGACACCGAACAAAGCGTCTAATTTTTCTTGACTCATTCGGTCGAGAATTGTGTCATCAGCGGCAACATTCACTGCAAATCCACGTACAACGGGAGTTTCGCCCCGTAATCCTCGCAAACGGTAGGAGCCGGGGAATTGGGCGTCCGTATAAGAAATCCCGAGAGCGCCCGCGTCGCGCCGAATTACTTGATTGTTGGGTGTGAATAAGTCATATCGCAACGGATGCACCGCCGGATCGTTTTCTAAAACCACCGGTTCACCGACAAGGTAGGTAAGCTGATTTTTCCCCCACCCGGACAGATACTCTATCGTGCCTTTGAGCAATCCAAAGCTTGGCCAACTCGTCGAACCACTCGTCAGGTCATTCCAAGGCTGACGCCCTTCGGGATCGGCCGGTTCAGGAATAGGGGTCGAAAACGTTATTACTTTTCCGCTTCCACGGCTTTGCTCGATCACAGCAGGTTTTCCGCTGCCCGTATAACGCATGATGACGGTTGCGTTCTCTGCCAATTCGTCGAAGTCCCAATGGCGATAGATCGGAAATTGATTCCAACTCACGCTGTCGCGAACTTGGCCAAACACATTAAAGACCGGATGATTGACTCGCACGGGATCAAAATAGATGGTGCGATCACCCAAGCTTCGGCGTGTGATTCGCGCGGGGACACCTGGCAACAACCGAGCTAGTGGTGCCGTTTTCAAAGCCATTTCGTTCGGCTGTTTTGCTCCCAGCAGAATCAACACGCCACCTCCTTGCTCCGCGAACGCTTGTATTTTCTCAGTTGTCGACAACGCCAGCGGCGGAGGGTCTAATAAGCACAAGCAAGTGTATTGCGAAAGGCTCTCAGCATCCAAACGAAAATAGTTGAGTCGCTGCGTGATCGTTTCCTTGGCATCCGATCGCACATCATCTGGTGACACGACTGCGGCAAGGAACTTCCCCAACTGTTCGTTATCGGCTACGATCAGGACTTTGCCTTGAGTGCGTACATCGACCGCGGCATAGACAGTGTTGTCGATCATCAGCGGATCCGGTCTGCTGAGTTTCAGCGAAATTTGGTGCGTGCCTAACGTCAAATCCGATACACGAAATTGCACGCGACGGGACTGTCCTGCTTCGAGTTCCACGATTTGGCGATCGACCAATGTAGCCGGCGGAGTGATCGTTTTACCATTTCGTTGGATGGGCAAACTGCGATCGATCGCTTCGGTGTAAAGCTCCACCGTCAGTTGTTCCCGAGGCGCATCTCGCGACGCCGTGACATCGGCGTCGAGATTAACCGAACCACCCGGCAGCACGACTTGCTGACTCAGTTTAAGATTCGTGATCTTCCAGTTTTGCGTCTTATCGATCCCAACATCAATTAACTGAACCAACACATGAGGCTCCGCTGCCATCGCTGTTTGAAGGGCCGATTGATCGGCTTCACGCCAAGCACCTTCGGTCAAGTCCGTCAAAACGTAGACTTCGCGTCGTTCGAGCTTGCTTGTTCGGACCAGTTGAATTGCAGCCAAAATGCGTCGTGTCAGAGCCGATGACTTGCCTTCGATTTCGACGCGTTCTAACTGTCGCTCGGCGGTCACGCGATCTTGACTAAGCCGCAAACCCTGATCTCGAGTCACGATCGCAATCTGACTCTCCAAAGGAAAACGGTTCATCACCCATTTGCCCATCGCCTTGGCTGCATCCATGCGTGTCTCGTTTGACGAACGATAGTCCATTGTTGGGCTCGTATCGATGACCAACGCTGCCGCGATCGGCCCGCTTGAATTCTGTGTCGGCGGAGCCGAACCACGAGCAATCGACATCGCTCCCCAAGCGATCGTCCCAACCCACAATGCTGTCGCCAAGATCGCTGTCACCAACAACACAGTCCACGGCCGCCGGGATGCATACGCTACCAAAGCCGCCGACGTAGCAAGCAGGGCGAGAATTGCTAACAAACCAATCGACAAATAAGTCGCCAACATCGCACTGTGAACGCGTGGCGAAGCGAACATGAGTGCCGCCAAACCAACGATCAACGCCCGCAGTGCCAGCAGCAACCAGTGCTTGACCTTCCATCCGCGCTCTGCGACGACGACAGTTTCTCTCACGAATCGTAAAGCAGGAAACAGCATGGGTTTGGGCTGCTGCCTAGTCAGCATATGAATGACAAGCGGCACCCCAGCTAATGCCAAACCCGCCAAGACCGACAAATGTAAAAACGTCATGCCAAAGCAACTCCCGCATTTTTAGCCGGGCTGCAATTGACTCCTGCATCAACAAGTTTTTTCCATCGAGTCTGGTTCATAACATCCTGTTAATCGTAACGGGGCCAAACGCGAGCCCATAAGTCACTTCCGAAGAGCATACCAACATTCTAAATGAAGCACGCAGATTCCGTTACCCCAAGGCAGGAACTTATGGTCCGACTACCTGACCCTTGCGAATTCAGTATTCAATTGTTCATGGATAGGGAAACCTGCGAGCGAACAGGGTGTCACAACCATGAACAGCCCTTTAGTCGCTACAGTCGTCTACCTTACTCCGGGCGCGCCGAGCTATAGAATTCCGGCGGAATAGTGCTGGGTCTCGGTAAGTTTTCAGAGTCTGGCGAAGGTTTATCTGCCCGTATTTGGTTGGCTAAAATCAGGAAGACAAATCCTAAGAGCTATTTTGTTGCTGCACATAATCCGAGCCGCCGCAAAACTTTCCTAAACGACAGAATGGGCTGCGGCATTCGATGGTACGGTTTGTTAAGAAATCGAGGCAGGATACTGCTAGGGAGCTCAAACGAAATAACGCTGTCGACTTCTGCTCCCGACAAATACTCTTGCAACTGCGTTCGCTTGCCTTGCCTGTGCGTTCGCGAATTCGAGGCCAATGTCCCCATCTGTGTAACGAGCTGCGTCGCCGGACGACGCGTCGCAAGCGTAGACCAGCGCAATCCGTATTAGATCGCTTCATTGTTTTGCGTTCAGGCAGTCATCGAAGCGAGCATCCATGGTTGCTCGCCTCGGAGAATGGCTTCCGCAGACTCTGAAGAACGACGGTCTTTACGACACGTTGACAAGCCTATCAATGTCATTACTTGTACCGCCGTCGCCATCGACCAATCGGAATCGAAGCGTTCGTAGATCGGTGAACGTGGAGCCCGCAATGGTCCGGAATCGCACTAATCGGAGCATCTGCTGTACATTCGCTGCATTCGCATTTGCCGTCAGTGTTATTAGGAGATCATTCGAGCCGATGCCATCATCGGTGATCGTTCCTATGACGTTCGTTCCTTGTTTGATTTGATTGCCTAAAATCGTAAAAATTGCTCCTCCCGCCAAGTAGACGCGATTGCTAGTATGGTCGCCCGTCTCCACACTAACTCGTAAAGTTCCACCGTCGAAATTGGAACTATCAACGTCCTTTACAGTGCCGGTTGGCATCAATGTGATGCCCGCCGCGCCATTGACATAATTAAGTGCACCGACCGTTCCGGTCAGGACCGGCGCATCATTGACCGCAATCACGTTGATTACTTTAATCTGCGCTTTGCTAGTCAAGCCATCCGACTCTCGAATTGTGATTGTTAAGTTTCGATTGCCCGGAATGGGATCTTCGCTGGAATTGCGGAATCGGAGAGCTCGAATCAAAGCCTGCACGGCAGGTGTTGTCGCTGCTGCGTTGAGTTGAACTCGAAGCGTCGTTCCCAGGCCCCCCGAGTAAGTACCGATTTGCGTTCCAAGATATTTGACCGCGCTACCAGTCAACGTTATGTCGCCGGCATTCCGAATAGTTACGAGGTCCTTGGCGTCACCGCTGGAGTTTGCAACCACCAGTCTACCACCCGTCAATATCGAATCGTCAACTTTAGTAACGCTGGCAGTTGCACTCACTGGTATCATGGCTCCATTTTCCGTGAAATTGGATGGGCCACCGAGAGCAACCAGGTGAGGCGATTTTTCGGATGCTCCAATGTCGACATGCGAACCAGCTTTTCGAACAAAACCACGTTGGTCCAAAGCTAGCCCAATCGGCAATGCAAGAACCGAATCCGTGCCCGCATTAAACGCGGGACTACCCGTAAGAAGTCCATGTGTCGGCGTTGGACCACCATTCGACTGAAGAGGCGTCACCAGTGGATCTGTAACACCTACCAGATTTCCATTCACGCCGTTAACTAAACCCGATTCTAAATTCACGGTCCCGATCAGATTATTGGATCCAGCTACTGCACCGAGATCATAGGCCAAGAAATCCGTTTTGCTCGCTGGACTTCCAAATACGAAGTTTCCTGAAATGATCGTGTTAACTAATTCTGTCTTGTCTCCGACCGTGTAAAAACCAGCCGCAAAAGATAATCCGTTGGCAGTATTGTTTGTTATCGTCGTGTTGATGAGAGTCGTATCGCCAAAGCTCAGGATGGCTCCACCATAAACGGCTCGATTGCCGCTGAAAGTGGAGTTCGACGCAAACAATTTCCCGTCGTTTTGGATAGCTCCACCATACAATGTTGCAGAACGACTATTTGAAATCGTTGTATTTTCTAACTCTACATTACCGCGATTGTAAATGGCGCCCCCACTCGAGGAATTGCGGAATCCATCCGTCAATTGGATGTTGTTTAACTTCAGCGTGGAACTCCCTTCCACGTAGAAAATGCGAGAGGTCGAGTTGCCTGAGATGGACACGGGATTATTGGCCGTTGTGCTGATCGTCAACGAACCAGTTGCATCATGAATTTCCAATTGACCGAGCGTCAATATCACGTTGGCTGGAATGGCCGGAGTAAACGTGATCGTGTCATCGCCAACGATTCTATCAGCAAGATTGACAGCTTCGCGCAAACTGAGATCAGTCGCATCATAACTGACGTCCAATTCGTCCGTACTGCTGTTAACGATAAGGCTTGAGGCAACGACAAAGTTAAACGACGCTCGATCATCGACAGCTTCTCCAGCAACACCATCTAAGTCTTGATCCAGTTTCTTATTCGTCAAATCAAGAACGTTCGGCCCAAGGACCAGGGTGTAATTGCCGCGAGCCAATGTGCTCAACTGCAAATTCAGCATGGTATTATTTTGCGAGAAAGTGAATCCTGTGATCTTGCTCTTAGCATTCGAACCGCCCGGACCAGTAAGACTGACGACGTCTCCCGCAACGGTAAACGAGCTTGGTTTGATTTCCCTGTCGAATTGAATACTCAGGGTATTATCGGTGGTCCGAATTGCGTCAGCGGCAAGTTTCGTGGCATGCGGGAAATCGGTCGGAACAACAAACGAAGTGCTTACAAAAGTTGAATAAGATCCCGCTGTTGCGGCGGCAACTCCGAGCCCTCGACGCGCGAACGCTTGCCATATTTCGTTTTGGTTGGCTCCGCCACTACGAATCAAATCCGCGAGCAAAATCGCATCGCGCGCTTGAGTGAAAGACGGATTCGAAGGTTGAAATTTTAGCCCATCATTGACCAGTTGCAGCGTAAGCTTGTTCCCCGCAGCACCAGTACCCGTGCCGGTGTAACCCGTTCTTAAGTTTGAATCGTAGCCGTACTTGGCAATTAACAGCCAATTGAGATCCCAAAGAGCCGAAGCCCATATTTCGCCGGTATTATGAACTTCATGGCTAGGATCGCTGTTGTAGTTGCTAAAAGTGATAGGATTAATCGCCATGTCAAAAGTGTATGGATTACGACGAATGCCGTTGACGTTAGTAGTCGAGTACGCGCCGAGGACGATTGGTGTGTCTGCCGTATCGGACGCACGCTGCATTAGCATCAAAGCGTAAAAATCGCCCCAACCTTCACCCATGCCACCTGATTGTATTTCGCGAAGCCCATTCGAATTCGCCGGACCACCCGTCAAGCGGTTGGACACACCGTGACCAAATTCATGCGTGATGATTCCAGAATCAAGCGACGAATCACGATCTGGGGCCGCTGCCGTGAATCGATACATCTGCATTCGCGGCGCATACCCATCGGGTGGTGTCCCAAAATTCGCATTGTTTGTGCCAGAACCATCGAGCCCATCGGCTTGGACAGGATCGCCACCCGAACCCTGCCCTGAATAATTCATCTGTTGGAAGTTGCCTGCAGCTTCCGTAAAGCCATATTTGGCTTGGATGTCGTGGTTCAGATTGTTCCAGTAGAACAAGTTTGTTAGCGAAGCCGCTAGGTAAGTCGATGGGTCAGCAGCAAGGTCCAGCGGGAAGTCAAATGCAAGCGTTGCGCCACCATCAGGCCGTGTCCCACCCGTATTGTTATTGTCTGTGTCTTCTTGGGCAAAGACATTGTTTCCTCGAACATCGGTAAATTCTGCACCAGCGACCCCGTTCGTATCATGCCAGCCAAATGGCGACACCGTCGTGTCATGCGGGTCAGTCAATATCGATCGCACACCGTCTTCGGGGTGTTCCACCGGTCGAGGAAATGCGTTGTAGGTCGCATGATTCACCCAGTCGGCTCCATTTATCAACGAGCCATTCGTTGCATCGATACTGACGTTATACCAGTGCCCGCCATCAGGAGTGCGCAAGACAAATTCCCACGCGGGTTGCAACTGACCATCTTCATTTGCAAAGTAACTTTGCTTAGCTGGAATGGGATCCAAGGACATCCCTTCAGCTTGAAAGTAGTATTGAATTCCGTCAGGCTGAGCTGCCAACGCAATTGATGCGATATCTGTCGCAGACAATCCCAAAGGTTCCGCCGCACTTGCAAGCGCTTCGCTCGGTAATAACGTTTCGATGTTTCCATTCCATATGCCGCGTGCGGGGGCATCTACAAAGCTGCTGTTGGCGCTGATCACTTCGCCCGCCCGGCTAACATGGACATTTAATACTGCATTCGAGACATCAAATCCTTGAAGGGTTTGCATCAGATAGATATGTGTAACTCCCGTATCATCATCGGTATACATATCCGTAAGTCTCGGCGCATCCAGATCGTCATCACTTAGAGCTAACTTGTCAGCCTGCGAGCGTAAAAAATTCAACGCGATATTAATTGGCTGATCGGTGCTGGCGCTCGTTAGAAACGCTTTCGTGTCCACTAAAGACTTTGTCGGCGGTTGATAGTAAGCCAATGAATCTGGATCGGCCAAGCCATGCGAGTGTTCATCGTGGATAGCGGCGAGAAGTCGACGTTCTTCTAAAGTCTCAACCAACAATTTGCGTTTACGGAGTTGTATTAGGTTTCTCGAACGCGCAAGCTTATTTCTTGATACCCGAATACGATTGTTATTCATGATATTGACTCCAGTATTAAATCGAAAAAATTGTCTAAGTCCGCTCTAGTTTTCGCACCCATCCCACGCCTATCCATCATTTCAGGACAACGGTCCGGCGCTGCTACGCACCGATTCAGCGGCTTTGCCTCCCGACCAAATCAACTACACATCGTACCATGCCGCTCGCGTTCATATACCCATCCTTGGCCGGCCAGCGGATGCTACTCTCTCCGGACAACGGCCATCTCGCTCTTTCCGCCCTTGTGCACAATATGTAACCTGCGCTAGCAACTTTCAACTACCATCTTTCGCAAAAACACAAAAATCTCCCAAGTGCGGGAAACCCGCAATACGGGAACAGAACCGATGTAATCAAGCGAGCTTCGGCCACCAAGTCTCAAACTCAAGTTAAATCGGTTCCATTGTCCAGAAGCGATTCAAGCAACTCCGGTTCGTCGCCGCAGTGAACAATGGAAAAGCGAATTAACGTCCGCCATCGCTTAAATTTCGCCCCCAGCGATGATCGGAAGAAGGCTGGCACTGGTCAAGTAACTCTCGTCGCGCCCAGACCGACTGGCGCTAGCCAAGAACCCGCTATGAAAACCTTTCCAAAACTGGGCCAAGCATGTCATGGCATCAAGGTTGATTAAGCGATTTGCATCCGTCCGCGAAACTCAGACGGCTGGACTTGGTAAATCACTGGTATCTTCAAGTTGTTGACTCAGGCAAATGACGTAACCATCGGGGTCCGAAATCTCAAATTCAGCTAGTCCATATGGCATCTGCTCTAATCTGCGTGTGACAATGCCACGCGCACTGAAGGCAGCAAATACGTCACGGAATCGGTCGCCTTCGCGACGCAAATAAACACCCCAATCATACTGGCGATGAGTGAGACGCGGCGGAGGCGTCCCTCGGCGCAGCATCAACTCGCTCTTCCCCTGCCGAAGAATGGCAAACTCAAAAGGTGGCTTTTCAGGAAACGGATCGCCGACAAACGCAAGCGTGTCACGATACCATTCCATCGACCGAGCTACATCGGTTACTCGCAATACTGGGACTAGTAATTCGATTGCCATAATGAATGATTCTGGAAACTTCTCTGTTATAGTTTTGGAGATCACGTGCACTCGGACGACTCAGAGCAACTCAATTACGCTCGCAGGCGGTCTTTATGACCAGCGGTTTGTTCAAGTGAGCCCGATCCGCCGCCAACGTTTTTCCCGCAACGCCCTTCAAGTATAATCGAAAACGCTAAGCGAACCTTTCAAGTAACCTGTATGCTAAATGACGTGGGAGGTATCCAAAGCAATCCGGCTCATACACCGATCAGATTGCTACCCGACGATCGGGGCCGGGTTGTCACGATCAATTAGCAGACGATTCGACACCACTTCCCCCGTCTTGATCGATGCTCTGTGAACCGCAGCCAATCAGTTTGTGGGAAGAATAGTGCAAGGCGATCACGCCATGTGTTCCGCATATGAATGCGAAATGTGAGCCCTAGCCCCCGATAGGTCGACGGCAGTTGTTCAAGTTCAATCTTCAGCGTTGTGCTTCTCAATTTGCGGATCGATCGTTAGGCATCACTTCGTCTGGGAATGTCGAGGATCAGCCAGTGATTTGAGAGCCTCCTTAATCACAAACATGTTGGTCTACGTCGCTCGGTCTGCATCCTATCGTTCCACCGTCTTCCTGAATTGTTTTGTGGAAGCTGTTCAGACAACGTGATTGTAGCGTTCGTATTTTTCCATTGCAATAATTTTCTCGGCACTCAAAATGCCATCGGGTTCGAAGTGCCGCACGGTCCTCTGTTCAGGTGTGCTTCAACAGCAGCGGTCGCGCTCGTCCGTAGCGATGGTCCGTCGACGCGTTGAACTTGCAAGCGATCTAATCACCAATCGCCCAAATAAGAAGCTTGGTTATCGCAGTCTGCGGATAACCAAGCTCCGTGAAGTGGGCGTTGAACTTAGCCGACTGCGCTTGTTTTCTTAAGTGGCTTTGGAATGTGGGCGTCGCTCTAGCGACGACATGTTTGAGTCGCGCGGCGACGCGTTGTGTTGATTGTTGGCGATTTGAGCGGTGAGCCGATTCTAGATGCGGCCGTCGGGAAATCTTTCGAGCTTCAACTGAATTCTGCTTGCGCCAAGTTGTCTTGTGAGCCACGTTTGTGTCGATCGACCAGATGTTGGGTCGGCGTCAATTACGCAATTTGCTCGAGGAGACTTTTCCATGCCCCCTTGCGATCGCCGTCTTAATCCGTACATCAACCGCATGGCCAAAGATATGCAGATTCGCAAAAAAATTGCCAATTTGCATGCGGATTGAAGCACTAATGCCCCGTTAAGCGATCGCAGCACAATTAGCGTTCGAAAGCCACTTGTATCGACCGTACCGCTCCGTCGGCTCAGTTCAACGCCCAATCTAGTCGTCGGCGAACAACAGCGTACCGAAAGGGCCAACAACTCCCCTAAACCGACGCATAGATTGCAATAGGTTAATTTGTTGCCTCCGAAGACAGGCGAGTATCTTGTGCAAACGTCCAGCGCCCTGTAGCCAGATATCCTGCAACTAAATATTAGGCAGGAGGTCGACGCCCAGACCTGTTTTCGTTGGAAGGGTAATCTTGCCCTGATTGATTGATACACCTGTCGCGATATCGCGTGCCAACAATACGGCTCCGTCCATGTCGGCGTAGTCAATCAGCGGCAGCAACTGCGCTGCTGCAGAAATTCCGATGCTCGATTCCGTCATGCAACCGACCATGATTTTTAGTCCCAATTGGCGTGCTTGGCGGATCATCCGCAAGGCCGGTGTTAGTCCACCGCATTTGACCAACTTGATATTGATCGCGTGAAATTGATCTTTGCAAGCTGCAACATCCGCTTCTTGCTCGCAGCTTTCATCGGCCATCAGCGGCAAAGGCGAGGCGGCTTTCAGTTCCCCCATTCTTGGATCGCCGACCGGCAGCGGCTGTTCGACGAATTCCACGCCCAACGCTTTAAGCTCATTTAATATCTGCTTCGCCGCTTCCACGGTCCAACCGCAATTTGCGTCGACTCGAAATCGCGCGGTCGTATTTGCTCGAAGCATGCGAAGCACTTGCAGGTCATTCGGCCCGCCGACTTTGACTTTGTAGACCGGCCAACCGGGCATTTCAAGCAACTTTTGAAGCATGATTTCCGGTTGATCGATTCCAATCGTGTAACACGACGGAGGCGAAGGGTCATTTGTTGCTTCGGTAACTGCAATTCCCATCGATGTTCGTGCTGTGACGCCTTGAATTTTCGACCACAGATCCCAGGCCGCACAATCGAGCGCGCACTGCGCAAAGCGGTTGTCTGATAGAGCGTTGTCCAGTAGTTGCCAAAGTTCTTGAGGCGGCAAAGGCTCCGATCGCTCCAACACGGGACGAACCGATTCGAGGGCCTGCGTCATCGAAAGTACGCTTGCGCCATAAAAATCATTTACGGTCGCTTCGCCGAGTCCGAAATGCGTACCGTGGCTCAGCCGAACAATAAGCGTTTCTTGAACCGTGATCGTTCCTCGGGAGATTGTAAAGGGATATTTCAACGGCAAGTCGTAGGTTGTGATTTCTAGTTTCACGAATATCTTCCGATACTGTTTGGAACGCCAACGATGATATGAAGTTGCAAACGGACCAAATGCAATCGCTTGCAGCGAAACCGCCGATTATCCCCGCCAAGCATTTGATTGGTAGTATGTCTCGACCGCGTCGGCCAAACGACTTGGGCCCTGACGAATGACGTCGACTACGGGTAGGTCCAACTCACGCTCAAGCTTGTCGGCAGTCTCCTCTGCTTGCTCTTGAGTGACATGGCTTCCGTTCATTCCTAGTCCGATAAAACGACACGACTGGTAGATGTTTGCCATTTGTTCGAACAAACGCAACTGGGTCTCGATAGTTGGCAGCGGTATGTGCGAGAGTCCCCGAATTGTTTTGCGCCCGGCTTCGAAACAGAATATCAAAGCATGGGGCAAGCTGCCATGAAGCAAGGATAACGTAACACCAGAATAGGACGGATGAACCAGCGACCCTTGGCCTTCGATGCACAGTATGTCGTGATGTTGATTATCGAGCACCAGTTGTTCGGCACCGCCGCTTACAAAATCGGCAACGATGCAATCGAGCGGCAATCCAGCTCCGGAAATCATGATGCCAGTTTGGCCCGTCGCGACGAAGACGGAATCTCGACCACGTCTTTCTAATTCGCGGGAAAGTTCGAGGCTCACGACCATTTTGCCGATACTGCAATCGTGCCCCACGGTATGTACTCGAAAGCAGTTTTGGTTGATGCCGATGCGACGGGCGACGTTCTTGAAATTATTCTTCCGCACGTCGTAAATTTTTGTGCCCCGCTGTTTGGCTGCTGCGGCGAACTCGGGATCATCGCTCAGGAAATCGTGAAGCCCGCTTAGGATATCCATTCCACGATCGATGCTGTCAAGCAATATCCCTCGCCATTCAACGGGAATCTTGCCGCCAGGAGGTGCGATTCCCAAGACGATCATATTGGCAGTTGGCGCTTCGTCGATCGAGCTTATGAAATTTAGATCGCCGCCTGCCCCGAGGTGATCGCGAACCAGTTGACCCGCAAGTGTTGCATCCAGTACTCCGACGCATTCTTCGGGGCAATAACGCAAAAGCCCTGCTGCCGTTTTGCCTGTTCCTGGCGTCGAAAATCCCTGGGTCAACAATATCATGCGTCGATACATGGCTTAGCCTACTCCCGTGGCGAACGCAGTTGCATACGTGCGGCAATGGGAAATGCTAATGAGCACTTCGACAATGCCAATCTCCGCAGCAATTTCCGCCGCACGACCTGTAAGTTCAATATAGGGTCGCCCGCCAACTTCATTTCGTACTTCGATATCGGTCCAATGGATACCGCGTGACCATCCGGTACCCAGGACTTTTAAAACGGCTTCTTTGGCTGCCCACCGCCCTGCATAATGTTGGCTCGATGCGCGACGCGAGCTGGAATAAGCGATTTCGCGTTTAGTAAAGACGCGATCCAGGAAAAGCTGATCGTGTTTTTCGATCATAGCTGCAATTCGTACGCACTCCACAATATCGGTGCCGATTGCAATGACGTTTCGCCCTTTCGATGAATTCTCGCTCATGATTTAGGTCGCAGCTATGGAAAGCATTCTCTGGGCAAAACAAACAAAAATATCGCCAACATTCAAGATCCTATTTCAAGCGATAATCCGCAAGCTTTTTCGGCGCGTCGAAGCACGGCAGAGGCTTTTTGACGAGCGCGCTCGGCTCCTTGACGAAGTATTTCAAGCACGTGATCCGGACGGGCTTCGAGTTCACTTCTTCGCTGACGTGCGGTGTCGAAGAAAGCATCGGCAGCATCGGCCAATTTCTTCTTGATATCTCCGTAACCGAACCCGCCGCGACGGTAGAGATCGGCCATCTCTTGTACGTCCGATGCTGGTGCAAGCAATTTGAAGAGCTGATACAGGTGATCGGTATCAGGGTCTTTTGGCTGATCCAGCGGACGCGAGTCGGTGGTAATTCGCATGATCATTTTACGAAGTGACTTGGCAGGCTCAAAAATGGGCAAGGTATTATTGTAGCTCTTGCTCATCTTCTCGCCGTCTGTACCAGGTACCTTAGCGGCCCCTTGCAGAATGCGAGCCTCAGGCAAAATGAATACTTCGCCGAAGTGGCTATTGAAACTCTTTGCCAAATCGCGGCAGACTTCGATATGTTGTACTTGATCTTCGCCAACGGGAACCCAATTTGCGTCGTATGCCAAAATGTCGGCAGCCATGAGGACGGGGTAAGTGAACAATCCAGCGTCGGCCGAAAGCCCCTTGGCTTTCTTGTCCTTGAAAGCGTGGCAACGCTCAAGCAAACCCATGGGCGTCCCAGTCATCAGCAACCAGCACAATTGAGAGACTTCGGGAACGTGAGATTGAACGTACAGCGTCGCTTTGTCTGGATCTAGGCCGAGGGCCAATAGATCCAACGCCGCATCGATAACGTACTGTCGTAACACGGCCGGATCGCGAACGGTTGTTAGAGCATGAAGATCCGCGATGAAGTAATACGCTTCGTGATCGTTTTGGAGGTCGATATATTGGCGAATCGCGCCAAAATAGTTTCCCCAATGGAATCGGCCAGTCGGTTGAATTCCGGAAAGTACGCGCATGAAGTTTGTCGATTGCAAAAACCTTATCCTACATCGGTTGTTCATCCCAGTGACGATCAATCCTGCAGGGCGATTTAGGTTATCAACATTTGGAGGAATCGACGAGGGCCAGTTATAATCCGCGCGGTCAGATTTGAGGTTTTGTGAGCGGCAAGGCGCTAGCCGCCGGTGCTGACCGAATGCACTCCGAGCGGTCAGATTTGAGGTTTTGTGAGCGGCAAGGCGCTAGCCGCCGGTGCTAGCCGAATGCACTCTGCGCGGTCAGATTTGAGGTTTTGTGAGCGGCAAGGCGCTAGCCGCCGGTGCTGACCGAATGCACAACCCGCAGCTAGCGCCCAATGCCACTTACTTTCATTCTATGGGGGGGGGCGTTGGGCTGTCCGGGGTTGTTTTTTTTCGCAGTGATTTCTGAAACTTGGTAGTTTTAGGTCGTCTCGGGTGAGCTTGTCGAGGGTATTCACGCGGCTTCTTTC
>JANMGV010000053.1:0-43681 GCA_031374825.1 Pirellulaceae bacterium
TGTCATATTGAACTCCAGTTCAACACCATATTCAATTAAAAAAAATCGATCCCCCTTTTCCCCCCACAACCCTACACCAAGCCCCAAACACTAAGCACCAAGCACCAAGCACCAAGCACCCGTGTCCATTGACCTAAAACCATTTTCTTGGGAAAGGATGATCGAAGCTGTGGAAGCTGTTCGACAACGAGCCTTGCGTGCTACGTCCGCGCTCGCCAAGGCCAATATTCCCTATGCCGTTGCCGGTGGGAATGCAGTTGCAGCTTGGGTTGCCCGAGCCGACCGAGCCGCTGTTCGCAACACCCAGGATGTCGACATCCTGATTCAGCGCAGCGATTTTGAGCGGGTCAAGTCTGCATTAGAAGGTGCAGGGTTTGTCTTTTGCACGGTATTGAGCGTTGATTGTTTTCTCGACGACCTTCAAGGCAATCCTCGTGATGCGGTTCATATTCTCTATGCGGGTGAAAAGGTCAAACCCTCCGACCTTGCCCCGACCGCAGAAGTCACAGAAATAGAATCCGCCGAAGATTATGACATCCTGACATTGGAATCCCTGGTTCGAATGAAGCTGACGTCCTTTCGAGACAAAGACCGAGTTCATTTACGAGATATGATTTCAGTAAAATTGATCGACGGAACATGGCTAGCTCGATTTCAACCGGAGCTAGCGACTCGACTCCAACAATTGATTGATGATCCAAACGGTTAACATGCGTCTACGAAACCGACAGGCTTTAGCTTCTCAGCACCCCAGCACAAGTTATTTAGCGTTATCAGCCGTTTTGGCGTTAGCCACGGTTACTTCAAATGACTGTAAACTTATGCATGGGTGCTTAGCATCGCCCATCTGATGATGGTCGGCACCTAAACAATGGTCAATGAACTGAAAGTCGTTAATGGCGCGATGGGCATCGACGTATGGGAAGTTATCGAAGCGGCCAAGACGAAACCGTTCGGCTACATGGCCTTTTATCCTGGCCCCGGACTCGGCGGTCACTGCATTCCTATTGACCCGTTCTATCTCACCTGGAAAGCCCGCGAGTACGGTCAAGCGAATCGATTCATTGAGCTTGCCGGCGAGATCAACACGCCGATGCCACAATTCGTAGTCAATAAAGTCGCCGAGGCGTTAAACAGAGTTCGCAAGCCCTTGAACGGCAGCAAGATCCTGCTTGTTGGTTTGGCCTACAAAGCCAACGTTGACGACGACGACCGCGAGTCACCGGGGTATATACTTCTAGAACTCCTCCAAGCCGCCGGAGCCGAAGTCTCCTTCTACGATCCCTACATCCCAGTAATCCGTCCAAGCCGCAAGCACGCCCATTGGGCGGGAACAAAATCCGTCACCTGGGACCAGCAAACGATCACAAGCTTTGACTTAGCCCTCGTCGCAACCGCCCACGCCAACGTCAACTACCAGCAACTAATAAATTGGTCAAAGTTAGTCATCGATACGCGAAATGCAACCAAAGGTCTGAATCATCTTGGTAAGGTTTTCAAGGCATAAATGACTTCCGTAGAGTCACTTCGCAACAGTTCATAAGATATCCTACGCTCCAACCGAACAGCACAGAGCCTCGCATTTGAGTCAGCAAAATCCTTATATTACAATCGCAGGCAGGTCCGTGGGAACTGGCGAGCCTGTTTTCATGATTGCCGAAGCAGGGATGGCCCACGACGGCAGTTTGGGTGCGGCACATGCTTACATTGATGCAGCAGCGGAATGCAAGGTCGATGCCATCAAATTCCAAACGCACATCGCTGAGGAAGAAAGCACGGCGGAGGAACAATTCCGGGTGAAGGTTTTTCCTCAAGACGCGACGCGCTATGACTATTGGAAACGCACAAGTTTCGAAAAATCGCAGTGGCTGGAGTTGGCGGCCCATGCGCGACAGCGCGGCCTGTTGTTCTTAAGTTCGCCATTCAGCAATCGGGCTGTTGATTGGCTGATCGATTGCCAGGTACCGGCATGGAAAGTGGCCTCGGGAGAACTGACCAACCGCCCCATGCTTGCGAAAATGTGCGATACGGGACTGCCGCTCTTTATCTCGAGCGGCATGAGCAGTTGGAGCGAGCTCTCGGATACCGTCGCCTACGTCAGGTCCCGAGGCAACCCAATCGGTATTTTCCAATGCACGACGTCGTACCCCTGCCCGCCGAACAAATGGGGACTAAACGTCCTGGCGGAACTTTCACAACGATTCGATTGTCCGGTTGGCCTGAGCGACCACAGTGGCGAAATCTTCGCGAGCCTGGCGGCGGTAGCCCTTGGCGCATCGATGCTGGAATTCCACATCGCTTTTTCCAAAAAACAATTCGGGCCGGATGCCAAAGCAAGTCTGACGCTTGAGCAAACGTCCCAACTGGTCGACGGAGTTAAACAGATTCAAACCGCGTTGCAAAGCCCGGTCGACAAAGACGCTCAGGCTCGGGAGCTGCAAGCCCTGCATGACCTGTTCACGAAGAGCATCGTCGCCGCGAGTGATCTTGCCGCTGGTCACACGTTACGCTTCAACGATTTGGCGTTCAAAAAACCAGGAACAGGTATTTCAGCGGCCAAAGCCGACTCGTTAGTTGGGAAAAAGTTGAAGCAGAGTGTCGCGCGTGATCATTTTTTTAGCGAAAGCGATTTTGCCTGAAGTTGTGCAGGAATGACTGATGCCTAGAAAAATCTGTGTTGTCATCACCGCTCGCCCCAGCTACAGCCGGGTCAAAACCGCGCTGCAGGCGATTCAAGCCCACCCTGACCTCGAGCTGCAACTGGTCGTGGCTGCGTCGGCGCTCCTGGATCGTTACGGAAACGTGATCAAGCAAATCGAAAACGACGGCTTCAAAATTAACGAACGTGTGTTCATGGTTTTGGAAGGCGAAAACCCGGCGTCAATGGCCAAGACCACGGGGCTGGGGCTCTTGGAATTGTCCACAAGCTTTTTGAATCTCGCCCCGGACGTGGTTGTGTCGATCGCCGACCGTTACGAAACCATCGCGACCGCCATCGCGGGAGCCTACATGAATATTCCTGTGGCCCACATCCAGGGCGGCGAAGTCACGGGTTCAATCGACGAAAAAGTTCGCCATGCGGTCACGAAGTTGTCCGATATCCATCTCGTTGCGTCCCAAGGTGCCTTTGACCGAGTCCTGAAACTTGGGGAGGATCCCAAGAGTGTTTTTAATACCGGCTGTCCATCAATCGATCTGGCCGCGGAAATTACCAAGTCACCGAAACTCAACTTCGACCCGATCGAAAAATATGGTGGCGTGGGCAAGGAAGTCGACCTGGAACGCGGCTACGTCGTTGTCATGCAACATCCGGTGACTTCGGAATACAGTGAGTCGCGAGCCCAGATCAAACACACTTTGAAAGCGGCCGCTGCCTGCGGATATCCCGTTCTCTGGTTTTGGCCAAATGTGGATGCCGGTTCTGACGGGACCAGTTCAGGAATCCGTAGTTTTCGTGAACACAATGAGACGTCGAACTTCCACTTTTTCAAGAATATGGCTCCTCACGATTTTCTGCGTCTGCTGGTCAACAGCAAATGCCTCGTGGGCAACTCCAGCGTGGGCATTCGCGAATGTGCTTTCTTGGGCGTTCCGGTGGTTAACATCGGCTCCCGCCAAGCCGGCCGTGAGCGTGGCCGCAACACGCTGGACGTCGAGTACGACGACGCGCAGATCCTGACAGCGATTCACAAGCAGGCAGGCCACGGGCTCTATACTTCTGACCCGATTTACGGTCACGGCGACGCCGGTGAAAACATCGCGAATGTGTTGGCCAAGTGTGAACTCACCATCGAAAAGAAGTTGTCTTACTAAATGAAACACGCTGAACCTGCCAAAACCTCTCGTTTGGGTGAGGAATATTGATTGAAGGTTCTCGGTATCATCACCGCGCGCGGTGGCTCAAAGGGAATTCCCGGCAAGAACCTTGTGAAGGTCGGCGGCAAATCACTATTGGCTCATACAGCCGAAGTGGCTCTGCAAAGCAAATTGAATCAGGTCGTGCTTTCGACTGACGATGCGGCGATTGCAGCGGAGGCAAGGCGAGTCGGAGTCGAGGTCCCGTTCATGCGACCGGCGGAACTGGCGAAAGACGACACACCGACGTTGCCCGTTTTGCAGGACGTCGTCGCTCGATTGGAAGCAATGGGAAAATCATTCGACGCAATCTTTACCTTGCAGCCAACCAACCCGCTTCGGTTGGTTTCCGACATTGATGGCGCCATTGATTTACTGAATCGCACGGGGGCCGATTCAGTAATCGGATTTTCCGATGTCGGTGAGCGGCATCCTGCCCGAATGAAAACCATCGACCCGAACGGCCGAGTCATTGAACCTCCCTTCGCGGAACAATTCGAGGGTCAACGACGCCAAGATTTGCCGAAATATTACTTGCGAGACGGTTCAGTGTATTTGACGCGCCGCGATGTGCTGATGAACCAGAACTCGATCAAGGGTACTGATTGCCGGGCTTGGTTAATTCCCAAGGAACGGGCGCTGAACATTGATGAACCGTTTGATTTGGATTTGTGTGAGTTCCTGTTGCAACAGGAAATCTCGCGGTATCCAGGAAGTCCAGCGGGACATTGAAGCCCAGACTGTTAATTGCTGAAAGCCAAGACTTTTCGCCACGGGCCTTGGAAATTTTGTCGAACGAATTTCAAGTGGAATGTGCCGATTTGGACTTGGCTGGTTTAAAGAGCCGAATAAAAGAATTTAACTGTTTATGGGTGCGGTTGCGAAACTACGTCGACAGTTCGCTGATTGCCGCCGCTTCGAATTTGAAAGTAATTGCCACGAATACAACGGGTCTTAACCATATTGACCTGACTGCCGCTGCGGAGCATGGCGTTGCGGTTGTGTCATTGCGAGGTGAAGTGGAATTCTTGAAGTCGATTCGCGCGACGGCCGAATTGACAATCGCCTTGACGCTGGCGGTCTTGCGGAAAATAAACGCTGCACACGAGCACGTTGTGGCGGGTGGTTGGGATCGTGTTCCATTCAAGGGCCACGAGATTTTCGAAAAGACAGTTGGAATTGTGGGATACGGACGGTTGGGGAGCATCGTGGCGGGATACTTCAAGGCCTTTGGTGCCAAGGTTTTGATTTGCGATCCAAAATTTGCCGGGCGACGCCAGGTTGATGGTTTCGAGGTTCGAGAACTACATCAGCTTTTGGCCGACTCCGACATCGTCAGTCTGCACGCGAACTACACGCCAGAGAACGAAAAGTTTTTTGGCCAACGAGAATTTCAATCAATGCGGGCCAACGCCGTTTTCGTCAACACGGCACGTGGCGAATTGGTCGACGAATTGGCGCTAGTGGAAGCCCTGCGAGAACAGCGGCTGGGCGGCGTGGCTCTGGATGTGATTTCTTCCGAACATCATCAGGGAGCAGCGTTACCGATCTTACGCCAGATGGCACGGAAAAACCCGAACCTAGTTTTGACCCCACACATCGGCGGCAATACCTTCGAGTCTCTATCGCGAACCGAAGACTTCCTGGCAAAAAAATTGGTTCATTGGGCACACGAGAAAAAACGGAGTTGAATAAGCAACTCCAGTCCAAAGATTCGGACCTACGAATGAATCAAGACACTAACTGTTCTTCTAATCAATATTTCATATTCGCCATTCTGATCAGGTCTAAGAGACATGTTTAAAGACAAAACGCTGATGATTACTGGAGGCACTGGTTCCTTCGGCAATGCCGTGCTGAGGCATTTCATGAGCTTTGGCCTCAAAGAAATTCGGGTCTTCAGTCGCGATGAAAAAAAACAGGAAGACATGCGGATCGAATTCAAAAGTGAGGTGGTTAATTTTATTGTTGGCGATGTGCGTGATTTCAACAGCATCAATTCCGCAATGCGCGGTGTCGACTATCTTTTTCAAGCCGCTGCATTGAAACAGGTGCCCTCCTGCGAGTTCTATCCAATGCAAGCGGTCCAAACGAATATATTGGGATCCGAAAACGTGTTGGAAGCCGCAGCACGAAATGATGTCCATCGCGTCGTGGTTTTGAGCACTGATAAGGCCGTGTATCCCATCAACACCATGGGTATGACTAAGGCCATCATGGAGAAATTAGCGGTTTCCAAGGCCCGAGACCCTCGCGTGCAGGCCAACAACGGCATTATCTGTGCAACGCGATACGGAAACGTCATGTGTTCCCGTGGATCCATCATCCCATTATTTATCAAACAGATAAAAGAAAAGAAGCCCCTGACGATCACGGAACCTGCGATGACACGTTTTATGATGTCGCTAAAAGATTCCGTAAACCTCGTACTCTTCGCATTTGAAAACGCGAACCCTGGAGACATTTTTGTTCAGAAATCGCCTGCCGCCACCATTCTGACATTGGCAACCGCGCTGAAGGAAATATTTAACTCGGATGTTGAAACCAAGATTATTGGGCCGCGGCATGGAGAAAAGATGTACGAATCTTTGTGCGGCAAAGAAGAAATGTCCAAGGCAGAAGACTTGGGTAATTTCTATCGTGTACCCGCTGATATGCGCGACTTGAATTACACCAAGTATTTCCAAACTGACGGACCTCGTTTGGTTGATGATGAATACAATTCGAACAATACAAAACAACTGAATACAGAGGAATTGAAAAAGATTTTGCTGCAACTGGAATATGTTCAGGATGAACTACGGCATTAAGTTCTTTTGAAATTCACGCATTGATTTTGGGGGCTTTTTCTTGATTCCTTTAGTTAAAACCAAGATTCCATCTTCGGACCGATTGATGCCTGAGCTTGAGCGGGTGCTTTACAGCGGGTACGTCGGTCAGGGTGAAAAGGTAGATGAGTTCGAACGCAAATTCGAAAAGTACATTGGATGCGGCCATGCTGTTAGTCTCAACTCAGGAACCGCAGCCTTACACATTGCTCTTATCTTGGCTGGTGTGAATGAGGGCGACGAAGTTATCTCGACGGCGTTAACCGCCGAGCCGACGAACGTCGCAATCAAAATGGTTGGCGCGAAAATTCGTTATGCCGATGTCGATATTCAATCAACGAATATTTCGGCCCGCTCGATATTAGAAAATGTCACTTCGGCAACAAAGGCTATCGTTGTTGTCGACTACGCTGGAATCCCAGTCGACATCGATAGCATTCAAAAAATTTCCAAACAGTTTGGCATTTCGGTTGTTCATGATACCGCCCATTCATTAGGTTCAAGATACAACGGCCTGCTGAGCGGCAGTCATTTTCCATTCACCGCGTTTTCATTTCAAGCAATCAAGCACATCACCACGATCGACGGCGGGATGCTACACGTAGCTGACAAAGCCGTCTATGAAAAAGCAAAATTGGTCCGTTGGTTTGGAATAGACAAGTCAAAGAGTCGACTAGAGAACAACATTAAATTCCAAGGCTACAAGTACCACATGAACAATGTAAACGCGACAATCGGGCTGTTGCAACTTGATGACGTGGACGCAATCGTGAATTCACATATTGAGAACGGCAAGTACTTCGATAAAGAGCTCACGGGAATTCCTGGACTGGAGTTATTGACCTATTATCCAAATAGTGAACCGTCATATTGGTTGTACACGATGAAGGTCGACAATCGCGATGGCTTTGTAAGAAAAATGGCGGAGCACAAGATCGTCGCTTCGGAGTTGCACCGGCGCAATGATTGGCATGAATATCTGAATGATTTTGGGCAGACTCTGCCTTGTCTGGATGAGTTGTACCCCAGGCTTGTTCATATTCCATGTGGCTGGTGGGTTGGAAACGAAGAACGTGAGCATATTGTGAACTCGATAAAGACGGGTTGGTAGGATGCCCGCCATGAAGAAAATGCCTTCACAAACGATGACACCGCTTTATAAAGTCAGTTCACCGGATGGAGTCGAGAAGGCGATTGGAGAGGTGTTTCGTTCTGGCGAAATCGCGGGAGGGCGAAATGTTGAGCTTTTCGAGAGACTTCTCGGAGATTACGTCGGCAACCCGCTTATTACGTCAACGGGCGAGATCTCGTCGACAATTGCGATGTGTTTGTTTATGGCTGGCGTTCGTCCAGGAGATGAGGTGATTACTTCTCCGCTTGCGTGCCTTGCGACAAACATGCCGATTCTAAATCTATTTGCAAATGTACGATGGTCTGATGTTGATCCGTTGACGGGGAATATGGACGCCTCCGATCTGGCCGAGAAGATCTCTGCACGTACGAAAGCAATTTTGCTATTTCATTGGGCCGGCAATCCGGCAGACCTGAACGCGATCTATGAAGTTGGGAGAGAGCGCGGAGTCCCGGTTGTAGAGGACGCATCCGAGGCGCTGGGTGCGATGTATCATGGCCGTAGAATTGGAAACACGGGTGCCGATTATGTTGTCTACTCATTCTATCCAAATCGCCATTTGACGACTATCGATGGCGCAGCAGTTACGTTCAGAGATGATGAATCATACCAACGAGCGCGTTGGCTAAAACGCTATGGAATCCATAGACCTTCCTTTCGCGATCATGATGGTGAAATCAATCCGAATTCAGACATTTTGGAAGCAGGATGGAGTTCGTATCTGAATCATGTCGCTGCGACGGTAGGGGTCGCCCAGATGCAAGGTCTACAAGAACGGTTGAACATGCACCAGCAAAACGGCGAATTCTACGACGAGGTTTTGAAATCCAATCCTAATGTGACCGTGCTCCGTCGCCCCCAAGGATCCAAGTCAGCATTTTGGGTTTATACCTTCCTTTCAGACCGCCGTGATGAACTTCTTGCCCATCTGCGTTCGAATGGCGTTCAGGCGTCGAAAGTGCATTTGAGAAACGACGTGTACAGTTGCTTTGGAGACCAAAAAGTACGGTTGCCTGGTGTCGATCAGTTTTCTCGTCGTAATTTAAGCATCCCGTGCGGTTGGTGGGTCGATTCGCCCGAGCGAGAGCGTATTGTCGAAGTGATTGCGTCGCTTAAATGACTATAGAACTCAAGTCGCTACAAGAGTGCCCGACCGATGCCCTACCCGCTTTCGTTGATTTGGTCGACGCCGAATTCCTTCGGGCGCGCGGCCGTTCAGGCAGCGTGCTTGAACGTTATCCAGGAGTGTTTGACGCACAGAATCTAAATAACCTGCATACAGCGTGGTACAGCGATCAATTGGCAGGTACGGTAGCGGTCAAGGAATTCAAGCTGGAAACCGACGAGCAAAAACTAAATGGTGCCATGCTGGGTTTTGTTTGTGTCAATCCAGCAATTCGCGGTCAGGGAGTTGGTTCAAAATTAGTCGCACATGTCACGCAACAATTGGCGGCGAAAGAACTTTCGTTTTCGGTTCTGTGGACGACACGGCCAGATTTCTACCAGCGATATGGCTGGATGGCTAACGATAAAGGCGTAATTGGTGAATTGTCAAATTTGAAAAAACTGGATGAGAGTATAAGTCCGAATCGCCTCACGGAATCTTGGCAACTCATCGAAGAAATTCGATTGAACTCACAGGAGGCCAAGGTTCATCGTGAACGGACCAACTATAACGTGGTGCCGTGTCCGGTGAATGATGTTTTTTGTTTTATCAAGCCTGTCAAAACTGAAGGCGCGTATGCCATTGTCGGAAGCAATGGAAGCACCGGGATCGTTTATGAACTCGTTGGTCATCCGTCGCAGTTCCCCTTAGTTTGGTCGGACCTCTGTGGAAGATATGACCGGATTTTGATCAATGACTGCGCCGGGACACCTTCTTTCCAGTGGCTCGCCCAGAACACCGACGTGAACTGGAAGCTTCAAAATCAGGCGATGTGGATTCTCGGTCCCAATTCAGAAAGCGTCTCCATCGAGCAACTTTATGTACCCTACTTTGACAGGATTTGATGAATCGGCCAATTGGCTTTGTCATCGGATAACCAGTAGTGCTCTTTAACTCACTGCATTTTGCAGTTTTTTCCACTGATGAATTTGCGTAGCGTGAACCTCAAATTCACTCGCAAGCTCTCCAGCTGTCTTTTGCTCGCGTAACGCGGCTAAAGCCACTTTCGCCTTGAAATCAGTCCCACAAGGCTTTCGTTTTCGTACCATGCTGGATTCCTTCCGCCAATTTTCCTGGCTAATCTACGCATGGCAAAAGTCTAACTTATCCCGCGCCCAGTTTTTGGGGTCCACCACATTCGAAGGCATTCTCGATCTTGCAAAAGCAAACAGCGTTCAGGTATTCCTGTACTATTCGCCCATTTACAAAAGCTGCCGAGTACACGAAGAAGAAAAAATCAAAGGCTATTATCGTGAACTGGCCGCCAAAAATAGCATTTCGCTAATCTTCATCGATGACGAGTCGATCTTGGGTCAAGCTGAAAATTTCAAAGATATCACGCACATGAATTCACGCGGCGCACACCGATTCACCAAGACGATCGCCGAGAGAATTAGAAGTACAGACGCAATAGCCACGGAGTAGGCAGTTTGTTTAAGATGGTATTTGAATAACCAGTGTTGTTTGTAATTGAATTAATCGCGGTCTCGATCTTGCTGGGTTTCTTCACCTTTGCAATTCGATTGCCATTTTTGATTGTTCCATGTGGGGACAATGCTATCACGTGGTGGATTATTAACCGGCACAGAAATTCGAATAAGATCGAATATGCTGTTCCGGATTCCATCGTACCGGGTGTCTTGGGATATCCCCCGTTACAGTATTTTGTGGTTAGCCGTTTTCCACAGAAGTATTGGGCTGCGATCGCCAATTTTTCGAATCTGGCCTACGATAGTTTCGCCGTCGTGATCGCCTACCTTTGCACAACGCTGTTTTTTGTTTCGCTGGAACAAGAGCAACCGCAGATTCTGGCGCTTTGGGTTGCCGTGCTGTACGCGACTGCACCACTATTGTTGCCCGTTACGGCGCGGCTAAATGGTATCAAAGCACAGTCGTTAGGTTCGTTAATTTCACTCGTGTACTTTGTCAGCCTGGGAGCCGCGTACGTTTACGGGTTCCACGTTTTTTACCTTGTCGCAGCCTTTTGCGTGATTTTGTCAATTCTGTCTTCTGCGTTTTCAATCCAGAACATCGCGTTTGTATCGGTACTGCTTTCGGTTTTTTACGTCGATTGGATTCCCGTTTCGGTATTTATCGGAGGCGTGTTGCTGGGATTGGCCATTCCGCCACTGGGGATTCTAAAGGTCCTTAAGTTCAAATTAAATCACACGTTGTTCTTGCACAGGAATCGTGCTGGAATGGTGTATGGGCTCGACAAGGCGCATCGAATTTCCGATTTATTCACCTTGCCATTTTTACTGTTTCGGCGTCCCGATCAATTCATGCATCTGGCACTCAATAAGAATTCCTATGCGTCCGTCATTTTGAACCTCCCAATTTTTCTGTTGCTTTGTTATTGGTTGGTTTCGCGGCAGGATTTGGCCGGGTTTTTTCTCGAAAACGGCGCAACTCGATATTCGTTGATGGTCGTTCTGGCGGGATTTGTACTATTCCTCGTAACGTCCCAACAGCCTCTCGTTTCTATGGGACCCGGAGATCGATATTTGGGCGAATACAGCTTCCCGTTTATTGCGTTCCTGGCTGTTGTTGCCATGGCACATTACGGAAATTCTCCCATTACGATGCTCTACGTTTTAATGATGCAACTATCGATGGTTGCTCTCGCCTTCACCTACTTGGTTCGGGGTGATGTCGCACGCGAATTGAAAAAACCATTCTCCGACAAGGACGATGAAAAAATTGCGGAACACATTCAGAATTTTGAAGAGCCACAAAAAATACTCGTAGTCCCCTTAAAATCCAGTTTTGTTCTTTCCGCGAAAGTTGACCGCCCGTCAATCAAGTTTTATCACCAGTGGGTGTCGAATGGAGATTCGGGTTTCGCGTATCAACAACAGGACAGCGAGTCCTACAATTGGCCTCGACGAGAGTTCGCGTACTTTTGGGAAAAATATGGAGTCGATACGGTTGTTGTCAGGCGAAATTCGCTGACGAAAGAAAAGTTGGAACAACTTATTGCGGCGAATGACTGGCCGAAGACGTATGAAAACGAAGAATACACGGTCTACCGAAAACAGCAGGCCGTCGGAAATTCATGAATAAGCTGGTCCGTCAAATTCTTTCGATTCTGGAACCGAACGAGAAACGGCAATTTTTCGTCCTGTTGTTCGTGATTATTGGAATGGGAATCACTGAAGTCGTCGGTGTCGTTTCCATTTTTCCATTCATGCAAATAGCCTCCAACCCACAAGCAGTCGAAACCAACAAGTGGTTGAACTGGGGCTATGAGGCCTTAGGTTTTGAATCAACCAATGCCTTTGTCACATTCTTGGGTTTTTCAGTGATTGCCTGTTTAACATTCAACGCGACCTTCACCGTGTTTGGCAATTGGTACCAACAAAAAGTGGTATGGAATTGCATGAGCGCGTTGAGTGTTCGTCTACTCAATCAATATGCTCACCAACCCTACACGTTTTTCCTCCGCGAAGGGACTTCGGATCTGGGAGGCAAGGTGTTGGTAGAGGTAACGCAATTGACCACCAAGGTATTACTGCCTCTCGCCCAGCTTCTTTCTGGGGTCATTGTTTCACTGTCCATCCTGGCGCTGTTGTTCGTGGTTGATCTTCGATTAGCGGCTCTGTTGATCGCTACGCTCGGTGGAGCGTATATGGCGATGTATTTGGGGATTCGGTCACTTACCTATCAGATGGGGATTGATCGCCGAACCGCAACACTTGCGAAATTTCGTTTTGCGGGAGAACTTTTGGACTGCATCAAGGTCGTCAAAATTCACGGACGTGAGGACACTTTTGTCAAGCGATTCGAAAATGAATCCCACAAGGTGGCGGTAATTGAACCCAAACTTGCGTTGTTCTCATCTTCACCCCGCTACTTGATCGAAGCCGTCGCTTTTACGGGCATCATCTTGATCATCATGTTCCAGCTGAATTCAAAGGGTACCGTCGAAGACATTCTGCCAACGCTGAGTTTGTTTGCGATCGCCTGCTATCGATTGTTGCCATCACTACAAAAGGTATTCGTTGCCGCGAGTACCCTTCGATACAGCAAACCGATCTTGGATTCGCTCTGTACCGACATGAAAAACATGGAGCCCGCAAAGGTCGAGTCGACCAACGTTGAAAAGTTGAAATTCAAAGACAAGATTGTCTTGAAAAACCTACAGTTCAAGTATGACCGGGGGGACCAACCGGTATTGAACGGGGTTGATCTGGAAATCAAAAAGAATCAAATCGTGGCCTTCGTTGGACCTTCCGGTGCCGGGAAAACGACGCTGGTCGATATTTTGATCGGCTTGATCAAACCGTCGAATGGCGAAATTCTGATTGACGAGACGTCACTGAATCACGTCAATCCGCGGGCCTGGCAAAAAATCGCGGGATATGTCCCACAAGATGTCAGGCTGTACGACGATACGGTAGCCAACAATATTGCTTTTGGATGCAGGCCGCACGAAGTCGACCTTCGGCGAGTCGAAGAGGCCGCAAGAATTGCCAACATCCACGAATTTATTTCGAATGAACTTGAGCAAGGATACCAAACCAACGCCGGTGAACAGGGAACCCGAATGAGTGGCGGTCAACGGCAACGCATCGGATTGGCTCGCGCTCTTTACCACGACCCGGAAGTACTGATTCTGGACGAGGCGACCAGCGCATTGGATGGAGTTACCGAGGAAGGCGTCATGGAGTCCCTTCGTGAAGAAGCGAAAAACCGGACGATCATCATGATTGCCCATCGTCTGTCAACAGTGAAACAATGCGACGTCATTTTTCTTCTGGAAAACGGCCGGGTCATCGCCCAGGGGAATTACGACGAGTTGATTAATGGAAATGAGTTGTTCATGAAAATGGCCCGAATGAATAGTGCGGGAACCGTTGGATAGTTGCCTCGTTTTCTGGCAAAGTCGAAGCGCACGTCGAACTGAATCCACAACAACAAGGTAAGTAAATGTCAATCAAAAAGATTATCAGCTCTGGCTTGAAAGTTCCCCGCGAATTGATGAAAACGGTAACCTACCGAATTCGACGGGATATTTCAGTTAATCCCAAATGCAAACAGATGTTGAAGGAAGCACCGCCTCAACTGTCAGGCACCCAGAAAAAAGTTCTCGAAGAACTCAAGGGAACGGGTATCTCGAACGTTAGTCTCGAAAAACTCTTCGACCAAAACGCACCTCATTGGATCAAGGTGCTTTCCGAGGTCAAGAACGAATTTCTTGGGAGCGAACGCGTTCAGCGAGAAATTGCTGACCGTTTGGGCAAAAACCAAGGAGGCACGAGCAAGCCATATCGAGTAACCCGCAATGTACGCGAGGATGCAATGTCGTTTGAGGATCCTATTTTGCAATTGGGATTGCAGACTGAGATTCTCGACGTCGTGAACTCCTACATGGGGCTTTGGACGAAACTCGTCTATGCCGATGTCTGGCATACTTTTGTTCGCGGCGGTTCAGCCAATCGCGAAGCTTCGCAAAACTGGCATCGCGATTGGGAGGACGATCCCTTGGTTAAAGTTTTCTTGTACATGTCGGATGTCAACAGCACATCAGGACCATTCGAGTTCATCATGCACTCGCGCCGTGGAGAGAAGTACACGAGCCTTTTTCGTCCGTCGAACCTGCTGGCTGGCTATCACAACTACCCAAGTCCCGAAGTGATTGCGAAAGAAGTCGACAAAGAACACATTTTGTCGTGTTGCGGACCAACGTGGACCATCATTTTTTGCGACACAAGTGGTTTTCATCGAGGTGGCTATTCAACAGACGGAGCGCGAACCATGGGTCTGTTGACCTACGTTTCACCAGCCTCCGCTTGCCCAAATTATTGCAAGCTTGATGGAAAGGCGGACCTGAGCAAATTGGCACCACCAGCCAAGTTTGCCTTGCAAGAATAAGATTCAAACGCAGGATGGTAACTTAGCTTCGTTTGTCAGTGACTAACTGCTTCATGCCAAATTTCATTCGCACGAATTAAAGCATCGCTTTGCCCAAAATCTTTTTGAATATTACTCATGGTTTTCAGGCCAGGATGTTGTTGCGAAGCAGCATTGCGGAGGAGCTACTGGCTGCGAATGCGGAGTTGGTCGTTTGCACCGTCAACGCTGATGAGCCGTACTTTATCAACGAATTCAGTCATCCTCAGCTTCACCTCGAGAAAATGCCAACGCGCACAAGTCATTGGGAATCTCGCTTGTCGAATTGGCGGCAGTATTTGCTGATGAATCCGAGACTCGGTGGAACGCTAAATCACAAACGAGAAACACTCAAGCGTGAGAGGCCTGCCCGCTATTACGCAACGCGGGCCATGAATTTATTTCTCGGAAATATCACGTTGTTGCGACGATTCTACATGTTTGCTGAAGCCAAGCTGTTTTCGGCACGAGAATTTGATGCGGTCTTGCTCAAACACAAGCCAGATTTGGTAGTGACCGGTACGCCGGGATTTAACAAACATGACGTTCACGCCCTCCGCTCGGCAAAACGCCTGAAAATTCCAACGGCAACCGTCATGCTGTCGTGGGACAATCTGACGTCGAAGGGTTACATGAACGGAACTCCAGATCATTTGTTGGTTTGGAGTCCGCTCATGGCGCAAGAAGCGGCGGAGTATCACGATTTTCCCCGCGAGAAGATTTACGAAACTGGTGCCGCGCAGTTTGATATTTACCATGCTGCAAAACAATCAACCGACATTCCCACTTGGCGTCGAGATAACCGAGTTCCGGCGGACGCATTCCTGATGATGTATGGAACCATCAATCCCGGAATTTGTGGGCATGAATTGGATATTCTTAAAGCAATCATCGAACAAATGCGAAAGCAAAAGTTACCGCGAAAGCCGTTCCTCTGGATTCGCCTACATCCGCAAGTCGTCAATGGTTCCTGGAAAAGCTCGCTAGAGCCGTTTCAGAACCTGGAAGCCAGCGACGTGCATGTCGAGGTTCCTCCTGTGACGGAAAGCAAGCTTGACTGGGACCTGCCGAAGGAAGACTCGTTACACCTGAAGGACCTGATTGCTGCCTCGGACATGGTCATCACGACCAGTTCGACGTTGAGTATCGATGCCGCCTGTGCAGACACTCCTGTCGTCAATGTGTTTTTCGACGGACGCGAAGTCGATCCCGCTTTTACCGTCGCGCGTTTCAAGAAGTACACGCACTACGCGAAGATTTTAAAAACAGGCGGGATTTTTATCGCAGACAACTTGGACCAGTTCGGCGCTGCGATGCAACGTTATTGCGAAAATCCTCAAGCTGACCAGGAGGCGCGTAAGGCCATTGTCGAGCAGCAGATAGGAAAGCTCGATGGAAGTGCCGGAACTCGTACCGCTCAGATTCTGTTAAAACTCGCCAGTAGCAAGAAACAATAGACCCGTTAAATTCGTGTACAGTGCATCAGTGGTCGAGAGGCCGTCAAGAAAAACAAGTCGGCCGTTGTGGGTGTCTTCGTTCCACTGTTAGGAAAAGGCGTGGTTTCGAATTTGACTGATAATTTCCGGTTGGTAATGGGCAGTTGATTTATCAGTCAACGTGTAGAAAAGCACTATTCCCTCTCGCCAAAAAAGTCTGCTTTCGGCGACGTTTAATTTAAATTATCAAGAGTAACGCTGGATTCCAATTTCATGAAAGTTCTAGTCACGGGTAGCAGTGGTTTGATCGGCTCTGAAGCCGTTGTTTTTTTTGACAAGCGTGGATTCTCTGTTATTGGCGTTGACAACAACATGCGAGCCCATTTTTTCGGACCTACAGGCGACACTCAATGGAATCGGCAACGACTGGAGTCGACTTGTTCCCGATTTCAGCACCAGACGTTGGATATCCGTGATCGCGCTGCGGTGGACGAACTTGTTCGATTGGGCAAATTTGACTTGGTGATTCATGCTGCGGCACAACCGAGTCATGACTTGGCGGCCAAACTTCCATTTGATGATTTTGACGTCAATGCGGGGGGGACATTGAACCTTTTAGAGGCAATACGACGTCATTCGCCCGAGTCCGTGTTCATCTTCATGAGTACCAACAAAGTTTACGGCGACGGCCCCAATCACATCCCGTTAATAGAGAAACCTACACGATGGGAATATTCCGACCCTATGTACGAACATGGAATCTCCGAGAACTTCTCGATTGATCAATGCTTGCACTCGTTATTTGGGGCCTCCAAAGTTGCGGCAGACGTCATGACGCAAGAATACGGGCGATACTTCGGTATAAAGACCGGGGTTTTTCGTGGAGGGTGTTTGACCGGTCCAGCACACTCGGGTGTCGAATTACATGGATTCTTGAGTTACCTCGTTCAGCAAGCCGTAAGGGGAGGTCCATACACCATTTTCGGCTATAGAGGGAAACAGGTTCGCGATCAGATCCATAGTTACGATGTGATCAATGCTTTTTGGCATTTTGCTCAGAATCCGCGATCGGGCGAGGTGTACAATTTGGGAGGCGGCAGGGCTAACTCCGCAAGTCTGTGGGAGTGTGTCGATTTGATCGATCAATTTTCTAACTCTCGACCAAATATTACTTACTCAGATCAGAATCGAACGGGTGACCATATCTGTTACTACTCGGATTTGCGAAAATTGCAGTCGCACTACCCCGATTGGAAGTTGACCTTCACATTGCCGGAAATCGTCGAGGAAATGGTGGGTAATGCACAATCAAGAAGTAACTGAAATGCAACCGAAACTCGCTTCGTTTCCGCACTCTAAACATGAAAATCGGATGGTTGTCCCAAGTTGAAGATTTCGTTCAAACTTTTTGAGAAATTGGTTCGGAATCAAATACAACGAACCCCCATGGATCATCAATTGCAAATTTGATTTAGGTGGGATGGAGTACCGTTCGGTGAATTTTATGAGCGATTTCGCTCACGGAAATGCTTATCTCGAAAAGTTCAACTTAGCATCGCGGCGTCCCTTTTGTTTACTAAGATTCTCAGTGCGTTCTTCAATGGATTAAAATAGAGTCGTGCGTTATTAGCGTCTGGTTTCTGGACACACACACTGTACGAAGATGCTGCAAACAGGCGGAATCTTTATCGCCGACACCCTGGAGTAATTTGGAAATGCAATGCAACGTTATTGCGGAACACTACTGGCTGATCAGGAATCGCGACAGGCGATTGTCAAACAACAAATTGGGAAGTTGGACGGACAGGCCGGTCTATGAACGGCGACCTACCTGATGCGATTGCCGGAAGGAAAAATCCGACAATGAACTCTACTCAATCAACTGGGCAGCCGTCGTCAGACGATTGGGATCGCCCGGCCAGGAAATTCCCAAAGATGCTAGTCGTCAGTTGGAGCCTGCCACCGGCGTTGGTCGGTTCGTCGCAAATCATCAACTCGCTGGCTCGTCAGTTCAATCGTGAAGAGATGATCTTGGCGGGTGAACTTTGGCCTGGCCTGGAGAGTAATCGTTGGAACGACGAGAAGGGCAAAAAACCCTCGATTAACTTCATTCACAAACAATGGCCTTGGCGGTTTAAGAAAACCTTTCGCTTGTTCATTCTTCCTGTGGTTTGGTGGCGTCTTTCGCTGCTGATACGGCGAACTCATCCGCAGCAAATTTTCGCTATCTATCCATCGGAATACTATTTGTTCCTTGGCTGGCTGGCCGCCAAGTGGTTCCGTCTCCCTTTAACTACTTATTTTCACAATACCTATTTGGAAAACCGGCGGGGAATCAAACGGTATTTTGCTAATTGGCTGCAGCCACGTGTTTTTCGTGACTCGTTGCGAGTGTTTGTCATGAGTGAAGGAATGCGGAGCGTTTTGCAACCGAAGTATCCCGAAGTCATTTTTTTACCCCTGATCCACACCTACGAAACACCCGTTTCCCATTTGACTCGGGAGCCTGAGGTAAAAGAACCGCTGAACATCGCTTTTATGGGTAGCCTGAATGATTCTAATCGAGAGGCATTTTCACGAATCCCCGCAGTTCTCGCGGCCTTTCCCACTTGTCAATTCACAACGTATTCCGGTAACCGAGACGCGGATTTTTCGGCGATTGGTGTGTCCGGACTCAACGTCCGGCATAAACGGGTAGCTTTTGACGAGGTCGTTCAGGCATTGCGTCAGCATGATGTGCTGTTTTTTCCGCATGGCTTTACGGGCGGACTAAAACCGATTGAGTACCAGACCATATTCCCTACGAGAACAATCCCTTACCTTTTGTCGGGGATCCCTATTGTGGCTCATTCTCCCCCTGACGCTTATCTAACCAAGTGGTTAAAAGAAAAAAATTGCGCAGAAGTTGTAGAGGTTCCAGAGGCGGATGCGTTGGTGGATGCCTTTCGGAGACTGTTGGCTTCCCCCGGCCGTTGCCGAATTCTGTCAGAGAATGCGCAACAAGCAGGAACCGAATATTTCGCGCCGATCGTTGCCGGAAACTTCCGCAAACAGATTTTTGAAGCCCTTCAAAATTAAATTTCTGTCATTCTTCATGCATTTTATTGACACAGCCGCCAGCCTATCCTCCAATTTGCGGATCGAAACCTAGATGTGCGGCATAACCGGTTGGCTTGATTTTCGCGATCCACAAGGTGATCCGGGAACGCTGCGCGCGATGACCGATTCGCTCCGTCATCGTGGCCCGGATGGTGAGGGATACTATGAAAACGGGCCGGTTCATCTTGGCCACCGCCGTCTTAGCATCATTGATCTGAAGGGTAGTCCCCAGCCAATGACCAACGAAGACTCTACGATTTGGCTGACGTACAACGGGGAAATCTTTAATTTCCAAGAACTGCGAGAAGATCTTCTGAAGGCCGGACATCGCTTTCGCACTGCTGGCGACACGGAAACGATCGTTCACGCCTACGAACAATACGGCGAGGATTTCCTGAATCGTCTGCAAGGACAATTTGCCCTCGCGCTGTGGGATCAAAAGAAGGAACTGTTGATGCTGGCTCGTGATCGCATGGGCCAACTGCCGTTGTATTATTTTCAACCCGACGCGAGTCGGATTTATTTCGGGTCTGAGTTGAAGGCGCTGCTGAAGAATCCAGCAGTGCCCCAGCGCGTCGATGCCGAGGCGTTAGATGCCTATTTCGCCTACAAGTACATCCCCGAACCACAGACAATCTACTCGGATGTTTACAAGTTGCCGGCCGCCCATAAGCTGGTGATGACGCGTACGGGATGTCGAGTCGAGCGATATTGGCAGGCTCCTTTCGGAAATGAAGTCGAGATGAGCGAGTCCGAGGCGTTGCAGCGGCTTGATACTTTGTTCAACGACGCTGTTCGCAGTCGGATGATCTCGGATGTCCCGCTGGGAGCCTTCTTGAGCGGGGGCATCGATTCCTCATTGGTTGTGGCGTACATGGCAGCAAACTCAAATCGCCCGATCAAGACCTTTACGATTGGGTTCGACCAAGAGTCGCACGACGAGCGGCGCTACGCCCGCCAGGTTGCCGAGCGATTCAAGACCGAACACCATGAATTCGTTGTGACCCCGGAAGCGGCTGATGTAATTCCCAACATGGCTCGGGCGTTTGACGAGCCCTTTGCCGACAGTTCGGCGTTGCCGGTTTTCTACTTGGCCCAGATGACGCGCCAGCATGTGACGGTGGCGCTCAACGGCGACGGAGGAGATGAGTCGTTTGCGGGCTATCGACGCTACTTTGCGGCAGCCAAGTTCGAACGGTATCGAAAATTTCCCGCCATGATCCGGGCGGTAGTGGGTGCAGTGGCCATTTCCGCTGCAAACAGCCCGCTCAAAAAAAATTCCGCAGTTCGGCGTCTCAATCGCTGGCGGCATTTGGAGAATGCCTCGCTCGGTCAAATTTACCAACAATCCGTTGAGTGGCCGCCTGAAGGTCGTCACACCTTGTTGTCTGCCGAAATTCGGAAACAACTTACACGTCCTCAGGATCAAATGGCGGAGGCTGTCGATGCTGCCATAGGGAACGACACCTTGAACCGAATCATGTTAGGCGACCAACGGACTTACTTGCCTGGCGATCTGTTGGTCAAAGTCGACCGAATGTGCATGCAGCACAGTTTGGAAGGACGCTCGCCGTTTTTGGACTACCGGATCGTCGAGTTTGCCGCGTCTTTGTCTTCGCGGACCAAGACCCCGCGATTAGAGTCCAAATTTCTTCTGAAAAAACTACTTGGAAACTTTTTCCCGAGAGAATTTGTCGAGCGGCAGAAGATGGGATTTGGCGTTCCCATCGCGAAATGGTTCAAAAAATCGCCCTACCTTAACGACATGTTAGCCGAGGCCGCAGACAATACCGATTTTTTGGATGGAAAAAAAGTCAGACAAATTCAAAATGAGCATAATTCAAACAAATGCGACCATTCTAATTCGTTGTGGTCGATCGTGATGCTGCAAGCGTGGACTCAAACTCGCAAGGAATATTGAATACATCAGGCATTAATCAACTTTTCGTAACGCATAGCAAATGAAAAGTCCAATGAATAATGAACTGTTCATTACCGCAAAAAAGCACCAAACAGGATTGTTTAGTGCAAGAACTCCTCTGGCGACTTTATTAATCGAGCAATCTTCTAAATTTCAAACTTCAATTAGCTGCCAATTTGCGACTTAGTATATGTTGGCGGTTCAAGTCATTACCCTGTGAAGAATTTATGAATGAAAACGACTTCAATTATCAGTCGGTTCGTCGCGTGAAGGCAAATGCATATTCGCCGATGACGAGTGCTAAACGTAATTCCTGGTCAACAGAATTATCGAAGGAGTTTTGGATCGCGCCAAGGTTAATTTTGGCGTATTCGATAGTCGCTGCAACTTGCCTCATGAATCTGAATGGGATTACGGCCATGGCATTTGGCTCAAATCAAATGATGTCAATCGCCATGCTTGTCCCAAGCCTATATATCCTGGCGATAGAGAAAAATTTTATTCTTCAGTCTTTGGGCAAAACCGGAGTCTTGTTTATTGCGTTTATGTTCGTTTTTATTTCGATTGGATTTGCCCAAGTCCAAAACTCTCGCCTGCTGGTTTCTTTTTGCAACTCGATCTTCCTAGTAGCCGCGAGCGCCGTTGGAACGAGAGCTATTGCACGTAGAGGATCACTCGACTTACACCTGTTGTTGCTTGCAGTTTTTTCGTCGCTCGGTGCGTTGACTATCTTCCTTAGTCCATATCTCGGTGGGGTGTATTCGCGAATGTGGGAGTCCGACAAGACATTTTCAGTGGGGAGATGGCTTGGGTTTTTTGCCAATCCGAATTCGGCCGGGATTGCCTGTTGTTACGCGCTGATTGCCGTCTGTGCAACGTGGTTTCGATTGACAAGAGTTCCGTTTGTTAAGTTTCAGGCTCTCGCGATTTTGGCCTCAATTGCCTTCTGCTGCCTACTGACGTTCTCCCGGTCCGCAATAGTAACTTTCGTGCTAGTAAGTTTGGTGCTAGTCCTAATTAACATTCGGAGGAACACCACGTCGGTCGTGTTGATTTTGGCAGGGTTCTTATTCGTTTGTGCTGCGTATTGGTTCTTTACAAGTGGGTACAACAGTTTTGAATGGTCATTCGAACAGAGACGCCGCATTCAAAGCATAGAGAAAATGATTACCGGCGAAACGACATCTTCGAGGGATTTCGGTGGCAGAGAACAGGGTATTTCTGGAGGATTGGATTATTGGTCTGAGAGCCCAATTTTTGGTCATGGATTGGGAGCCTTTCATCGAATGCCTGATATTTATTTTAAAGGCAATGGTTGCCATGATACCCATATTATGGTTTTAGGCGAAACGGGAGTCTTTGGCTTTATCCCGTATCTTCTATTTCTTATCGTCTTTGCAAATAGTGCGTTTAGAGTTAAATTGTCCGGTCTCAAGATTTTTTGCTTAGGCGTATTCTGCGTCTTCTTTCTAAGTGGATTCGCTTCGCACGGTGTCCTTGAGGACAGGAACGTCTGTCTAATGCTTGGAGCGAGTTTCGCTCTAATTTCACTAGACCGGGAAGCATCATTCTATCGTATGCGAGTAGGGATGAATTCTAAGTAATTGCAAAATGGTCACGCCTCAAAAAGTCATACTACTGGTTGACAGTTTGCATTGTGGGGGCGCTCAACGGCAATTGTGTTATCTTGCCAGGGAGCTGTTGCGACTTGGCTATTCAGTGTCCGTTTGCAATTACCATCCGCAATATGATTTCTTTAGGGCATACTTGGTAGAGAATGGAATTAAAATTGTTGACTTAGATGAGAAGCCGAAATTTAGTCTCCCTTGGCGGCTGAGTCGCTTTGTACGTGAGACAGATGCCGATTGGGTGGTATCGTTCTCAAG
This sequence comes from Pirellulaceae bacterium, assembly GCA_031374825.1. Lineage (GTDB taxonomy): Bacteria > Planctomycetota > Planctomycetia > Pirellulales > Pirellulaceae > JANMGV01. Next base: position 23,215 of record JANMGV010000053.1, read on the forward strand.
CAGTGCGAACAAGGTAATGATTCTCGCCAAAATATTGGGCGGGAAATTTAAGGCTTGTTGTGGCGAGCGATCCTGTTCGCCCGGGCTAAAATTAAGCTTTCGAGAAATCGTACAGAGATTGCATTACCTTTGGGCCGATCAGATCGTTGCGAATTCCAATTACCAGTTTCGGGTCATTCAACGTTCCTTGCCCAGTGTGAGCAAACGCACAAAATGTGTCCGAAATTGCGTCGATGACCAATTTTTCAAGATTGGAGAACGGCGGTTTGCAATTCAGGAAAAGGAATGCGAAATAACGTTCGTTGCAGTCGGCCAGCTCTATCCATTGAAGAACCTTCATGGGCTGATCAAAGCTGTAATAAAGTTGAGACAGTTAGGATTTCAGCAGTTCAAAATAAAATGGGCTGGTAGAGCAGGCGAAAACGCTACCAGTTACTTTGCTGAACAGAAAAAAATTATCGCCGAGAATAATCTGGAAGCTGTTTTTGAATTCATCGGACAGTGTGATGATGTGCCTTCATTTTTGTTTGGCGGCTCTGTCCTAATTCACCCCTCGTTGGTGGAAGGATTTCCGAATGCCATTTGCGAGGCATTTGCCGCGGGGCTCCCCGTTCTTGCTGGAAACGTGTCCGATGCAGCAGATTTGGTAACTGATAAGCGAGGTTATTTGTTCGATCCAAAAGACATTGACTCGATCTGCCTTGCAATGAGTCGATTTCTCAATTTGGGTGCCGCAGATCGGCAGGAAATGGGAAGGCAGGCGTTTCATTACGCAACGCAACAATTTCAAGCAATGGATCTTGGTCGAGCGTTTTCCCAGTTGCTGCACTGCGGCCAGGTTTCTAAAGAGTAGGCTCGAATACGAACGCAATTTTTTGCCTTTTTGTGAAACCCCATGAGAATTTTGCTTAGACGACAATTTCCGAAGTGGAAAATACTAAATATTTTCTTCCTTCCCGATCCACGGCAGTTGGATGATATCAAGTCGGAATATTCCGCGTCGACGAGTGAACCTGAGAGGCTCGAATGCGCCAAACGGTTTTCAGAGGTCCTCTCCAGAATTTGCATAGGGCAAACAACGAAATCTACGCGAATTGATCGGATGAATTCGATGGACGAAGCACTGTTAGGCCTGCTTGGCAATTCAGGCGGTTTCCCGTTAAAAGTTTTGGATATCGGTGCATCCGATGGCACGTCGACTCACAAGTTAGTGGAGCGCATCACTGAGAAATGCAGTAGCAAAGCTGAAGCCGTTGCGCTTGATTTGTACGTTGAGCTTGAAGAATTCACCAAGTGGCCCTTTCGCGAGTATCGCTTTAACGATGGCTATCAAGTATTGATTTGCGCTGGACCATTAGGATTTCAGCTGTCCCCAATTGCGGTCGCCCGTCGACCCATCGAGAAAGCTGTGGGGCGTTGGGTTTCAAAGCTACGATTTCTTTCAAACAACATGAAGAAAGGTAGGGCCTGGTCTTTGTTAAATCCAATAATCCAGGATGGATCTGTTCGGCTGGTGGAAGGGAGTGTGTTCGAGGAATCCGCTCAGTTCATTAATGCTTTCGATGTTGTGCGGGTATCAAACGTTTTGAATCGAGGTTATTTTTCTGAGCAGCTAATCAAGCTTGGACTCCAAACTGTGCAGAAATACGTCAAAGATGGTGGCTACTTGATTATCTCCCGAAACCAAAAGAGTTCGGCAGGAGAAATCGAACACGGCACAATTTGGCGTCGAACAGGTTCGCGATTCGACGTGGCCAAGGTAGTAGGAAATGGTTCTGAAATCTCGAATTTTGTTGAGTAGAAGCATGAGCGAGCTCAATTCTGAGATCGATAGCAGGGAAAATTAAGTTGCTGCGGTTTTCACACAATTCGAATTTCGTCAAACTGGCTTCTTTCGCCAGATTTTGCACGACTAAAGCCTATTTTCGGCGAAGATTCAAGACACATGGTCTTTCGTTGATCGGGCGAAACTGTGACATCGGAATAAAGAAAGATGGACTTATTCAATTTGATGGTCGCGTGTTTCTAGCCGGTTTCAACCAACTCTATTCAAGTGGTCGCTTGGTGCTCGGCGATGGTATTACGATAAACGAATACAGCCGAATTATTGCACATGAATCCATCACCATTGGTGATAACGTAACCATCGCCAAATTCGTGACGGTCGTGGATCATGACCATTCGTTTGCAATCGAAAATGGCAATTTGAAATTGAATGGATACACAACGGCGCCAATTCGAATTGGATCAAATATCTTGATTGGCGACAAGGTTACGATATTGAAAGGAGTCGAGATTGGAGACAATGTTGTCATTGCCTGTAACAGTGTGGTTAATCGAAACGTGCCTGCGAACTGTTTGGTTGGAGGCTCTCCGGCGCGTGTTATTCGCAGGCTAAACGAGGAACCAATGTCATCTCACAACAACTCGATTGCTTAATCGCATGAGGCGGAATAGAGTGTTGTTTTTAGGAGGCTTTTCGGTTGCCAAGGACGGAACCGAGGGAGGTCAAGTATTTGCGTGCCGGTCGCTAGTCGCCAGTCCGCTTTCCAACCACGTGGAATGGAAACTCGTCGATTCCACGCAACGCTCTTTACCCCCACCAGGAATTTTGATTCGGGCATTTGATGCAGCCACTCGACTTTCAAAATGCCTATTCCATTTATTCTTTTCGCGGATCGATGCTGTCCTTGTTTTTACCAATTTTTCTTGGTTGAGCATGCTTGAGAAAGGTCTCGTCTGCATTTTGGCGGGACTGATGCGGAAGCATACGGTGGTGAGTTTTCGGTTTCACCCGATGTTGCCCAAGCGACTGCAATCAATTTACAAACAATACGTAAGGATGACTTGCGGACTCTGTTCAAAAATTATCTGCCAAAGCCATCTTGCAGCAGATGAATTGATCAGACTTTTCGATGTTGCTCCAGAGAAAATCGAAGTCGTGCACAACTGGATTGATATCACCAGATTCTCCACAGAGAGCAGCGGGCACGAACGTAGGCGTGATGTTGTTCAAATAGTTTTCGTCGGCTGGATGCATGAGAAAAAAGGTGTCCAGTTTTTGATTCCGGCGATCAAACTGCTTGCTGAGTCGCACCAAAATTTTCGTTTAATTATGTGCGGTGGCGGAGGTCTGTTTGACTCTTTGGTTAAGATCAGTCGGGACCTAGGAATAGAACGATTCGTGGATTTTCGTGGCTGGGTCAAGAACGAAGAAGTAAATCGTCTGTTGAACGAATCTGATATTTTTGTACTGCCATCACTTGCCGAAGGAATGCCAAACTCGCTCCTGCAGGCCATGGCCTGCGGATTGCCGGTGGTAACGACCAACGTTTCCAGCATTCCAGCAATTGTGAAGGACCAGATTAATGGAATATTGGTGAACCCAGGTTCTCCCGAAGAAATTTGTCGTGGTCTTGTTGCATTGATTGATAACGAAGCACTTCGACAAAAAATGAGTGCGGTAAATAGAAAACAAGTCGTTGAAAATCACGACATCTCACATGTTTGGAAGCGGATTGCAAACATCTTGAATGTAAGATTGGGTACTTGAAATAAACGTTGCGATGCCTCATTCCGAAACAAAGTCGAAACAGTCAAATCAGCCCGAAACTAGGACATAATTCATTTCACAATTGTGCTCGACACTCGAGTCGTTTTGTAGCGAAGTTTCGCGACTCGTGAAAACGTGCGGCGAACTAAGTGCCATTTTTCTTTACCGTTGTACTCGCTGCGCGCGGCGTATGAGCGAATTGTCAATTCTTCGAGCCTTTTTTCGGCGTTTCGCGTCAATTACATCGTAGGTTTCCGCAAAACGAACTCGTAAACCCTGTAATGAAACAAATTCTCCAAAATCTTGGAAACGGCGAAACTCTCCTGGCGGAGGTGCCGATCCCGCGCCAAGGGGGCGGTACGGTGCTGGTGGAAACCACCCGATCGCTGGTTTCGCTCGGCACCGAAAAAATGCTGATCGAGTTCGGCAAGAGCGGCTGGCTGGCGAAAGCCCGTTCGCAACCAGACAAAGTCAAACAGGTTTTGCAAAAAATCAAGACCGACGGATTGTGGGCAACGCTCGATTCCGTCAAAGCTAAACTCGATACGCCCATCGCGCTGGGTTATTGCAATGTCGGCGTGGTTCGTGAAGCGGGCGAGCAGAGCAGCTTCCGAATGGGTGACCGTGTCGTGTCGAACGGACCACATGCCGAGTGGGTCGCGGTCCCCGAGAATCTGACGGCGAAAATTCCCGACAACGTCTCCGACAATGCCGCGGCTTTTGCAATTGTCGGTGCGATTGGCCTCCAAGGAATCCGCTTGATCCAACCGACGATCGGTGAACGCATCGTTGTGAGTGGGCTGGGGTTGATCGGCCTGATGGCGGTCCAAATCCTGCGGGCCAATGGTTGCCAAGTTCTGGGTATCGATTTCGATCCAAAAAAGATTGCCTTGGCCAAACAATTCGGCGCTCACACCGTCGATCTGTCGGCCGGCCAAGATCCAATAGCAGTTGCCGAACAATGGTCAGCGGGCGTCGGCGTCGATGCTGTTCTCGTCACGGCGTCCACCAAGAGCGACGAGTTGATTCACCAAGCCGCAACAATGTGTCGTCAACGCGGGCGAATCGTACTCGTTGGTGTGATTGGACTCAATTTGCGTCGGGCTGATTTCTACGAGAAGGAAATTTCGTTCCAGGTTTCTTGCTCGTATGGCCCAGGCCGCTATGACGACAACTACGAGAAACTCGGGCTCGACTATCCGATCGGTTTCGTTCGTTGGACGGAGCGCCGGAATTTTGAAGCGATCCTGCAGCTCATGGCCGATGGTGTGCTCGATGTAAGTTCCCTGATCACCCACCGCTTTGACTTTGACCGGGCATTAGAAGGTTACCAAGCGGTCGGCGATCCCAACGCGTTGGGGATTGTCCTGAATTACGACCAAACCAGTGATGGGCAAGAATCCACCGCGATAGTGGAAACGAGCCCAATTCGCCGGTATTCCAACGATGCTGGTTCGACCAGCACATTCGCCATTCCACGGCCCACCAAAGACACAATCGGCATCGCGTTCATCGGCGCAGGCGGATTTACAACCCGAACGCTGTTGCCGCTGCTCCCCAAGGCGGGAGTTACTCGGGCGGCGATCGTTAGCAGCTCTGGTGTCTCAGCAGCCCATGCGGCGAATAAGTTTGGCTTTCAGAAATCTCTGAGCGACGTGAAACAGGTCTTCGAAGACGAATCGATTGATGCCGTTTTCATCACGACGCCTCACCATTTGCATGCCCGGATGGTTTGTCAGGCGTTGTCGGCTGGCAAACATGTGTTTGTGGAAAAGCCATTAGCGATGACCTTCGACGAGCTGGAAGAAGTTCGCGAAGCTGTTGAGAAAAACCCAACGAAGTGCCTGATGGTCGGCTTCAATCGACGATTCTCGCCCCACATTCTCGCGTTAAAGAAATGGTTGCGTGCTGCTCCATCGAACATGGCTGTGAACATTACGGTCAACGCCGGTGCGATTCCAGCGGATCATTGGACACAAGATGCGCGAGTTGGCGGCGGGCGCATTATTGGTGAGGGTTGTCACTTTGTCGATCTAGCACGCTTTTTGGTTGGACAGCCGCTCAGCGGTTCACAATCGTTTCCAATTCGCGGAGGCGATGGCAGACTTGGTGACTGTGTGACCATGCAATTGGAATTTGCGGATGGATCGACAAGCACCATTCATTACCTGGCGAATGGCAGCAAAGACTTTCCGAAAGAACGGATCGAAGTTTTCGCGGGGGGCAAAGTAATGGTCTGTAATAACTTTCGTTCAACTCGCGAATTCGGTGGGAAGAACAAGTTTTCAACTTACGGCCAAGATAAAGGTCATGCTGAAGAACTTAAGCAGTTCTTGACGGCGATTCAAAAGGGTGGCGCGTGGCCAATTTCCTGGAGTGAACTTCGGGAAGTCTCGCAACACACCATCGGTTTGGCAGGAATCACCGAACTGCAATTAAATTCGGGATAAATTATTGGCACCAATTGCGTAAAATCAGCATGCAGATCATCTTCCATAGCTTCTTCCCGCCCCGAAACGCTTACTTCACTTAATGCACATCGTTTTTTTTTCGCACTACTTTCCACCTGAGGGCAATGCGCCAGCTTCTCGCACTTACGAACATTGTTTGCGATGGGTAATCGCTGGTGTCCACGTTACGGTCATTACTTGCGTGCCGAACGTTCCCAATGGAGTCGTTTACAGCGGATACAAGAATCGGTTTTGGCCGCAACGGGAAACGATTGATGGGATCGAGGTAATTCGCGTTTGGACGTATGTTGCGCCGAACGCTGGTAGCGCAAAGCGGATTGCGAACTACCTTTCTTATATGGTTTCGGCAGTCATAGCGTCGGTTTTCTTCTGCCGACGACCCGATGTCATTATCTCTACTAGCCCCCAGTTCTTTTGTGGGCTTGCGGGCGTCTTTTGCAAGCTATTGCGGTGGCGACCGCTTATTCTCGAAATTCGAGATATCTGGCCGGAGTCCATCGTCACCGTCGGAGCCATGAAAAAAGGCTTTGTGACTCGCGCGCTCGAACGGCTGGAACGATGGATGTATCGCAGCGCTGACCACATCGTCGCCGTAGGTAACGGGTACAAAGACAATATTCTGAGCAAAGTGCCCGTGCAGGATAGAATCTCGGTGATCACCAACGGCGTCGACTCGGATGTATTCAAACCGATTCCGAAATCGCAGGAATTTCTTGAGCGATGGGGGCTTCAAGGTAAGTTTGTTTGCGCCTACGTCGGTACGATCGGTATGGCACATGGTTTGGAACCCGTTATTGAGGCGGCAGGGCAGCTCAAGGCCAATGGACGTCAAGATATTTTGTTCTTGCTAGTTGGCGATGGAGCCCGAAAATCGGAACTGGAGAAACTTGCTGCGGAGAAAGGCGTCTCCGAACTCGTTCGATTTACAGGATTGTTGCCAAAATCTTCCATGCCAGAAGTTCTCGCATCAAGTGATTGCTTATTGGTGCACCTGAAAAAATCGGACCTTTTCGAAACTGTGATCCCGTCGAAGATTTTTGAGGCCATGGCTATGGAACGTCCTCTGATCATGGGTGTGCGTGGAGAATCCGCCGAGATTGTTCGCAAGAGCCAAAGTGGTATCGAAATGGAACCTGGAAACGCCCGCGATTTGATGGATGCTACCGTCAAACTATGCGATGACCGAGCTTTTTATGCGTCCTTGTGCGCCAACGGCCGAGCGTTTGTTGTAAATGAGTATTCGCGTGATCGATTTGCGGATGATTTTTTAACGTTGATTAAACGAGTCGCCAGCGGTTCGGCGGTTAACTCCAAATTGCCGGGCACCTCACCCACGCGATAATGTTCAAGTCCACCGGAGAGGTTCGTCCACCTGAAAACACGATCGAATGCGATTCAGCACCGGGGAGTGTGATCGGCAATGAATTGATGGACCTTGAGAAGATAGCTTGGAGCAGGCAGAAACATACCATAGGACTTGGGCAGAAGCTAAATCGCATTCTATCTATCGCTAGATATTACCGATGGAGCCAAATGGCGCGGCGCGGTTTCAAATTGATTTCTCAAAAAGCGCGACTGAGAAAGACCATCGGACCAATACACGTTCGGCCGATTCGAAAGGATTCAAAAAACTGGGGGCGATGTACCGAAATCGCGAGAGCGGTTTTATTGTCACACCGCAATCATATCAGTCATTCTCAGTCAGATTTTTCCCAGGGCCGATTGGTTCTGTTGTGCGATGAGCGAATACTTGGAAATCCAATATGTTGGGATCTTTCCGGATTAAAAAAACCGCCTTCGCATTTGTGGCGATTTCAACTTCACTATCACGAATTTTTGCTTTCGTATATTGCCGACATTATCGACAACTGCGAACCCGATGATACGTGGAATGTCGTATTCACCATCGTTGAATCGTGGCTGGATGAACATCCGCCCAAAGCAACGTCGATTCATTCGGACGCTTGGCATCCTTACTGTATTGCACGCAGAATTCCGGTTTGGATCTGGATTCTTAGTCTATCCAAACCCAGCCCAATAGTTGAGGCTCGAATTCTAGCAAGCTTGTCCCAACAAGCGAACTATTTGGCGTCACATCTTGAAAAGGACATTGGCGGAAATCATCTGCTGGAAAACTTGACAGCATTAGCCCTGATCGATGCCGCATTTCCGAGTGCTGAGTCGAATGAAAGGTTACAACACACATTGCGTTTTCTGGAAGCAGAGCTTGGGCGGCAATTGTTACCCCATGGGGAGCATTTTGAGCGAACGCCAGCTTATCATTGCCAAGTGCTTGCGAATGTGCTGAAAGTAATTTGCGTCATACAGCCCGTCGAGAATCAGCATCTGAGCCAGCTAAAAAAGCACGCAAATGCAATGCTTGGTTTCTTGTGCGGGATATTACATGAGGATAATGAAATTCCGCTTTTCTCTGACAGTGTATTCTACGAATCCGCATCGGTTTCACAAATTCGAGATCTAGTGAAGATTGCTGGACTCAATTGGCCGCAGGTTCCGGCATCAAAGAGTTCGCAGGTCGGCCCGTATCACGTTTTTCGATCTAAAAAGACAACAGAGTCAGGGGTAACTCATAGCGTGATCTTTGATGCGGGTGATGTTGGAGCCCGAGAATTGCCGGCACATGCTCATTGCGATTTACTTGGCTTCGAGGCATCCATTTGCGGCGAGCGATGGATCGTGGATAGCGGGAATTTTGATTACGAAGCATCCTCGATGCGGGCTTATTGCCGTTCATCGTTGGCACACAATGTTGTCACCGCGAATGGTCAAGATAATTGCGAGGTTTGGGGTAAATTCCGAATGGGGCGGCGAGGGAGAATTATCGAGTCGAGGCATGGAAAGAATGGCGAGTATTCCTGGGCCTATGGAAGTCATGATGCTTATAGGGATTTGGGACTGGGGCAAATGTCTCGGCTGCTAGCCGTCGATGGCGATGGGCAAATCCTGGTTGCTGACTGGTTGCGGCATGCAAAACAATCTCACGCGAATTTGACTGGAACTATTCATCTCGCGCCCGAAATCATCATTACAAAAGATTCGAGTTCTGAGGGACGATTTACTTTGACAAAGGGCGGTGCGCGACGGACGCTTAGTTTCTTTGGAATTCAAAATGTCTGCGTTGCAAATGGTTGGTATTGTCCTGCATTCGGACTTCGGCAAAGGCAATCGGTCTTTGTTTATTCGAAAAATACAGATTGCTTGATACCCTTTGGATGGCAGCTCGGTGAGGTCGGTCGGACTGACGTTGTCACGGTCGCTGAAGATTGTATTGTTGTTTTGGATTCTATGAATTCCTCCCAAAAGCTCGAATGGAAATATTGATGCACTTTGCTTGTGTTGTTGGAGCGAGACCGAATTTCATGAAGATGGCGCCGATCTTGCGAGCGCTAGAGTTGTACCCGAATGTTCGTACAACGCTGATTCATACCGGGCAACATTACGATAGAAACCTTTCGGATGTATTCTTTGAGGAATTGGACATCCGCAAGCCGGACGTCTTTTTGGGGATTGGATCGGGTACGCATGCCCAGCAAACGGCCGATGTAATGAAGGCTGTGGAACAAGTGTTTATCGATGCTCAGAAAACCGAGTTTCCTATCGATCGACTGGTGGTTGTCGGTGATGTCAACTCAACCATGGCGGCTACGATTGCCGCAGCCAAGTTGAATATTACCGTTGCTCACGTAGAAGCAGGATTGCGCAGTTTTGATCGAACCATGCCTGAGGAAATTAATAGAATCCTGACCGATTCGATTTCAGACATGCTGCTCGTTTCAGAACCTGCGGGCGTCGAAAATTTGAAACGCGAAGGCCACGACGCGGATCACATTTTTCTGGTCGGTAATGTAATGATTGATACGCTGATGTCTCAAGTAGCGCGAGCCAAAGCCGGGGATACGTTGGCTCGTTTTGGATTGAGGCCGGGGCAATACGGAGTCGTTACGTTGCATCGTCCTGCGAATGTGGATGATCCGACAGTGTTGAAATCGCTACTTACGGTTCTGACAGCCGTCTCAAGGCGACTGCCACTGATTTTTCCAGTGCATCCAAGAACGCGAGCGAGAATGACAGAGTTCGGACTGAACGACCTGTTGGCCAGTTCCAACGAGCTCCGATTGGTGGAGCCGCAAGGGTATCTGGATTTCCTATGTTTGACGTCCCAGTGCCGAGTGATCGTGACGGATTCAGGTGGCTTGCAAGAGGAGTCAACCGCACTTGGCATTCCGTGCTTGACGATGCGCGACAATACTGAACGCCCAATTACATGCTCCGAAGGCACCAGCACGCTGATTGGCAGTTCGTCTGAACTTTTGTTGCAATACCTTGGTCAAGTGCTTGATGGGAAATATAAATTGGGAATTTGCCCATCGCTTTGGGATGGTCATGCAGCCGAGAGAATCGCTAGGTTATTGGTCGAGGCGTGAATTGCAAAGGTTGGGTGAAGGGTGTTGCAATAGTATTAGCCGACGTGCGCTAGCACGCGGTTGGCGGGGAAAAAACCGGACGCTAGCGCGTACCGGCTGATGGTTTTCGGATTAGCCGACGTGCGCTAGCACAATGGCACTGACTTTAGAGTCCGCGTTGTAGCGTAAGGGCGCGAGCCCTACGGTTTCTGCTTTGTTTTTCAATGATTCACCGGACGGCTCGCGCCGTTCCGCTACTAAAGTCAGTGCCGAAGTGCGCTAGCACCCGGTTGGCGATGAAGGAACCGGACGCTATCGCGAACCGGCTGATGGTTTTCGGATTAGCCGGCGTGCGTTAGCACAATGGCACTGACTTTAGAGTCCGCGTTGTAGCGTAAGGGCGCGAGCCCTACGGTTACTGCTTTGTTTTTCAATGATTCACCGGACGGCTCGCGCCGTTCCGCTACTAAAGTCAGTGCCGAAGTGCGCTAGCACCCGGTTGGCGATGAAGGAACCGGACGCTAGCGCGTACCGGCTGATAAGGCTCTGGCGGTCGTCGTATTGATGGGGATTGGCAATTGACACGGATCCTGCTCGGCAAGCAGGATGTACTTGGGATTTAGGATCCTGCTCGGCAAGCAGGATGTACTTGGGATTTAGGGGATAAGATGAGCGCAGATATAGTACAGACGATTTCTAGGAGTGGATCTGCAAATAGCGACAAATCGCAAGTAGCGGGGACGATACCGGTCGCGCAAATATTGGCGATAGTATTTCAGCTTCCGTATGTCGTGCTCTATTTCAAAAATCTGAGAGGATTTGCACATTACGATTTTTTCCCTCTAGCGATTGGTTGTTTTTTGTTTTTCGTCTGGCGGAGGCGAGGCGATGGTGTTTTGCCATCGACGCGATTGCGTGGCGCATTGGTTGCGTTGTTGCTATCGGGGTCGGGACTAAGTTGTATTCTGGCGATTCTGTTTTCCTCACCCTGGATTGCTTACTTCGGTTTTCTACTTGGAACTTCCTCGCTATTAGTAAAAATGCGCGACGGCCAGTCCAATCACAGTCTTGCGATCTTGGTGGTATTGTTGGCAATTCTTTGGCAACCTCCCTATTCACCAAACTTGACAGGCGATGTCGTCTTTACTGGCATTCTGCAGCGAATATGCACACGATTTGTTAGCAATGCATTGGATATTGTAAATATTCCGCACTACAACGCGGGCACGATTATCTCTGTAAAAGAAAAAGACTTTGGCGTGGAGGAAGCTTGCAGCGGCGTTCAGTCGTTGTTTTTCTATTTCGCCATCGCTGCAATTCTTGCTGTCTATAAGGGGCGAAACTGGTTTCATACCCTAACTCTGATTGGGTCTGCTGTTTTCTGGTCCTTCTTTACGAACAGCATGAGGATTTTGATCATTGCGATTATGTTCGTATGGTTTCAAATCGATCTGACGCACGGACTCGTTCACGACCTGCTGGGTTACGCTATGATGATCACCGGCGTTTTCCTAATTTGGAGTGCTGACCTCGGGCTGAGTGTTCTGACTGCGCCGGTCGATCACGAGGGCCGCCCGGATTCACAGCAGTCGATTCCTAATCCGGTCATTCAACCCAAACAAATTAGCATTCAGTTTCCGGCTTTACGTTGGATCATTGGAGCTGTTTTTGCTATTTTCTTTTTCATTGAGATGGTAGATGTTGCTACCGCATATGCAACCAAACGCGACAAGATTGACTTTTTCACGGAAAGCCCCTTCAAGGAATTGCAAGAGCGTGACATGCCACCTGAACTCGCCGGTTGGGTCTTGAAATCCTATCGCCGCGAGACTCGCAGTCGAGGAGCAGATTTTGGTGAACGTTCCGATGTGTGGACGTATCAAAACGGTGATCGCGAAGCCACTGTTTCATTTGACCAAGCGTTTCCGGGTTGGCATGAGCTGACACGCTGTTATGAAGGAGCAGGCTGGAAAACTCTAGAGCGGCGAGTCAATCCATTGCCGTTACCGTACAATTCGGTCTTGGATGCCTCGTACGTTGCTGTTCATTTGCAGCACTCCAGCGGTAAGCTTGGAGCCCTGGGATTCGCGTTCATTGATGATCGAGGAAACTTGATGGAGCCGCCTGGCAAATGGGATTTGTATTCCTCGATGTATCATCGAGTAAAGAATCGGATGTCGCCTGCAATAAGAAACCGAATATTCGGTGGTGCTGCATACCAAGTTCAGTGTCTTCTCATGTTCGACAAACCTGATACTGCATCGCAGGAAGACGCATCTGTTTCCCAGTTGTTATCGCAGGCGATAACGGTTTTTCAGCCAATCGTCGTTCGGAATTAAATTCAAGGGAAATGAATGGCTATCATCACCTGTTTACGAAAGAGCCGTTTTTTGTGGTGAGTTCGCTAATTCCGAATGTTTTACTGCTTTTTGTGAATAGTCAAATTTCTACTTTGATTTTTCGAAGATTTTCGAAAAAAAACTTGACAAATACGCCGAACTAGCCATACTAATCGTTGATCTCGTCAAATTTTACCTATCTTGTGATAGCTCTTTTGCTGGCGTTATTGGAGGGAACATCATGTTGTGGCGGTCCTTATTGTTGGGTTTGGCTGCGTGCTTACTGAGCGTTACAAATGCAAATGCAGCGCTGGTCTCTTTTACTGGAGTGATTAGTTCACAGATTTTTGGCGCTCCCGGTGTAGGTTTTCTTGGGTTAGTTCCACCGACGCGATCTTTTACTATGTCACTCTTTGTTACAGATGGTCCAAGTCCAGGCACAGTCACCGGAGGTTCATTTGTAGTTAGTGGCGGTCCTGGATTTGTCGTTACAGGTGGTAACGCTACTTTGACGGACGCTGGGGCAAGCGATACTGCGGCATTCGTCGTTAATGTTTTAGGTCCGACCGCCGGACTGCTTAACATGACGTTTTCAGGGTCGGACTTTTTCAGCAGTAATGCGATAAACCAGGTCAATTTTGATAAGTTTGTTTATGGAAGGCCCACGACAGGGGTTAACATAATCGACTTCGGGACTTTCGTAGGGTACAGCGGGACTATTCAAGCGATTCCCGAGCCGGGTACTATGGCGTTGATGGGCTTATTCTCCGTTGGTGGCGGTTATGCTGCTTGGCGGAAAAAGCGTCGTCAGGCTGCTTAGTTTGAAGTGATGTTTATTGCGACTAACGCATCTTAAAGGCGAGGATTATCCTCGCCTTTTTTTATCGACTTTTCGTTAGATTGAACCTCTTCGTTTCAATCCCTCGCTGTCAATGGTATTTCTAAAATTCAATGGCTATAGCGTGAGTGTATTTAGCGGTCTTTGTCTAGGCTGAAGGGTGCACTGCTTCCTTCTATTCGAAGTTTCCATACATGGTCAAGTTTGCTGCATTATTTTTCTGGGGCTTCATTCTCGTCGCCCAACTGCCATTGTTGCAAAAAGCAATCTGGCAGAATTTCTCCAACTACTTTTATGGTTGGTCGATCTTAATTTCGATTGTCTCTGCGGTAATTCTAATCGGGTGGAGATGGGACTGGAGGCTTCGGCTTCCACAAAAGCAAATTGAGATGGGTTTTCTATCTGCAGCGATTCTGGTGATCTTGGCCGCTGGGATTAGGAACTCTGCTTGGTTGGCAAGTTTCGGTTTCTTGTTGTTTGCAATTAGTTTCCTACTGACCCATCGTGAACGATCTACGGAGAATTCTCTCGTCGACCATTGGCCACTATTCTTGTTACTTGTTGGGTTTCCTCGCGGAGGGGATCAATACGTTCTCGATTTCGTAAACCGATTGACTGCCGACTCCACAACGCAACTGCTGCGACTGGCGGCGATTCCCCATTTGCGCTATGACAATACCATTTCAATCCAAGGGTATCGATTCTACTTAGATGAACAAATTCCACTGGGTATGACGCTGCCCGTTTTTTGTTCGCTAGCGGTCGTCTACTCCGTTGCTCGGAGGAGAAACTGGGGAGAGTCTCTCTTTGCGTTTCTGGCGTCAACTGTTTGGTATTTGGTTTTCGAGATTTCGGTCACATTGGTCGCTGCAATGGCCAAGAATTGGAACGTGGGAGACTGGACAACAGGTTGGTCCTATTTCTGGCTTTCTTTGATATGTTTGGCATTCGTTGCTTTGCTCTTTTTGTCATTCGAACGATTTTGGCGGACACTGCTATTTCCAATAAATGAAAAGTCGAGCGATTCAAAACAGACGAACCCGCTGGTCTACTACTGGAATTACTTGTTTGATCGACGCAATTTGCAAACGCAATCGTCTGGGACCGATTCGTTGAGTCGACCGCGTGTCTTGGGATTGTTACTCGTGTTCTTGGTTTGCTGTGTTACGTTCATTTTGGAATTTCGAATAGCGATGAAGAACGGCTTTGCAACGAAGTCTTCCGACGGCGTTCAAACGTCAATATGGCAACCCGCATCTACGATCTTTTCGAACGTCGTAGGGGATTCTGAAATTGTGGATCACAGGTTAATTAATAAAGCGATTAATCCTGCCTGGGGAAACTATGCGGATGTCTGGACTTTTTATTTGACGAGTCGCACGACGGATTTGGTCATAACTCAGAAACCGGGTTTGGTACGGGATCTCAATCCGATTTACATTCGCGAAGGCTGGAAACTGATTGAAAGCAAGGAAGTGGATACGAGCAATTTGGAGGGTAGTGCACAATTGAAGTTTGTAGTTTCCAAGTTCACGAACGAGGCAGTAGAATCCGCTATCCTGTGTTTTGGTGGACTAAATGATGCCGGGGTATCGGTAGAGCTTCGCCGCGATTCGGCATCAACAATAATTCAGCCATGCAAGTTCATTCACACTTGGACACGGTTTTCCAACAAGAATTCCCCGGTGGCTGCTGAGCCGGTGGTAAATGATTTCCTGAAAGTACTTCAAATTGTTCGCAAGGAGTTGGGGAGCTGATTTCGATCTCTGACTCACTCAAATCGATCCGTCGTTGTCTTGACCAATTCAATACTACGTTACAAGGTTGATGTTCACATAATAGTGGTTTAGCTTAGAGGATTGAAAGCGATCGGCGACGAGCGTTAACACCCCTTAGTCGATAAGAAACCGGACGCTAACGCGTTTCGGCCTATTTCGTTTAATCAATTACTTGGCCTACTTGGCCGTCGTAAAATACTCAACCTGCTACTGACTTTTCCATTACTTTTTTTGCGCCACAAGTCAAAGCGATATCCAAAAGCAATTTTCCATGTTCAAGAAGTCAAATAGTAGTTCTCAGCATCGCTCCGACGGAAGTCGACGAGGGGGCATGCGTCGGTTCAAACGACGCGTTTCCAAATTCACGTCGTCCGTGGTTACTTTTATTAATCGACCATTTAAGGCTTTGCGACCTCGTAATAGAACTGGAAGGTTTTCGAGATTACCCAAGAAGACGATGGCATGGTTGAATTCGACAACCAAGTCCGTTCTGAAGTTCGAAGGGACTGGTTATTCGTTTGAACGATCCGATGGGCAGGTTCTCTTAAGGGAATGGCCATCTTGGAAGAATTTTGTGAATCCCATTTGGTGGTTCGCCTGGACGTGGAAATTCGTTTTGAATTGGTTCAGAACGCGTCCCTACAATGGGCTCATCTTGGCGATCCCTTCGATTGTACTGTTGGTTGTCTTTGCGTCAGGATTGCTGGTTGCCAGCAACCTGTCTCGCTCCCGAGAATCGGTACAATATCGGAGACTGCTCGCCCAATCCATCGAAACGAAAAATTTTGAACTGGCGAGACTTTCTGCCGATGCTTTAGTTCGCATGTATCCGGGGTCTCTCGAGGAGGCATACAACCGCGCACAAGTCGAATACCTTGCTGGCAAACCGGCTAATGCGCGAACGATGATGGAAGACCTTGCACTGAGTGGTCGTTCATTTCAGGCCGCAATGTGGCTAGCCAATTCCGTTGGAGACCGTCTGAAATTTTCTGAGTGGACCAAAGAACAAAAAGAGGATTATTATCGGTGGCTAAACACCGCAGCTTTGATCTCACCAGCCGATCCGATTCCGAAACGGGCGTTGGGAGATCTCTTTCGCGCACTGGGCGATAATCGAAGCGCTTATGCAAACCTCCTTCCTATTGCGGAAACAGACTCCGAAACGGAATTGATCGTTGTATTCCTGGAGAAAGAACTAGGACTAGTTGAGGAGGCAAAAAGACGTGCCAAGAAATTAGTGGCTCAGCTCGAACCGAAAATCGCAAAGCAAGCTCAGGACTCTACACTTCGCTCTCACTTGGCGAGTTTGTACGTTCTCTTAGGCAGAGAAAACGATGCGGTCGGTTTGCTGCAAGATGGTTTACGGTTAGCAACGAAATCGGAGGAAATTTCCGAATTGAAGCGATCGTTAACGGAAGCGCTCGTACTAGATTCGCAAAGAATTGCTCGATCCGATAAAACGCCACGAGGAATGATTCGCCGATTCGATCGATTAAGAGAGGCGGTCGCCATCGATCCTACAAACGCACTATTACTAGAAGTCGTGACGCAAACATCGATTGAACTAGCGGATACATCCGTACCGGAGTTGATCGTCTTGCGTGAGGCAATTGTGCAAGGTGTTGCACCAGATACATCGCATTTCATTTTAGGAACCGTTCTCTTGATTAAGGGAAATGTTTCCGAAGCGCAGAGTCACTTAGAAATCGCCCTCAAGAACAATCCAAATCTTCCTGGGTTGCTCAACAACTTGGCGCATGCGGTTGCCAATCAAGAAAATCCGGATCTTGAACGCGCATTACGATTAGCAAATGCTGCTGTCGATGGCCTACCCAATCATCCCTATTTGCGAGAAACTCGTGGTCAAATCCTTTTCAAACTTGGTAAATATCAAGAATGCATTGCAGATCTTGAGGCAGCATTGGCCGCCGTTGAGCTTCGCCCTGTGGTGCGTGAAAGTCTTGCCAAAGCGTATGATGAAGTGGGGCTAAAGGATATTGCCGACCGCCATCGAGAATTGTTGGCCAAAGAGAAGCTTAAGTAAATGCAAAATTTTCGGTGAACAACAAGATTCGATTTAACCTGTTCTCACTATGCAGGTGCATGGGAAAAGTTCTGTAACTAAAAGCTATCGGTACGGCGCGAGCCGTCTGGCACTGACTTTAGAGTCTGCGTTGTAGCGTAAGGGCGCGAGCCCTACGGTTTCGGCTTTGTTTTTCAATGATTCACCGGACGGCTCGCGCCGTTCCGCTACCAAAGTCAGTGGCATTGGGCTTGCGCCGTTCTGCTGGAGTTGTTACATGTATCCGCGAGAGTCCTATATACAGGGACTGGCATCCAACGAAATTGAGATTCATGCCTCTCATCTGGTTGTTTGCGACAAATTGCTTTGCCAATTGATTCCAATGTTAGCCAATTAGGATTGCGGTCGATGTCTGCAATAAGAAAAAATATAGTTATTGTTGTGGGGACTCGGCCGGAGGCTGTTAAGATGGCTTCGGTTTATTTTGCGGTTGCGGAGTCCAAAGTGTTGCGGCCGGTTTTGTTGTCTACGGGGCAGCATCGGGAGATGTTGGATCAGGCATTAGGGGCGTTTGGGCTCACGCCGGATGTCGATCTTGGGCTGATGCAGCCTGGGCAGACGCTGCCGGATCTGACGGCGCGAGCCATCGTGGCGGTAAGCCAATACTTTGAAAAAAATCGGCCCGATGCGGTGCTTGTCCAAGGCGATACGACGACTGTGCTGGCTACGGCGATCGCGGCGGCGTATGCGAAAGTGCCGGTCGGTCACGTCGAGGCTGGGTTGCGAACGTATGATTTCAACGCACCTTGGCCCGAAGAGATGAACCGTCGCTTGACCGCCCCGCTCTGCCGATGGGCTTTCGCGCCAACAGAGCAGTCTCGCCAAAATCTGATTAGCGAGCGAATCCCTGCGGAGAATTGCTTTGTGACTGGCAATACGGTCATCGATTCGCTGCTATGGATGAAGGAAAAGCTGAGCAAACAGGCGTTTGATATCGGTTCTTGGTCTTCGCGGTTCGGTTTGCCTGCGGAGTTTGTGAGTCGGTATTTGATGGAGTCGGAGAAATGGGGTCAGGAACCTTTTGTGCATAGCACCGAAAGGCAGGAGTCGGAGAAAAGGGGTCAGGAACCTTTTGGGCATAGCACCCTTCGGGCAAGTTCCTTGCAAAAGGTTCCTGACCCCTTTTCTCCTCCGCAAAAGAGTCCTGACCCCTTTTCTCCGCGGTTTATTTTGGTGACGGGACATCGTCGGGAATCGTTTGGATCGGGATTTGAGTCGATCTGTACAGCTTTGCGGCGAATTGTCGACGAGCACCCGGACGTTGGGATCCTGTATCCCGTGCACCTGAATCCGAATGTTCGCGAGCCCGTGTTTCGTTTGCTTGGCAATCATCCTCGCGTGGCCTTGATCGAACCGGTTGGTTACGAGGACTTTGTGCGGTTGATGGACCAATGCACATTTATCCTGAGTGATTCGGGTGGTGTGCAAGAGGAAGCGCCAAGCCTTGGCAAGCCTGTGCTGGTGATGCGTGATACGACCGAACGTCCCGAAGGTGTCGATGCAGGTACGTGTCGCTTGGTGGGGACCGATCCCGAAGTTATTTGTCGGGAAGCGACGATTCTCTTGACCAGCCCAGATGAATATCGGCGTCGATCGACTTTGGCTAATCCGTATGGTGACGGCAAGTCGGCCCAGCGGATTTGCAAGATCCTCGAAGAATCGCTTTGTAGAAAGTCGTAGTAGTCTTCGTCGTAGTAGTCGTAGGGTGTGTGCAGTGGTCGCGCCGGGAAAGACCGATAAATTACACAAATGCAAAAACGCTACCCAACAAACGACCCAAAAAATGCAACGACCACGAAACACACCAATCCGCATTTTGCACGGATGGTGTGTTACACGGGCGGTTGGGTTGGCGGCGGTTTTTGATTATTTGAACCGATTCGGCGACGGTAACGGTGCGCAATTTCAACCTCGCCCGCTTCACACACCCTACGGACTCCGGATTAACAAACGACCCAAGCAACGCAACGACCACGAAACACACCAATCCGCATTTTGCACGGATGGTGTGTTACGCGGGCGGTTGGGGTGGCTGTGGTTTTTGATTATTCGAATCGATTCGGCGACGGTAACGGTGTGCAATTTCAACCCCGCCCGCTTCACACACCCTACGGAGTTTCGCGCGATGGACAATCGCGTCGATGATAAAGTACAATGAGTGTAGAGAGTGCAATGGATACTGTAAGGCGGATAAGTCATGTCTGAAAAGAACCACGAGAACGCAACAGATGCGACCGGTGATTGGGCTTGGCGCGTCGCAATGCTGTTTCCTCCGCAGGGGAGTTGGACGGAACAAGACTATTTGTCATTAGATGGCGGACGGCTTATTGAGTTTGAGAACGGATGCATCGAGGTTCATGATACGCCAACCATTGCGCATCAGAGAATTGTCCGCTTTATTTTTGCCATGCTCGCTTCATTTGTTGAAAAGAAATCTTTGGGGGAGGTTTTTTTCGCGCCATTGCCAGTTCAACTTTGGAACCAAAAATTCCGTGAACCAGATATCATTTTTGTTTCACGTGAGCGACATCTCACCAGTCAATATCCTAACGGTGCAGATTTGGCAATCGAAGTCGTAAGTCAAGGTGCTGAAGCACGGCACCGAGATATGAATGTCAAAGTAGGCGAATACGCGCAGGCTAATATCTCGGAATACTGGGTTGTCGACCAGGAGCAAGAAGAAGTTATTGTTTATCGAAGCCCTTTTACGGGGCGATATTTGTCTTCGCAAAGATTTGCTCGAGGACAAGTGATTGTGTCAGGCGATTTTTCTCAGCTTGTAATTTCTGTTTCAGATGTTTTTGATGCTTGCCGTTCGCCGAAATTTGATCAGGGAAGTTAGGGGGTAGTTCACAGTTCTTGGTTCTTGGTTCTTGGTTCTTGGTTCTTGGTTCTTGGTTCTTGGTTCTTGGTTCTTGGTTCTTGGTTCTTGGTTCTTGGTTCTTGGTTCTTGGTTCTTGGTTCTTGGTTCTTGGGTCTTG
>JANMGV010000066.1:0-3392 GCA_031374825.1 Pirellulaceae bacterium
CGAGACGGGCACGCGCCTTTCTTTGCTCCCTTTTCCGCAACGCACGCGGATCTGACCACGCTGGCCGTCGATGTCCGCGACTTTCAAATGAGTCGCTTCGGCCAGTCTCAGTCCCGCCGCGTAACACGTCAGCAGAACCATTCGATGTTTGAGATAGTGTGTGCACTCGAGTAACTTCGAAGCTTCTTGATCGGACAGAACGACGGGCAGAGTTTTCGGTCGCTTGCCAAAAGGAATGTGTTTGATCACCCACGGTTTGCCAAGCGTGATTTCGTAGAGGAAGCGTAGGGCGCAAACTGCTTGGTTGAAGGAACTCCACGAAGATTTTTTCTCGTTTACCAAGAATATCTGGTACAAGCGAATCTCTTCGAGTCCCAGTTCTTCGGGCATCTTGCCGAAGTGCGAACAGAATTTATCGACGTGCCAAGTGTAGGAGTCGATAGTGCTGGCAGCCAAGTTGCGAATCTGCATGTCCTGGGCCATGCGATTGATGTACGGATTAAGGCGGCGATCATAAGGGGTCATGGAAAAAGTCTCCTCGAGCAAGTTGCGTAATGAAAGTCGACCCAACATCAGGCCGAACGACACAACCGTGGCTCACAAGAGAACTTGGCTCAAGCAGAATGCTCGTGAAGCTCAAAAGATTTTCCGAAGGCCGCATCTAAAATCGGCTCACCACGAACATCGCCCACAATCAACCCAACGCATCGCCGCAAGAGTCGCGCATGTCGTCGTTAGCGCGCGCCCACATTCCCAAGCCCCTCGAGAAAACAAGCGCAGTCGGCTTGGTTCAACGCTCGAAATCACGGGGTTGCGGCGAGCGACCTGACCATCAGGAAACGCGCGACCCGCAACTCCCGTGCATTTCATTGTTCGATTTTGTTTTGGGTAAATGCTCGGCACCCGGCTGTGACGGCGGCCATCGTGCATACGAATCGTAGAAATCCGTCGCGAGTATCGGTCAGTGTATCCGTTCGCTGAGCAACTTCCAGGATACCGGCAATCGCAGCTTCGCTCTTAGTTTGTAAAGGCACCCCAATCAACAGCCTATCGCCGAAATTTGTATTCGCGATTCGCATGATTGCTCGTCTTTCCATTGCAACTGCGATTGCAAACTCCTGGGAATGAGTCTCGCCGTTCGATGCAACAAGTTCAAACTGCGCGCCGCTGGCTGGGGATGGCATCCAAAGCATTACACCGTGTGGTGAAAGGCATTCAAAGAGTCCGTTGACAAGATGAATCGCCATTTCAACTCTGGTGCAACTTAGACGCAATCGATCGACAAACGCAGGCACAAATTGTAATACATTGGGGGTAGGGAACTGCTCCACGTGCTTTCTTGGAGCAAGCCAAGCATGTGATCCGCAAGTGGGACAAACAGAGTCGCCAGGTGGCCACGATGAAAGAACCAAATGCTCGTTACCGCACACGCCGCACTTGATCGGCTCACCTTCAGGAGTGCGCGTAGATATCACCATGCTGCATCAACAATCGAACGTCCGCGATGACCTAGTCGCGGCGAAAAGGTTTCCATTAATTAGCGGCCGACCCGCGACTTAGGTCCATCGCTTAGTTCGTCGCCCCTAGTATTTCATCGTTTCGAATAGATGGTGGCTACTTTTTCGTGAAAGCATCGACGTATGCCGTGCATTTCAATCGCTCGCACAAAGCTCTCTGTAGTTGTTGAAATTTGTGTCCACTGTGAATCGGATTTCTGCGATTCGTCCATGTGACCGTCTAGCAAACCATCTCTCAACATATCAGAAAAAGCAAGGTGTTCCGCCGCAATTAGACGGAACCTTCCGTCGCCTAGTAGGTCAAGTTTGGCAAAGGCATAGCCGTCCATTTCAGGGTTCGTATGTTTAGCCTCCCACCAAATGAAAGCACCATCTCCAATCTGTGTGACAAATGCACTTCTATTCTTGTTGGGTTGAGAGTTGTTTTCGACGAAGGTCAGTTTGACAGAATTATTCTCAAGAGGAGCTATTTCCAGACTAAAATCGCGATCTTTGGCTGACCAAAGCCCGTGAAGCTGCGTTATTCTCGTGACCGACCAACCCTCTCCGATCGGATTGTCAAATACTGTTCCGACAAGGTGCTTTGAATATTCGATTTTATCATTGGATCGGACAGCGTGTGTAATTACGACGCCGTCCTTGAATCGGTAGTCTTCAATTCGTTTATACTCGGATTCACGGTATCTGCCAGCTTGCGTTGGATTGCCGATCGGAATTTGCAATCGCCCTGTAAACCAATTTGCATGGTGCGGCAGAATACAATCTGGAATGAAGTCTTCAATCTTTGCCGTTTTGAAATTAACAGCCGCCTCGAAACGCGTAAGAAACAGCTTGTCGTCGCGCAATTCCCATTCTGACTTGAAGCCAATCCTGTTGGCCGACGTAATGGAGCTGAACTCAGGCGGCTCCTCCATCCTTGCAAAATAGCCCACAAGTGGAATTGATTGCATTTCTCTTTTAACGCCATCGATCAGGATGTAGGTCTTTTGCTGATCAGTCGCCAACGCTGCGAGCCCGCTCGAAGCCACCAAAGCCACGAGTAAGACTCCAAGTACGCTAAAGCACAGCTTTCGTGTTCGATACATCTGCTGGACACTCACCCTAAGCACTAGTAAACTTGTGCAATTGTCTGTGGCGACGAACGACCGCGATCACCGATGTCGCGGCAAATAAACTCACCATCAGGAAACGGTCGACCCGCGACTTCGGTGCATCGCATAGTTCGTCCGCTTTCTTTTACGCTACAGCCGTTTCAAGGTTTAATTCATGAAGACCAATCCATTGAAACATGCCCATGCATTCTACGTCATTTCCACGGCGAACGACATTAACAAGTTCTGGTGGAACCCACACAAGTAGTTGGGAATTGTATTCACCAATCCACAAATCCCATGGAGGATTGTCAGCCCAATCGAAAAACCCGTCGGTTTCAACCTCAGTCGCTTCGTTGTGGTTTGTAATCTCGTAGTCCACTAACAATAGTTGACCGTAAATCGACGTCGCCGATGGTTTTGACGCAAGAATCGCAGAGCGTTTTGTTGCGACCTGACGGATATACGAAGATTGGTTGAAGAATCCTGGATTGCTTGGATCATAGAATTCGGCATCAGGGCGTAATTCCGGTGAACGCAATCCCCAGCGAAGATTTGTCGTATCAACACGTGGAGCCGCCCATTCGATAGTCTCTTCGATTGCTTGGGACAGTAGCAACATGAAATGCACTTATGAAGGACGAACAATATTATTATGCTCAACTCAGTTGGGGCTAACCATCTTGAGAGAGGTAACTTTACAACTCGATGATTTTTACCTACAACTCTAAAGTCGTCAAGAGGCATTTATTTTTCAACTCGGAGTTGGAGAGTTCGCCTATTC